>CAWGUT010000005.1:0-60987 GCA_963825825.1 uncultured Solirubrobacterales bacterium | reverse complement strand
TGGTAGCGGTAGCTGTCCAGTTCGACGGTCAGCGGGTGAGTGGGCCAGCGGCAGTCAACCCGCCTCTGGCCCGCTGGCTGATTGGTCTCGGGCAGCGGCAGCCTGGCGTCCCGCAGACGCTCGAGAAAGCGCGACTCGAGCCGGCTCAAGCTGACCGGTACTTCTCCCCACAGAACCCGCCTCAGCTTGTGCGCCCCAGGCCAGTTGTGGCGGCGGCTCAGCACCTGCTCAACCTGTCTCAGGGTTGGTGTGGTGCCGACCTCGGCTTCGTGGACGGCGCGGGCTAGTTCATCCTCGGGCAGCACCCCGGCGAGGTCGACGAGGGTGCGGGGGACCGTTGTGACCGGGATCCCGCGCCAGCGCGTGCCATCGGTCAGCTCGCTCCGGCGAACGCGATGGGTCCTCACTCCTGTGATCGCTGCGTTGGTTTGGAGCAAGAACTTCGGGCAATGAAGGAGGGCCGCCTCAGGAGGCCAATGAGATGCGCGGCCGCGCGCCCGGCGAGGAGGGACCCTTCCCCACAAGCCTTGACCGCTGCCATGTAGCGCGCTTCCACGCTCGGCGGCCGGTGGCCGACACAAAAGACGCCGCGATGAAGACGGATCAGGTACCGGCTCGCGATTCGAGACTTGATCTCGGCCTTGGTGATCCCCGCTCGCGAGGAGCTCCGCGCGGGTCACTACTCCGTGGGCCGCCGAGGCAATTCGCACCAGACCTTCTGCTCGACTGTCCTCTCCTGTGGTCGTGACACGACCACTAAGCAGGACGGACCCGCGATTCGCCCCGGTCAGGCTCCCTTCATTGCCGGTTTTTGGTCCCTGCTCTCGCCCTCTTCGCCCGGCTCGGCTGCACCCGCTTCGGCTCGCCGCGCTGCTTCGCGAAGTGCGGCGGCCAGGGCGCGTCGCCGAGGCCGCCCTCCTCGTCGCGGCGGGCGAGGTCGAGCAGCTGGTCGAGCGACCCCGCGCTTCGGTCGATGTCCGCCGCCGGGTCGCCCTTCTTCCTCAGCCGGTTCGGCACGGTGTCGAGGCGAAGCTCCGCCGGATCGACGTCCGGGACCTCGCTCCAGTCGAGCGGGCAGCAGACCCGCGCGTCCGGACCGGCCGGACCGAATAGCCCGAGGCGATCGTGCGGTCGCGCGCGTTCTGGTTGTAGTCGACGAAGACGCCGTGGCGCTCCTCCTTCCACCACTTGCTGGTCGCGTTCCGCGGCAGGCGCCGCTCGACCTCGCGCGCCAGCGCCAGCGCGGCGCGGCGGACCTCGACGTAGTCCCAGCGCGGCTCGATCCGGACGTTGACGTGGATGCCGCGCGAGCCCGAGGTCTTCGGATAGCCGACCAGACCGTGCTCCTCGAGCACCTCCTTGACGCACATCGCCACCTTGCGCACCGTGTTCCAGCGAACCCCGGGCATCGGGTCGAGGTCGACGCGGAGCTCGTCGGGACAGTCGAGGTCGGAGCGCCGCACCGGATGGGGGTTGAAGTCGACGACCCCGAGGTTGACCGCCCAGACGAGATGCGCGGCGTCGTTCGCGACCAGCTCGGTCGCGGTCCGCCCGCTCGGGAAGGTGAAGGTGGCGGTCTGCAGCCAGTCGGGCGCGCCCTTCGGCACCCGCTTCTGGAAGAAGAACTCGCCGCCGATCGCCGTCGACGAAGCGCTTCATCGTCCCGGGCCGCTCGCGCAGCTGGTTGACGGCCGCCTCCTCGACGGCGATGTAGTACTCGGCCAGGTCGAGCTTGGTGAACCCCGGCTTCGGGAAGAAGACCTTGTCCGGGTTCGAGAGCTTACCTCCCGGCCCGCGACCTCGATCGTCGTGTAGTTCGCCTTCGCCACCGTGGACATCTTCGCCATTAGCGACCGCGAAGCCGGGGCCGACTCATCGGCGCTGATTGAATCCACGCATCGAAACGCTGGAGACGCTGACCTACGAGGTGACCGGGCGGATCGCCCGGATCACCCTGAACCGGCCGGAGCGCGGCAACGGGATCACCCTGGAGATGCCGCGCGAGCTCGCCGACTGCGTCGAGCGCGCCAACCTCGACCCCGAGGTCCACGTGATCGCGCTGGCCGGCAACGGCTCCGGCTTCTGCGGCGGCTATGACCTGGTCGCCTCGGCCGAGGGAAACATGGAGGGCGTCGCGAGCCCCGACGCGCCAAAGGGTTCTCCGCTCGACCCGATGGTCCAGGCCCGCAACCACGACCCGGAGGGCACCTGGGACCCCGTCCTCGACTACCAGATGATGAGCCGCAACCTGCGCGGCTTCATGAGCCTCTTCCACTCCGACAAGCCGACCGTCGCCAAGGTGCACGGCTACTGCGTCGCCGGCGGCACCGACATGGCGCTCTGCTCCGACCTGATCGTCGCCGAGGACCGCGCCAAGATCGGCTACCCGCCCGCCCGCGTCTGGGGGGTCCCGACCAGCGCGCTCTGGGCCTTCCGGGTCGGACCCGCCGCGCGCCAAGCGCCTGCTGCTCACCGGCGACTCGATCGACGGGACCACCGCGGTCGAGTGGGGCCTGGCGGCGGAGGCGGCGCCGGCCGCCGAGCTCGACGAGCGCTTCGAGGCGCTTCTCGATCGGATCGCCCGGGTACCGATCAACCAGCTCGTCATGCACAAGCTGCTCATCAACCAGGCGCTCTACGCGCAGGGCCTGCAGGCGACCCAGGAGCTCGGCGTCTTCTTCGACGGCATCGCCCGGCACACCCCCGAGGGCTTCGCCTTCCAGCGACGCGCCGCCGAGGCCGGGTTCAAGCAGGCCGTCCGCGAGCGGGACGAGCCCTTCGGCGACTTCGGGCTCGATCGTCCAGATGGCTGAGCGCTACGACGCAATCGTGATCGGCGCCGGGGTCGCCGGCGAGGTGTGCGCGGAGGATCTGGCGGCCGGCGGTATGAAGGTCGCCATCTGCGAGCGCGAGCTCGTCGCCGGCGAGTGCGGCTACTGGGCCTGCATCCCCTCGAAGACGCTGCTTCGGCCGGGCGAGGTCCTCTCGGAGGCGAGGCAGGCGCCGGGCGCCCGCGAGGCCATCTCCGGGCCGATCAACGTGAAGGAGGCACTTGCCTGGCGGAACTTCCAGGTCTCCGATTGGGACGACTCCCATCCGGCGGAGACGCTCGACCGACAACGGGGTCGAGCTCCGCCGGGGGGATGCCCGCATCAACGGGCCGGGCGAGGTCGAGATCGACGGGAAGCTGCTCGAGACCGAGCGGCTGATCGTCGCGACCGGATCGGACCCCGTGATCCCGCCGATCGACGGGCTTCGACGAGCTCGACGACGTCTGGACCAACCGCGAGGCCACCTCGCTGACGGAGATCCCGCAGCGCCTGATCGTCCTCGGCGGCGGACCCGTCGGGGTGGAGCTCGGCCAGGCCCTCTCCGGCTGGGCGCCTCGGTGGCGATCGCCGAGGGCGAGGACCGCCTGCTCCCGAACGAGGCACCCGCCCTCGGCGAGGCGCTGGCCGAGGCCCTGAGCGCGGAGGGAATCGAGCTGCGTCTCGGGGTCAAGGCGAGCTCCGCCGAGCCACGTGGCGACGGCTACTCGCTCTCCTTCGAGGACGGCACCGAGCTCCGCGGCAACGAGCTTCTGGTCGCGACCGGGCGCAAGCCGCGGGTCCACGGCTTCGGCCTCGACTCCGCCGGGATCGATCCCGACGGCGCCGAAAAGGGGATCGAGGTCGACGAGCGGATGCGCGCCGCCGACGGCGTCTGGGCGATCGGCGACGTCACCGGGATCTGGCCGTTCACCCACGTCGGCAAGTACCAGGGCCGTGTCGCCGCCGCCGACATCCTCGGCCGGGACGTCGTCGCGGATTACCGCGCCGTTCCTCGCGTCGTCTTCACCGACCCGCAGATCGCCGCGGTGGGAGAGCAGGACGGCCCCTCCTCGGGCACGGCGCAGCTCGAGTCGATCTCCCGCACGTCCACCTATTCCCGCGAGTACGACAAGCACCCCGGCTTCCTCACCGTCGTCTCGGACGGCAACAAGCTGATCGGCGCCCACGCCGTGGGACCGGAGGCGGGGGAGTGGCTGCAGCAGGCCACCCTGGCGATCAAGGCCGAGATCCCGGTCGAGGTGCTGCGCCAGACGATCCAGCCCTATCCCACCTTCTCCGAGGCTTTCTTCTACGCGCTCAAGGACCTGTAGCCCAGACGGCTCAATACGCTCCCGCGTCGATGAACCCCGAGATCACCGCCGAGAACATCAAGACCTGGCTGCCCGGAACCTTCCCGGGCGACATGGCGATCGAGCCGGTCGAGATCGCGGATGACGTCTCGACCGGGCGGATGGTCGTGGACAAGCGCCATCTGCATCCGGGCGGCTTCGTCCACGGCGGAGTCTGGACCGCGTTCGGGGATTCGGTCGCCGCGTGGGCGACCTTCCGCGCGCTGCCGCCCAACCACGACTTCACGACCATCGAGCTCAAGCTCAACGTCTTCGCCGCCGGGGTCCTGGGCGACGAGCTGGTCTGCGAAGCCCGCCCACTCCACGTCGGACGGAGCACAGCCGTGATCGAGGCGAAGATCCGCAAGGGCGCCGAAACCCGTCGCCAACCTGATCGTCACCCAGTTCGTGCTGCCCGGCCGCGACCCGCGCGCCGAGCGGCCGGCGCCGGGCGACTACCCGCCGGGCGACTAGCCGCTAGCCCGGCTGCTCGAGCATCTCCGGCCGCAGCTTCCGCGCCTGCTCCGGGCCGAGACAGACGAACTGGCCGCTGGTCTCGATCACGATCAGTCCGACGTGGTGGAGGTCCGTGAAGCCGTGCTCGAGCGCGATGTCGACGAGCTCAGCCATGCTGATGGCCTCCTTGTTCATGTTCTTTTTGACCGGCTCGCCGTTCCGAAGCAGGACACTCGGCGTCCCCTCCAGGATGCGGCGCGCCCGCGTGCTGCGGAACGTGAGGCGGACGAACAGGTAGTTGGCCACGAAGAGCGTCCCGGCGCCGATCACCCCTCCGGTGACCGTGCTGTCGTTGCCGATCAGCGCGTTCTGGAGGGCATTCGAGGCGAGCAAGAGGACAGCCAGATCAAGCACGTTGATCTGCGCCAGCTCGCGCTTGCCTCCCAGTCGCAGCGCCACGGCCAGGAAGGCGAAGACGAGCAGCGAGCGGAAGATCTTCTCGTCGATCCCAAGGTGGAGATCGAAGAGGCTGCCGCCGAGTGAGCCGAGCGGGAGGGCCATCCGCCCGGAGTTCGGCGCGAAACCCCCGCTCCTCCTGCCCTTGCGCCGAGCCGCAGGGGAGTTACGGTCGGTGTAGCGGGGACGCTACTAGAGGAGGAGATTGAGATGGGAGAGAACGCAGACGCCGTCAAGGAGCGTTGGGACGACTTCGCCAAGGGCGACCTGGACGGAGCAGTCTCGACCACCGACGAGAGCGCCGAGATCAGGATCCCCGACACGTTGCCCTGGGGCGGCACCTACACGGGGCCGGAGGGCTTCAAGGAGATGATCGGGAAGTTCCTGTCCAACTTCGAGTCGGTCGACCCGAGGCCCACCGCCTTCCTCGAAGCCGACGACGGCGAGACGGTCGTCGTGGTTGTCGAGGGAGTGGGCAAGACCAAGTCGGGCAACGACCTCAGCGGCCGCTCGGTCTGGCTCTACAAGGTCCAGGACGGCAAGCTCACCGACGCCGAGTTCTTCGGCGACACCGCGCAGGCGCGCGACGCCCTGAGCTGACAGGCCCTCGCTACGGCACGCGGTGGATCTCGAAGAGATTCGTGCCGACGCCCTGCGCCGGCAGCCCCGCCGTGATCGCGACCAGGTCGCCCGACTCTGCGATGCCCTGCTCGCGGGCGAGCGTCGCGCAGTCGTCGAGCAGCTTGCGGATGCTGGTCCAGTCCTCAGCCTGAGTGGAGCTGATCCCGAAGAGCAGGTTCATGCGCCGCACCGTCTCGAGTCGCTGCGAGACCGCCAGCACGGGAACCCGCGGGCGGTGCGCGGAGATCAGCCGCGCGGTTCGCCCGGAGGAGGTCGGGCAGACGATCGCCTTCAGGCCGAGCCGGTAACAGGCAGCCACGGCCACCTGGGCGACGGTCTCGGCGATGTCGTGCTCGTGCTCCTCGACCCGCGTGAAGACCAGCTCGCCGTACTTGAGGTGCGGCTCGGTCACGCGCGCGATCCGGTCCATCACCCGCACGGCCTCGACGGGGTGGTCGCCGATAGCCGTCTCCTCCGAGAGCATCACTGCGTCCGTGCCGTCATAGATCGCGTTCGCGACGTCCGTCACCTCGGCGCGGGTCGGCCGCGACGCACGCACCATCGTCGCCAGCATCTGGGTCGCGGTGATCGACGGCTTCGAGGCGCGTCCGGCGAGTGCGATCAACCGCTTCTGGGCTCCGGGGACCTCCTCGATCGGCAGCTCGACGCCCAGGTCCCCGCGGGCGATCATGATCCCGCTGCCCGCCTCCTCGATGATCTCCTCCGCCCGCTCGGCGGCCTGCGGCTTCTCGATCTTGGCGATCAGCGGGATGTCGGCGCCGCGCTCCTTCATGTGGGCCTCGACCTTCTCGAGATCGGAGGGCCTGCGGACGAACGACACGGCGAGCAGGTCGATCCCGTTCTCGCACGCGAAATCGATCCAGGGCTCATCCGAGACTCGCGTATCCGGCAGGTCCGCGTCCGCGCCGGGCAGGTTCACACCCTGATGGGAGCTGACTGCGCCGCCGGCCTCGACCTCGCAGATCACGTCGCCGTCGGATACCGAGACGACCTTCAGCCGCACCCGGCCATCGGCGAGGAACACGGGGTCTCCCTCGGAGACCGCCTTGGCGAAACCGTCCCACTGCACCGTGAGCAGCTCGGCGTTGCCGGGCGTCCCGTTCGTCTCGCCTCGCAGCCGCACGGTCGAGCCCGAGTGCAGGACCGCGACGTCACCCTCCAGGTCGCCGAGGCGGAGCTTCGGGCCTGGCAGGTCGCCCAGGATCCCGACCTCCCGGCCCACCTCCTCGCTCGTCCGCCTGATGCGGCGGACGGTCTCGGCGTGCTCGTCCGGCGTCCCGTGGGCGAAGTTGAGCCGGAAGACGTCGACGCCCGCCTCGAACAGCTGGCGCAGGACCTCCGGGTCCCGGCTCGCCGGCCCGACGGTCGCGACGATCTTGGTGCGTCGGGCGTTATCCGAGGGTGCGCCGCCAGGCGCAACCCGATTTGTTCCGGAGCTCGCCATCAGCTCTGCCCCGACGGTCGGGTCTGCGGGACGGCTCTGGCCGGTGCGGTCTTGAGCTGCGCCGTCACCGGACCCGTCGGCGCCTCGTCGGGTCGCGGCGGGCGCTCCTCGAGCTGTTCGATGATCGGGATGCGCCAGACGACGCTCGCCAGCACCAGCCCGGCGGCGGCGGAGAGCAGCGCCAGGAAGAGCTGGCCGCCGCCCATCGGCGTCAGGTCGAAGAAGTCGCGAGCAACCGGGACGGCGAGGGCGAGCGCATAGAGGGCGCCGAGCGCGGCGACGAGGGCGAGCATGTAGCTCTGGATCGCGATGTCCTCGCGGCCCGGGCCGCGCTCGAGCAGCAGGATGAAGCAGAGCCCGAGCACGACCAGCGTCGTGGTCGCGGCGGTCCGGCCCGCCTCCAGCGAGCCGCCGAAGACCGTGTCGACCAGGAAGAAGCTCGCCAGCGATGCGGCCGCGATCGCCAGCCCCGCCGGCACCGCGAACGCGGCGAGCGCCCGCAGCAGCCGGCCCCTGTAGAGCGGCCCGTCGCTGGGCGCCAGGGCCAGGACGAAGGACGGGATCCCGATGGTGAGGAAGGCGGCCAGGGTGAGCTGCCGAGGCAGGAACGGGAAGGCCCAGCCGGGGATGGCGACCAGCACGATCAGGGCCGCCGCGTAGATCGTCTTGGTGACGTAGAGCCGGCCGAGCCTGTGGATGTTCCGGGCGATCCGGCGCCCCTCGGACACCGCGCGCGGCAGGCGCGAGAACTGGTCCTTGAGCAGGACGATGTCCGCGATCCCCTTGGTGATCTGGCTGCCGGACCCCATGGCGACGGCCATCCGCGCCCGCTTCAGCGCGGGCACGTCGTTGACTCCGTCGCCGATCATCGCCACGAACCGACCGCGCTCCGCCAGGGCGGAGACGAGCGCCTTCTTCTGCTCGGGCCGGATCCGGCAGAAGATCGTGTTCTCCTCCGCGATCCGGCCGAGCTCCGTGCGCTCCTCGGGTAGCTCATCGCCGGTCACGACCCCGGCCGCAGCCGGGATGCCGACCGACGACGCGACCGCGGTCACCGTCTGCGGCGCATCGCCCGAGATCAGCTTCAGGTCCATCTCCTGGTCGCGCATGTAGGCGATCGTCTCCTGGGCGTCGGGCCGCAGAGTCTCCTCCAGCACGATCAGCGCCAGCGGGGTCACCGCCGGAGGCGGGTCCGAGTACGGGTTGTCGGGGAGCCCACCGGAGGCGCGGCCGAACGCCACCACCCGGCGGCCGTTTCGGGTGTGCTTCTCGAGGCTGCGCTGCAGTGGCACCGGCAGGGAGAGCGAGCCGCGCGCCATCAACACGTCTGGCGCACCGAGGACGAAGGTCTCGCCGCGACCGAGGGTGAGGCCGCTCCACTTCCACTCCGAGGAGAATGGCACCTCCGCCCGGACCCGCTCTCCGGTCCCCGGATAGGTCTCCGCGATTGCCTCCAGCGTCCGGTTGCGCTCGCCGGAGCTGGCGGCGAAGCGTGCAAGAGTCTGCTGCGCCGCACTCGCCTCCG
Organism: uncultured Solirubrobacterales bacterium; assembly: GCA_963825825.1. GTDB lineage: Bacteria > Actinomycetota > Thermoleophilia > Solirubrobacterales > 70-9 > DASUPK01. The sequence continues at coordinate 52,305 of CAWGUT010000005.1, read as the reverse complement.
AGGGATCGGAGACGTCGACCGAGACCAGCTCGAGCTCGCCGGTGGTGAGCGTCCCGGTCTTGTCGACGCAGATCGTGTCGACGGCGGCGAGGGCCTCGGGCGCGCTCATCTGCTGGACCAGGGTGTCCATCCGTGCCAGGCGGACGGCGGCTACGGCCAACGTCACGCTCATCAGCAGGACCAGTCCCTCGGGGATCAGCGTGATCAGGCCGGCCGTTGCCGTCTGCGCCGCGTCGTGCAGCGGCGTGTTGCGCGCCTGCAGCGCAAAGATCAGGATGACCGCGAGGGGGATCATCAGCCAGGTGCTCGCCTTCAGCACCAGATTCACCTCGTCCTGGAGCGGCGAGGGCGGGTGCCGGAACGTCTTGGCCTCGCCGGCCACCTTCTCGGCGTAGCTGTCCTCGCGGACCGCGTCGACCTCGTAGTAGCCCGAGCCGGTGATGCAGAAGGAGCCCGAGAGCGCGCGCTGCCCGGTTCGCTTGCGAACGCCGTCGGCCTCGCCGGTGAGCATCGACTCGTCGAGGGTCAGGCCGCGGCTCTCGGTCACCTCGCCGTCGGCGACCAGCTGATCCCCGGGCTCGATTCGGATCCAGTCACCGGGGACGACCTCATCGGCGTGCAGCTCCACCAGCTTCCCCGTCGCGCACCGCCTTCGCCTTCGGCGCTACCAGGAGCGCGAGGTTGTCGAGGGTCTCCTTGGCCTTCAGCTCCTGGCGGATGCCGATGTAGCTGTTGATCACGGCGATGAAGCCGAAGAGGGCATCGGCGAAGAGGCCGAGCGCGAGCATGACGACGAAGAAGACGCCGATGATCAGGTTGAAGAACGTGAAGACGTTGCCCGCGACGATGCTCGCCACCGAGCGGCTCGACCGATCCTCGACGGGGCCGAGCTGGCGCAGCCGCTTCGCAGCCTCCTTGCTGGACAGCCCACCCGGATGACGCTGGTCGCTCATCGCTCGCATTGTTAGCGAAGCGGGCCGTCAGGCCAGAACCAATCTTCAAATGAGCGGACTGCCCCGCGGCGCAGCTTGCGCCGGCCGAAGTAGGCGAGCTCCTCTCCCCTCCCACCGTGGCCGCGCTCCTGGCGGCTACGCCGGGCAGCCCCGCCTCCCAGGCGCGCAGGCCGATCGGCTGGCAGCGCCGCCAGGGACGATCCGCCGGCGGCTGTCGAGCGGATAGGTCCCGGGGAGCCCCGCGTCGCGGCAGCCCGCGTCGGTGACCACGTTCAGGTAGCGAGCCTCCGGGACCGAGGTGCGCACGAGCACCGGCCCGTTCCCCGGCCGCAGGTCCTCGGGCCCGTACGGCTGTCCGGCGAGCTTGCGATAGACGTTGCCGCGAGCGACCTCGATCGAGCGGCAGAGGTAGACGACCGGGAACGACTCCGGCGGGTTCCAGCGGCCCCCTCGCTGGGCCGCAAAGCTGCCGTCGAGCGGGTCGTCCCAGCCCGGATCGGCGACCCGCAGATACGGCCCGCCCCGCCGGATCGTCCTCACTTCAGACCGTCGAGGCCCAGTCGAATGAGCGCCGGACCAGCGTCAGCAGCTCGTCCTCCCGGCCGCGCTCGATCATCTCGAGCATGGACAGCCCGTCGTAGGCGTCCGCCGGTCGCCGCGCGAGGCCCGGGATCCGCTCGGGCTTGAGACGGTGGCCGAGGAGGTCGCAGATCGCTGCGACCGTCGTGACCTTCGCCATCCGGTTGGACGGGACGCCGCGCTCGCGCCACTGGGCGACGGCCTGGCGGCTCACACCGAATAGCCGCCCGAGTTCGGTCTCGGTCAGCTCCAGCGTCTCAGCGATCGGGTCGAGCAGGGTGGGCGTCAGGACCGGACTCATCGTGAGTCCATCCTAGCGCAAGCATTTCGCAAGCTACGGCCAGAACGCTTTCTGACGCTCGCTCACGCCAGTAGCTGACCGCGGCCTGCTGCTCCAGGTTGTCGGCAGCCGAGGTGGCCGTTCTTCACCCCAGAAAAAGGGAGGAGGCACTAGGGTCCTCATCACATGGGCTTGAAGCTCGGACTCAACCTCGGCTACTGGGGAATCGGCCCTCAGGGCGAGGATGCGACGGAGATGGTGCTCGCCGCCGAGCGCTTCGGCTTCGACTCCGTCTGGGCGGCCGAGTCCTACGGCTCGGACGCGGTCAGCGTCCTCGCCTATCTGGCGGCGAAGACCGAGACGATCCAGCTCGGCGCCGCGATCCTTCAGGTCCCGGCCCGCCAGCCTGCCGCCGCCGCGATGGCGGGGGTCACGATCGACGCCCTCTCGGGCGGGCGCTTCATCTTCGGCTTCGGCCCCTCCGGGCCGCAGGTCTCGGAGGGCTGGTACGGCGTCCCCTACGAGAAGCCCTGGGGCCGGACGCGCGAGTACGTCGAGATCGTCAAGCAGATCGTCGCCCGCGAGGGGCGGCTCGAGTACGAGGGCAAGCACTTCACGCTCCCGCTGAAGGAGGGAGAGGGCGTGACCGGCCAGGGCAAGGCGCTGAAGCTGAACATTCACCCGATCCGGAACGAGATCCCGGTCTACCTCGGCGCGATCGGCCGGAAGTCGGTCGAGCTCGCAGCCGAGATCGCCGACGGCTGGATCCCGATCTTCTTCTCCGTCGACAAGTGGCAGGACGCCTGGGGCGAGCACATCGAGGCCGGCCTCGCGAAGGGCGGCCGCTCGCGCGAGGACTTCCAGGTCTCGCCCTCGGTGCAGGTCGCGATCGACGGCGACCTCGACGCCGCCCGCGGCCTGGTCAAGGCGGGCCTGCTGCTCTACCTCGGCGGGATGGGCTCCAAGAAGACGAACTTCTACGCCGACCTGACCCGCCGCTTCGGCTTCGCGGAGGTCGCCGACGAGGTCCAGACGCTCTACCTCGACGGCAAGCGCGAGGAGGCGTACGCCGCGATCCCCGACGAGCTGGTCGACGCCACGGCGATGATCGGCACCGAGGAGGAGGTCGCCGAGCGGGTGAAGCGCTTCGCGGACGCCGGCGTCGACCGGATGATCGTCTCGCCGATGCACGGCAACGCCGAGCAGAACCTCGCCACGCTCGAGAAGCTCGCCGACATGGTCGGCGCGGGCTCGCCCGCCTAGCCGCCCGGTGTCGCAAGCCGGACGTCGACGTCGTCCTCGAGCAGTTCGCCGCCACGAACGAGCGCGACTTCGAGCGGGCGATGGACCTGTATACGGACGACGTGACGCTCGTGGTCGCTCCGGAGTCGATCGCTCGCGGCGTCTACGAGGGCAAGGAGGCGGTGGGCGAGTGGTTCGGGGACTGGTTCCGGACCTTCGATCGCGACTATCGCTTCGAGATCACCGAGGCCCGTGAGCTCGCGCAGGGGCTGATCTTCCTTTACGCCAAGCACGGTGGCAGCGGGCGTCTCAGCGGGGTCGAGGTCCACGACGAGAACGCCTACCTCTACCGCGTGCGTGACGGGAAGATCTCTCGCGTGGGCTTCTTCGTGAGCCGGGACGAGGCATTCGAGGCGGCCTCGCTGCCGGAGTGGTCGGATCCCGAAACCGACTAGATTGCCGCGTCCGTGATCCGGCGGCGGTTTTGTGGCCGCCGTTGATGGCGAAGGGTCAACCGTCCACCGGATGAAGATCGGAGTTCCAAAGGAGACCGCAGAGGGAGAGCGCCGCGTGGCGCTGGTCCCTGACGTGGTCAAGGCGCTCACGGCCAAGGAGATCGACGTCGTCGTCGAGCCGGGAGCCGGCGAGGGCGCCTCGCACGCCGATGCCGAGTACACGGACGCCGGGGCGAAGGTCGGCGACGACGTCTGGGGCGCCGACGTCGTGCTCAAGGTCACGCCGCCGACCGCCGAGGAGGTCGGGCGCCTGAAGCAGGGCCAGGTCCTGATCGGCTTCCTCGAGCCGCTCACCAACCCGGAGCTCGCCAAGTCGCTGGCCGAGGCGGGCGTCACCAGCTTCGCGATGGAGGCGATCCCGCGGATCACCCGCGCGCAGTCGATGGACGCGCTCTCCTCGCAGGCCAACCTCGGCGGCTACATGTCCGTGCTGATCGCCGCGCGCGAGTCGGGCAAGCTCTTCCCGATGATGACCACGGCGGCGGGGACGATCCCGCCGGCCAAGGTCCTCGTCCTCGGCGCCGGAGTCGCCGGGCTGCAGGCGATCGCGACGGCCAAGCGCCTCGGCGGAGTCGTCACCGGCTTCGACGTCCGCTCCGTGGTCAAGGAGCAGGTCCAGTCGCTCGGCGGCCGCTTCCTCGAGGTCGAGGCGGTCAAGGACGCCGAGGGCGAGGGCGGCTACGCCCGCCCGCTCACCGACGAGGAGAACGAGCGGCTGCGCCAGGAGCTCGGCGAGGCCGCCAAGCGCCAGGACGTGATCATCACCACCGCCCAGATCCCCGGCCGGCCGGCGCCGCGGCTGATCACCGCCGATGCGGTCAAGAGCATGGCTCCGGGCTCGGTGATCATCGACCTGGCCGCCGAGACCGGCGGCAACGTCGAGGGCTCGAAGCCGGGCGAGACCGTCGAGCAGAACGGCGTGAAGATCATCGGCCCGGCCAACCTGCCGAGCCAGATGGCCGGCAACGCCTCGGCCCTCTACGCCAAGAACCTGCAGAACCTGGTCGAGCTGCTGATCGACGACGAGGGCAACCTGAAGATCGACACCGAGGACGAGGTCATCGCCGGCGCACTCCTCACCAAGGACGGCGAGATCGTCAACGAGAGAGCCAAGGAGGCCGCCAACCAATGAGCCTGATCACCGAGATCACGATCTTCGTCCTGGCCGCCTTCGTCGGCTTCGAGGTGATCTCGAAGGTGCCGACGACCCTGCACACGCCGCTGATGTCGCAGACCAACGCGATCCACGGCATCGTCATGCTCGGCGGGCTGATCGTGATCGGCTCCGCCGATGACACGCTGGAGAAGGTCATCGGCGTCATCGCGATCGCCTTCGGCACGATCAACATCGTCGGCGGCTTCATGGTCACCGACCGCATGCTCGGCATGTTCAGCGGCAGGAAGCGGAAGCCAAAGACGGAGTCCGAGCCGGAGACCGTGACCCCGGGGGAGGCCGGTCAGTGACACCCCTCGCTGCGCTGTCGCCCAACAGCGACTTCGTCACCGCCTGCTACATCGTCGCCTTCTCCCTGTTCATCTTCGGGATCAGGCAGGGGACGCACCCGCGCACCGCCCGCCGCGGCAACCTGATCGCCGCGGCCGGGATGCTCGTCGCGATCGCGATCACGCTCTCCACGGACGTGATCGGCAACGGAGTCCTGATCCTGATCGGGATCCTGATCGGCACCGCGGTCGGCGTGGTCGCCTCCCTCCGAGTGCAGATGACCGACATGCCGCAGATGGTCGCGCTCTACAACGGCGTGGGCGGCGGCGCCGCGGCGCTGATCTCCTGGTCGGAGTTCCGGCACGTCTCGGCCGGAGGCTCGAGCATCCCGCTCGACATCTTCGTCCCGATCCTGTTCTCCACCGTGATCGGCTCGGTCTCCTTCTGGGGATCGAACATCGCCTTCGGCAAGCTCCAGGCGATCATCCCCAGCCGCCCGGTCCAGTTCCCGGGCCAGCACATCTTCAACGGGCTCCTCCTCGCCGCGATCCTCGCCGGATGCATCGTCCTCGGCATCGACCACGACTCCCCGTCGCAGGGCCTCTACATCGGGGTCCTGATCGCGGCGGCGGTCCTCGGCAACCTCTTCGTGCTGCCGATCGGCGGCGCCGACATGCCGGTGGTGATCTCGCTGCTCAACGCCTTCACGGGTCTCGCGGCGGCCGCGGCGGGATTCGCCCTGGACAACGTCGTCCTGATCGTCGCCGGCACGCTGGTCGGGTCCTCGGGAACGATCCTCACCCTCGAGATGAGCCGGGCGATGAACCGCTCGATCTCCAACCTTCTGTTCTCCGGCTTCGGAGCCGTGAGCGCGTCAGCGGGGGAGAGGGAGGAGCGCCCGGTGCACTCGATCGGCCCCGAGGACGCCGCGATCAAGCTCGGCTACGCCGACTCGGTCGTCTTCGTCCCCGGCTACGGCATGGCGGTCGCGCAGGCCCAGCACGCCGTCAAGGAGCTCGCCAACGAGCTCGAGAAGCGGGGCGTCAACGTCAACTACGCGATCCACCCGGTCGCCGGGCGGATGCCCGGCCACATGAACGTGCTGCTGGCCGAGGCGGACGTCCCCTACGAGCAGCTCAAGGAGATGGACGAGATCAATCCCGAGATGCCCCAGATGGACGTCGCGGTGGTGATCGGGGCCAACGACGTCACCAACCCCGCCGCCAAGGACGATCCGAACTCGCCGATCGCCGGGCATGCCGATCATCGAGGTCGACGAGGCCAAGGAGGTCATCGTGATCAAGCGCAGCCTCAGCCCGGGCTTCGCCGGGATCGACAACGACCTCTTCTACGAGGACAAGACCTCGATGCTGTTCGCCGACGCCAAGGGCGCGGCCTCCGACATCGCGGCGCAGGTCGAGGAGCTGTGATGAGGAGCTGCGAGCCGCGTCGCGCTGATCGCGCGCTCCGCCCAACCTCGGCTGTTCAGTCCTTGTCGTGGCGGCGGAAGCGCGGCAGCCCCAGGCCGATGACGAAGCCGAGCACTGCGGCGAGCAGCAGGGCGAAGATCAGCGGGGTGGTGGTGGTCGAGAAGAAGAACTTCACCTCCACCTTCTGGGAGTTCTGGAGGATGAAGATGGCGGCGAGGACGATCGCCACGACGGTGATCCAGAACCTCGCGCCCCTTCCTCTTCCGGTCTCGCGCGTCCACGGCGCGACCCTAGCACGGGATCTGGCACCGCCCGGCGAGGGTCTCGTCACTTCCGCGAGCCTTCCGACCCACGGCTGCACCTAGCTTCGCTCGAGTGTGGCCGAGCCAGATCGGGCCAGGGGACGGTCGAGTGGATCGCCCTGATCGCGCTCGTCTCGACGGCCCTCGGCGCCCTGGCCTGGCTGGTCGGACTGCGCCTGCCGGGGATCGCGCTCGCTCACGAGATCGGCGAGCGGCTCGTCTGCGCGGTCCGGCTCACCGAGGACTGCACGAACGAGCCGCGGCTGCGGGCGGCGAACGGCGCCGAGGTCGCCGCGCTGCTGCGCGACCACGCGCCGGCGCTGCTCTACGAGGACGGGATGACGGACGCTGCCGGTCGACTTCCGCGCCTGCCGATCGGATGCGTGCGCCGAGGGTCCGGAGAGCGGCGCGGTCACCCGGACGAGCCAGGGCCTGCGGGTCGGTCGCCTTCACCCACGCGATCGACTGCCGCTCCGGGCACGTCGCGAGCACCGAGGTCGTGGGGCGGCGTCTGCTCCGGGCCCGCGGCGCGGCAACCTCTACCTCCAGTACTGGCTCTACTACCCGGGCAGCGCGACGGCTGAGGGAGTCACCCCGCTGAAGGGCCCGATCCGCCGGCTGAGCACTGCGCTCGGCCACTCCGACGTTCCACCCGGATGACTGGGAGGGCTACCAGGTGCGCGATCGGGCCCGGCGGGACCTTCGCGCGAGCAACCTCGCATCACGGGTACAACGGCTGGCAGCCCGATGGCGACCGCTACTACATCTCGGGCGGCAGCCACGCGGGACGGCCGCTGCGCCCCCCGACGAGGTCCTGGATCCGGCTGCCTTTCTCCCGGACGTTCGCCAGAAGCACGAAAGACCGGGCGACTCGCGCTGATCCCGCTCGAGACGCTGCCGGACCGCGACCGCTACTCGTTCGCGATCAGCCCGCCGTGGCGGAAGCGGGTCTACTTCGACCCGGAGTACGACGGAACCGACTAGCGCGGCGGCATCCGCAGCGCGCCGTCGAGCCGGATCGCCTCGCCGTTCAGCATCGTGTTGGAGACGATCTGGCAGGCGAGCTGGCCGTACTCCTCGGGCCGGCCGAGGCGCGACGGGAAGGGGATGCCCGCGCCGAGCGCCTGGCGCTGCTCCTCGGGCAGCGCGCCGAGCAGCGGCGTGTCGAAGAGGCCCGGGGCGATCGTGTTCACCCGGATGCCGCGGCCGGCCATGTCGCGGGCGGCCGGCAGTGTGAGGCCGACGACGCCGCCCTTCGAGGCCGAGTAGGCGACCTGGCCGATCTGCCCGTCCCAGGCGGCGATCGAGGCGGTGTTGATGCAGACGCCGCGCTCGCCCTCGTCGTCGGGCTCGTTGTCCGACATCGCCGCGCAGGCGAGGCGGAGCACGTTGAAGGTCCCGACCAGGTTGACCTTGATCACGTTGTGGAAGATCTCCAGGTCGTGCGGCCCCTGCTTGGAGGCGGTCCGCTGAGCCCAGCCGATGCCGGCGCAGCAGACCGAGATCCGCAGCCCGCCCGGCGCGTCCGCGGCGGCATCGACCGCCGCCTGCACCGGCTCCGGCTCCATCACGTTCGCCTCCATGAAGGCGGCGTTCTCGCCGAGCTCGGAGGCGAGCGCCTCGCCCTTCTCGGCGTTCATGTCGGCGATCACGACCGAGGCGCCCCGCTCGTGCAGCGCGCGGGCGGTCGCCGCCCCGAGCCCCGAGGCGCCGCCTGCGACCAGCGCGCTTGCCCCCTCGATCTTCATCGGCGCGGCACCCTAACGAAGACGTTCACGAAACCGCAGCCGGCGGAGCCATCCCGTCTCGGTAGTCTTGACCGATCGCGGAGGTTGCAGCACCCACCACCGAGGGTGGCGCTCGTCCCGCTTCCGACCGCAAGGCCGAGCTGGCCGGGCGTCTGGAGGAGGCGCGCCGCCACACCCTCAAGCTGATCGAGCCGCTCACGGAGGAGCAGCTCAACCGGGTCTACGACCCGATCCTCAGCCCGCTGATCTGGGACCTCGGGCACATCGCCAACTTCGAGGAGCTCTGGCTCGTCCAGCGGATCGGCGGCCGCGAGCCTCTCCGCGGCGACCTGGGCGAGCTCTACGACGCGATCGAGCAGCCGCGCAAGATCCGCGGCGAGCTGCCGATCCTGCGAGCCGACGAGGTCCGCCCCTACATGGAGCAGGTCCGCGAGCGGACGCTCGAGGTCCTCGACGGGATCGAGCTCGATCCCGAGGATCCCCTGCTGGCGGACGGCTTCGTCTACGAGATGCTGCTCGCCCACGAGTACCAGCACAACGAGACCATGCTGCAGCTGCTCCAGATGGTCGAGTCCTACGAGCCCGTCGAGGTCGACCGCGGGCCCGCCGGCCGAGGCGGTCGCCGAGGGCCCCGAGATGGTCCTGGTCGAGGGTGGATCTCACGAGATCGGCGCGCCGGCCGTTGGTTTCGCGTACGACAACGAGCGCCCCCGCCATCGGGTCGAGCTCGAGCCCTTCTGGATCGACCGCACATCCCGTGACCAACGCCGACTACATCACCTACCTGGAGGAGACCGGCGCCGAGCCGCCGATGTACTGGGAGCGAGACGGTGAGGGCGGCTGGGTCCGCGACTGCGATGGGCCGCACCGCAGGAAGTCGACCCGCGGCTGCCGGTCGATCCACGTCTCCTGGGACGAGGCCGACGCCTTCGCGCGCTGGGCGGGCAAGCGGCTGCCCAGCGAGCCGGAGTGGGAGGCCGCCGCGGCAGGGCGCGAGCCGCGAGCGCGCCAACCTCGACCAGTTCTCCTTCGGCCCCGCGCCCGCCGGCGCCTACGCCGACGCCGCCTCGTCCTCCGGCGCCGTCCAGATGCTCGGCGACGTCTGGGAATGGACGAGCTCGAGCTTCACCGCCTATCCCGGCTTCGAGGCCTTCCCCTACCCCGAGTACTCGGAGGTCTTCTTCGGCGACGAGCACAAGGTGCTCCGCGGCGGGGCGTGGGCGACCCGTCGCGACGTGATCCGCACCAGCTTCCGCAACTGGGATCTGCCCATGCGCCGCCAGATCTTCTCCGGCATCCGCTGTGCTCGCGATGAATCCGAGGGCGCCGAGTCGTAGTAACGACTGATCCGAACCGAGACAGACGCAAGAACCGCGAACTCGCCGTCATCACTCCCGCCGACACAACACGGACCGCATCACCGTCGAGGTGAACCTGCCTCCGGGCGGGCCCCTGTCCGGAATGGCGGCGGACGTCAGGGCCGGTCTCACCAGGCCCTTCAAGGAGCTCTCGCCCCGCTACTTCTATGACGAGCGCGGCTCCGAGCTCTTCGAGCAGATCACCGAGCTCGACGAGTACTACCCGACCCGCTGCGAGCGCCAGATCCTCGAGACCGAGTCGCAGAGCATCTGCGAAGCGGCCAATCGCCCCGCCAGCCTGATCGAGCTCGGGTCCGGGTCGGCGCGGAAGACCCGTGTGCTCCTGGACGCGATGCGGGGGGCGAGCTGCCTGGAGGCCTACTGCCCGGTCGACATCTCGGAGGAGATCACCCGCGAGACCGCGGAGGCCATCGCCACGGAGTACGAGGGGGTCAACGTCCACGGCCTGGTCTGCGACTTCGAGTTCGATCTGGAGCGGGTCCCGGTCGAGGGCCCGAGGGTGATCGCGCTGCTCGGCGGGACGATCGGCAACTTCGCGCCGCACCAGCGTGCGAGCTTCCTGCGGCGGATCTCGAACCTGCTCGGCCCGGAGGACCGCTTCCTGCTCGGGACCGACCTGGTCAAGGACCCGGCGATCCTCGAGGCGGCGTACAACGACTCGCGAGGGCGTCACTGCGGAGTTCAACAAGAACGTCCTCGCCGTCCTCAACCGGGAGCTCGGCGCCGACTTCGACCTCGGCTGCTTCGAGCACGTCGCGCGCTGGGATCCGGAGAACCTCTGGGTCGACATCCGGCTGCGCTCCCTCTCCGAACCAGGTCGTCGAACTTCCCCGCGCTGGACATGCTCGTCCCGTTCGGAGCCGGGGAGGAGATGCGGACGGAGATCTCCACCAAGTTCCTCCGGCCGGGCCTGGAGGGGATCTACGCCGAGGCCGGCCTCGAGCTGACCGACTGGTGGACCGACCGCGAGGGGCTCTACGCACTCAGCTTGGCGCGCGCTGCCACTTCCAGCTCGTAACGCTGGAAGGTGATCGAGTCACGGCCCCAGCGCGGGGCGGTGTCGGCCGAGGTGACCACGAAGCCGTGCTCACGGTAGAGGTGGGCCGCGGCCTGCAGGTCGCTGAAGGTCTCCAGCCAGACCAGGCGGTAGCCGTGGTCCTCGGCGAAGGCGAGCATCTCCCCGAGCAGCCGCCGGCCCAGCCCGATCCCTCTGACCTCTGGGCTGAGGACGACCCAGCGGATCGCCGCCTCGCCATCGCCCTCGTCGCTGAGGCCGATCGAGCCGGCGTGCTCGCCGTTCAGCTCGACGATCCGGATCGCCTCGCGCTCGCTCGGAAACCCGCGCTCCGCGGCACGAGCCACGGCTGCGGCCACGAAGTCACCGAACCGCGAGTCGACGCCGTACTCCTCGGCGTAGAGGTGCCTGTGGTGGGCCACGATCGCCTCGAGGTCGCCGGGGCGGAGCTCGTCGCGGACAGTCACCTCGCTCATGCCGTCACCAGCCTGGGTCGCGGAGCGAGCGGTGAGGCGGGCGAGCGCTCGGGCTGAACCCGCACGCCTCCGGCGTGGCAGCGCAGCAGCTCGCAGAGCTCCGCCGTGCGGCGGAAAGGGTCGGCGACGATCTCGGCGCTGGCCAGCGCGATCGCCGCCTCGATCCGGCCATCACGCTCGGCGACGAGGTGAGGACCGGGAGGGAGGGGACGGCAATCACGCTGAGCCAGCCGCACGAGCGCCGCGCCGTCGGAGTCGGTTGCGAGGCGGAGGGTGACGGGACACTGCCAGGCGGCTGCCCGGTGCGACCCCTGATCCACCTGGAATCGATCCGACTGCGCCATGAGCGGGATTATGGCCGTCGTCGACGATCTATGCAAGATGTAGTTGTCACCGGATCGATCGTGATTTACGATCGATCCCGGATGGAGCTTCGTCAGCTCAGATATGTCGAGGCGGTCGCGCGCCATCGGCACTTCACCCGCGCCGCCGACGAACTCCACATCGCGCAATCGGCGCTCTCGCATCAGATCAAGCGGCTTGAGGCCGAGCTCGGCACGGAACTCTTCAGCCGCAACAGCCGGTCGGTCACGGTGACCGAGGCGGGTCAGGCCGTCGCCGCAAGGGCGCGTGGGGTCCTGGACCAGGTCGACGGCCTGCGCCACGAGGTCGATGAGCTCCGCGGGCTCGTCCGAGGCGAGGTCAGGGTCGGGGCGACGCTGCCCGCCGGGGAGATCGACGTCCCGGGCGTGCTGGTCGGGTTCAGCGAGGCCTACCCCGGCATCGAGGTCGAGCTGCAGGAGGGGACCGCAGGCGACATGCTGGCGCACCTCGCCGAGAACCGAATCGATGCCTCCTTCTGCCTTCTCGACGAGGAGCCGCCGGCCGAGATCGCCGTCGAGCAGCTCAGCGAGGAGGAGATCGTCGCAGCCTTCCCCGCCGGCGCTGGTCCCGACAGGGAGCGGGTCACGGCCGCCGAGCTCTCGCGCCACACGCTGATCACGCCGCGGTCCGGCTCGTCGATCAAGCACGCGGCCGACGAGTTCTTCGCCCGGGCCGGCAAGACGATGGAGCCCTCACTGGAGAGCGGCGATCCGTTTCTGCTGCGCTGTCTCGTGTCCAGCGGCTTCGGCGCCGCCGTGCTCCCCTCCTCGCTCATCCGCCGGGAGGGCCCGCCGGTCGACGTCCGCGGCCTGCGCCCGGCCGTGCGCCTGCGGGCCACGCTGATCTGGCACGGACGCCGCCACCAGGCCCCCGCGGCGCGCGCCTTCATCGACTTCATCCGGGCCGAGGCCCGCCGCCACTAGGGCGCAAGTGCCTCGATCAGCTCGCCGAGCTTGTCGGGCGTGGCGAGCGGGGTGATCACCGGCAGGGTGATGCCGCCCTCGACGAAGGCGTCCAGCCGCTCGCGCATCTGCTCGGGGGTGCCGAAGATGAACATCTCCTCGATCAGCTCCCACGGCGCCGCCGCCGCGGCCTTCTCGCGGTCCCTCGCGTTCCAGGCCTCGACCATCTCGTCGATCCGGTCGCCGTAGCCCAGCCAGCGGTAGAAGGCCTCGTACACCGGCACGGTTATGTACGAGGAGAACATGAAGCGCGCCAGCGGCTCGACCTGCTCGCGCTCGCCCGGGAGGCAGAAGAAGCGGCAGAGGAGCTCGAACCCCTCGGGAGCGCCATCCAGCTGCTCCGCGACCTTGGGCAGGCCTTCCAGCGGCAGGAAGTTGGTGAACGCGCCGTCGCCCTTCTCGACCGCGAGCCGCAGCATCTTGCCGCGGAGTGCCGCGACGATGATCGGCACCCTCTCCGCCGGAGCACGCTCGAGCTTGAAGCCACCGTCCGCACGCTCGCCGGCGAGCGCGGTGCGCAGGAAGTCGATCGTCTCCGACATCTTGCTGAGGGGCTTCTCGAACGGCATCGCGTTCCACCCCTCGATGATCCGGTCGGAGGAGGCGCCGATGCCGAGCGCGAAGCGGCCGCGCGAGGCGTCCGCGGCCGCCGCGGCCTCCTGCGCGAGCAGCGCCCGCCCGCGCTGCATCACCCCGACGACGCCGGTTCCCAGCCGCACCTTCTCGGTCCAGGCGGCGCCGAGGATGAGGGGCGAGAAGCCGTCGGGCCCGTTCGTCTCACCCGACCAGAGGTCGGTGTAGCCGGCCGCCTCGGCGCGCTTGTAGAGCTCCGCGTTGTCGGCGAGCGCGACGCCGGTGAACGGCACGGTGAGTCCCCAGCGCTGCATACCAAGCGCGACCCTAAATGAAACGGGTTGCTCCTATCGGAGCACCCTCGCATTAAGTTCGGATAGGGTCGGCCCATGGAGAGGGTGTCTGCCGAGCGCGCGCCGCTGGACGCGTCGAAGCTCGACCGCTCGGAGATCATCGGCATGGTCGCCGCGGCGGTCCTGGTGCTCAGCCTGTTCCTCCCGTGGTACTCGCTCTCAACCGACCCGAGCGTCGTCCAGCGCGGCAGCGACCCCGCGAACTGGGCCTGCGGCGTGGGGGACTCGAGCTGCAGCGGCTGGGAGACCTTCCCGATCATGAAGTGGCTCCTGATCGCGGCGGCCTCGGCGCCCTTCATCCTCTCCTGGATCGTGATCCGCGGCCACGCCCTCTCCTGGCCCCGAGGGGAGCTCACCGCGATCGTCGGCGCCACCGCCTTCGTGCTGATCGCCTACAACGGGATCGTCTCGAAGCCCCAGAACGGCCTCGAGATGAGCCTCAGCATCGGCTATTGGCTGGCCCTGCTGGCCTCGATCGGGATCTTCGTCTCGGGAGGATTCCGGGCCGTGGAGAGCGGCGGCGGAGGGCAGCGAAAACCGCCCGCGACGTTCTAGCCTGACAGTCGGTGGCCGACGCCGACCAACACGTGATCTCCCAGGACGTCCGGGATCCGACCCATCCGGACCGCAACCTGGCGCTCGAGCTCGTCCGGGTCACCGAGGCGGGCGCGCTCGCGGCCGGCCGCTGGGTCGGGCGCGGTGAGAAGGAGAGCGCCGACGGCGCCGCGGTCGACGCGATGCGCCTGATGCTCGACACCGTGCCGATGGACGGCGTCGTCGTGATCGGCGAGGGCGAGAAGGACGAGGCGCCGATGCTCTTCAACGGCGAGGAGATCGGCGACGGCAGCCCGCCTGTCGTCGACATCGCGGTGGACCCCCTGGAGGGCACGACGCTGACCGCCCGCGGCCAGCCCTCGGCCCTCTCGGTGATCGCGCTGTCGGAGCGCGGGACGATGTTCGATCCGGGCCCCGTCGTCTACATGGAGAAGATCGCCACCGGGCCGAGGGCGGCCGACCTGCTCACGCTCGAGGATCCGCTCGAGGACGTGATCCGCAAGATCGCCGAGCGCAAGGGCGGCGAGCCGGGAGACGTCACGGTGATCATGCTCGACCGCCCCCGGCACGAGGAGGCGACCGAAGCCCTGCGCGAGGTCGGCGCCAGCATCCGCTTCATCTCCGACGGCGACGTCGCGGCCTCGCTGTTCGCGGTGATGCCGAACACCGGCATCGACCTGCTCTGGGGCGATCGGCGGCACGCCCGAGGGCGTGCTCTCAGCCGCAGCGATCAAGTGCCTCGGCGGCCGCATCCTCGGGCGGCTCTGGCCCCGCGACGACGAGGAGCGCAAGGCGGCCGAGGACGCCGGCTACGACCTCGACCGGGTGCTCGACACCGACGACCTGGTGGGTGGGAACGACGTCTTCTTCGCCGCCACCGGCGTCACCGACGGCGACCTGCTCGACGGTGTCCGCTATCTCGACGACGGCCATGCGACGACCGAGTCGCTGGTGATGCGTTCGCGCTCCGGCACCGTGCGCCGCGTGCAGGCGACCCACGACCGTCCGAAGCTGCGCGAGGTCGTCGGCGGCCGGTACGGCTAGGCCCTCGAGGCCGGCAGGCCGTCGAGGCGGCCGTCAGCCGTCGAGGAGAGCCGGTGTCGTCGCTGCTCGTGGCGCAGCGAGTTGATCACCGCGCCGGCGAGCAGCACCAGGCTGATCGCGTAGAACCAGACCAGGGCGACGAGGATGAAGCCGATCGTCCCGCCGATCCGGTGCAGGTCGGAGATGTTGTTGAGGTAGAGGGGGAAGATGTAGTTGCCGCCGGCGGTGATCACGGAGAAGAAGAGAGCGCCCGGCCAGACCGAGCGCCAGGGCATGTGGCCCTTGGGGACGGCCCAGTAGATCGCCGAGACGATCAGGAAGGTGACGACGAAGCCGCCGATCACCACGATCGCGGTCCGGATCGCGCCGAACTCGGAGAGGCCGAACGGCAGGTCGTCGGCGCGCGAGAGCACCGCGCTCTCGATGGTCGGGACCGTGACGCTGGCCAGCAGCAGGACGAGCAGCCCGAGCAGCATCACCAGCGACCAGCGCTTCTGCTGCACCCAGCCGCGGCACTCGACGTGGTAGATCCGGCAGAAGGCGGTGTCCATCGCGCCCCAGAAGGAGGCGCCGATCCAGATCCCGCCGACGATCGCCGCGATGCCGATCGTGGTGGAGCTCGCCCGCACCCGGTCGATCGCGTTCTGCAGCGTCCCCTGCTCGATGTTGGGGAAGAGCCGCTGGATGTCGAGGACGACGCTGTGCTCGATGTCCGGGCTGTTCGACGACCTGCCCGAAGACGAAGAGGACGAGCAGCGCGAAGGGGAAGACCGCCAGCATCAGGTTGTAGGCGACCATGCCGGCGAGGCCGGTGATGTTCTCCTTGTAGGCGCGGTTCCAGAAAGCGCGCAGCCAGCGGGCGCCGCCAGACCTGCCAGCGCGGGTATCCGGCGGTGCGTCAGGATCGCCTGGCGGGCCAGACATTCATGCGTAACGAACGTCCGGAGAGGGGTACGTCGGTGGGCGGCCGGAACTTTCCCCCAAAACGCTTGTTCGTCAGGTGTCGGAACAACCCGTTTGCGGCGAAGCCGGGTTGCGGGCACGGTTAGTGCTTTGACTTCAAAAAATATAGTGGCTACCATGCGAACGGACGTTTGAGGAAGACTCGCGATTTCTAGGTCCAGAGATGCAATTCGACGCGGAGGCGGCTTCACCGCTCCGCGTTTTTCTGGCCTTCAGGGGGTATTTCAGTAAAGGTCGTTTCGTCAGCAGCCGAATTCACTCGAGGCTGGCCAAGAGAACTAGAGTCAGCAGCCAGGAAACCGAACCACAGCCAGGAAGGAAGAGCGTAGGCGAATGCTGGTAGCGGAGATTCAGGAACTTGAAGAAGTAAAGACGCTGGTCACCAAGGGCCAGCAGCTCGGCGTGCTCACCTTCGGCGACGTGGCCACCGCCGTGTCCGAGGTCGAGCTCGACGAGTCCGACGTCGAGGACCTCTACGGGCACCTCGAGAAGGTCGGCATCGAGCTGGTCGAGGACCTCGACCCGGCCCAGAAGGCCGCCGCCGAGAACGAGCGCTCCGACGGCAAGCGCGGTCGCAAGCGCCAGAAGGCGCTCGACCTGAAGCCGGACATGACCACCGATTCCCTGCAGCTCTTCCTCAAGGACATCGGCAAGGTCAGGCTGCTCACCGCCGCCGAGGAGGTCGAGCTCGCGAAGCGGATCGAGCGCGGCGACCTCGACGCCAAGCAGAAGATGGTCGAGTCGAACCTCCGCCTGGTCGTCTCGATCGCCAAGAACTACCGCAACCAGGGCCTGCCCTTCCTCGACCTGATCCAGGAGGGCACGCTCGGCCTGGTCCGCGCCGCCGAGAAGTTCGACTACCGCAAGGGCTTCAAGTTCTCGACCTACGCGACCTGGTGGATCCGCCAGGCGATCGCCCGGGCGCTCGCCGACAAGGCGCGGACCATCCGCATCCCGGTCCACGTCGTCGAGAAGCTCAACAAGATCGGCCGCGCGGAGCGCAAGCTCGTCACCGAGCTCGGCCGCGAGCCGACCCCGGAGGAGATCGCCGAGGTCACCGGCATCGAGCCCGAGGAGGTCGACTCGATCAAGCGCTCGGCGCAGGCCCCGGTCTCCCTCGAGAAGCCGGTCGGCGACGAGGAGGAGTCGGAGTTCGGCCAGTTCATCGCCGATGAGCGTGCCGAGTCCCCCTTCGAGCGCGCCGCCGAGCTGCTCACCAAGGAGGCGCTGAAGGAGGCCCTCGAGAACCTCTCCTACCGCGAGCGCCGCGTGCTCGAGCTCCGCTACGGGCTCGGCGGCGAGCACCCGCGGACCCTGGACGAGGTCGGCCGGACCTTCAACGTCACCCGCGAGCGGATCCGGCAGATCGAGAACCA
Organism: uncultured Solirubrobacterales bacterium; assembly: GCA_963825825.1. GTDB lineage: Bacteria > Actinomycetota > Thermoleophilia > Solirubrobacterales > 70-9 > DASUPK01. The sequence continues at coordinate 34,732 of CAWGUT010000005.1, read as the reverse complement.
GTCGCCTGAAGAAGCTCCAGTCCCTCGCCGAAGCCCAGAAGCTCCGCGAAGTCGCCTAACTTCCGCGCTCGCCGGTCGCATAGGCTCCTCGCGCAAGTTCAAGCGAGGAGAGGAGAAGGCATGCTCGTGTTCTTCAGCGGACGGCGCCTCAAGGGCGGCCACTGGGACGAGTTCCGCGAGGCATGGGGCGGGGGAGACGGCGACCAGGACCTCAGCGGCCTGCCCGAGGGGGCGGTCGTCTATCACGCCCGCAACATCAAGGACGAGGACGAGGTGATTTCGTTCGGGATCTTCGACGTCAATCGCGACGAGCTCGACGTGATCCGCGGCGCGGCTGAGGATGAGGCCAAGCGGACCGAGGAGATCTCCAAGCACGTGGACCACACCCCGCTCGAGGGAATCTACGAGGTGGTGGAGGAGCTTCGCCCGTAGCATCCCCTAATTTTGCTGATCTAGCCGAGCGCGCCCACGCCCGCCAGGGCGAGAGATGGGTTTCGACGTCGATCCGGTGGCTCAGGCGCAACCCACCTGCGCAGCACTTCACAAAGTAAAGCTTTGGCGCTATCCTGGCCGGTGATGGACCGTGAATGCCCCGTCTGCCGGACGGCAGACGTCATCTCCGGCAAGTGGACTCTCCTGATCATCCGTGACCTGGCGGATGACGCGCTCCGCTTCTGTGAGCTGGAGCGCTCCCTGGATGGCATCAGCCCGCGCACGCTCTCGCTGCGCCTCAGGGCTCTCGAGGAGGAGGGCATCGTCGAGCGCCGCACCTTCCCCGAGGTCCCGCCGCGCGTGACCTATCAGCTCACCGACAAGGGCCGCGCCCTCGTCCCGCTGATCGAGGACATGCGCACATACGGCCGCCGCTGGCTCCCCCTCGAGGAGCGCGAGCCGACCGTCGCTGCGGTCTAGGGCCGAACCCCGAAAACCGGCAATGAAGGGGGGAGGAGCGATCCTCTCGACGAGATCTTGAGCACTTTCCCGGCTCTCAGCCAGGAAAACGCTCACGATCCGGTCGGGAAACGATTTCGAGCGATTGACCCCCATATACGGGGCGAATTGCACGAAACCGTCGTCGAGCCGGCCAGCGCTCGGCCCGCCCTCCTTCATTGCCCGATTTTGGGTTCCGCTGCAAGTCCACTGTCATCGGCAGGAACGCAGGCGCCCACGGGCAATCCGGAGTGCGTGACAACACTTGAGAGCACCACCGAGCGCCTCGAGGAGGCGCTGCGGCGCCTCGCCGTCGAGGCGGCCGACCTCTTCGAGGAGCTGCTGGCGAGTGGGGCGGAGATGCCCTTCGACCTGGAGCCGACCGACGACGGGCCGCTGCCGATGTACTCCTACGCGCCCCTGACGGGGCAGTTCATCGAGCGCCATCTGGCGGAGCTGCGGCGGCTCGAGGCTTTCGTCGAGGTGCGTGAGATCGCGGGCGAGGAGGCCGCGATCGGCTTCCTGATCGGCCTCTGGGAGGGAAAGAGCGAATTCGAGCTGGCGGGCGACCGCCTCCGGGGCGCGATCGACGCCGTCGTTTCGATGATCTCCGCCGACTCCGAGGAGGCGACGCCGGCGGGCGAGGTGATCGTGCCGCTCGTCGGCTTCCACATGCCCGTCGACGAAATCGAGCTTGATGGGGTACGGATCGTGCGCGCCGACCAGTTCGAGGATGCGCCGGTCGACGCGATCGATGCCACGCGCTCCGGCGGGCACGGGAAGCCCGGCTTCCTGGCCCGCCTGAGCTGCGGCCTCGCGACGGTCGCGCCCGCCGCCGCTGTGGCGGATGACCTGCGCCGCGCCCTGCGCACCATGCGCCTCTTCCGGCCCGGCGCGGTCGGTCTGCATGCCCACGGCTGGGCCAAGCGCACAGGCGGCTGGGAGCGGTTCGGCACGGGGGTCGGACGGCCACGCCAGGGCGGTTACCGGCTGACCGGGAATGAGGTCGCGGAGCTGGAGAACTTCTCGCGGATGCTGACCGAGCGCGAGACCCGCATCCCCTCGCTCGACTGGGCTGCCTCCCGCTTCGAGCTCGGCGCCGAGCGCTCCTCGCTGATCGAGGCGCTCAGCGACTACCTGCTGGCCCTCCGCGGCCTGCTCGAGGGCGGTGGCCCCGCGCAGACCTCGCTCTCGGCGAGGGTCGCGGCGCTCGCCTGCGAGCCCTTCGAGCGCGAGCAGGGCCGTGTCACCGTGGAGCGCGCCCTCGCAATCGAGCGCAAGCTGATGAGCGGCGGCCGCTACAAACCCGTCGCGGGCGCCTCACCGCTGGATGTGATCGCGGAGGTCGAGGAGCTTCTCCGCCGCCTGCTGAAGGGCATGGCCATGGGCGAGCTGGGCGGCGACCTGCGGGTCGCGGCCGACGAGATCCTGCTCTCCGAGGGCCTCTCGGCAATGCACGTCGACACCCCGGGTCTCCAGGAGACAGCCGAATGGCGGCTCCCGGACCCAACGCCCGGTGACGCGCTCGATCTCTCGATGATCTCCGACGCAAATCTCGGGAGCGCCGAGATCGAGGTGCACCGCCCCGAGGGCGATCAGGGCACCGAAACCGAACTTACGTCGGAGACGAACGAAATCGGCGATTTGTCCGTCCGCGGGGACGGGGAGGATCGGCAACCGACGACCAGGATCGTCGTCGATGAGGTCGAACTACCCGACCTAATGGGCCCCGAGAGCGACCATCGCGCTGCGCCCCCGCCACCCGACTTCGGGGGTCGTGCTGATTGGTTCGCCGCCGGTGACGGCGAGCCCGAGTGGCCGGCGTTCGCCAGCCCGCGGCGCAAGCAGAAGCACGACGTCGAGCGCGAGCCATCCACAGACCGCGTCCGCTACCTCTTCCCGGTCCCGGACGCGACCGACTGGGAAGTCGGCGAGCTCCGCTACGAGCGCCAGCCAGGCCGCTCCACTTCAGAGCGCAGGGCGTAGGCCCGTCTACGCAGCCCCGGAGGTAGCGAGCTCCTCGCGCTGCTCCTCCGACGCGAACAGGTAGCGATCGATCTTGAGCAGCGCCTCGAGGTCGTGGACGTCCTCGTCGAGGTAGGGGATCCGGATCACGGCCTTCGGCTGCAGCTCCCGCTGGAGGTGCTCGACGTTGCGGGCGTCGCGCTCGGCGAGGGCCTGGTAGTCGGCGAAGTTCCGCGCGACCCGCTCGGCCAGGTCGTCGTCGAGCAGGTCGCTGAGATCGGCCTGCACCTCGCCGCTCGTCAGGTCGGCCTCGGTCTCGTAGTGGACCTTGTTGACGATCACCCCGCCGACCGGCAGCTGCGCCTCGACCAGCTTGCGGTGGAAGTAGACGGCCTCGGTGATCGGCTCGCCCTGCGGCCCGCAGACGACCACGAAGGTGGTGGCCGGGTCGCCGAGCAGCTCGGAGACGCGCTTGGCGCGCTCGCGAAAGCCGTCGACCATCCCGCTGAAGGCCTGGAAGAACTCGGAGAGGTCGGAGATCAGGTCGAGGCCGGTGACTCGCTTCAGCACGCCGAAGGCCATCGAGCTGCCTCGCCCGACCACCCTTGTCGCGAAGCCGGTCGGCTTCATGAACATCTGCATGCCGCGCCCCTCGATGAACTGGGTGAGCCGCTTGGGCGCGTCGAGGAAGTCGAGCGCGCTGCGCGACGGAGGGGTGTCGAGGACGAGGAAGTCGTACTGGCCCTCCTGGTGGATCTCGAAGAGCTTCTCCATCGCCATGTACTCCTGCGAGCCGGCGAGGGCGTTCGAGAGCTGGCGGTAGATCCGGTTCTCGAGGATCCGATCGCGGGTCTCGGCGTCGGGCGCGTGCTTGCGAACCAGCTCGTCGAAGGTCGCCTTGGCGTCGAGCATCATCGCCCAGAGCTCGCCCTTCAGCTCGACCCCGCAGGGCTCGAAGAGCTTGGGATCGACCTGCTTCGGGGTGTTGCCGAGCTCCTCCAGGCCGAGCGAGTCGGCGAGGCGCTTGGCCGGGTCGATCGTCAGCACGCACACCTTCTGCCCGCGGGCGGCGAGGCCGGCGGCGAGCGCGGCCGAGGTGGTCGTCTTGCCCACGCCGCCCGAGCCGGCGCAGATGCAGATCCCGCGGCCCTCGACGATGTCGGTGATCGTGGCCATTGGGTCGCTAGACCAACGCCCCAGCGAGCCGCTCGAGCGAGGGCACGTCGAGCGCCGGCTTGAAGATGAAGGGCAGGGTCTTGACGGGCGAGGCGACGGCCTGCTTCAAGCGCTGGAGCTGCTCACGCTGCGAGCGGCAGCGCCGGTGCTCGGAGAGCGCGGCTCGCACCGCGGCCCGCGCGGCGCCGTCGGCACGCTCGAGCGCGTCCTCGAGCTCGCTCGCGTCGTCGCCGGAGAAGCGCTCGGGATAGAGGCCGTTCATGTAGATGCGGTCGACCGCCATGCCGATCTCGTTGGTGAGCGATCGCTCGAGCGAGGCCGACTCGTTGACGGGCATCTCCTCGGGCAGCGAGACGATCGCCACGCCGGTGGTGCCGTGGTCGGTGATGAAGCGGTCGAGCTCCTGCGCCTGAGCGTGGATCGGCCCGACCCGCGCGATGCCCGCGAAGGTTCGCGGCGTCTGCAGGAAGCCGATCCCCTGGCCGGTGGCCGGGGCGTCGACGATCACCAGGTCGTACTCGTCCGCCTTCTTCACCCTGCGGTTGGGCTGGGCGAGCTCCCAGATCTTCCCGATCGTGACCAGCTCCTTGAGTCCCGGGGCGGCGCCGGCCAGGTAGTTGAAGACCCGGGAGCGGACCAGCAGGTCCCGCATCGCCCTGACCTTGAGCTGGAGGAGCAGGTACTCGCGCAGGGACTGATCGGGATCGATCGAGATCGCCCAGAGGTTCTCCGAGACCTCGACCTCGTGGAAGCCGACCTCGGCGCGCCTGAACACGCGAGACGCGGTCTCCTGGCCGCCGACCTCGCAGACGATCGTCCGCTTGCCCCGAGCGGCCGCGGCGAGGCCGAGGGCGATCGAGATCGTCGACTTGCCGACCCCGCCCTTGCCGGTCACGAAGACCAGGCGCTTGTCGAGTAGCTCAGGCACGGAGGCGGATTGTTCCAATCAGGAGAAGGAAACTCGCCGTCAGGTGCGAAATAGCCGCAAGCGATGGGAATTCTTCAAGAAACCGATGGCCTCGACGAGGCAGCCGAGAGCGGCCGCCTGCGGCCCGAGGATCTCGTGGCCCCGAGGCCCGACAGGCAGGATGAGGCAGCGCCGGCAAGGACGAGGTCGAATCAGGCCCTGGCGAGGAGGCCAAGGTCCGAGGAGGACCGCAGGGCGAGGCCGGCACGCAGGAGTCCACCGACGACTCCAGGGCGAAGCAGCCCGACACCCCAAAGAACGAGGGCCCGGCGAAGGTGATCGCCTTCGCCAACCAGAAGGGCGGCGTCGCCAAGACGACCACCGCGCTCAACCTCGCCGTCGCCTTCAAGGAGTCCGGCCACCGCGTGCTCGCCGTCGACATGGACCCCCAGGGCAACCTGACCATGAGCCAGGGCGTCGATCCCGGACAAGGTCGAGAAGAGCATGTTCGACGTGCTCGTCCACCGGATCCCGATCAGCGAGGTGATCGTCGAGCGCGAGATCGACGTCGCCGTCGCCTCGATCGACCTGGCCGGCGCCGAGATCGCGATGAGCACCCAGATCGGCCGCGAGCGGTCGCTGCAGAAGGGCCTCGACGAGGTCAAGGATGACTACGACTTCGTCTGCATCGACACGCCGCCGAGCCTCGGGCTGCTGACCGTGAACGCGCTCACCGCCGCGAACAAGGTGATCGTCCCGGTCCAGTGCGAGTACCTCTCGATGCGCGGTCTCGTGCAGCTTCAGAACACGCTTCAGATGATCCGGGAGAACCTCAACCCCGGCGTCGAGATCGAGGGGATCCTGCCGACGATGCTCGACTCGCGGACCGTCCACGCCAAGGAGGCGGTGGAGATCCTCGAGGAGAACTTCGGCGAGCTCGTCTTCAAGTCCCGGATCCGCAAGGCGATCAAGTTCGCCGAGGCGCCGGTCCGCGGGACCTCGGTCCTCAAGTACGACCCGAACGGCAAGGCCGCGGGTGCCTACCGCGACCTCGCCAAGGAGGTTCTCACCCATGGCTCGGAGTAAGAAGCGCGCCAGCATGCGCGAGGGCCCCCTCGCCGACCTCTTCCGCTCGACCGAGGAGTCGGTCTCGCCGGAGGAGATCAAGGTGTCCGCCAAGACCAACGGGGGCCGGGTCGCGGTCGAGGAGCCGGTCCAGGAGACGCCTCTGCCCGAGCCGGTTCCCGAGCCCACGCCGGAGCCGGCCCCCGAGCCGACCCCTGACCCGGTCCCCGAGCCAATCCCCGGCCCCGAGCCGGTGCCGGAGCCGACTCCGCCCGAGCCGGTTGCGGACTCAGAGCATTGAGATCCACCACGAGGGCCTCGAGCGCCTGATGGGCGGGCCGGGCCTCGAGGTGCGGCCCCGCTACGGCCGCGACGAGCCTTCGACGGACAAGCCGGCCAAGCGCCAGCCCGTCGTGCCGCGCACCCACCAGGCCGTCCTGCGGGTGGTCGGCGTCGGAGGCGCGGGCGTCAACGCCGTCAACCGGATGGTCGAGGCCGAGCTGCCGGGCGTCGAGTTCGTCGCGATCAACACCGACCTTCAGTCCCTGCAGACCTCGCACGCCGACCTGACCCTGCACATCGGCGGCGAGATGACCCGCGGGCTCGGCGCCGGGTCCGATCCCCGAGTCGGCTACCAGGCGGCCTTCGACGAGCAGGACAAGATCAAGGAGCTGCTCAAGGGCTCCGACATGGTCTTCCTCGCCTCCGGGGCCGGCGGCGGCACCGGCACCGGCGCAGCGCCGGTGGTCGCCAAGCTTGCCCGTGACATCGGCGCGCTGACGGTCGCGGCGGTCACCAAGCCGTTCGCCTTCGAGGGCGCGCGCCGCGCCGCCCAGGCCGAGGAGGGCATCGCCGCGCTCGGCCAGGAGGTCGACACGATGATCGTCGTGCCGAACGAGCGGCTGCTCACCATCCTCGAGCGGCGCACCACGATCACCGACGCCTTCCGTGTCGCCGACGACGTCCTGCGCCAGGCGGTCCAGGGCATCTCCGACCTGGTCATGCTCCCCGGCCTGATCAACCTCGACTTCGCTGACGTCCGCACCACCATGCTCGACGCCGGCGACGCGATCCTCGGCATCGGCATGGGGGTCGGCGAGCACCGGGCGACGCTGGCCGCCGAGAAGGCCGTCGCCTCGCCGCTGCTCGAGACCTCGGTCGAGGGCGCCCGCTCGATGCTGCTCTCGATCACCGGCGGGCCCGACCTCTCGCTGATCGAGGCGAGCGAGGCCGCCGAGGTCGTCAGGCAGGCCGCCCACCCCGAGGCGGAGATCATCTTCGGCGCCAGCGTCGACGAGGACATGAGCGAGGAGGTCTGGATCACGGTGATCGCGACCCGCTTCGACTACGCCTTCGCCAGTCGTCACCGACGCGACCGGCGCACCGAGTCGCGCGAGCTGCGACGCCCCGACCGGGACGCGGCGCTGCGGCCGGAGCGCAACGACGCTGACCTGTTGGCGGACTGGCGCGCGATGCCGCACGTCCGCCACGGCAGCGCCGACGAGCTCTACGGCGACGGCAATGGCGGTGCCGGACTCGACCGCCGGCCCACCGAGCCGCGCTCGATCGAGAACCGCGTCCTCGACGTGCCCGAGTTCGAGCCGGACGACTAAGCCTTTTCGGAGGGAGATGGACGAGTGAACGGCCGGCGAAAGCCGGCCGGTCTCGTTCTGGGGGACGCGCCGCTTACGCTGCGGCGCCATGCCAGCCGCGCAGGGGAGTCGTCGCCGCGGGCCATCCGCTGACCGCGGAGGCGGGTGCGCAGGTGCTGCGGGAAGGCGGCAACGCGGTCGACGCGGCGATCTGCGCGGTCCTTACCTCGTTCGTCAGCGAGAGCCAGCTGACGGGCTTCGGCGCCGGCGGCTTCATGATGGTCCACGAGGACGGCGAGGACAGCCTGACCGACTTCTTCGTCGCCGCAGGCGGGGCGGACGGGGTGGAGCGCAAGGCCGAGCTGATCCCGATCCCCGTCTATTTCGACGGGACCCCGCAGATCTTCAACTGCGGCGCCGCCTCGTGCGGGGTTCCCGGAAACCCGGCCGGTCTGGAGCACGTCCACCGACGCTTCGGCTCGATGCCCTTGGCGAGGCTGGCCGAGCCCGGCATCGAGCTCGGGCCGCAAGGGCGTGCGCCTCACCGAGGCGGCCGAGTACTTCCACGAGATCCTCCACCCGATCCTGATCTCGACCCCGGAGTGCGCCGCCCTCTACACGCCCGAGGGCAGGCGCCTGGTCGAGGGCGACACCTTTCGCTATCCGGAGATGGCGGACGCGCTCGAGCGCTTCGCCGCCGAGGGCGCCGAGCCCTTCTACCGCGGCGACATCGCGCGAGCGCGTCTGCGACTGGGTTCGCGAACGCGGCGGCACGCTCGGGATGGACGACATGGCGGCGTACGAGCCGATCGAGCGGCGCCCCGTGGAGGCCAGCTTCCGCGGCTACGACGTGCTCACCAACCCGCCGCCCGTCCTCGGGCGGGATCCTGATCGCCTACTCGCTGGGAGTGCTCGAGCGCCTGGGCGACCGCAGCGGCGTCGAGCAGCTCGTCGCCGCGACGGAGGCGGCCAACGCCCGGCGAACCGACGACTTCCATGAGGGCCTCCACGACGAGGCCTACGTGGAGCGGTTTCTCGCCACCGACCTCGACGAGGTCGCCGAACGGATCCGCGGCGGCGCCTGGGTCGGCGGCCATGGCGGCGCGGGCGGTCCCGAGGACCGGCTCGGCTCGACCACCCACATCGCCGTGCTCGACGCCGCAGGGCAATTGCGCCTCGGTCACCTGCTCGAACGGGACCGGCTCGGGGGTCGTCGTCCCCGGCACCGGGGTGCACCTCAACAACATGCTGGGCGAGGAGGACCTCAACCCGCAGGGGTTTCACCGGATTCCGCCCGGCCGCCGGGTGAGCTCGATGATGTCGCCGACGCTCGCCCTGCAGGGACGGCGAGGTCATGCTCGGGCTTGGCAGCGCAGGCTCGAACCGGATCCGCTCGGCGATCCTGCAGGTCGCGGTCAAGGTGCTGGAGGACGGGATGGACGCCGATGAGGCGGTCCGGGCGGGGCGCCTTCACTTCGAGGCCGGCACGGTCCAGGCCGAGCCGGGCGTCGATGAGGCGGGCCTCGCCGACCTGGAGCGGCGGGGGGTGCCGGTGGTGCGCTGGAAGCGGGAGAACCTCTACTTCGGCGGCGCCCAGGCGGTCGCGCGCGACCCCGAGACCGGCGACCTCAGCGGCGGGGGCGATCCGCGCCGCGGCGGCGCCGTCGTCCTCGCCTAGCTCGATCTACTCCGGCAGCCCCGGGAAGTGGACCTTGCCGTTGCCGCTGGCGCGCTCGGCGGCCTCCTCGGCGCGCTCGAGCGCCTTGCCGACGGCACCGAGTGCGTTGGCGAGCAGCGTCATTCGCTCGTCCTCGTCGCGCAGCTCGAGCAGGCGCTGCTTGGTATCGGCTGGCAGCTCGATACGGGCGGCGATCGCGTACGCCGAGGCCTCGTCGAGCTCCCCGGGCTCCGGCCGCTCGCCGGTCGCGCGCTCCGCCAGCTCCGCGAAGGCCTCTCGCGCCGCGCTCGCGGCCTCCTCGTCGATCGGCGGCACGTCCTCGTCGGGGATCAGCTCGACCTCGCCGGTCGGGTACTCGGGCGACTCGAACCGGTCGAGCACCTTGAACGGTGCCTCGCCGCTCACCACGATGTTCATCCGCCCGTCGTCGAAGCGCTCGAGCACGTCGTCGATGCGGGCGGTGCAGCCGATCGAGCGCGCCCCCTCGTCGTCGCGCAGGACGATCCCGAAGGGCTCCTCCTGCTCGAGCGACTCCCCGACCATGCGCTTGTAGCGCTCCTCGAAGATGTGGAGCGGCACCTGCTCGCCCGGGAGCAGGACGAGAGGCAGCTCGAAGATCGGAAGCTCGAGACCCGCCATCCCTGCCGATTCTAGGATGGGGCGGTGGCCGAGATCGATTTCGAGGCCGAGGGCCTGCTCGGCGACCTGAAGGGGAAGGCGCGCGAGGCGCGGCTGGCGCTGCTGCAGGAGCTCGCCGACCAGGGCGTTTCGCTCGAGGAGCTGAAGCAGGCGGTCGAGGAGGACCGGCTCGTGCTGCTGCCGGTCGAGCGGGTGTTCGAGGAGGACGCGCATCGCTACAGCGCGGCGGAGATAGCTGAGAAATCGGGCCTCGAGCCCGAATTCCTCGCCCGCCTGCTGCAGGCGCTCGGAGCGCCGATCCCGGAGGACGACGATCGGGTCTTCGGCGAGGCTGACGTCGAGGCCGCCAAGCGGGCGAAGGCGTTTCTCGACGCGGGCCTGCCGGAGGACGGGCTGCTGGAGACCTCGCGGATCATCGGCATCTCGATGGCGAACCTCGCCGACGCCAACCGCGACCTCGTCGGCCAGGTGTTCACCGAGCCGGGCCTCGACGAGCGCGAGCTTGCGCTCCGTTATGCCGACGGCCGCCAAGGCGATGGCCCCCCGCCTGGGCGAGACCCTGCTGCACGCATACCGTCTGCACCTCCGCGAGGCGATCCGGCAGGCGGTCGTGAACGAGGCCGAGCTGGCCGAGGGCAGGATCTCGGGAACCGACGAGGTGACGATCGCCTTCGCGGACCTGGTCGGCTACACGCGCCTCGGCGAGTCCCTCGACATCGAGCAGGTCGGCGACCTCAGCGGCAAGCTGCTGGAGCTCGCCTCCGATGCGGCGCGGCCCCCGGTGCGCCTGGTGAAGATGATCGGCGACGCCGCGATGTTCGCGTCCCGGGAGTCCGAGCCCCTTCTCGAATCGGTGCTGGGGCTGATCGAGCGCTGTGGGTAGGGAGGAGATCCCGCCGCTCCGGGCCGGAGTGGCGCGCGGGCAGGCGCTCGGGCGCGCGGGCGACTGGTACGGCCGGCCGGTGAACCTGGCTGCCAGGATCACCAACTTCGCCTGGCCGGACAGCGTTGTCGTCGACCAGCAGGTGAAGGACTCGATCGCCCAGTCGAACGGGCGCCCGTTCGAGTTCTCATTCGCCGGCAAGCGCAAGTTCAAAGGCTTCGAGGGCGAAGTGCCCGTGCACCGGGTCCGGCGAGCCGACGGCGAATAGCGGCTAATCCATTGTTGAGGACCGGCCGTAACGCTGGATAGATCTCCGAGTCTGGACCGAGATGCCACTGCTGATGCTGTTCGCGCTCGTCGCGGGGGCGGGCACCGCCCTCTCGCCCTGCGTGCTGCCGATCCTGCCGGCGGTCCTCTCGGCGGGAGTGACCGGCGGCAGGCGTCGGCCGCTCGGGGTGGTGACCGGACTGGCCCTCTCATTCACCTTCGCCACGGTCGGCCTGGTCTATGTGATCGACGCGCTCGGCCTGCCGAACGGAGTGGCCAGGGACATTGCGATCGTCGTGCTGTTCGTCTTCGGGTTCTGCCTGTTGGTCCCTCCGATCGGCGACCGGGTCGAGGCGTTCGCCAGCCGGCTGGCGCCCGGGCCGGCCCGATTCGGCGGTGACGGATTCGGCTCGGGTCTCGTCGTCGGCGCCAGCCTCGGCCTGGTCTATGCGCCCTGCGCCGGGCCGATCCTGGCCGGCGTAATCGTCGTCTCCGCGGCCCAGGACTTCACCGCGGGGCGCCTCGCCGTTGCGCTCTCTTATGCCGTGGGCTCGGCGATCGTCCTCTATCTGCTGCTGCTTGGCGGCCGGCGACTGTCACAACGGCTCGCCCCGGTCCGTGGACGCGTCCAGATGGCTCTCGGCGCCGTGATGGTGCTCGTGGCGGTGGCAATGACGGCCAATCTCGATACGCGCTTCCAGACCGCGATCGCGAGCGATCTGCCGAGCTTCCTCGTCAATCCGACGGGTGAGCTGGAGACGAGCAATGTCGTGGCGGCCGACCTGGCGAAGGTGCGGCAGACCGGCAAGCCGATCGTCGACCCGTCCCAGCTCGATCAGACGGTGAGCCTGCCCACCTACGGGCAGGCCCCGGACTTCACCGGGACGCAGGACTGGTTCAACACCCCGGACGGCCGGTCGCTGTCGATGAGCGACCTGCGCGGCAAGGTCGTGCTGATCGACTTCTGGACCTACACCTGCATCAACTGCATCCGGACCCTGCCGTACCTCGAGGCTTGGCAGCAGCGCTACGGGCGCGACGGCTTCACGGTCGTCGGCGTCCACTCACCCGAATTCCCATTCGAGAAGGACGCGGGCAACGTTCAGGCCGCGATCCGGCAAAACCACCTCACCTACCCGGTCGTCCAGGACAACGACCTGGCGACCTGGGGCGCCTGGGGCAACCAGTACTGGCCGTCCGAATATCTCGTGGATGCGCAGGGCAACGTCCGCGACGCCCACTTCGGCGAGGGGAACTACGACGAGACCGAGCGGGCAATCCGCACCCTGTTGCAGGACGCGGGTCACTCGAACCTCGGGTCGGGTGCACGGGCGTCCGCACAGGCACCCTCTGCCGGCGCGACCACGCCCGAGACCTACCTGGGAGCGGCCCGCGCCAGCGGCTGGGTGAACGGCGAGATCCACCCCGGCAACCAGGACTTCGGCGCCGCGCCCGCCGAGCTGCCCGTCAACCACTTCGCCTACTCGGGAGGGTGGGGAATCACCGAGGAGGACGCGACCTCTGCAACCGGCGCCCGGATCGATCTCGAGTTCAACGCCCGCCGGGTCTTCCTGGTGCTCGGCTCAGTCGACCAAGCGCGCCATATTCACGTCCTCCTCGACGGAAAGCCGATCCCCGCCAAGCTCGCTGGTGCGGACGTACGGCACGGGGAGGCGACGATCAAGTCGCAGCGGCTCTACCGGCTCGTCGACCTGCCGGCGGTCGGCCAACACCGCCTCTCGCTGCTCTTCGACCCTGGGATCACGGGCTACGCGTTCACATTCGGGTAGGGCGGGCGGAAAAACTAGCGTAGGCGATTACCCACCCACGTGGGTGGGTAACGTGCCGATAGCGTCCGGACCTGGGCAGCCTCCAGCAGTCCGAACGCTGCTGAGCACGCGCCGCGAATAGGATCCATCTCGTGGATGCGGAACGAGCACACCAGCGGCTCGCCGAGGAGCGCGCCCGGATCGAGCGCGAGCTCGGCGGCGATCGGGCCCCAGGAGCCCGAGGAGCAACCCGAAGACACCGGCGACCAGGCGAGCGATCTCGACCAGGCGGGCAAGGACGACGCGATCCGCGAGGACCTGCAGCGCACGCTCGAGGCGATCGAGCGCGCCGAGCAGCGCCTCGAGGAGGGCACCTACGGCAAGTCGGTGATCAGCGGCGAGCCGATTCCCGACGAGCGCCTGGAGGCGCTCCCCTGGGCCGACCGGCTGGTCGAGGAAGAGCCCGGCGGCCGCGGCTAGGCGCCTGGCTTGCGGGCGGCCACCAGCAGGTTGTAGAAGAGCTGCGGCGGCAGGTGCGGCTCGAGCACCTGGTTGTCCACTCGCTGCAAGGCGAGATAGCTCCGGAAGGCGAAGCTGCGCCATGCCCAGGGAACGTCGTCAGGCTCGGTGCTCGCCTCCAGCGTCCGCACGGTCCAGCCGTGAATCGAGGCGAGCAGTTCCTCGCCGCGCACCCTGACGTCGGTCAGGTCCGCGACGGCGCAGAAGCGCCGCAGGTCGCCAGGGGAGAAGGCGTGCACGTCGACCTCCCCCTCGAGCGAGTGCCCGTTGGGCTCAGCGTCCGGATAGTGCTCGCGCGGCGCAGCGCGCATCGCCCGGCGCCAGAGCGGCGCCGCCAGCAGTGCCGTCCGCTTGGGGATCGCGGCGAGAAAGTCGCCGTAGCGCGACGGCTCGCCGCAGAAGGCGAGCGTGCCACCTGGCCGCAGCACCCGCGCGAACTCCGAGAAGGCGCGCTCGAGATCGGGGATGTGATGCAGAACCGCATGCCCGAAGACAAGATCGAAGCTCCCGTCCGGGAACGGAAGCGTCTCCGCCTCGGCCGCAGCGGTCCTCACCTCGAGACCGAGCCGCGCCGCGTTCTCCTCCAGCGTCGCCAGCATCCCCGGCGAGATGTCCGTGGCGGTCGCCCGCTCGATCAGGCCGGCCTGGAGCAGGTTGAGCGAGAAGTAGCCAGTCCCCGCGCCGATCTCCAGCGCGTCCCCGAACACTCGATCCGGCCAACGGCCGAGCGCCTTGCGCAGCTTGCCCGTCACCTGGTCCTGGCCGACATCGCCGAAGTCGATCCCCCACTTGGAGTCGTAGGAGGCGGCCGCGCCGTCGTGGTAGCGCTCGTTGACCTCCTTGATCCGCTCACTGATGCGAGGGTGCGCCGCAGCGAAGCGAGGCGCAACCCGTTCTGTTCCGGTCACGGGGGCGGATCGTAGCCGCGGCTATCGGTCGTAGGTCTCGATCGCGCGCAGCGAGAGTCCCTAACTTCCCCGCCGTGGCCGAAGCGGATCGGAACTACCTACAGGAGAACCAGCCGGAGGGAGTGCCGCCCCTCGAGCTGACCGGCGAGCGAACCCTCCCCGACGTCCCCGAGGAGAACTACTGGTATCGCCGGCACGTCGCCGTCTATGAGTGGATCGCGGAACGCTGCGCCGGCCTGCGGGTGGCGGACCTCGCCTGCGGCGAGGGCTACGGCTCGAACCTGCTGGCCGAGCGTGCGGCCGAGGTGATCGGCGTCGAAGCGAACCCCGAGACCTACGAGCACGCCAGTGCCCGTTACCGGCGCCCCAACCTGAGCTTCCGCCGTGAGCTCGTGGAGGACTTCGACGAGCCGGTCGATGCCGTGGTCTTCCTGCAGACGATCGAGCACATCCAGGACCCCGACCGCCTGCTCGAGCGGATCTCACATACCGCCCCGGTCGCCTATATCTCGACGCCGAACAGGCTCACGCTCGCGCCGCCCGGAGCCGAGAAGTCCGACAACCCCTGGCACCTGCGCGAGTACGACCAGGGGGAGTACGGCCAGCTGCTCGAGCCCCACTTCGCCAGCGTCGAGCTACTCGGCCTCTTCCACGCGGGGAAGCTCCGGGCGCACGAGCTCGCCATCCGGCTGGGCTGGGACAGCGTCCACCCGGCCCTCCATCTCACCAAGCCGTTCTACCGGCGCTTCATCCCCGCGATCCGCGCCGGCGACTTCCGCCTGCAGGCCGGCGATCTCGACCGCGCCCTCGACTTCCTCGCCATATGCGAGGGTGCTCCGAGGCGCAGCCGAGGAGCAACCCGTATCGGGGGGTGACCATGCCCGGCCGGACCGTCGGCGATCTCGCCATCGTCCTCCACTCCCACATGCCCTACGTCGAGGGGTTCGGCACCTACCCGTTCGGCGAAGAATGGCTCTTCGACTCGTTCGCCCGCTCGCACCTGCCGGTTCTGGACGTGGCCGATCAGCTCACCATGACCGTCACCCCGGTGCTCGCCGACCAGCTCGAGGCCGACGGGGTGGGGGAGAGGATGCTCGCCTTCCTGCGCCGTCACCGCATCGACGCAGCGGACCGCGACGGGGCCGACGCCGGTGCCGCCCTGCGGCCGGCGGCCAAGGCCGAGGCCGATCACTACACCAACGCGATGAAGCGCCTCACCCGTCTCGGCGCGCAACCCGCTCCGGGCCTTCCAGGAGGCGCATCGGAAAGGCCGGATCGCGCTCATGCCTTCGGCCGCGACCCACGCCGTGCTGCCGAAGCTCGCCACGCTCGCCGGGCGGCGGCTGCAGGTCGACGCGGGCGTTCGCTCACACGAGCGGCGCTTCGGCGAGGCGGAGGGGTTCTGGCTGCCGGAGTGCGCCTACGTCGCCGGCCTCGAGGAGGTGCTCGCCGAGCGCGGGATCGCCTTCACCTGCCTGGATCAGAGCTCGCACGAGCGAGGGACCGCGGCGCTGCGCCCAATCAGGCTGCCCGGCGGCCCTGTCGCGTTCACGATCGACTGGACGACCGTCCGCCTGGTCTGGTCTGAGCACGGATATCCCTCCGATGGCGCCTACCTCGAGTACCACCGGCTCTCCCAGAATGGGATGCGTCTCTGGTCGATCTCCGGGACACCCTACGACCCCGCCGCCGCGGCCAAGCGGGCGGCTGAGCACGCTGCGTCCTTCCTGGCTGCAGTGCGTGATCGCCTCGAGCGCCACCGCGCCGAGAGCGGCCGCCGCGGCCTCTGTGTGTTCGCCGTCGACACCGAACTGCTCGGGCACTGGTGGGCCGAAGGACCACGGTGGCTGCGCGAGGTGATCAAGGGCGCCGAGCTCGACGGTGTTCGCCTGCTGACGCTCCCGCAGGCGCTGCGCGAGCATGAGGCCGAGCCACGGGCCGCCCGCGAGGCCAGCTGGGGCGAGGGAAAGAGCCTCGAGACCTGGGACTCGCCTTCGGTCTCCGACCTGGTCTGGGCCACCCGCCGCAGCGAGCTTCGCCTGATCAGGTCGCTCGCCACCCGCGCAGTCGAGCGCCCCGCGGCCCTGCGTGCCGCCCGTGAGCTGCTCGCCCTCCAGTCGAGCGACTGGGCGTTCATGGACCATCGCGGCCAGGCCGGCGATTACCCCTACTCGCGCGCGACGGCACACGCGGAGGCCCTGCTCGAGGCCATACACTCAGGCGGAGCAGTCGACCCGCGCGTCCGAAATCTCGCTCCGGACCTCAGTCTGGCGCCGCTGCTCGAGCCCTGATGAGTCGAACCCTGATCCTGTCCTGGGAGTACCCCCCTCTGATCGAGGGTGGCCTCGCCCGTGTGGTTCGCAAGCAGGCCGAGGGCCTGGTCGAGCGGGATGCCGAGGTCCACGTGCTCACCCGCGGCGGCGAGGAGTCCCCGGCCGAGGACCTGGTCAACGGCGTCCACGTCCACCGGGTACGCGAGCCGACCCGGCCCGCCGAGCTCAACGAGTTCGTGGCCTGGGTCGAGCGGATGAACTCGGACATGCTCGCCGCCGGCGTCGAGCTCGGCGACCGGCTCGACTTCGACATCGTTCACGGCCACGACTGGCTGGTCGCGAACGCGTGCGACCACCTCGCGCGCCGCTTTCGCTCGCCGCTGGTGACGACCATCCACGCCACCGAGCACGGCCGCCACCAGGGCTGGGTCGACAAGCACCCGCAGTCCTACATCCACGGCGTCGAGCGCTGGATCACCAACCGCTCCGACCGGGTGCTGGTCTGCTCGACCTTCATGCGGGAGCAGGTGGTCGACGTCTTCGGGGTCGAGGAGGAGCGGGTCGAGGTGATCCCGAACGGGATCGATCCCGAGGACCTGCAGCCCCACGACGACGACGAGCTCCGGAGGCTGCGCGCCGAGTTCGCCGAGCCCGATGAGTCCCTTGTCCTCCTGGTCGGCCGGCTGGTCTACGAGAAGGGCTTCCAGTTCGCCCTCGAGGCGCTGCCGGAGATCATCGAGCGCCTGCCCAACACCCGGTTCGTGGTCGCCGGGTCGGGAACGCACGAGCAGGAGCTCCGCCGCCAGGCCGAGGAGCTCGGGCTGATGGAGCACGGGACGTTCGTCGGCTGGATCGGCGACGACGTCCTGCACTCGCTCTACCGGATCGCCGACGTCTGCGTGGTTCCCTCGATCTACGAGCCGTTCGGCCTCGTGGCACTCGAGGCGATGGCGTCGAGCTGCCCGTGCATCGTCGCCGACACGGGCGGGCTGCGCGAGGTCGTCCCCCACGACGAGGTCGGGCTGCGCTTCCGCGCCCGCGATCCGGTCTCCCTGGCGGAGATGACCGTTCGCGTGCTGGACGACGCCAAGCTCTGCCGCCGCCTCACCGCCGAGGCCTTCGAGCACCTGCGGCGATTCGACTGGGGCGACGTCGCGGAGCGCACTGCCGACGTCTATGCGGAGCTGATCGCGAGCGCGGCACCCGCACGCGGCGCATGACGCGGCTGCCCGAAGGCCGCCGGGAGGTCTACCCCTCCAAGGGGAAGAGCCCGAGGCGCAGGGCGCCGGACTTCGGCCCCGGTCTCAACGTCAGCGTGCCGATTTCCTTCGGCCTGCCTCTGGTGGTGGTCGGGATCGCGCTGGTCGCTGCGGCGGTCGCGTCCGGCGGCGTCGTCTTCTGGGTCACCGGAGCGGTCGCCCTGGCCGCCGGCATCATCCTCTTCGCCTCGGGGAAGAGGCTCTAGCCCCTCAGCGCTTCTTCTTGCGCTTCTTTTTCTTCTTGCAGGACTTCTTCTTGTGCTTCTTCTTGGCCTCGGCCGCCCTCTTCTTGTGCTTCTTCTTCTTGGCCTTCTTGCACTTCGTCACCGGGTTCGGTCCACATGCCCCCTGGATGGTGGCCGGGGAGTCGACCGCGGTGCTCGCCCCGTTGTAGCCGGTGAAGTCGGCATGGAAGATCGGGGCCGGCGGTTCGCAGATATCGCGGCTGGTCACGAGGATGCCGTGAGGCCCGCCGTCGAAGCGGAGCTCGAAGTGTGAGATCGGAATGTCAGGCAGGCCCGTGAACTCAGTCGTGTTGTCGATGCCCAGCTGTCCCTGGAGTCGCATGTTGAGCTGTCCGTGGAGGTCCAGCCCCACCTCGCGCTAGCCTGCCGGGTTGTCCAACAGATAGACCGGCCCGGTGAGCGGAGCAGTGAGCGAGCGGCGATGTGGCGAGCGCCGAGCCGAGCACCGAGACGCCCGGGCAGTTCCCCGCCGCGAAGTCAGCCTGCAAGCAGCCTGGTCGGGCGAGCAGCCTGCCCAGATCGGCGCCCATCGCCGATGGGATGAAGACCTTCGCGTCGCTCAGCCCAGCTTGCCCGGCAGCCTGGTCGATCGAGGTGATCAGGGCTGGCTTTTCGCCGGCCGGCTGCCTGACCGGAACGACGAGGGTGGCGCTGAAGCTCGGCGAGAAGGCCAGGCTGCCGCAGTCCGTCGGAGTGAAGGGCGGCGAGCTCGCGGTCGCGGTGCCGGTGGCAGGCGGGTGCGGGGTGGCCGAGAAGTTCGTGACCTTCGGCGTGCAGGAGGTCGGATTGCGCATGAACGGCTTCGGTGTTCCCGGGACGCCGTGGTCCGCGGGGTTGCCGAAGAGGGTGATCGTCTGGGAGTTGATGTGGGTCGGCAGGTCCCCCAGAGGGCTGGGAGTCGAGTTGGGGATGTCGTTGATGATCGTGTCGAGGCCGAAGTCGGTCTGCCTCAGGGCCGCCCCCGACTGCAGGATCACCGGGTCGAGGGGAAGCGTGAGGGCGCCGCCGAGGTCGCCGGGCTGGAGGACGATCCCGAACCGCGCCGGCTCGCCCGGGTGCGGCGTCAGGTTGTAGAGCTTTCCCGAGACGTTGAGAGTGACCGGCACGGCGACGACCGTGATGGTCGCGTTGGCGACGACCGTGCCCACCTGCGTATCGGCTGGACAGCCGTCGTTGCCGGACGTCGCGGAGTTGAGCTGTGCCTCCGTGCATTGCGGGGTAGCGGTCGGGTCGCCCGTGACCCCGGGAGGAAGCCCGACGGTGAGGTTCTGGACTCCTCGCCGGCGGGCCCGAAGTTGATCGTGATGTACGAAGTCGCTGTGGGCCCCCGCAGCCGTGTCTGTGGGGGCTGCGGTCCCCGAGACCGTGAGTGCCTGGGCCGAGGCCGGCACGATGAGCAGTGCCGCCGCGGCGAGCAGCGTGCCGAGCATGCGCCTGGAAACGCGTCCCGTGCCTCTGCCGTTGTGTCCCCTGAGCCTCATCCTTGAATCCAACCGCGGGCTCCCAGCCCGCCGGCGAGTATAGGCGGGTCAGCGATTTTGGGGAGGCTGATCTTCGTTCATCTCGGGCTCGACCGGCTCCGGCCAGCTCATCTCCGTCGGTGCTTCGCGCATGCGGATCACCTTCGCCGGCACACCGCCGACGACCGCATTCGCCGGGACGTTGCGGGTGACGACGGAGTTCGTCCCGACGATGGAGTTGTCCCCGACCCGCACGCCCCGCAGGAAGCAGGCGCCGTAGCCGACCCAGACGTTGGAGCCGATCACGCACTCGCGCGTGTAGATGCCCTGCACCCGGATGGGGCGCTCGACCTCGACCACGCCGTGATCGAAGTCGATGAACATCGCCCGGTCGGCGATCACGCACTGCTCACCGATCCGCACCCGCTTGTAGGCGGAGATCGTGCATTCCTGTCCCATGACGGTCTTGGGGCCGATCTCGACGATCCCCTCGTGGCAGCGGATCTTGGTGCCGTCCCCGATCCAGGCGAAGCGGCCGAAGCGGATCTCAGCCCCCTTGGCGATCTGGAGCTGCAGGCCCCTGCCGAAGAAGACCGGCCCATCGGTCTTCCAGCGCCAGCCGGCCGGGGTCAGGAACCGGCGCCAGAGATAGCGCCAGAGCAGGCGGCCGTAGCGCCAGTTGAGCATGCCGTGGCGGCGGTAGAAGCCGAGCGCGCGGAACACGGGCGGGGAGTCTAGGTTCGGGCGGACCTAGACTGCCGCCCGTGGCGCAGAAGACCGAGCAGAGCCTCGCCGAGCGCCTGATCGCCGGTGACAAGCGGGCGCTCGCGCGCGCCATCACCCTGATCGAGAACGACGATCCCGCCGGCTGGGAGCTGGTCCGAGAGGTCTTCCCGCGCACAGGACGCGCGCGGATCGTCGGGCTCACCGGGCCGCCCGGGGTGGGGAAGAGCACCCTGATCGGCGCGCTCACCGCGGAGATGCGGAAGGCCGACCGCCAGGTCGCGGTTCTCTCGATCGACCCCTCGAGCCCGTTCACCCGCGGCGCCCTGCTCGGCGACCGGATTCGCCTCTCCGACCACTTCCTGGACTCCGGCGTCTTCATCCGCTCCATGGCCAGCCGCGGCGCCCTCGGCGGTCTCTCCGAGGCCACCCTGCAGGCCGCGCTCCTCATGGACGCCTCCGGCAAGGACGACGTCTTCATCGAGACCGTCGGCGTCGGACAGGCGGAGATCGACATCGTCGATCACGGCGACACGATCGTGCTGGTGCTGATGCCCGGCTCGGGCGACTCGATCCAGGCGCTCAAGGCCGGCGTGATGGAGATCCCGGACATCATCGTCGTCAACAAGTCCGACCACCCGATGACCGACACGATGATCCGCGAGATCCGCGGCGTCCTCTCGCTCGGGCCGGCCACCTCGTGGCGGGTCCCGATCGTCAAGACCGAAGCTGCGAAGGGCGAGGGCGTGGCCGAGCTGGCCGAGAAGATCACCGAGCATCGCCAGCACATCGAGGCCGAGGGCACCCTGGAGGAGAGGAGGGCCCGCAACCTCCGCAACGAGGTGCTGGAACTCGCAGCATCCCGGATGCGGCGACGGCTGGAGGCGGCCGTCGCGGACGATTCATCGGTCCGCGAGCTCCTCGATCGCGTCGTCAAACGGGAGATCGATCCCGCCAGCGCGGCAAAGGAACTGTTGGAGCGCGACGATGGCTGAGATGCGAAAAGCGAGGCTCAGACGCCGAGCTGCCGGGCGATCACCATCTGCTGCACCTCGTCGGTGCCTTCGCCGATGGTGAGGATCTTCGCGTCGCGGTAGAAGCGGCAGACCGGGTACTCCTCGATGTAGCCGTAGCCGCCGTGGATCTGGACGGCCTCCTCGGTCGCCCGGACGGCGAGCCTGCCGGTGATCAGCTTGGCCTGGGCCGCCGTCAGCGTGAACGCCTCACCGCGGTCCTTGAGGATCGCCGCGCGGTAGACGAGCAGGCGGGCCGCCTCGATCTGGGCGGAGAGGTCGGCGATCTTCGCCTGGATCGCCTGGAACTTGCCGATCGGCTGACCGAACGCCTGGCGCTCCTTCGCGTATGAGATCGCCTCGTCGAGCGCGCCCTGCGCCAGCCCGACGCCCATCGCCGCCACGCCGATCCGGCCGCCGTCGAGGATCGCCAGGAACTGCTTGAAGCCCTGGCCGCGCGGGCCGAGCAGGCTGCCCTCCGGGACGCGACAGTCGTCGAACGTCAACGGACGGGTGTCCGAGGCGTTCCAGCCCATCTTCCGGTACGGCTCACCCGCCTCATAGCCGGGGGTCCCGTTGGGGACGATGATGTTGGAGATCTCCTTGTTGCCGTTCTCCTGGCCGGTGACCGCCGTGATCGTCACGCAGCCCGAGATGTCGGTGCCGGAGTTGGTGATGAACTGCTTGGCGCCGTTCACGACCCACTGGCCGTCCTCGAGCGCCGCGCGGGTGTGCGTGTTGCCGGCGTCGGAGCCGGCCTCGGGCTCGGTCAGCCCGAAGGCGGCGAGCCGCTGGCCGCTGCAGAGCTGCGGCAGCCAATCGTCCTTCTGCTCGTCGGTGCCCCAGAGGTAGATCGGCATCGTGCCGAGCGAGGTGTGGGCGGCCATCGTGATCGCCACCGACGAGTCGATCCTGGTCAGCTCCTCGACCGCCAGCGCGTAGGCGAGGGTGTCGGCCGCCGCCGCCGCCGTACTCCTCGGGGAAGGGAATCCCCATCAGCCCGAGCTCGCCCATCTTGGCGACGAGCTCGTACGGGAAGGCCTTGGTGCGGTCGAGCTCCTCCGCCACCGGCGCCACTTCCTGGCGGGCGAAGTCGCGGACGGTGTCGCGCAGCAGCCGCTGCTCGTCGGTCAGCTCGAAGTCCATGGGGCGGGGAGTCTAGGAACCGCGGCTACGCGGCGGCCTTGAGCGACTTTTGGGCCGCCTTCATGCCGGGACCCTCGATTGCGCGGGCGTCGCGCACATCCAGCTTCTTGCCGCACTTGGTGCAGATACGCCGGTCGTCGATCTCGCCCCCGCACTCGCCCTTGTGAACCACGATCGAGGGACGCCCCTCGGGCTGCTGCTCGTACTTGTCGCCCCACCGCATCAGGGCGATCATCACCGGCCAGAGGTCGAGCCCCTTCTCGGTGAGGAAGTACTCGTAGCGCTCGGGGCGCTCGCTGTATGGGCGGCGCTCCAGGATGCCCTCGTCGGCCATCCGCTGCAGGCGGGAGGTGAGGACGTTCCGGGCAACGCCGAGCGAGCGCTGCATCTCGGAGAACTTGCGCCGACCGTGGAAGATCTCCCGCACGACGAGCAGGGTCCAGCGTTCACCGACCAGCTCGAGGCTGCGTGCGATGGAGCAGATCTGTCCGTCGTATTCGTTGCCCAGCACAGTGTGATCTTCGCACACTCGGTTGCATCACGCAACTCACGCTGCTAGGGTCGCGCCACCGGTTGCATGAAGCAACCAACGCCAGCAAGGAGTCCGAGATGAGAGCACTCCGATTCGAATTCCATCCCGAGCAGGTCCGGATCAGCTCCGAGGAGATCCTCGCCGACCTCCGCTATCCGGCCCGCCAGAGCCGCGAGGAGGGCGGGCGCAAGCGTCGTGCGAGGGTGCGCCGAGCTCGCGAGGCGCAACCCGTTTGATGGCGAAGCCGGCTGTCGACAGCGCCCGTACCCGGACGCGCCAGCTCACCTGGCAGGACCCGGCGGCCACAGCGGCGGTCGGCGCCGAGATGGCCGGACTCGAGTACGTCCGAGCGATTCAGTCGGGTGAGCTCCCCCCGCCGCCGATCGCCACTCTGATGAACTTCTCGATCGCCGAGCTCGATGAGGGCAGGGCTGTCTTCGTCGGCGAGCCCGGCGAGGAGCACTACAACCCGATCGGGGTCGTGCACGGCGGCTACGCGTCGACGATCCTCGACTCGGCGCTCGGCTGCGCCGTCCACACCACCCTTCCCGCCGGGGTCGGCTACACGAGCCAGACCCTCGAGGTGAAGTACCTGCGGCCGATCACTCGAGACACCGGCGACGTCCGCGCCGAGGCGGAGGTCGTCTACCGCGGCCGCAAGACCGCCACCTCCGAGGCCCGGCTCACCTCAGCGGCCACGGGCAAGCTGCTGGCGACGGGCACCAGCACCTGCCTGATCCTCGAATCCTGATCGCAGGAGCGGTTAGCGTTGGAGGCGATGCCGGGCACGGAAGCCAAGGACGTCGTCGCCTCGTACGAGGCGCTCAACCGGCGTGATATCGACGCGGCGATGGAGGCGCTCGCCGAGGACGCCGAGTGGCACGAGAGCGAGGTCCTTCCCGACACGGGCGTCTACCGAGGGCGGGAGGCGATCCGCGCCTTCCTCACGGACTTCCTCGCCTCCTGGGAGCGCTTCCACCAGACCGTCGAGGAGGTCCGCCGGGAGGGTGACCGGGTCCTGGTGCTGATCCATCTGGAGGCGACGGGCCGCGGCTCCGCCGCGGACGTCGACGCCCGCTACGCGCATCTGTGGACGGTCTCCGACGGTCCGGGAGTCCGGGTCGACGCCTTCTACGACCGCGACGAGGCCCTGGCCGCGCTCAACCCGTAGCCGCCCGTCAGGGTGACCGCCACCCAGAACACCGCGTAGAGCGTCGTGGCCAGTGGGCGGTCGCCGAGATCCGGGATGTGGAGGTTGAGGGCGAGCAGTTCGAGCAGGCCGAGCACGGTGTAGGCGAGCGCGGCGCCGCGGAAGCTGAGCGGATCGTCGTCTCGCGCGGCGATCAGGGCCGCCAGGCCGATGCCGAGCAGGAATGAGCCGATCGCGCGCGAGGTCAGCGGCGTGAGCGCCCACGGCCAGATGTCGTCGGCGGCTCCCGGCGCGACCAGAAGCAGCACGCCGAAGGCGAGCATCGCCGTGCCTTCGACGATCAGCGCTCGGCGGAGCGGCCTCGGTAGATGCCTGGTGTCCGCGCTGGTCGGCGCCGCTTGTGCCGAGCTGCTCCGCGAGCGCCCAGGCGAGCAGGACCGGGACGAGGGCATAGGCGACGACCCAGAAGACGCCGAAGAGGCTGTTGAGGTCGAACTTGTCGACGTGGACGAGAGTGATGACGAGCAGCAGGAGCGCGATCAAGGCGACCGGATAGACGGCGGGACGTGCCTGGACCCAGCTCCTCGACCGAGCGGCCATCAGGATGAGCACGAAGGCCGCCCAGTAGAAGGCCCCGAGGGTGGCGGCGGTAAGCGGCGGCAGCGATCGTCCACGACCACCAGGCATCGGTGCGGGTCGCTCCGAGGAAGAGCAGGCCGCCGGCGATCAGTGCGAGTCCGGCGAAGACGTCGAGGTCAGCCTGAGGCGCGGAGTCACCGGCCGCATGGGTGCGAGATCCTACGGTCGAGGATACGAGGGCGACCGCGTGCTCGGCCGTCGCCTGCTGCGCCTACTCGCCGTCTAGGACTTCTGCCCGCCAGCGAGCGCGCAGGTCGATCAGCAGCCGCACGCCGTACCCGGTCGGGCCCTTGCCGACGTACTCGCGGCCGACGTCCCAGGCGGTGCCGGCGATGTCGAGGTGGACCCAGGGCTTGCCGTCGACGAACTCCTCGAGGAACGAGCCGGCGTAGATCGTCCCCGCCTTGCGCTTCGCCGAGGCGTTGGTGAGGTCGGCGACCGTTGCCCTTGGTCAGCTCCTTGTACTCGGGGTGCAGCGGCAGGCGCCAGGCGAGCTCGCCGGTCCGCTCGCCGGCCGCCTCGACCTGCTGCCGCGAACGCGTCGTCGTTGGAGATCAGACGCCGCGTAGGTCGAGCCCAGCGCGACCAGGACGGCGCCGGTCAGCGTGGCGAGGTCGACGATCCGGTCGGCGCCGAGCTCGACGGCAGTAGGCGAGCGCGTCGGCGAGGATCAGGCGGCCCTCGGCGTCGGTGTTGTTGACCTCGACCGTCTTGCCGTTCAGCTGGGTGATGATGTCGCCGGGCTTGACGGCGGTCCCGCTCGGCATGTTCTCGGTCGAGGGGATGACCGCGAGGACGTCGATCGGCAGCTCGAGCTCGGCGAGCGCCGAGACCGCCTCGAGCACGGCGGCGGCGCCGGACATGTCCATCTTCATCTCCTGCATCCCGGCGGACGGCTTGATCGAGATGCCGCCGGTGTCGAAGGTGACGCCCTTGCCGACCAGCCCGAGGGTCTCGCTCGCCGCCTCCCTGGTAGCGCAGGACGATCAGCCGCGGCTCCTCGGCGGTGCCCTGCGAGACGGCGACCAGGCCGCCCATGCCCTTGCTCGGCGATCTCCTCGCGGCCGAGCACCTCGCAGCGTGACCGAGTCGTGCTCGTCGGCGATCTCCTCGGCGCGGCCCGGCGAGGTAGCTCGGGCGTGACGACGTTGGAGGGCAGGTCCTGGAGCTCGCGGGCGAAGTTCTCGGCCTCGGCGCCGATTCGGGCGGCCTCGACGGCCTCGGCCAGGCCGCCGTCGCCGATCACGGTGAGCTCCTCGAGTCCCTTCGAGTCCCCGTTCTCGTCCTCCTTGCTCTTGAAGCGGTCGAAGCGGTAGGAGGCGAGGATCGCCCCCTCGACCATCGCGGCGGCGACGGCCGCCGGGTCGTCGCCGTCGGGCCCGGCAGCGCCAGCGAGGCGGCGTCCATCGAGCGCGGCCGTCCGCGCGGCGATCGCCGCGGCCACGCGGGCGCGCTCGGGCTCGAAGTCGTCCCGCGTCGCCGAGGCCGACGACGAGCAGCGCGCCTCGGGGTTCCGGGGTGGAGAGCGTCGCCTTCTTGTAGGCGGCCTTGACGTCCTCGGACCCGGGCGCTCCCGCGAGCGGCTCGGGCAGGTCCTCGCCCTCGAAGACGAGTACCGCCGACGAAGTCGGCGTCGACCTCGGACAGCGGCTTGTCTGCGACCTCGACCCGCAAGGGGCGCCAGATTACAGGCGAGCACTAACCTTCCGTCCCGACACTTTCGGCGGCCACAACACCGCCGCCGCATCAGCAGCCGGAGGGCGGGGCCCCCGGCGCAGACGAAAGGCGCAGATGTCGAAGACGGTCATCCTCTCCACCGCCCGGACCCCCTTCGGGAAGATGGGCGGCGGGCTCTCGTCCCTCGATGCCACCGACCTGGGCGGCACCGCGATCTCCGAGGCGCTCGAGCGCGCCGAGGTCGACGCCCGACGCAGGTGCAGGGCGTCGTCTACGGCCAGGTGCTGCAGGCCGGCCAGGGACAGATCCCCTCGCGCCAGGCCCAGATCAAGGCCGGCATCCCGAGGGAGGTCCCCTCCGAGACCGTCAACAAGGTCTGCGCCTCCGGCATGCGCTCGATCGGGATCGCCGACCAGGCGATCCGCGCCGGCGACCTCGAGATCGGCGTCACCGGCGGCATGGAGTCGATGAGCCAGGCGCCCTACCTGCTGCCCGGCGCCCGCTTCGGCTTCCGGATGGGCGACGTCACAGGCGATCGACGCGATGACCCACGACGGCCTCACCAACCCCTTCACCGAGAAGCAGATGATCAACGAGGCCAGCGAGGTCTCGAACGAGCTCGAGATCACGCGCGCCGACATGGACCGCTTCGCCGAGCGCTCCCACCAGCTCGCCCACAAGGCGACCGAGGACGGCAAGCTCGCCGAGGAGATCGTCACGGTGACGGTCAAGTCGAAGAAGGGCGAGAACGAGGTCGAGGCCGACGAGGCGATCCGGCCCGGACACCACCCTGGAGGCCCTCGCCAAGCTGAAGGCGGTCGGCGGCGACGACGCCACCCACACCGCCGGCAACTCGCCGGGCGTCAACGACGGCGCCGGCGCCGTGGTCGTCGCCTCCGACGAGTGGGCCGAGCAGAACGGCAAGAGCCCGATCGCGACGGTGCTCGCTACGGCCAGGTCGCCGACGACTTCCCCTACCTCGCCAAGACCCCGGCCAGGGCCGCCAAGCAGGCGCTGGAGAAGATCGGCAAGAAGCCCGAGCGACGTCGACCTCTGGGAGATCAACGAGGCGTTCGCCTCGGTCGCGATCAACTCGGTGCGCATGCTCGGCATCGACGAGGACAAGGTCAACGTGAACGGCGGCGCGATCGCGCTCGGCCACCCGATCGGCGCCTCGGGCGCGCGCATCGTCGGCGCCCTGGTGCACGAGCTGCGCCGGCGCGGCGGCGGCCTCGGCTGCGCCGCGATCTGCTCCGGCGGCGGCCAGGGCGACGCGATCGTCGTCGAGGTCAACGGGGCGCTAGACCACTGCGGCGTTGCGCCACGCGCCCGATCGCGGCTAGGAATCCGGCCCGATGACTGACGGGGGGCACGAGCGACCGGACGAGCGGCTCACCAGGCGCAGGCTTGATCGGAGCCGGCGCGGCGGCGGCCGGCGGCGGCCGCGCTCTCGCGGGTCCCGGGCGCCGAGGCGCGCAGGAAGGGCCATCGCAAGGGAAAGCACCGGCGCCGTAAGCGTCATGCCGACGTCGTCGTGGTCGGCGCGGGGTTCGCCGGCCTGACCGCCGCGCTCAGGCTGAAGCAGGCGGGCAAGTCGGTGCTCGTCCTCGAGGCGCGCAACCGCGTCGGCGGGCGGGCCCACAACGCGGCCATCCCCGGCGGCCAGATCACCGAGCGGGGCGCGACGTTCATCGGCCCGACCCAGGACCACATCGCCAAGCTGGCGAGCGACTTCGGGGTCGGGACGTTCCCGACCTACGACACCGGCGACAACGTCTACGTCCGCGACGGCAACCGCTCGACCTACAGCGACACCGGCACCGACCGGCACCGCGCCGCCCGACCCGGTGATCCTCCCGGACCTGACCCTGGTGGTGAGCGCAGCTCGACCAGATGCGACCGAGGTGCCGGTCGACGCTCCGTGGAACGCGGCGAACGCGGCCGAGCTAGGACGACCAGACGCTCGAGAGCTGGATCGACGCGACACACCGGTCACCCCGCAGTTCCGTGAGCTGGTCCCGACGGCGACCCGGCCGATCTTCGGCGCCGAGCCGCGCGAGCTCTCGCTGCTCTTCACGCTCTTCTACATCGCCGCCTCGGGCAACGAGCAGAACCCGGGCACCTTCGAGCGGAACTTCAACACCCGCGACGGGCGCCCAGCAGGACCGCTTCGACGGCGGCACCCAGCTGATCACACTGCGCGGATGGCGAAGCGGCTGGGCAAGAAGCGCGTGCTGCTCAAGCAGCCGGTCAAGCGGATCGTGCAGAAGCGGGCACGGCGTGATCGTCCACACCAAGCGCCTCCAGGTCCACGCCAAGCAGGTGATCGTCGCCGATCCCCCGACGCTCGCCGGGCCGGATCGACTACCGACCCGACCTGCCGCCCGAGCGCGACCAGCTCACCCAGCGCCTCCCGCAGGGCAACCTGACCAAGGTCGCCGCCGTCTACGACCGGCCCTTCTGGCGCGACGCCGGGCTCACCGGGACGGCGGTGTCCACCGACGGCTTCGTCAACGCCACCTTCGACGACTCGCCGCCCGGACGGAGGCCGGGGTCGTCTTCGGCTTCGTCGGCGGCGACCAGGCGCGGCAGCTTCAACGCGATGCCGCGGCGGACCGCCGCGCCGCGGTGCTCGGGCAGTTCACGCAGTTCTTCGGCGCCGGAGGCCGGCCAACCCGATCGCACTACCTCGAGTCCAACTGGGCGGGCGAGCGCTGGACGCGCGGCTGCCCGGTCGGCGATCGCGGGCCCGGGCGTGCTACACCGGCTACGGTCACGGCGCTGCGCCGGCCGGTCGGCACGAATCCACTGGGCCGGAACCGAGACCTCGACCTACTGGAACGGCTACATGGACGGGGCGGTCCGCTCCGGCGAGCGCGCTGCGGCGGAGGTCCTCGCCGAGCTCTAGGAGTCGACGGGGGGCCGCGAGGCTCGAGCTAGCTCTGCCCATGGCGGCAAGCTCAGCCGCAAGGCAAGCGGCGCCGCCTTCTTCGACCTCGACAAGACCCTGATGGCGGGGTCGAGCGGGATGGTCTTCGCGCGGGTCGCGAACCGGCAAGGGCTTCGTGCCCCGCGCCAGCTCGCCAGGTGGGGCCTGGACCACCTGCGCTACCGGCTGCGCGGCTCCTCGGACGAGCAGACGAACGCGGTGCTCGAGGTCGCGAAGCGGGTCTTCGCCGAGATCCCCGAGCGCGACGTCGAGCGGATGGCCCCGGAGGTGCTGGCCGGCATCCTGCCGCGGATCTACCCGCAGATGCTCGACGAGGTCCACCGCCACCAGGACGAGGGCCGCGCCGACCTTCATCGTCAGCGCGGCCGGCAACGACCTGGTCGAAGACGCTGGCGGCGCGTGCTCGGCATGGAGGGCGGGATCGGCACCCGCTGGGCGGTCGGCGCCGACGGCGTCTACACGGGGGAGATGGACGGGCCGTTCGTCTACGGCGAGGGCAAGGTCGAGGCGATGCGCAGTTCGCCGAGGAGCACGACATCGACCTGGCGGAGTCCTGGGCCTACTCCGACTCGGCCTCCGACCTGCCGATGCTGCGCGCCGTCGGCCACCCGGTCGTCGTCAACCCGGACGCGGCCGCTGCCCGAGATCGCCCGGCAGGAGGGCTGGCAGGTGATGCGCTTCGAGAAGCTCGGCCGGCGCTCGCGATCGCCGGCGCCACCGTGCTCGCGGCGGCCGCCGGCGGGGCATCGCAGCGAGCTGCGCTCGAAGAGGCGTAACAGCGCCCCGTAGACTGCGCTCATGGCGGTAGAGCCGACATGCGACCGGCGCGCGTCAGCGCGACCCGTGAGTCCGGCACGCGCGCACGAGTGGCTGGAGGAGGTCTACGCGCGCCTGAGCCCGAGCGCGAGGCGCTCTTCGAGACGATCTCCGGGCAGGAGGTCAAGCCGCTCTACACCGAGGAGGACCGCGAGGGCACGGACCCCGAGCGCGACCTCGGCTACCCCGGCGAGTATCCCGTACACCCGCGGCGTCTACCCCTCGATGTACCGGGGCCGCCTCTGGACGATGCGCCAGTTCGCCGGCTTCGGCACCGCCGAGGAGACCAACGAGCGCTTCCACTACCTGCTCGACCACGGCCAGACCGGCCTCTCGACCGCCTTCGACATGCCGACCCTGATGGGCCTCGACTCCGACGCCGACCGCTCGCTCGGCGAGGTCGGGGTGGAGGGCGTCGCGATCGACACCCTCGACGACATGGAGACCCTGTTCGCGGGAATCGACCTCGGCGAGGTCACCACCTCGATGACGATCAACGCTCCGGCGGCGATCCTGCTCGCCTTCTACGTCGCCGCCGCCGAGGAGCAGGGCGTCCCGCCGGAGCGCCTCGGCGGCACGATCCAGACCGACATCCTCAAGGAGTACATCGCCCAGAAGGAGTGGTGCTTCCCGATCGAGCCGGCGATGCGGCTGGTCGGCGACATGATCGAGTGGTGCACCGAGCACATGCCGCGCTGGCACCCGATCTCGATCTCCGGGTACCACATCCGCGAGGCCGGCTCGACCGCCCAGCAGGAGCTCGCCTTCACGCTCAAGGACGGCTTCACCTACGTCGAGCAGGCGATCGAGCGCGGCCTCGACGTCGACGACTTCGCGCCCCGGCTCTCCTTCTTCTTCAACGCCCACATCGACTTCTTCGAGGAGATCGCCAAGTACCGCGCCGCGCGCCGGATCTGGGCGCGGGAGATGCGCGAGACCTACGGGGCCAAGCGCGAGGAGTCCTGGCGGATGCGCTTCCACACCCAGACCGCCGGCGTCTCGCTGACCGCGCAGCAGCCGCAGGTCAACATCGTCCGCACCGCGATCGAGGCGCTGGCCGGCGTCCTCGGCGGCACCCAGTCGCTGCACACCAACTCCTACGACGAGGCGCTCGCCCTGCCGACCGAGGAGGCCGTGCGGATCGCCCTGCGCACCCAGCAGGTGATCGCCCACGAGACCGGCGTCACCAACACGATCGATCCGCTCGGCGGCTCCTACTTCGTCGAGACGCTCACCGACGAGATGGAGCGGGCCGCCTACGAGTACTTCGCCCGGATCGACGAGCTCGGCGGCATGGTCGAGGCGATCAAGCAGAACTTCCCGCAGCGCGAGATCGCCGACGCCTCCTTCCGCTACCAGCAGGAGGTCGACCAGAAGCAGCCGGATCGTGGTCGGGGTCAACGACTACGTGGCGGAGGACGACGACGCGACCCCGATCCTGCGGATCGACCCGGCGCTCGAGCGCAAGCAGAAGGGGCGGGTGGAGGCGACCAAGGCCCGCCGCGACTCAGCCGAGGTCGAGCGCACGCTCGGCGAGCTGCAGGGCCGCCGCGGCGACCGACGCCAACCTGATGCCGCCGATCCTCGACTGCGCCCGGGCCCGGGTCTCCGAGGGCGAGATGGTCGCCGCCCTCCAGCAGGTCTTCGGCTCCTACACCGAGCTGCCGGTCTTCTGGAACGGCTCGCGATAGATGCGGCCAGCGCTACGCCGCGTGCTGCGCGGACTCGACGATCGAGCGATGACCTCGCCGGTGACCGGCGTCCGAGCTCGGATCCGCCGCGAGGAACATGCGGCCGACCCCGCGCCGCTGGGATTCCGCCCTGGCGATCCGGCAGGCATCGTCGTGAGCAAGACCCCTCGCCAGCACCCTCTCCCCATGCGTGCGGTCTAGAAAAAGTACGTCGTACACGGCTAGCCCTCCTGTTGCCGTTCCCCTATGCACTACTCATTCTCGTATCGGCCTACCTCGCTCGAAACCGTAGAAACTTCTTGTTCGATTACGGTTAACTCGCCATCCGAGCAACCGCTGACTGAATAGTGCCGACCGAGTCCGCCAGAAAAATCAGGATCGTCGTCGCCAAGCCGGGCCTGGACGGCCACGACCGCGGCGCGAAGATCATCGCGCGCGCCCTGCGGGATGCGGGGATGGAGGTGATCTACACGGGCCTGCATCAGACCCCGGAGCAGATCGCCGAGACCGCCATTCAGGAGGACGCCGACGCGGTCGGGCTCTCGATCCTCTCGGGAGCCCACATGACCCTGGTCCCCAGGGTGGTGGAGCTGCTCGCCGATCAGGGAGCGAGCGATGTGGTCGTCACGGTCGGCGGCACGATCCCGGCCGATGACATCCCAGAGCTCAAGCGGCTCGGGGTCGCGGAGGTGTTCACGCCCGGCGCGCCCACCGACGAGATCGTCGAGTTCGTCAAGCGGGCTGTAGCCGGGCGCGAAGAGGCCTCTGCCGCGGGCTAGTAGCCGTAACCGCCGCCACCACCACCGCCTGAGCTGCTGCTTCCGCTCGAGGTGCTCGTGCTGTTCGAGCCGGCTGCGACCTGGCCCGTGCTCGCCACCGTCCAGGTGAAGCTGGTGCCACCGAAGTTGTCGGTGACCCCGTTGCCCGTCACCTGTCCGGAGGCATCCTGGGCAAAGGTGTAGAGCGGCTTGCCGCCGAAGCTGACCTGACTGCCGCCGCTGCTCTTGACCATGCCGAGCTTGCTCTGGACGGCCTGATCACTCGAGCTCGGCTGGCCACCCGACGGCGCCATCAGCGGGACCCAGATCGCGTTACACGAACCCGTGCACGCAACGTTCATCCCGCTGTCGCGGTTGTTGGTGTAGAGCGCCTGGCCACTGGAGTCCACCAGCACGGTGCCGACGCCCGAGACGGACTTCGTCGAGACCGTCTGGCCGCCCCCGCCCGCCCGTGGTCGCGGCGCTCGCATTGCTTGTTGTCGGAATTGCTGCTGCCACCGCATGCCGCCAGACCGATGGCGACCAGCGCCACCGCGGCGATCGTGAAGAGTGGAGCGCGTCTGAGATTCATCTCTGATCCTTTGGTTTGTGTCGACCCCAATCTGGCCAGTAGTACGGCCACGGCGCTGGCCCGGATTGTGTGAGCAACGACACGCAATCCCAGGAGGCTCGCGGGACGTACATTCCTGGTGTGGACCCCTCCGATGAGGCACTTCTCGCCGGCTACGCGACGGGTGATCCGAGCACGGCCGCCGTCTTCGTCCGGCGCTTCCAGGGGCGGGTCTACGGTCTCGCCCTGACGATCGTGCGCCAGCCGGCGATCGCGGAGGAGGTCGCACAGGAGACCTTCGTCAGGGTCTTCCGGCACGCCGGCAACTACGACGCCCGCAAGGGCCGCGTTTCGACCTGGCTGCTCTCGATCGCCCGCAACCTGGCGATCGACGTGACCAGGATGCGGCGCTTGGACCCCGTGGACCCGGATGTGATCGCGGCGGAGGTCTCACTCACCTCACAGGAGCCCGCCGCCGACATGGCGATCCAGCCCGACGAGCGCGAGCAGCTGCGGGCGGCGATCACCGAGCTCCCCGACGACCAGCGGCGCGCGCTGGTCCTGGCCGCCTACATGGGCCGGACCGCGCGCGAGATCAGCGATCTGGACGACGTGCCGCTCGGGACTGTGAAGACGCGGATCCGCACGGCCATGCTCAAGCTTCGCGACGAGCTCGAGGTGGGAGAGTGATGGACCCCCGCTGCGAGGAGATTCGGGAGCTGGCACCCGAGCTGGCGCTCGGCATCGTCGAGGGCGAGGAGCGCGGCCGCGCCCTGGAGCACCTCGCCGATTGCCCGGATTGCCGCAGGAGGGTGGAGGAGCTCGCCGAGGTGGCGGACGAGCTGCTCCTGCTGGCGCCGCACACGGAGGCGCCGGTCGGGTTCGAGTCGCGGGTTCTCGGCCGCGTGCTGCCCGCGCCGCAGCCGCGCCGACGCCGGCGCCGATTCGCGCTGGTGCTCACGCCGGTCGCCGCCGCGCTTGCCGCGGCTGGCATCACCCTCGCGGTTGTCTCCGGCGACCTCCGCGACGCCTCGCACTACCACCAGACGCTGCAGGAGGCGAACGGCAAGGAGTTCGAGGCCTATTCGCTCCACGGCGGGGGCGGGTCGTTCGCCGGGACCGCCTTCAGCTACCGGGGGGCCCCGAACTGGCTCCTGATCACCGTGGATCCCGCGCACCGCGCGGACCTGACCAGCGCGCAGCTGGTCATGGACGACGGCAGCAAGCGGAAGCTCAATTGGTTCCACCTCGATCCCTCCGGGAGCTCGGGCGGCGGTATCCCGGTGGATCCGACCAACGTCTCGGTGCTGCGCCTGCTCCCCGGCGCGGGCGGCCAGCCCCTGGTCGCCCACTTCACCAGTTGACGGACGATCTCACCTGCTGGGGGATTCGGGGCGATCCGGTCCGGGTATGTGCTTGCTCGCACTTAGGCGTGGGGCGTGCCTCGAGGATTGGATGGCGGCCGATTGACTGGTCAGTCAACCAGTCCAAATCGCTAATATCCCGCGCCGCGTTACCCGCCGTTTCACAG
>CAWGUT010000004.1:0-124304 GCA_963825825.1 uncultured Solirubrobacterales bacterium | reverse complement strand
AATGATCGGCCGCCCCGTAGCCCTTCGGCGCGATGATCAGCCGGCAGCGAGCCCCGTGCAGCAGGTGCTCGGCCACGCTCCCGGGCGCAACCGATCCCACGTGCGCGTGGTGGGTCGAGCCGAGGACGATCAGGTCGGCCTCGCCCCTCTCGGCGAGCGCCTGGAGCGTGTCAGCCGGCGACCCCTTCTCGACGTGGATCACCTTGAGGTCGCCGCCATCGCGTTCGACGATCCGCTCGGCCAGCACACGCGCGTCCTCCCCGCGCTCGTTCTCCAGGTATCCGACGACGACCTGCGGATAGAGAGGCGGGGTATCTGACATTGCCGTGTCTATTTTGGCGCGGCGCGTTCGTTGATCTCTTGAACGCGGCGAAAGGCGCCGCCGATAGGAAGGAGCCTCAGATGAGGCGACTAAGCCGGAACGGACTCGGAGCTGAGGACCGCACCGATCAGGCCTGGAAAGCGTGCGTCGAGATCCTCGCGGCGGAGTTCGGTCAGCCTGCTGGTCCCCTCGCGCCTCTGGTGGATGACCCCGGACTCCCGCAGGACGCGAAAGTGATGGGTCATCGTGGACTTGGAGACGCCGAGCTTGATCGAACCGCAGGCGCAGGGCTCCTCGCTCCCGGCCAGCCGGCGCACGATCTCGAGCCGCTGCGGGTCGCTGAGGGCGTGCAGCACGCCCGGCAGCTCGATCTCATCCCGCTCCGGGTGATGCAGCTTCGTTGTGTGATCTATTCCCATAGTTCGATTGTACGAGGATGATCGTACTTTTGGTACGATGTTCATCGTACTACATCAATCCCACCTCACAGGGGACGCAAGATGACCGTTCTAGAGCAGATGAAGGACACCCAGACGCCCGAGCAGGCGAAGCAGCAGCCGCAGAGTCCCTCCCGGCTTGCCGCAGTTGTTGAGGCCGCCTACATCCTGGAGGCCGTTCGCAAGTGAACCCGGTCACCGCGGCAAGGTCGATCGCGAGCCGCAACTCGAACGCGTTGCTGCTCGTGGTCTGTCTGGGCCAGTTCATGGTGATCCTCGATGTCTCGATCGTGAACGTCGCCCTGCCGTCGATCAAGGATGCGCTGGGCTTCTCCACCAATGGCCTGCAGTGGGTCCTGAACGCTTACACCCTCACCTTCGCGGGTTTCCTGCTGCTCGGCGGGCGCGCCGCGGATCTCTTCGGCCGCCGACGCATGTTCTACGCCGGCACGCTGATCTTCTCGGGCGCCTCCCTGCTCTGCGCGATCGCGCCCACCGCCGGCTCCCTGGTCGCCGCCCGCTCGCTGCAGGGGATCGGCGGAGCGATCCTCTCCCCCGCCACCCTGGCGATCATCACGACCTCCTTTGACGAGGGCGCGCCGCGCAACCGCGCGCTGGGTGCCTGGGGCGCGGTCGGCGCCATCGGCGCGACCTCCGGGGTCCTGCTCGGCGGGATCCTCACCGAGGCGTTCAGCTGGCCGGCGATCTTCGTCATCAACGTCCCGATCGGGCTCGCGATCGTGCTCTTCAGCAGCCGCCTCGTGCCCGAAGGACGGAGCGAGGTCGAGAACCGTCACTTCGACCTCGCGGGGGCCGTGCTGGTCACCCTCGGGATGACCGCCCTCACCTACGGGATCGTCACCACCGACCGGCTCAGCTGGGGCTCCCTCGGCGTGCTCGGGCCCGTCGTAGCGGGAGCGGCACTGCTCGTGGCCTTCGGCCTCTACGAGGCGAGGCTGACCAAGCACCCGCAGCGTGTCCCGCTGATGCCCCTCAGCGTCTTCCGCCTCCGCAACCTGCGGGCCGCCAACCTCGTGATCTTCCTGCTCTACGCCGCGATCTTCGGCTTCTGGTTCTTCCAGTCCCTCTATATGCAGGGCACTCTCGGCTACAGCGCTCTCGAGACCGGGCTCGCGTTCGTACCCATGACCCTCGCGGTCGGCACCGGCGCCACCCTTGCGCCGCGTCTCGCGCGCCGCTTCGGGGCCCGCGCCGTGCTCGCCGCCGGGATGCTCTCCGCCACCGCCGGGGAGGCCCTGCTGATCGGCGTCCACCCGGGCGGCACCTATCTGGCGAACGTGCTCCCCGGTGGCGTGCTCGGCGCTTTCGGCCTCGGGCTGGCGCTGGTTCCCGCGACGATCGTGGCGGTCGAAGGCGTACCGCGCGCCCTCAGCGGGCTCGCGTCGGGCGTGCTCAACACCTCCCGCTTCGTCGGCGCCGCCCTGGGGCTGGCGATCCTGAGCACGATCGCGGCCCACCACACGCACTCGGAGGTCGCCTCGGGCACCTCTCCGGCGACCGCGCTCACGGACGGATTCGACCTCCAGTTCGCCGTCGGGGCGGTCTTCTGCCTGGTGGGCGTCCTCGCCGCGGTCGTCCTGCTGCGGCCGCAGCGCGCAGAGGCGGTCCCCGAGGCGGTCCCCGGGGCCGAGCCGAGCGGGCATAAACCGGCTCCCCGCGCGCCGGAGCCTCGGCTCCGGCAACCGTCTAGATTCCCCGCCGCTCATGCGCTTCTACGAGTTCGAAAGCCGCCGGATCGTCGAGCGGGCCGGCATCCCGGTCACCGAATACGGCTTCGCCAAGACTGCTGCCGAGGCCCGCGAGGCCGCCGAGCGCATCGGCGGCCCCACCGTGATCAAGTCCCAGGTGCTGACCGGCGGCAGAATGAAGGCCGGGGGCGTCAGGTTCGCCGACACGCCCGCCGACGCCGATATCGCCGCCGCCGACATCCTCGAGCTCGAGATCAACGGCCACATGCCGGTGGGCGTGCTCGTCGACCCCAAGGCCGAGGTCGAGCAGGAGTACTACGCGGCCGTGCTCTGGGACGGGCGCGCCAAGCGGCCGATGATGCTCTTCTCCGACATGGGCGGCATCGATATCGAGGAGGTCGCGGAGAAGCATCCCGAGCACGTCGGCCGCGGGCACCTCTCCAACCTGCACCCCGTGATGGAGTTCCGCGCCAAGGAGGTGGTCGCCGCGGTGGGCCTCACCGGCCGCGAGCTGACCCGCGCCACGCCCGTGCTCGCCCGGCTCGCCCAGCTGCAGCGCGACTACGACATGACCCTCGCCGAGATCAACCCGCTCGCCCGCCTCTCCGACGGCTCCTTCGTGGCGCTCGACGCCCACATGGAGATGGAGGACGAGGCCGTCGGCCGCCACCGGAAGCTGCTCGAGGAGATCGGCGTCGAGCTCGACGAGCCGCGCGAGCTCTATGAGCCCTCCGAGTTCGAGCGCAACGTGAAGGCGATCGACGAGGCCGACCACCGAGGCGTGATCCAGGGCAAGGACCACGGCTTCGCCGGCAACCTCGGCCTCGTGATCGGCGCCGGGGGCGGGTCCCTCACGCTGACCGACGCGGTCCGCAGCCAGGGCGGCAAGCCCGCCAACTACGCCGAGATCGGCGGCAACCCCTCCGTCGCGAAGTCCTGCGGGCTCGCCAAGGAGGTCCTCAAGAAGGACGGCGTCGAGAAGATCGCCGTGATGATGTCGATCGTCTCCAACACCCGGGTCGACATCGTCGCCCGCGGCGTGATCAAGGCCTGCCTCGAGCTCGGCAAGGACCCGGCCGAGACCATCACCGTCTTCCGCATCCCCGGCGCCTGGGAGGAGGAGGGGGCGAAGATCCTCAACAAGTACGGCGTCGAGTTCCGCGACCGCTCGACCTCCATGTGGGACGCCGCCGGCGAGGCGGTCGAGAAGGTGCAAGGGGCGGCGGCGTGAGCATCCTCCTCTCAGAGGACTTCACCTTCATCGTGCAGGGGATCACCGGCCGCGAGGCGGTCAACCTGACCAAGGAGTGCCTCGACTACGGCTCCAAGGTCGTCGGCGGCGTGACCCCGGGCCGCAAGGGACGCGAGGTCCACGGCGTCCCGGTCTTCGACACCGTCGAGCAGGCCGTGGCCCACCACGGCTCCCAGATCGACGGCTCGGTCGTCACCGTCCCCCCCGCCTTCACCAAGGACGCCGTCTTCGAGGCGATCGAGAACGGCATCCGGCTGATCGTGGTCGTCACCGAGCGGATTCCACGCCGCGACGTCGCCGAGATGGTCGAGCTGGCCAACGAGCGCGGCGCCCGGATCATCGGCCCGAACTGCCTCGGCATCATCGCGCCGGGCGTCGCCAAGATGGGCGGCATCGGCGGCCCGGCGCAGGACGCGGCCAAGGCGTACGAGCCCGGCTCGATCGGCGTCATGTCGCGATCTGGCGGCATGACCACCGAGATCTCCTCCACCCTGACCGCCGCGGGCCTCGGCGTCTCCACCGCCGTCTCGATCGGCGGCGACGCGATCATCGGCTCGACCTACGCCGAGCTCATGCCGCTCTTCGAGGAGGATGAGCAGACCGAGGCGATCGTGATCTACACGGAGCCGGGCGGCCGTATGGAGGCCGAGCTGGTCGACTGGCGGGAAGCGAACGACTCGAGGCTGCCGATCGTCGCCTTCATGGCGGGCAAGTTCATGGACGACGAGGAGATGCAGGGCATGAGCTTCGGCCACGCCGGCACGATCGTCGAGGGGGCCGAGGACTCCGCCACCCAGAAGATCGCCCGCCTCCAGGACGCGGGCATCCCCGTGGTCGAGCGGATCGACGAGATCCCGGGTGCCGTCAAGGAGAAGCTGGGGGCCGCGGTCTGATGGCTGAAACGACCGATTTGCAGGGAATCTTCATCGACGTCGAGGTCTCGGACGAGGTGGCAAAAGACCCGGAAATCGCCGCCAAGCTCGAGGAGGTCTGCCCGGTCGACATCTTCGACGTGCGCGAGGAGGACGGCAGCGTGGCAATCGTCCGCGAGAACCTCGACGAGTGCGTGCTCTGCAACCTCTGCGTCGAAGCCGCACCGCCCGGCGGCGTGGTCGTCAAGAAGCTCTACGACGGCACCGAGCTGCGCTAGGAATGACGAGCGCCGAGGACCTCGCCCGCACGGACAGCGAGGTCGCCGCACTCCAGAAGCTCCGCGGCGTAACCGGCGAGAGCGGTGGGCCGATGGAGCGGCATGGTCTGCGGGTGTTCCTGATCGCAGACCGGCTCGCGACCGCGCGCGACGCGACCGTCGACCGCGAGGCACTCCTGATCGCGGGGCTTCTCCACGACATCGGCCTCTACGACGAGGCCTCCCGACGATCGGGCGCGAGGTCGCGCGGCAGCTGATCCATCGGCCGCTGCAGTTTGCGCGGATATTCAGGCGCTGACGCACCGCATTCCGGTTCGCGTTGTTCGGCAAGAACCCGGCAGACTGGCCCGGATGAACTTCATCGAGGACGTGATGGAGCGCGCCCCGGCGTCGACGCTGGGGATCGTCGCGATCGACGCCCTGGGGAACCGGCGCGAGTGGCACTACGGCGAGCTGATCGCCCGCAGCGCCGGGCTCTCCGGAGCGATGGCGGCACGGGGCGTGGAGCGCGGGGACGCCGTGATGACCCTGGTGGGCAGCCGGATCGAGTGGGTGCTGGCGATGCTCGCCTGCTTCCGCATGGGCGCCGTGGCGATGCCGTGCAACCCGCAGCTGCGGCGCAAGGACCTGGAGGTCAGGGTTCGAGCCGGCGAACCCGAAGCTGTGCATCGGCGAGGAGGAGCTGCTCGGCGAGCTGCCGGACGGCGTGCCGGCGATGACGATGGCCGAGATTGCGGCTGCCCTCGACGAGGACCGCCCCCAGGAGACGCCTGCCGACGTCGCCGAGCTCGATGCCGAGGACCCCGCCGCGATCATCTTCACCTCGGGCACCAGCGGCGAGCCGAAGGGCGTCGCTCTACCCGCAGCGCTATCTGACCGGCCAGCGACTGCAGGCCGAGCACTGGGTCGGCGCCCGCAAGGGAGAGCTCGCCTGGTGCACCGCCGCGCCGGGCTGGTCGAAGTCGACCCGGAACGTCTTCATCGCGCCCTGGCTTCGCGGCGCCGCGGCTCTGATCCATGACGCGCGCTTCGACCCCGACGAGCGCCTCGAGGTCGTCGAGCGCGAGGGCGTCAACGTCCTCTGCCAGGCGCCCGACCGAGTACCGGATCCTGGCCAAGCGGACCGAGCTGCGGCCGATCGCCTCGCTGCGGCGGATGATCTCGGCCGGCGAGCCGCTCAACCCGGAGGTGATCCGCGCCTTCCGGGAGAGGATGGGGATCGGCATCGGCGACGGCTACGGGCAGACCGAGACCGGCCCGGTGACCGGCATGCGGCCCGGACGAGGACGATCCGGCCCGCGACGGGTCGATGGGCCGGCCGCTGCCGGGCGATCGAGGCGCGCGTCGTGGAGGGCGAGCTCCAGGTGCAGGCCGGACACCGTCCCGACCTTCTTCAGCCACTACCTCGGCGAGAGCCCGTTCGAGGGCGAGTGGTGGCCGACCGGCGACCACGTCCGCCAGGACGAGGACGGCTACCTCTGGTTCGAGGGCCGCGACGACGACATCATCATCACCGCCGGCTACCGGGTCGGGCCCTTCGAGGTCGAGTCCGCCCTGGTCTCCCATCCCGCGGTCGCCGAGGCCGCCGCGGTCGCGGCGCCGGACGACGAGCGCGGCTCGGTCGTCCGCGCGATTGTCGTGCTGGCGGACGGCGAGCCCTCCGACCGAGCTCGCCGGAGAGCTCCAGGAGCACGTCAAGCGGCGTCACCGCGCCCTACAAGTACCCGCGCATCGTCGAGTTCGCCGACGAGCTGCCGAAGACCCCGAGCGGCAAGATCAAGCCGCGCGGAGCTGCGCGGCATGCGATGAGGAGCGCGAGTGGGCGAGCTTCGCCGGGATCTTCATCGTCACCAACCTCGGCCTGCTGGCGGTGGGCGCGACGCTCGCGGTCCTCCCCCACTACGTCAAGGACAGCCTGAACGGCTCGGATCTCGAGGTCGGGATCGTCTCCGGCGCCTTCGCCTTCACCGGGATCGTCTGCCGCCCGATCGCGGGCAACCTCGCCGACCCCGGGGCCGCAAGCCGACCGTGATCGTCGGCGCCCTGCTCGCCGCGATCGCGGGTTGCTCTACTTCGTCCCCGCCGGCATCCCGGGGCTGATCGTCGCTCGCTTCTTCCTCGGCGCCGGGCGAGGGAACGGTGTTCACCGCGGGCTCGGCCTGGAACGTCGACATGGCCCCCGAGGAGCAGCGCGGCCGGATGATCGGCCTCTACGGGCTGGCGATCTGGACCGGCCTGACCCTCGGGCCCCCGATCGGGGTGCTGCTCCAGCACGCCGGCGGCTTCCACCTCGTCTGGGCGCTTCGCCGCGGGAGCCCCCCTGCTCGGCGCGGTGATCGCCTCCCGTCTGCCGGAGACAGTACGAGCCCGGCAGGAGCGTCGAGCCGCGGGCCGTTCATCTCCCGCGAGGCGCTCGGGCCCGGGCGTCACCTTCGCGCTCAGCGTCTTCGGCTTCGCGGCCGTCTCAGCCTTCATCGTCCTCAGCCTCGACCAGCGCGGGATCGGGCATGGCCCCGCCGGTCTTCAGCGTCTTCGCCGCGACGGTGGTGGCGACCCGGCTGGTCGCCGGCGGACTTCCCGACCGGATCGGCGCCGCGCGCTGCGCCGTCGGCGCCGCGCTGATCGAGACGGTCGGGCTGATCCTGCTCGGCGCCGCACAGGATCTGCCGGTCGTGATCGCCGGCGCGATCGGGATGGGCGCCGCCTTCTCGCTCCTCTTCCCCTCCCTCTCGCTGCTGGCGGTCAACCGGGTCGGCCCCGAGCGCCGCGGCGTGGCGATGGGAACGTTCACCGCCAGCCTTCGACCTGGGCATGCTGGTCGGCTCCCCCGCTGGTCGGCGCCGCGGCGGCGATCGCCGGCTACAGCGCGGCGTTCTACGTGGCGGCTGCAGCGGCCCTCGCCTGCGCGCATCGCTCAGTCGCCGCGGCTTCATCGGCGAGCGTCCGCTGCACCGAGCCGGATCGCTCCCCGTACGCTCAGATGCCCGACGAGCGAGAGGGACGAGCGGACAGCCGAGACGTCGATCGACCGCAAGCTGATCAACAAGCTCACGGAGGAGCAGATGGCCCGCTTTCGCGAGCACACGCCGACCTCGGCGGAGTACTTCGACCGCGCCCGCAAGGTGATGCCGGGCGGCGTCCCCTCCTCCTTCCAGCTCAACGACCCCTGGCCCGTCTACATCGACCGCGGCAAGGGCGCGCTCGTCTGGGACGTCGACGGCTCCGAGTACGTCGACTTCCACAACGGCTTCGGCGTCATGTGCGTCGGGCACGCGAACCCGGTCGATCGGCGAGGCGGTCAAGGCCCGGCATCGACGAGGGGACCCACTTCGCCGCCCCGACCAACGGCTCGATCGTCTCCGCCGAGAACCTGGTCGAGCGCTTCGGCCTGCCCCAGTGGCGCTTCACGAACTCGGGGACCGAGTCGACGATGTCGGCGATCCACCTCGCCCGCGGCGCGACCGGCCGCGACCTGATCATCAAGATCGAGGGCTCCTACGACGGCCACCACGACGCGGTGATGGTCTCCTGCTACCCGGAGCTCGACGAGCTCGGCCCGCGCGAGAGCCCCAACCCGGTCCCCTTCGGCGCCGGCTACCCGCAGGCGGTGGTCGAGCTGACCGTCCCGGTCCCGTTCAACGACGCCGAGATCCTCGAGGCGACGCTGAAGAAGCACGAGGGCAAGATCGCCGGGCTGATCATCGAGCCGGCGATGATGAACATCAACATCATCCCGCCGAAGGACGGCTACCTCGAGCGGGTCCGCGAGCTCTGCACCGAGCACGGCGTCCAGCTGATCTTCGACGAGGTGAAGACCGGCGCGACGATCTCCTACGGCGGCGCCACCCAGCGCTTCGGCGTCAAGCCGGACATGATCTGCCTCGCCAAGGCGATCTGCGGCGGCTATCCGGGCGGCGCGATCGGCATGACCGCGGAGCTCGGCGAGGTGGTCGCCTACGGACAAGGTGCACCAGATCGGCACCTTCAACGGCAATCCGCTGGTGATGGCGGCCGCCGAGGCGACGCTGACCAAGGTCCTCACCCCCGATGCCTACGAGAAGCTCGAGGCGACCAACGAGGACCTCAAGGCGCGCTGCCAGGAGGTCATCGACAAGTACGGGCTCCCCGCCTACACCCAGGGCCTGGGGGCCAAGGGCTGCGTGATCTTCGCCCCGGAGCCGATCTACGAGTACCGCGACTACCTCACCAAGGTCGACGGCGAGCTCTCCACCCTCGCCTGGCTCTACCACATGAACCACGGCATCTTCATGACGCCGGGCGTCGAGGAGGAGTGGACCCTGTCGATCGCCCACGAGGAGGAGCACATCGACCGCTACGTCGCCGCCTTCGAGGCGTTCGCCTCGGACGTCAGCGGCTCCTAGCCCGTACCCTTGCGCGATTAGCAGACGCTGTTCCGGGTACGCAAATAGGCTAAGCAAGCAGGCTAAGGAGGGAATAGATGCGCATCGATGGCGCAAAAAGGCGTTGGCATGCGCCTCGACTCTTGGGAGTGTCCGCACTGGGGTTCGGGGCACTCGTATTGGTGATGCTGGGCTTCTCGGGCGGGGCGGGGGCCGCAGCTGGTGACGCAGATCTCGCTCTGTCCAAGACGGACAGCCCAGATCCGGTCGTGGCCGGGAACAACCTGACGTACACGATCAAGGTGGAGAATCCGACCGCGTCGACGGGGCCGGCCACCAACACTGTGGTCACGGACAAGCTTCCTGCCGGGGTGGACTTCGTCTCGGCGACGGGCGGCAGCTGTCAGCGCAGCGGCGACACGGTGACCTGCGATCTCGGCCAGGTGAACGCCGGGACCACGGCGACCGTGACGATCGTCGTCAAGACCAAGAAG
Organism: uncultured Solirubrobacterales bacterium; assembly: GCA_963825825.1. GTDB lineage: Bacteria > Actinomycetota > Thermoleophilia > Solirubrobacterales > 70-9 > DASUPK01. The sequence continues at coordinate 114,579 of CAWGUT010000004.1, read as the reverse complement.
GACGGGACGCTGACCAACACCGCCAGCGTGACCAGCCCTGAGGACATCGTCCTGGCGAACAACTCGGCGACCGCGACCACGACGGTGAACAAGGCGGCCGCCAAAGCCGAAGAAGGGCAAGAAGAAGGGCAAGAAGGCCAAGCCGAGCTGCGCCACCCCGACGATCGCCGGGACAGCCGGTAACGACGTGATCACCGGCACCGCGGGCGGCGACGTGATCGTCACCTACGCCGGCAACGACCAGGTCACCGCCGGTGGCGGAGCCGACCTGATCTGCGCGGGCGGCGGATCCGACTTCGTCCGCGGTGACGCCGGCGGCGACACCGTGATCGGCGGCAAGCGGACCGGACAGGCTGCTCGGCGGCAACGGCGGCGACCTGCTCAAGGGCAAGAACGGTCGCGACCGCCTCAAGGGCAACGCCGGCAACGACACGTTGAACGGCGGCAAGAAGCGCGACCGCTGCAAGGGCGGGCCGGGTCGCGATGCCCTGACCAGCTGTCCGTAGCACAGGGCAACAAATGGAAACGCGTGGACGGCCCCTTCGGGGGCCGTTCGCGTTTCTGACCCGGGCGTTAGCCCGAAGCGCCGTTCAGGTCGAGCGCCTGCCGGGCGGCCTCGACGTCCTCGGTGAGGATCACCAGGCGCACGCCGGAGAAGATCGTGTAGGCGACGTCGATGTTGACGCCGGCCTCCGCGAGGTCGCGCGCGATCTCGCCCATGGCCCCCGGCTTGTCGTGGAGGTCGACGATCACGGCCTCGCGCTCGTCGGCGACGCCGAGCCCGGCCTCCTCGAGCGCCTCCGCGGGCGGCGGCTTCGTCCTCGACCAGGAGGTGGATGAAGCCCTTGCCGTCCCCGACCATCGCGCAGAGGCCCGCGATGTTGATCCCCGCCCTGCCGGTCGCCTCACCCAGGTCGGCCAGCTTCCCGGGCTGGTCATCCATGATCACCGTGAGGTCCTTCATCGAGGCTCCACCTGTAGCTGCCGACCATCATATGCAGAGCGCTGGGGTCAAATGAGGTGCGCCGGGTACTCTCGAAGAGATGGCCAACCGGCTCGCCCAGGAAACCAGCCCCTACCTGCTCCAGCACAAGGACAACCCGGTCGACTGGCAGCCCTGGGGGCCCGAGGCGCTCGAGCGGGCGGCGCGGGAGGACAAGCCGATCCTGCTCTCGATCGGCTACTCGGCCTGCCACTGGTGCCACGTGATGGAGCGCGAGTCCTTCGAGGATGAGGAGACCGCGAGGCTGATCAACGAGTCCTTCGTGCCGATCAAGGTCGACCGCGAGGAGCGTCCCGACGTCGACGACATCTACATGGAGGCGGTCCAGGGCATGACCGGGCAGGGCGGCTGGCCGCTGACCGTCTTCCTCGACCCCGAGGGCGTGCCGTTCTACGGCGGCACCTACTTCCCGCCCGAGCCCCGCCAGGGGATGCCGAGCTTCGGGCAGGTGCTCGAGGCGACCGCGGGCGCCTACCGGAACCAGCGCGAGGAGCTGCGCGAGGCGTCGGCGCAGATCCGTGAGTCGCTCGGCGCCGTCGGCCGAGTCGAGCAGTCGCAGGAGCCTCTCGACGAGTCGATCCTGACCCGGGCGATCTCGGGGCTGCAGTCAGGATTCGATACCGCCAACGGAGGCTTCGGGGGCGCGCCGAAGTTCCCGCCGGCGAGCACCCTCGAGTTTCTGCTCGATCGCGGGCAGAACGACCCGGTCCGCCTGACGCTGGACAAGATGGTGCACGGCGGCATCTACGACCAGCTCGGCGGCGGGTTCCACCGCTACTCGGTGGACGCCGCCTGGCTCATCCCCCACTTCGAGAAGATGCTCTACGACAACGCGCTGCTCGCGCGCACCTACCTCCACGGCTGGCAGGTGATGGGCGAAGAGCGCTGGCGCCGTGTCTCCGAGGAGACGCTCGACTGGGCTCTTCGCGAGATGCACGGGCCGGAGGGAGGTTTCTACTCGGCCCTCGACGCCGACTCCGAGGGAGAGGAGGGCCGCTTCTACGTCTGGGACGAGGAGGAGATGCGGACCGCGCTCGCCGATGGCGGCCTCTCCGTGGACGCGACCGAGCGGGTCCTCGGCTACTGGGGCGTGAGCCCGGCCGGCAACTTCGAGGGGCGCAACATCCTCCACGTCCCGCTCGGCGCCAGCGCCAAGCGGCCGCCTGAGCTGGACGATGCGCGCACCGCGCTCTACGCCTGGCGCGATCGGCGAGTCCGCCCTGGCCTCGACGACAAGCGAATCTGCTCCTGGAACGCGCTGATGATCGCCGCGCTCGCCGACGCGGGCGCCGCCCTCGGCCGCCAGGACTTCATCGACGCCGCCTCCGCCTGCGCCCGCTTCGTCTTGGAGTCGATGCGGGACTCCAATGGGCACCTGCTCCGGACCTGGAAGGAGGGCGAGGCGCGGCTCAACGCCTACCTCGAGGACCACGCCTTCCTCGTCGAGGGGCTGCTGCGGCTGTACGAGGCCACGCTCGAGGTGCGCTGGTTCGACGCCGCCCGGGAGACGGCCGACGTGATGATCGAGCGCTTCGCGGACGAGGAGCGCGGCGGGTTCTTCACCACCTCCAACGACCACGAGGAGCTGATCGCGCGCCGCAAGGACGTCGGCGACCACCCGATCCCCTCCGGGAACTCATCCGCCGCCTACGGCCTGCTGCGCCTGGCCGCCCTCACCGGCGAGGGCGACTACGAGGAACGGGCCGTCGGCACCATGCGCCTTTTCGCTCCCGCAGCGGCGCAGCACCCGGACGCCTTCGGCCACCTGCTGCAGGCGATCGACTTCCACCTCTCCCCCGTGCGCGAGGTCGCCCTGGTCGCGCCCTCGAACGGCGCCGACGGCTCGGCGCGCCTCGACGAGCTCGCGCGGCGTCGTCCGCTCCGCTCATCGCCCGCATGTGGTCCTGGCCGGGGGCCCGGAGGGCTCCGAGCGCCCCGAGCTGCTGCGCGAGCGCCCGGCGGTCGAGGGCAAGCCCGCGGCCTACGTCTGCCAGCACTTCACCTGCCAGGCGCCGGTGACGGAGCCGACTGCGCTGGCCGCCGGCTCGGCTAGACCTACAGAATCGGCAGGAACTGCTCGATCTCGTACGGCGTGACCCGGACCCGGTAGTCCTCCCACTCCTGCCGCTTGATCTCGATGAAGCGGTTGAAGGCGTGCTCGCCCAGGGTGCGCAGGACCAGCTCGGACTCCGCGGCCAGCTCAATCGCCTCGCCGAGCGTCTCGGGGAGCTGCTCGATGCCGCGCCGCTGGCGCTCCTCCGGGGTCAGGTGGTAGAGGTTCTGCTCCATCGGCTCGGGGAGCTCGTAGCCGTGCTCGATCCCCTCGAGGCCCGCGTGCAGCATGGCCGCGAAGGTGAGGTACGGGTTGCAGGCCGGATCGGGGCAGCGCAGCTCCGCTCGGGTCGCCTGCTCCTTGCCCGGGTGGTAGAGCGGCACGCGGATCAGGGCGGAGCGGTTGCGGCGTGACCAGGACAGGTAGACGGGCGCCTCGTAGCCGGGCACCAGCCGCTTGTACGAGTTGACCCACTGCGCGAAGAGCGGGGAGATCTCGCGTGCATGCCTGAGCTGCCCGGCGATGAACGCCTTGGCCGTGTCGGAGAGGAAGTACTGGTCGTCGGCGTCGAAGAAGGCGTTCTTGCCGTCCTTGGAGAGGGACTGGTGGACGTGCATCCCCGAGCCGTTCTCCCCCTCCAGCGGCTTCGGCATGAAGGTGGCGTGCCAGCCGTACTTCATCGCGTACTCCTTGACCGTGATCCGGTAGGTCATGCAGTCATCGGACATCGCGAGCGCGCCCTTGTAGCGCATGTCCACCTCGTGCTGCGAGGGACCGACCTCGTGGTGTGTGTACTCGACGTGGATGCCGAGCTGCTCCAGGGCGAGCACCGTCTCCCGGCGCACGTCCGAGCCGGCGTCCAGCGTGGTCAGGTCGAAGTAGCCGCCCTCGTCGAGGACCTCGGGCTTGCCGTCCTCGGGATTCGCGGAGCGGAAGTAGAAATACTCGAGCTCGGGGCCGATGAAGTAGTCGTCGAAGCCCATCTCCGTGGCCCGCTCGAGCGCGCGCCGCATGATCCAGCGCGGGTCGCCCTCGTAGGGCTCGCCGCCCGGGACCCGGATGTCGCAGATCATGCGGGCGGTGCGGTTCGTCTCCTCCACCCGCCACGGGATCAGGCGGAGCGTGGTCGGGTCCGGCATGGCGATCATGTCGGACTCCTCGATCGGGTTGAAGCCGGTGATCGAGGAGCCGTCGAATCCCATGCCGCCCTCGAAGGCGTCGTCGAGCTCGGCGGCGTGGATCGAGAAGCTCTTCAGCTGACCGAGCAGGTCGGTGAACCAGAGGCGGACGAAGCGGACGTCGTTCTCCTCGCAGTACGCGATCGCCTCCTTGGCGTCGGTCGCGACAACGTCCTTGGTTCCCGTCGAAGCAGCCATCGAGCGGAAACTTAGCGCCATGGCATCCAACCCGGCTCGGCGCCCGTACCAGAGAGCAGAAACTGGAAGTTGCCTGTACACTTACGAGGCGTAAGTAACCGGCTAAAAGTAAAGTAACCCCTTTGTGAACGGCGGATCGAGGAAATGACCGTAAAGACAGACGTCAGTCGCTTCCACATCCACGACGAGCTCACCGCTCCGGACGGAAGCGCCCCCCTGATCAAGAGCATCCAGACGGCCGGCGGTGCCGTCTCCAAGTTCATCGGCGTGCTGGCCGAGTCCCCGGCCGCCCTGCGCGGCTACACGCGCCTTCGCACCGAGCTTCGCTCGAGCAAGCTCCCTCGCGCCACCCGCGAGCGCATCGGCCTCGCGGTGGCTGAGTACCGGAACGACCCCTACACCCTGACCCAGTACGCCCGCACAGCTCGGGTGGCCGGGCTGGGTCTCGACGAGGTCGCGCGGGCGCGCAACTTCACCTCCTCGGATGAGAAGGAGGCGGCGCTGCTCACGCTGCTGCGCGAGACCCTCAACCACTCCCAACGTCCTCCCCATCACCTGGTCGAGGAGGCCCGTGAGGCCGGCTGGAGCGACGAGGAGATCCTCGACGCGGTCGCCGAGGTTGCCCTGGCGGAGTTCGAGAGCCTGTTTGCCTCCGTCGCGGCCCTGCCGCAGGAGGGTGACCCGGCTGTGCTCCGCGAAGCGGCCGCTTAGCTAGCGGCTAGGCCGCGGGCGCGGCGGCGTGACCGTCGCCTGGATCTTTCCGGATCCGGCCTCCAGGAAGCCGACGCGCTTCGCCGTCTTCTTGGTCAGGTCCCAGGCGTAGCCCTTGCGGAACGGGCCCCGGTCGATCACCGTCGCACTCACGCTGCGCCCGGCGTAGCTGAAGGTCACCTTCGTCCCGCAGGGGAGCTTGCGGTGCGCGACACCGATCGTCGTCGGGGTGAGCATGGTCCCGCACGCCGTCGACTTGCCCCAGAACCCGGGGCCGTACCAGGTGGCCGCCTTGTAGACCGTCCAGCTCGGGGATGAGCTCGGCTGGGCCGTCGGCTCGGTGGGCGTGGTGCCTCCCGGCACGCCGCTACCGCCGCTCTGCGCGCTCGCTGCCGGCGCCGCTACGCAGAGCGTGGCGACACATGCAAGTCCAGCGACAGCACGAATTGTTCGCTTGCTCGTCAAACCTTCCTCTTTCGTTGCTTACGGGGTTAGCTGACGGGCTCGCGCTGAAAGATCGCGCTACGCGGCGGACTGCCCGCGATTCGCCCCAACTTTTGGGTCCCCCGATCTCCGACCTATGTCCTGGCGGAGATTCAGCGGAAGAACGCGCGGCAGGTTAGCAAAGCTCCGCACGCCTTCCACCCACTACTCGCATCGGATGCTTCTGGGCCGGACCTTCGCCTCGAAAGGAATCGACCAGTTCATATGCTCCGCCGGTGCCTGGAGCACTGGTGACCGGAGCCGGACGCGGCATGGGCCTGGAGATCGCCCGCCGGCTGGTCGGCCGCGGCTACGAGGTGGCGGTGACCGACGTCGATGAGGCGAACACCGCCTCCGCCGCCGCGCAGCTCGGCGAGCGGGCCTGGGGGCTTCCCCTCGACGTCACGGACTCCGCTGCCGTCCGCGCCGCCGCCGGGCAGGTGGTCGAGCGATCCGGCTCGCTCGACGTCTGGGTGAACAACGCCGGAATCCTGGTTACCGGGCTCGGCCACCACCAGGACGCCGACACCTACCGGCGCCTGATCGAGGTGAACTATCTCGGCACCGTCAACGGGACCCTGGCGGCGATCGACCGGATGCGGAGCGGCCGACGCGGACACATCATCAACCTGATCTCGCTCGCCGGCCTGGCGGCGGCTACGGGCATCGTCGGCTACTCGGCCAGCAAGCACGCCGCGATCGCCTTCAGTCTCGGAATGGCCGCCGATCTGAGGCGCGACGGCCTCGGAGGCATCGAGATCTCGTGCGTCTGCCCGGACGGCGTCTGGACGCCGATGATCAACGACAAGCTCGACGATCCAAACGACGCACTCTCCTTCTCCGGCGTGATGATGATGCCCGAGCAGGTCGCCGAGCACGTCGAGCGTCTGCTCGACAAGCCCAAGCCGGTGCTCGCCATCCCTCGCTGGCGGGGCCAGTTCGCGCGCTTCTTCGACCGCCACCCGAAGCTCTCCCTGCGCCTCACCCCCCTGCTCATGCGCGACGCGCTGCGCCGACAGCGCGCCTTCAAGAAGAAGGTCGAGTCGGGCAAGTGGCCTCCGAAGTCCCACTGAGGGGACCGCACGACCCGGGCACGCGGGCGGGGCGCTTTCACACCGCCCGGGAGCCGATGCCGCTCTCCGGCTGGCTGCGCTACCCCGCCGCCTGGTGGCGGGCGAGGCGAGGCGATACGCCGGAGCGGCCGTGGATCGTCCCGGCGGGGATCGGCTGGCTCCGTCGGCGGATTCGCTCGGACTGGGCGGTTCTCGAGCTGGGCGCAGGCCGCTCGACGCCCTGGTTCGCGCGGCGAGCGGGGCAGGTCATCTCCTTCGAGGACATCGAGTTCTGGGTCGACGAGACGCGGAGCCGGCTCCAGGAGCTCGGGATCGAGAACGTCGAGCTGCGCCAGCTGGCCGGTCGAGGAGTTCGCGGCGGAGGTCGACGCGCTGCCGAATGCATCCTTCGACCTGGTCGTCGTGGACTTCCTGGAGGCCCCGACGGTGACGCGGATCGACGTGCTGAAACCGGCCATGAAGAAGGTGCGACCCGGCGGATATCTGCTGCTCGACGACTCGGATCGGCCTGGCTACGCCGAGGCCTTCGAGCTGCTCGCGGGCTGGCGCTTCCGGAAGTTCGTCGGCGTCAAGGACGGCTGGCCCGAGGCGTGCGAGACCGGCGTCTTCCGCCGGCCCAAATAGAAGAGGCCCCTTGCGGGGCCTCCTCCGTAGCGAGTCTGTAAGCCGGATTCTGTCTGGGGCAGCCATCCATCTGTGCGGCCCACCTGGACCTCGCCGGGCCGGGTCGGAGGTCCTGCTTGGCCTTGCACCGGGCGGGGTTTGCCATGCGCGCCTGCGTCACCGCGGCGCCGGTGCGCTCTTACCGCACCGTTTCACCCTTACCTGTGCGCGGCTCACGTGTGGCCGCGCCATCGGCGGTCTCTTCTCTGTGGCACTTTCCCGCGGGTTTCCCCGGGTGGGCGTTACCCACCGCCCTGCCCTGTGGTGTCCGGACTTTCCTCGAAGACTCCTTTCGTCATCTCCGCGACTGCCTAACTCGCATCGCCGAGGGTACCTCCGCATCGCGCGACCGCTGCAAGAGCCGGTTCGCACCGCTTGCGGCAGCGGCCGAGCGTCAGGCGAGCTGGGACCCGCAGGTCTCGCAACCTGCGGTCTCCAGCTCTCCGTGACACACCGGGCACTCCGCCCGGCCGTGAGCCGTCAGGGCCTCCCAGGCGCCGAGGATCGTGTCTTCAAGCGTCACCTCGGACGGCTCGAACAGGCGAGTCTCCGCTTCGACCGCAAGGACGGTCACGAAACCCTCCTGAAGACTCCGACGACGCGGCCCAGCAGGCGCACGTCGCGGGTGCGAATCGGCTTCATGCTCTTGTTCTCCGGCTGCAGCCGGACCTGATCCTTCTCACGGAAGAAGCGCTTCACGGTCGCCTCGTCGCCGAGCAGCGCGACCACGATCTCGCCGTCGCGGGCGCGCTCCGTGGGGCGCACCACGACGAAGTCACCCTCGAGGATGCCGGCGTCCTTCATCGACTCGCCGCGGACCCTGAGGATGTAGTCGCCGTCCTCGCCGCCGACCACGTCGGGAACGTCGAGATAATCCTCGATGTTCGCCTCGGCCAGGATCGGCTCGCCGGCGGCGACCTGCCCGACCAGCGGCAGCCCGGAGGGGCGCACGGCCTTCTTCGCCCGCTGGACCATCACCTCGAGCGCGCGCGGCTTGGAGGGATCCCGCTTCAGCACGCCGAGGCTCTCGAGCTTCGAGAGGTGGGCGTGCACCGTCGAGGAGGAATGGAGCCCGACCGCCTTGCCGATCTCGCGCACCGTGGGCGGATAGCCGTGCTTGCTCAGGTAGCTGCCGATGAAGTCGAAGATCTCCCGCTGGCGCTTCGTCAGGTCCTTGACGAGGTCCACTTAACCCTCCTCAGTCAGCCGCAGTTCATGGGCGGCGGTCGATGCGATGGGCGAACACATGTTCGGAGAGTAGCGCCCCCCACGGACGGTTTCAAGCAGCGTTCTGAGCCGAACCATCTGCGGCGACTATCATCGACGCCGCCCTCGAGCGGCTGTGGCGGAACTGGTAGACGCGCAAGGTTGAGGGCCTTGTGGCCCTAACGGGCCGTGGAGGTTCGACTCCTCTCAGCCGCATGGAAGAACCCGCTGGGAATCAGCGGGTTCTTTGCGTTGCTAGGCGCGCTGGCGCCGAACCTCCAGGAGATCCCTGTCAGCGGAGGCGAGCAGATCCTCGAGGGTGTCACCGTGGCCGAGCATTGCGAGACCGACGGCAACGTTGGCACCAGGGTGGCTCTGGCGGAGGTCCTCATTGACCTCGGTGAAGCGGGCGCGGGCGGTGTCCAGGTCCGCGTCGCTGACGAGGCAGAGGAACTCATCCCCGCCCCATCGGACTATGGGGTCGTAGGAACGGAGCCTCGATCGAAGCGCCGAGACAAGCGCGCGAAGCAGCGAGTCGCCGGCCGCATGGCCGTCACGATCGTTGACCTCCTTCAGCCCGTCGATGTCGAGGTAGGCCAGCACCAACGTTCCCCGTGAGCGCCTGGCGCGGTCCATCTCGTGGACGAGCGCCACCTCCCCAAGTCCGCGGCGGTACGCCCCGGTGAGCTCGTCGAAGTGGGCGCGGTCGAGGTCGGCGAGAAGGTGCTCGCGATCGGCCGCTGCGGCTTCGCGGTCCCGGGCGGCGCGCCCACGATCCGTCGCCGCCGCAACCCGCTGGGCAGCTGCCTTCTCGCGCAGGCCGGCGAGGGCCTCCATGGCCTCGCTAACCCGAGGGTCCGGGCGCCGGAGCTGGTCGCCGACCTCGTCCAGCTGCCGATCGTGCTCCTCGGCGGCAACTCGGTCGCGCTCTGCCGCGACCCGGTCGCGCTTGCGGGCCGCCTCATCGCGCTGCTTTGCCTGCTCGTCACGCTCCGTGGCCACCTGGAATCGCACCACCCTGGTGGCCGTTCGCTCGAGCGTGCCCTGAGCGCGCTCGGCGCGTGAGCGCGCATGCGCTTGCAGTTCGGCCGAGGCGCTCGCGGGATGAGCGGCGAGTTCGCGATCGACGGCCGCCTGGTCCCGGTCCGAGGCGTGCTGATCGACATCGGCTTGCGCCTGGTCCCGCTCGGAGACGCTCTGGTCAGTGTCCGAGGAGCTCTGATCGGCGTCCGCCGTGGTCTGATCGGCCCCGGAGGCTGACTGATCGGCCTCCCGGCGCCGCCACCAACGCCAAGGCAGTTCCATCTTTGTCGTCCCTCTCTGATCCGCTCGGACGAGCGTCCCACAGACCGGTCCAACCGCCCATCAAGGCTACTCCGTCTGGCCAGAGAAACGCAGAAAGGCGCGCAGGGAGGCGAGCAGCTCCTCCGGCGCCTCCTCGGGGATGAAGTGACCGGAGGGCAGGGGGCCTCCCTGGACGTTGCCGGCCCAGCGGGCCCAGACCTCGAGCGAGTCGGAGAGCGCCCCCTCCTCCGAGCCCCAGTGGACGAGCACCGGGCAGCCGATCTTCCTGCCGGCGTCGCGGTCCTCCGCGTCCAGCTGCCGGTCGAGGTGGAACGAGGCGCGGTAGTCGGCGCACATCCCGGGGATCGTCTCCGCCGTGAAGCCGCGCAGGTAGTGCTCGGCCGCCTCCGGGGAGATCGCGCGGGCGACGCCGGCCACGACTCGAGAATGCTCGCGCAGCACGTACTCCGCGCTCGCCGAGATCACGCGCTCGGCGAAGGGCGGTGGCTGGGCGAGGAAGTACCACGGCCAATAGCCGAGCGAGGCGCCCTCGGCCATCCGCTCGAACTGGTCCACGGTCGGCACGATGTTGAGCACCCCGAGACGCTCGCACCTGCTCGGGGTGGTCGAGCGCCATCCGGTAGGAGACCCGCCCGCCACGATCGTGGCCGACGACCGAGAAGCGCTCGAAGCCGAGCCGCCCCATCAGCTCGACCAGCTCGGCGGCGCGCTCGCGGTTCGAATAGCCCTCTCCGAGCGGACCGCCCGGCTCCGAGCGGCTCTCGCCGTAGCCCTTCAGATCGCAGACGACCACCGCGTGCTCCTCGGCGAGGCCCGGCGCGAGCCGGTGCCAGCAGTAGTGGGTCTCCGGAAATCCATGAAGGAGCAGGACGGGCGGCCCATGACCGGCCACCCCCGGCCGGTAGGTGGTCGGCCCGACCTGCGACGTCCGTGTACTCGAATCCCTCGATCATCAGTTGCGTCTCGCCTCCCACCGCGGGGTTACGCGCGCCACAATCGGTCCGTGCGGATCTCAGCGAGGCGGACGGTCCTGGCCGGCGCGGTGGCCCTGCTCGGCCTGGCCGCGGCGGGCCTGATCGCCTGCTCCAGCGATCCGGAGGCGAAGCCTAAGCCGCGCGCCCAGGTCCTGGTCTTCTCCAAGACTGCTGGATTTCGCCACGACTCCATCCCGGCCGGCATCGCGGCGATCAGAAGCCTCGGCCGGGCGAACGGCTTCTCGGTCAGCGCGACGGAGAACGCAAGTGCCTTCACTCCGAAGCGCCTGCGTCCTTTCGACGCCGTCGTCTTTCTCAATACCACCGGGAACGTGCTGGGCCCCGGCAGCAGAAGGCGTTCAAGGGCTACATCCGCCGTGGAGGCGGCTGGGCAGGGATCCATTCCGCCGCCGACACCGAGTACGACTGGCCCTTCTATGGCCGGTTGGTCGGCGCCTACTTCCTCTCGCATCCCGCCTCCAGCCGGCGACCGTCGACGTCACCGACCAGTCGCATCCCTCGACCCGCCAGCTCCCGGCCCGCTGGCATGCGGACGGACGAGTGGTACAACTTCCGCTCGAATCCGCGCGGCGCCGTCCACGTCCTGGCGACGCTCGACGAGTCCACCTACTCCGGGGGCACGATGGGCGCCGACCACCCGATCGCCTGGTGCCACCCCTTCAAGGGCGGCCGCGCCTGGTACACGGCCGGCGGCCACACGATCGAGTCGTACTCAGAGCCCGATTTCCGCCGCCACCTGCTCGGCGGCATCCTCTGGGCGGCGGACCGGGCAAAGGGCGACTGCCGGGTCTAGTCCGGCGCGATGTTCTGGTTCAGCCGGAAGAGATTGTCGGGGTCGTATTGGCGCTTCAACGCCCGCAGCCGCTCGTATTTCGCGGGGCCATATGCCTCACGGATTCGATCCTGGCCTTCCTCCATCAGGAAGTTGACGTAGACGCTCTCGTGAAACGGCTCGAGCGCCGACCAGAAGCCGCGCACCCATTCGCGCTCCTGCTCAAAGCCCTCCTCACCTTCGGTGACGGCGGTGATGTTGAACGTGTGGCCGACTCCGCGACCGCCGAACGCGGTTTCCTCGTCCCCCACCTCGCGGATCGCGCCGCCGAGCTGCCAGATGGGGAAGCTCGTCAGCGGCGACCGAATCCGCATCGAGTGCTCCACGGTGATGTCGATGACCTCGTCCGTGAGCTCGGCGACATCGCAGGAACGCATGTAGTACCAGCGGCCGTGCGGGAAGCTCGGGTCGAGCATCGCCTGATGCTCCACGAAGGGCTTCGGCTCGCACAGGTCGAGGACGGGTGAGCGCGAACTCCCGCAACGGCCGAATCGCCTTCTCACCCTCCTCCAGGTCGCCCGACCAGCAGCAGACGACGCCCGACGATCGAGTCGGCCGTGGAGCTCGGAGGGCACGAAGTCCAGCGGCGGCGCCTTGCGATGGATCACGATCGTCATCAGCTCGTTGGGCGCCTCGGCGATCCAGTCGCGGTAGAAGCGCAACACGTCGGGCGAATCCTCGATCAGCCAGAAGATCGGGCCGGCCAGCACCGTCGGCCCCAGTTCATTGAGCCGGAACTCGAACTCGGTCACCACCCCGAAGTTGCCGCCGCCTCCGCGAAGACCCCAGAACAGCTCGGCGTTCTCCGCGTCGCTCGCCCGAACCACCTCGCCGCCTGCGGTGACCATCGTGGCGGAGACGAGCTGGTCGACGGTCAGCCCGTACTTGCGGTGCAGCCAGCCGATCCCTCCGCCAAGTGTGAGTCCGGCGACGCCTGTGTGAGTGACGATTCCCGCCGGAACCGCGAGACCGTGAGCCTGGGTGGCTCGCGTCGAGCTCGCCCAGCAGGACGCCCGCCTCAACTCGTGCCGTGCGACCGTCCGGGTCGACCGTGATCCGCTTCATCTTCCCGAGATCGATCACGATCCCGTCGTCGCAGGTGGAGTGGCCGGGAAAGCTGTGCCCGCCCCCTCTGACCGCGGTTTGAAGACCCGATTCCCTCGCCAGCTCGACCGCGTCGACGACCTCTTGGCGTACCCGCGCAACGCGCGATAACCGCCGGGGAGCGCTCGATCGAACCGTTCCAGACCTTGCGATGCTCGTCGTAGCTCGGGTCTCCGGGTCGGATCAACTCGCCGCGGAAAGACCCTGGGAGCGTTGTCAGCGCCATCGCTTCTCCTTCCACATCAAGCTAGCCGATCTCACCACCACGCCTAGGCCCAGCAGTCGGCTCCCGCTTGCCGGCGTGTGACGATCGATCCTCGGCTAGCTTCCCTGGCGGGGCATGGACGGAGAGCTGCTCAAGGATCTGACGATCCCGCTGTTCACCGGCGCGATCGGATACCTGACCAACTGGAGCGGGGTCTGGATGCTGTTCTATCCGATCCGCTTCGCCGGCTGGCGGCTGCCCGGCCTGAGCCGGCTGGCGCCGCTCCTCCCCCGCCGCATCCAGCAGGTCCCCGGCGTGATGCAGGGCGGGGTCGGCTGGCAGGGGATCATCCCCTCCCGCGCCGCGAAGATGGGCTCGATCGCGGTCGACAAGGGGATCGCCAAGCTCGGCAGCCCGGCCGACTTCTACAACCAGCTCGAGCCGGAGGCGATCGCCGAGCACATCTGCAACACGGCGAGCGAGGACATCCGCGAGGTCGTCGACCGGATCATGGAACGCGAGTACCCGGACGCCTGGCGGAACACGCCGAAGCGCGTTCGCGACGCCGTGCACGCCCGGGTCCAGCAGCAGCTCCCCGACATCGTCCGCACGGTCACCGACGAGATCGGCGCCCACATCGACCAGCTGCTCGACATCAAGCTGATGGTGATCCGCCGGATCGAGGAGAACCCGGAGATGGCAAACCGGATCTACCTCGAGGTCGGTCGCAAGGAGCTCCGCCTCATCATCAACTTCGGCTTCTTCTTCGGCGCGCTGCTCGGCGTGCCGCTGGTCTTCCTGACGAACGCCTTCCCGCACTGGTGGGTGCTGCCGATCGGCGGCGTGATCATCGGCTGGGTCACCAACTGGGTGGCGCTCTGGATGATCTTCGAGCCGGTCGAACCGAGGCGGATCGGCCCCCTCAAGCTGCACGGCCTGTTCATCCGCCGCCAACCCGAGGTATCCGAGGTCTATGGCGAGATCATCGCGGACGACATCGTCACCCTCCGCAACATCGGCGACGAGCTCCTGCACGGGCCGAGCTCCGACCGCACCCGCCAGATGATCGAGGACGCCATGCGGCCCGCCGTCGACCGCGCCGCCGGCCCCGCCCGGCTGGCGGTCCAGGTCGCGATCGGCACGAGCCAGTACGAGACCATCCGCGAGTCGCTCGCCTCCGAGGCCGTCGACTACACGATGACCCCGCTCACCGACCCGGAGTTCAACCGCCGCCAGAGCGCCGCGGTCAGGAACCTGATCAGCGAGCGCATGCGCGAGCTCCCCCACTCCGACTTCTCCGAGCTCCTGCGCTCGGCGATGCGCGAGGACGAGTGGCTGCTGCTCCTGCACGGCGCCGTGCTCGGCTTCGTCGCGGGGTGCATACACCTGCTGATCTTCGGGGTCTGAATGGCTGACCAGAACGAAAACGAGCGCAGGATCCGCTCGGGCCCGGAGGCCGACGGGAGCCTGATCCGCGCGGTCGCCGGGATTGGCTCGGATCGCGGCCGCCGCCTACTGGCAGAGCGCGCGCTGGACGGCCAAGGCATCGAAGGACGCCGGCGAGCGGGTGATCAGGGCGGCGACCACCGGGCAGGACCCGGGGGAGCTCTTTCGCTCGACCGGAGCCGAGATCCGCGAGCGCACCCGCCGTGTGCTCGGGATCCAGGAGCGCCCCGAGGAGCGGGCGGCCATGGACCCCCGCGCGGCCGAGGCCGAGCGCGAGGAGGCGCGCCGGTCGCTGCGCGAGCGGGGCGCGGAGCTTTTGCGTCGCTCGGCCGACGTCAACCTCGAGGAGGACTCTCACCCCGCCTACACGCGCATCCTCGACGACCTGGCGCCCGACGAGGCCCGGATCCTGCGACTCCTCTACGAGGAGGGCCCGCATCCGTCCGTCGACATTCGCTCGGGCGTTCTGCCCCTGCAGTCGACCTCGGAGCTGGTCGCCGCCGGGCTCAACATGATCGGCCCCGAGGCCGGCTGCCGCCACCTCGACGACGTGCCCGCCTACCTCAACAACCTCTTCCGCCTCGGGTTGATCTGGTTCTCTCGCGAGCGGGTGTCCGATCCGAGGGGCTACCAGGTGCTCGAGGCGCAGCCCGAGGTCGCCGAGGCGCTGGCGTCCGCGAGCCACACCCGCACCGTGCGGCGGAGCATCAACCTCACCCCCTTCGGCCGCGACTTCTGCGAGCTCTGCCTAGCCGGTGAGCCGGGTGAGCCAGACGCCGGTGAGGGCGGGGACGAGCCGGGCTGAGGGGATTCCCCGCACCGAACCCTCCGTCCCGATCCCGCTCTGCGGCCCACCGATGGTGCTGAGCAGCGGATCGGCCTCGGCGGCGCGCAGCCCCGAGGCATCAAGCGGATCGGCCACCTGCGCCGTGCCCCCGGCGAGCATGCGGTAGCGCTGGCCGGGCAGGGGGGCGCGCACGAAGGTGACGCCGTCGAGCGCGGGACCGAGACCGATCGGGCTGCCCCACCAGCCGGCGAAGCGCGTCAGCTCGAGCCGGGCCGGTCCGCCGGCACCCGGCTGAAAGGCCCCCGTGCCGGAACCGGCCGCGTCCGGGAGGAAGCGGGCGCGCTGCCCGCTCTGCGGCTCGAGCGCCCGGGGCGAGACGATCCCGAGCCTCGGGGAGGCGAGGCGCCGCGGCAGATCCCGCACCGGCTGGTCGAGCAGGAAGCGAACCTCGTCCGGCCGCGGCGCGTCGACGGCGAACAGGTGCGGGAGCAGGGCGCGGCCGCGCGGGTCGCTCTGCCAGCGACGCGAGTTGGCCAGCACCGCGGCGGCGTTGAACGGCGTCCCGTCCTGGAAGCGAACGCCCAGACGGAGGGTGAGCGTCCAGGTGGTCCGGTTCGGCGAGGGACGTGCGTTCAGCGCGAGCCCGGGCTGCGACCGCGCCCTGCGCGTAGGGGCCGGTGAGCTGCTCGATCAGCGGCTCATAGACCTGGCGGGTGACCGTCTGCGCGATCCGCCCCTGCGCCGCCAGAGGATCGAGCGCCGCGGGAAGGCTCGGCAGGGCCCAGGTCAGGGTGCCGCCGCCGCCGGCGGGCGGCAGCCGCGAGCCGCGCTGCGTGCCGCTCCCGTCGCCGCCGCCGCAGCCGGCGAGGGCCACCAGGGCGAGGACGGCCAGCGTTGCGAGCATGGCGGCGCGCCGCCGCATCGGCGCTAGAGCTTGATGATGACGAGAGCGTTCAGCGCCCAGAGGACCCCGAAGAAGATGGTCCACCGGGTCAGGTTCCGCTCGACCAGCGAGCCGCCCCCGAAGGAGCTGCCGCCACCGCCGATGCCGAACGCGCCGGAGAGGCCGGTGTCCTTGCCGGAGTGCAGGAGCACCAGGAAGATCAGGATCACCGAGATGATCACCTCGATCACGCTGAGCACGGTTGCCATGGCGCGGCAGTGTAGAGATCAGCGCCTCGCGGCGCTGCCGCAAGCGGTCGATCCGCTTCAGGATGTCGATCGCCTCGGCGCGCAGCTCGCGGTCGAGGCGCTGGTAGTCCTCCTCGGTGAGCTTGCCGGCCGCCCGGTCGGTCTCCGCGTCGCGGATCTGCCGGTACTTCGCCTCCTTGCGCGCCTCCAGGTCGGCGAGCTCGGCGACCGCCGGGTCGTCCCTCTCGCGCAGGCGCGCCGGTCGCGCAGCGGCGCCGTCACGAACCAGGCGACCAGCACGACGATGACCAGGGCGAGGAAGAACTCCATCGGTAGCGCAGGCTAGGCGGAGCTGCCCGCCGGCGACCTAGCTCGGCTCGGTGGCCGTCCCCAGCTCCCGGCCGAGGCGGGCCCGGTACGCCGCCTCGAGGCGGCGACGAGACTCGAGCGCCGGCCAGCCCGCCATCACGGCGCCCGGCCAGCGCGATCAGGGCGCCGATCCAGATCCAGCCGACCAGCGGGTTGACGATCACCCGGAAGTTGGCGGGCGGCGGGTTCTGGACGTAGTGCTGCACGAGCGCGAGGATCGCGAACCCCTGCGCCGCGGGCGGCAGGTCCGCGAGCTGGCGGTTGCCGCGCTTGATGTCCGGATTGAGCACCGAGAGGTCGGGCTGGAACGCGGTCCACAGATCCCCTCCGGCCGCGGCCCGCAGGCCGACCTCGCTGGTCGACTCGCCCATGAAGTAGCGGCCGATCGCCCCCGCGCTCGGATCCTGGGTCGGGTAGTAGTTGCGCGTCGGGGTGAGCGTGCGCGACGCTGCTTGCCGTCGCGCGTGACCGTCAGGTGGGCGGCGAAGGCGAGCCGCTCCGTGCTTGGGATCGGAGGTCAGGTTGTCGTAGTGGATCGTGTAGTCGCCGACGTTGGCGGACTGCCCGACCTGCAGGCGCAGGTCGCGGTTGGTCTGGAAGCTCGAGGAGGCCGCGATCCCGATCAGCGTGAGCGCGATGCCGGCGTGCACGATGTAGCCGCCGTAGCGGCGGCGGTTCCGCCCCACCGCCCTGCACGAGCGCGCGCGGCAGCGACTCGCCGGTGAGCGCCCGCCGGGTCGTGCCCGCCCGCCAGAACTCGCCGGCCAGCGCGACCAGCGCGAACGCCGCGAAGGCGAAGACGAACAGCGCCCAGGGATGGCTCGCCGGCATCGCTGACCGCCAGCAGGACGACGATCGTCGCCAGGGCCGCCAGCCCGGGCAAGAGCAGCAGTCGCCGGGCGGCGCTCGGCGCTCAGCCTGCCCCAGGCGAGCAGCGGCCCGATCCCGGTGAAGAGCACCAGCAGGACGCCGATCGGCGTCACGTAGCGGTTGAACCAGGGAGCGGCCAGCGAGTGCTTCTCGCCGGTGAAGAACTCCGAGATCAGCGGGAAGAACGTCCCCCAGAAGATCACCACCGCCAGCCCGACCAGCAGCAGGTTGTTGACCAGGAAGATCGACTCGCGCGAGAGCAGCGAATCGATCCGCCGCTCGGGCCTCAGCTGGTCGAGCCGCGAGACGATCAGCACCGTCGAGCCGATCGCGACCACCGCGATCAGGCCGAGCAGCGGGCCGCCGACGGTCGAGGCGCCGAAGGCGTGGATCGACTGCAGCACGCCCGAGCGCACCAGGAACGTGCCGAGCAGGCAGAGGGAGAAGGTCCCGCAGATCAGGCTGACGTTCCAGACCTTCAGCATCCCCCGCTTCTCCTGGACCATCACCGAGTGCAGGAAGGCGGTGCCGACGAGCCAGGGCATGAGCGCCGCGTTCTCCACCGGGTCCCAGCCCCAGTAGCCGCCCCAGCCGAGCTCCTCGTACGACCAGCGCGAGCCGAGCAGCAGACCGATCCCGAGGAAGGTCCAGGCGAGCAGGGCGAAGTTGCGCGTGGTCCGGATCCAGCTCGCGTCGAGCCGGCGGGCGATCAGGGCGCCGACGCAGAAGGCGAACGGGATCGACCAGAAGACGTAGCCCGAGTAGAGCATCGGCGGGTGGACCGCCATGTAGGGGTTGCGGAGCAGCGGCGTGAGCCCGGCCCCCTCCGCCGGCGCCGGGTCGAGGTGGGCGAACGGCTGCGCCTTGAAGATCATCAGCCCGATGAAGAAGGCGCCGAGCCCGGCCAGCACCGCGGTCGCCCAGGGGACGATCTCGCGGTGGCGGTTGCGCGTGATGAAGAGGACGCCGCTCGAGGCGAGCGAGAGCACCCAGGCCCAGAGCAGCAGCGAGCCCTCCTGGCTCGACCACATCGCGGTCAGCTTGTAGAAGGTGGGCGTGGTGGTCGAGGAGTGGTCGGCGACCAGCGCGAAGCCGAAGTCGTCGCGGAGGAACGCCGCCTCGATGATCACCACGGCGGCGGTGAGCAGCGCGGCCATCGAGTAGACCGCCCGGCGCGAGGAGTCCACCCAGCGGCGGTCGCCGGTGCGACCGCCGTAGACGCCGGCGCCGGCCGCGTAGAGCGCGGCGAGCAGGGCGGCGGCCAGCAATGCGGAGCCGAGGATGGTCAGCTGGACTGCCCCGGCGTCGTCGTCGTGAACTTCGACGGGCACTTCGTGATCAGGCTGTCCCGCTCGCCGACGAAGGTGCCGTCCTGGAGCTTGCCGGTGACGATCACCTCGCGGCCGTCGCGGAACGGGTCCGGCACCGTGCCCGTGTAGGTGACCGGGATCGGGTCGGAGCCGTCGCGGTCCGAGATCCGGAAGTCGAGCTGGTCGCCCGCGTGCTGGATCGAGCCGGGGACGACCTTGCCGGTCAGCTCATAGGTCCCGCCCGGGTTCGACTGGAGCAGCTGCGAGGGCTCCTTCGCCTCGGTCGAGGCGCTGAACGACGTGTAGACCAGTCCCGCGGCCAGCAGGACTGCCGCCGACAGGGCGACGACCAGCCGGATCTTTCGCTTGCGCGATGGATCCACTGCCAGCGTGGATTATCGCAATGCGACCTTTGGATGAGCATCGCTCGCTAGGCCCGTTGGCCTTGGCGACCCTCGAACCAGTCGTGATCCTCTGCGGCGGGCGGGGAACCCGGCTGAGCGAGCACACCGAGTCGATCCCCAAGGCGCTGGTCGAGATCGGCGGCCGGCCGATCCTCTGGCACGTGATCTCGATCTACAGCTGCCAGGGCTTCTCCCGCTTCCTGCTGCTCACCGGCTACAAGGGCGAGCTGATCGCCGACTGGGTCGAGCGCAGACCCCCTGGCCCGACGGCGTCGAGGTCGAATGCCTCGACACCGGCCTCGACACCCCGACCGGCGGCCGGATCAAGCTCGCCGAGGAGCGCATCGGCGACGGGCCGTTCTCCGCCACCTACGCGGATGGGGTCGCCGACATCGACCTCTCCGCGCTCGCCGACGTTCCACCGCGAGGGCGGCGCGCCTGGCGACGGTGACCGTCGTCCGCCCCGAGCTCCAGTTCGGCGTCGCCGATCTCGACGACGAGGACCGGTGCGCGGCTTCCACGAGAAGCCGCAGGTCGACAGCTGGATCAACGGCGGCTTCTTCTGCTTCGAGCCGGGCGTCTTCGACTACCTGCGCGAGGACAGCGTCCTCGAGCGCGAGCCGCTCGAGCGGCTGGCCGCCGACGGGCAGCTCCGCGCCTACCGCCACCGAGGGCTTCTGGGACTGCATGGACACCTACAAGGACGCCGTGCTGCTCAACGACCTCTGGGATTCGGGCGAGCCGCCCTGGCGGGTGTGGGCCGAGGAGCCGGCGCTGTGAGGGCGCTGGTCACCGGCGGCCGGGGCTTCGCCGGCGTCCTGGCTCGCCAGGGCGCTGCTCGAGTCCGGCGTCGGAGGTGACCTCGCTCGATCGCGAGGGCGACTCGCCCGAGCGGCCTCGAGCTGCAGGGGATCGCGGACGAGGTCAACGACGTCGTCGGCGACCTGCGCGACCGGGAGCTCGTCGCTGACGCTCCTCCGGGACAACGCGGATCGACTCCGTCTTCCACCTCGCCGCCCAGGCGATCGTCGGCGACGCGAACGCCTCCCCCATCCCCACCTTCCAGACGAACATCGAGGGGACCTGGGTCGCTGCTCGAGGCGTGCCGCGAGGCCGGGGTCGAGCGGGTCGTGGTCGCCTCCTCGGACAAGGCCTATGGGCCGCACGACGCAGCTCCCCTACACCGAGGACTCGGCGCTGCAGCCGGTCTTCCCCTACGACGTCTCGAAGGCGGCGACCGACCTGATCGCCCGCAGCTACTGGCACACCTACGGCCTGCCGGTCGCGGTGACCCGGTTCGCCAACCTCTACGGCGGCGGCGACCGGAACTTCTCGCGGCTGATCCCGGAGACCGTCACCGCGGTGCTCGACGGGCGCCGGCCGATCATCCGCTCCGACGGCTCGCCCGAGCGCGACTTCCTCTACGTCGAGGACGCGGCGCGCGCCTACCTGGCGGTCGCCGAGGCGCTCGCCTCGGGCGAGGCCGGCGGCGAGGCCTTCAACGCGGGCTGGGGCAGGCCGCACCCGGTCCGCGAGGTGGTCGACCTGATCTGCGAGCTCGGGCCGGGCGACGTCGAGCCCGACTACCAGGGGAGCCGGCAACCCGAGCGGCGAGATCGACCGCCAGTACCTCGACTCGACCAAGATCCGCGAGCGGATCGGCTGGCAGCCGAAGGTCGACCTGCGCGAGGGCCTCAGCCGGACGCTCGAGTGGTACGCCGCGCACCCGGAGGTGCAGGCCCGCGCTGCGAGCGGGCTGATCGCGGGCGATCGGCGGCCGATCCCGGCCGTCTCGAGCGCGAACTCGACCGCTCGCCCGGCGGGCCGGAACGGCAGCAGGATTCCGCGCCGCCCTGCCGCCGAGCCCGGGGTAGTCCGAGCTTCTGCGAGGATGGTCCTCGGCCTCGCGCCGCTCCCGCGGCTCAGCCTGGACGGCATGCCCCGTCGACTTGACGAGCAGCTCGCGGGCGCGGCGGCGCTCCTCACGGTCCAGGCGCCGCCAGTGCCGATTGGCGAGCCAGCCGACCTCGATCGCCGCGATGACCCAGAGGCGCTGGGCGAGCCAGCGGCTGCGCCGCGCGAAGCGTCGTGCCGGCTGCGCCGATCAGTCCCATGGCCCCTTGCTTTACCCGGCCCAGCGGCCTCACTCATGCGCTCAAGCGGCGGACGGGTCTTCGAACCCGCGACCTCGAGCTTGGGAAGCTCGCGCTCTACCAGCTGAGCTACCGCCGCAGAGCGGCGCCATTCTAGGTCGCGCTCTCTAGCCTTCGCCGGACGTGAGCTCCAAGTCCTTCGCGGTCGTGATCGCCGTCCTGGCCGTCATCGGCCTGCTCGGATTCGGCCTGCTCAGCAAGGGCGAGGCCTCGCTCGCCGTCGGCGACCGCGCGCCCGACAAGGAGCTCTCGCGGCTCGGCGCAGCCGGGCACCGGCGAGATCGCCGACTACCGCGGCAAGTGGGTGCTGGTCAACTTCTGGGCCTCGTGGTGCGGGCCCTGCAAGACCGAGGCCCCGGCGCTCGAGAGCTTCCAGAAGGCGAACGCGGCGCGACGGCTTCACGGTGCTCGGCATCAACCTCGACGACACGACCGACGACGCGCTCGACTTCGTCAACAGGTACGGCCTCACCTATCCGCAGCTGCGCGACGGCGACGGCGCGCGACCGCCGCGACGCCTACGGGATGACCGGCTTCCCCGAGTCCTTCCTGATCGATCCGCAGGGGCACGTCGCCCTGATCAGGCGCGGCCCCGTCGACGAGAGCTACCTGGCGCAGCAGGTCGCGCCGCTGATCGGCAGGCCCGACATGATCAGGCCGGCGCGCCATCGCTGACCGCGGTCGCCGCGTTGCTGCGCCGGCGCCGCTCGCCGTGCCCGGCCGCGGCGCAGCGAGCCGCGCGCCACCCTGCCCGACGTCGAGGACGAGGTGATGTGCACGATCTGCGGAACGCTGCTGGCCGAGTCGGACTCGCCCCAGGCCGAGCGCGAGCGCGCCCTGATCCGCAACCTGATCGCCCAGGGCAAGGACAAGGATCAGATCAAGGACGCGCTGGTCGCCCAGTACGGGCCGCGCGTGCTCGCCACCCCGAGCGGCCACGGCTTCGACCTGATCGCGTGGCTGTTGCCGATCCTGGGACTCGCCGCCGCCCTGGCGGCGCTCGTCGTGGCGGCCATCCGCCTCTCACGGCGCCGGCGAACCGCACCAAGCCCGGCGCCCCCGCCCCCCGCCCCCGAGGACGCCGCGCGCCTCGAACGCGACCTCTCCTCGTACGACGTCTAGCCGGCCACGGGCTGGCGCGCGGAGCGCAACAGCTCGCCGGCCGCTTCCTCGCCGAGCCGCACCGCGTAGTTCGTGCCGCGATCCTCCGGATACACCTGGGTTGTGTTCGCCAGGATCAGCCCCGGCACGCCGGTGTTGAGCGGTGGGATGCGCTCGCGGTATCCGACCGTGACGATCGGCTGGCCGGCAGGCTCGGCGAAGCGCCAGCGCGCTTGGATCCAGCTGCGGTCGAACGCCGGCTGAATCCGCCGTATGCCCGGGCAGGTAGGCGTCGACCAGCTCGTCCGGGTCAAGCGCCAGCAGCGGGTCCCCCGGCTCGACGTAGTTCGCGACATAGAGGAACCGGCGTCCGGCGTAGCGCGCGGGGTCGATCAGGTTCGTGTGCTCGACGAGCCCGACGAACGGGAGGTCGCGATCGGCGATGTTGGTCCAGTAGAACGGGCTGAACTGCCGGTCGAGCTCGAGCAGCAGACAGAGCGCCGTGTGGTACTCGATCGCCTCGCAGCGGGCGCGGTAGGCGTCGTCGACCAGGTGGCCGGCGATCGCCAGGAAAACGTCGTTGGGGACGGTCGCAACCACGGCGTCGTAGCGCTCGTGTTCGCCCTCGGGTTCGAACTCGCGTCGGGTCCAGGCCCGCGCCGGAAGGAACCCTCCGCCCCCGTCACCACCTCGAACCCCCCCTCCGGCCCGTGGATCACCCTGATCACCGGGCGGTCGATCAGCACCCTGCCTGCCGCGCTCCCTGATCCGCGACGCGAGCGCCTCGAACAGCGGCTCGAACGAGTCGCGCCGGATAGCCGAGCAGCTCCTCCCTCGCCTCGCGTCCCTCCAGCTTGCGCCGAGTGACCAGCTTGCCCCACATCCAGGCCATGGAGATGTCGTCCGCGCGAGAACCGAACTTGCCTCGCAGCAGGGGGCCCCAGACCTTGGCGTACGCGCGCGGGCCCATCTCGCGCTCGAGCCAGGAGCGGGCGGTTTCGCCCTCGTAGTCGCTCAGCGGCCGCTTGGACCGCTGCAGCCGGAGCACCGCCAGCCCCATCCGGAGCCGGTCACGCAGGGGAAGCGGGCTGAAGCGGAGCAGGTCGCGCGGCGTCGTGAAGGCGCGGGAGCGCCCGTCCACGAAGAACGCCATCGAGCTCTTGTGCCACTCGATCGGCGCATCGACGCCGAGCTCGGCGCAGAGGTCGACGATGTGGCGGTCCGAGGTGAACCAGTGGTGGTAGTAGCGCTCCAGGCGGTGCCCGCCGCCGACGTCCAGCGTCGCCGCCTGCCCTCCGAGGCCCGGCCAGCGCTCGTAGACGTCGCAGACGTGCCCCTCCTCTCCGAGGCGAAGCGCAGCAGACCAGCCCCGTCACCCCCGCTCCGACGACGCAGATCCTCACACCCCCTCAGCCTCCGTTCTCATCAGCCGTATGCCGCCATAGCGACCCACCAGGGCCGCGAGCCCGAGCAGGGTAATCGGGACGAGGAGAACGAAGCGCAGCAACAGCAGATAGGAGAGGGCGACGTCGCCCGCGGCGCCGATCGCCTTCGCCCCGAAGATCACCGCTGCGTCGAGGGTCCCGGCGTACCCGGGGCCGGCCGGCACCAGGATGAAGATCGACGCCAGCGAGATCAGGTAGCACGCCTCCAGCAGGCTCATGTCCAGCCCGGCCGCCCGCCCGGTGGCCCACCAGACGACCAGCTCGGTGCCCCAGATCGCGATGGTGATCCCGAGGGCCTCAGCGCCATGCCGGCCTCGCAGGTTCGCCGTCGCCCGGACCATCGGCGCGATGAAGTCCAGCCACTTGCGAAGCGTCCCTCGCCGGTGCAGGATCAGCGCGGCGACCGCGCAGGCCGCGGCGGCAAGCGCCAGCAGGCCGAGCAGCAGCTCGAACCGTCCTCCGCTCGGCAGCGGCACCCCGTTCAGGAGCCCGAACGCGACGATCACGAACAGCGCCGACGAGCACCACCACATCGAGCACTCGTTCCGCGACCAGGGTCCCGATCACGCCGCGGTAGGTGACTTCGGCGCGCGGAGCCATACCGACGACCCGCATCGCATCCCCGGCGCGCGCCGGCAGCACGTTGTTCCCCATGAAGCCGATGGCGCTGAGCGCGTAGCAATCCGCGCGCTCCGCGTGCCTGGCGCCGTTCCGGCGCAACAGCATGCGCCAGCGCTCGCCGCGCAGGCAACAGGCGTTGACCAGGTAGAGACCCACCGCGAAGACCAGCCACTCCCATGCCTCCGCCGTGGAGGGGAGATGCGGCGCCGGCTGCTTGGTCGCCCACCAGACCACGGCGGCTCCCGAGACGATCGAGATGACGATGCCCAGGAGCCGGAGCGTCTGCGTGCTACGAGCGGACACGCCTCGAGAGCGCCTCGGCGACGTCTTCGGGTGCTGCGCTCTCCGGGGTCGTGCTCGACGGCGCGTCGAAGTTGCGTCGCTCCGCTGACGAGGTAGAGCGGCCGCTGCTTGACCTCGTCGTAGATGCGGCTCACGTACTCCCCGATCACGCCGATCGCGATCAGCTGGATCCCTCCGAGCAGCAAGACCGCGATGATGGTCGTGGTTACGCCGGGGACGAACTGCCCGGCGACTCTCATCCCGATCGCCACCGGGATGCCGAGGAACGCGAGCGCCGCGCACCCGAAGCCGACGACGGTGGCGAGCTGCAGCGGCATGTGCGAGAACGACGACGATGCCGTCGAGCGCGAAGCGGATCATCTTGCGCAGCGGGTACTTCGTCTCGCCGGCGTAGCGCGCATCGCGCTTGTACTGCACGGCCGTCTGCGTGAATCCGACCCAGACGGTCATTCCGCGCAGGTAGCGGTTGCGCTCCCGCATGGCCAGCAGGGCATCGAGCGCGCGGCGGTCGAGCAGCCGAAAGTCGCCCGAGTCGCCGTGGAGCTCGACGTCGGAGAGCTTGGAGATCAGCCGGTAGAAGCATCTCGCCGTCGCCGCGCTTGAAGCGCGTCTCGCCATCTCGCTCGGTCCGCACGGCGTAGACGACGTCGGCGCCCTCGCTCCACTTCTCGAGCATCTCGGGGATCAGCTCGGGCGGGTCCTGGAGGTCCCCGTCGAGCATCACCACGGCGTCGCCGCTGGCATGATCGAGACCGGCCGTGAGCGCGGTCTGGTGACCGAAATTGCGCGACGAGCTCCACCACCCTGACGCGCGGATCCTGCTCCGCCAGCTCCGCCAGCATCCCTGGCGGTGCCGTCGGTCGAGCCGTCGTCGACGAGCACGAGCTCGAAGGAGGAATCCGCGAGCGCCTCGCGGGTTCGCCGATGGAACTCGGTCACCGTCTCCTGCTCGTTGTGCATCGGCGCA
Organism: uncultured Solirubrobacterales bacterium; assembly: GCA_963825825.1. Lineage (GTDB taxonomy): Bacteria > Actinomycetota > Thermoleophilia > Solirubrobacterales > 70-9 > DASUPK01. The sequence goes on along the minus strand of CAWGUT010000004.1, from coordinate 88,663 downwards.
ACGACGCTCACGAGCCGGGCACTACGCATGCTGTCCCCCGGGTCGACCCTCCTGAACGCTGGCGATCTTAGGGCAACTACGCTGCTGTCATGACAGGTCAGTGCGCGGCCTGCGGCGGGCGTGCGTCTCGAGCCGCACCTGCGGGTGGCAGGTGAGATCGGAGACGATGGCCTGATCCCCAGCACCGATCGGTTCGGCACCGCGCTGGGCGACATCGTCCGCTGCCCGGCCTGCGGGCACATGCAGCTCGAGCCGATGCCGTCGGAGGACGAGCTCGGCGCGGCGTACGAGGACGCCGAGTCAGCGTCGACTACGTCGAGGAGGAGGCCGGCCAGCGCGAGACGGCGCGCCGGATCCTCGACGCGGATCGAGCGCGCACGTGAGCTCGAGGCCGGTGCGGCTCCTCGACCTCGGCTGCTGGGTCGGCTTCCTGCTCGCCGAGGCGCGCGCCCGCGGCTGGGAGACCGTCGGCGTCGAGCCGAGCGCAGTTCGCCTCCGGCTTCGCGCGCGACCGCCTCGGGCTCGACGTGCGAACCGAGGACCTGTTCGAGGCCGAGCTGCCCGGCGCACGAGCTTCGACGCCGTCGTGCTCGGCGACGTGATCGAGCACCTGCACCGACCCCGGCGAGCGCGCTGGACCGGGTCGCAGCAGCTGCTCGCGCCCGGCGGCGTGCTGGCTATCGACGCTGCCCGACGCCGGCTGCCGCGTCGCGCGCCTGCTCGGCCGGCGCTGGTGGTCGGTGATCCCGACCCACGTCCAGTACTTCACCCGCGGCTCGATCGGCGACGCTGCTGCGAGCGCCACGGCTTGAGGTCGCTCGAGATCGGCACGGCGCCGAAGGCGTTCAGCGTCCGCTACTACCTCGAGCGCGATCGGGCGGCTACTCGCAGCCGATGGCTCGCGGCGCTGGTGCGCGGCGCGCGAGCGGCGCCGGGGTCGCCGAGCGGATGTGGGCGCCGGACTTCCGCGACCGCATGCTGGTCATCGCGCGCCGGCCGGAGATCTAGGCGCGCGCCTTCCGGTGGCGCCGCTGCATGAACCACTCGGCTGATCTGCTGTGGTCCTTCATGCCGCCGCCAGCCCTAAGCACGCACCGGCATCGGCCTGTCGGCTTCGACGTAAGGTCCGTGCAGCTCGTCCGAGCGACTAGGACTGCCGCTGATCATGCTCCGAACTAAGAGAACGAAGGCATAGACGAAACCGAGCCACACCGAGATCATGATTGCGGCATACGGGATCGCGATATCGCCATTGGGCCAAGGCCCCAGATAGCGCGACGACTGCCGGGCCGATCGTGACAAGCTGCAGCGCGATGACAGCCCTGGTGTATCCGGCCATCAGCATGAATGGCATCCCCCAGATCAGATACTGGAAGAAGAAGCCCGGGCTAAACACATAGGTGGCGGTCCAGAGCAGCACAACGGCGTCGACCGGTGCAGGTTGAAAGCGGTAGATCAACGCTGCCACCAGCAGAAGCGCCACCACAAGAAGCCTTGGTCCCCAGTGGTAAAGGAACACGCTTGCTCCGGTCAGGTGGAACGCACCATGCGGAGACAGCCAGGAGGCGGCGAGGTCCGGCTGAATGATGAGTGAAATTCCGCCGAGCCCCGGAGCGGCTCGGTAGTTCGCTATGCCTAAAACACCCCCTGGATCAGCAATCAAGAATGGGAGAACGCTGAACAGCGGCGCTGCCGCCGCCGCACCGACCAGGCTCAGCGCCTCCTTACGTGACCTAGCGGACGGCAGCAACGCGAAAATCATGAACAACGGGAGCGTCTTTATTGCGGCACCTATTCCGATCAGCAACCCGGCGGTCACCCCCCGAGTCACCTTGTGGGGAGACGACTCATCCATCGACGAAAACAGACCGCGAACGCGAGCCCACGGAATCTCCGCAATCAGCTGTCGACCGCGCCCTTCCCAGACGATCAGAGCCAGGACGGCGGGGAGAAACGCCACCGAGTCGATCTGACCGTGATAGCCGGAAATCGCGATAAATATGGGACCAAGCGCCACCGAGCCGGCCGCCAGCAGACGTGCACGGTCACCGGCGCCCCGCCACCCCAGGTAGCTCTGAACGAGGAGTGCCAGGCCGGAGTCAGCCACGATCGATGGAAGCTGGATCAACCCATGAAAAGGCAGGGGCGTGTGATGCGAAGCAAAGATCGACGCGAGGATCAAGGGAAAGAACCCGCCGGGATACGGCCAACCGTAGAACGGCTCCCCGTTGGCCGAGATCTGGCTATTTAGGTCTGTGTAGACGCCCAACGGATGGGACTCGGTGAGTGTGGCGCCCACCCTTGCGAGGTTGTTTATGTCGAACACCGCGCCGAAGGTCGTGAATGCGAGCACGACTCGGATGACGGTCCCGAGAATGATCAAGAGCCAAAGCGCTCTTCGAAACGGCACTCCGCCTCCACTCCTGCCAGCCATGGGCGCGCGAGGTTAAAGTGGGTACGGGCGGCGTCGCAAGTGGCAACTAGCTCTTCGCGGCTGATAAAGATCCGTTCAGAGGCCTCGAAGCTGTCCCTACCGCGTCGAGCACGTCCGCCCTACATCCGCTCGGGGGCGGAGATCCCGAGCAGCCCGAGGGTGCGCGCGATCGTGCGCTTGGTGAGCAGGCAGAGGCCGAGGCGCGCCTCCTCCACCCCCTCCCCCTCCGCGCCGACCACCTGGCAGTCGCGGTAGAAAGCGTGGAAGTCACGCGCCGCCTCCATCCCGTAGGCGCAGAGCCGATGCGGCGCGCGGCGCTCCGCGGCCTCGGCGACCTCGTCGGGCAGCTCGCAGAGCCGCTTGATCAGCGCCCGCTCGGAGGGCTCGACCGGCGCCTCGGAGGCGGCGAAGTCCGCCCGCGGCAGCCCGCTCCTCGGCTTCCTCGCCCGCCTTGCGCAGGATGCTCGCGATGCGGGCGTGGGCGTACTGGACGTAGTAGACCGGGTTCTCGTTCGAGGTCTTCCGGGCCAGCTCCAGATCGAGGTCGACCGGGGTGTCGTGGCTGCGCTGCAGCATGAAGAAGCGCGCCGCGTCCGCCCCGATGTCGTCGATCAGCTCGTCGAGGGTGACGAACTCCCCGCGCCGCTTGGACATCTGGGCGCGCTCGCCGCCCTCCACCACGTGGACGAGTTGCATGATCGGCGTCTCCAGCACCTCCGGGTCGTAGCCGAGGGCGGCGAGCGCCGCGCGCAGCCGGGGCGGATACCCGTGGTGGTCCGCGCCGAGCACGTTGATCAGGCGATCCGCTCCCCGCTCGAGCTTGTCGCGGTGGTAGGCGATGTCGGAGAGGAAGTAGGTCGCATCGCCTTCCGAGCGGATCAGCACCCGGTCCTTGTCGTCCCCGAACTCGGTGGTTCGCAGCCAGGTCGCGCCGTCGCTTTCGTACACGTGCCCGCCCTCCCGCAGGTCGGACAGCGCGCGCTCCACGGCCCCGGAGTCGTGCAGCGCCCGCTCCGAGGACCAGGTGTCGTAGACGACGTTGTAGCGGCGCAGGGTCTCCTCGATCTGCTCGATCATCAGCGCCATCCCGCGCCGAGCCAGGGAGTCGAGGTCGCCGGTATCGATGCCCTCCTGGTCGAGGCGGGTCGCCAGCTCGGCGACGTACTCGCCCTCGTAGCCGCCCTCGGGCACCGGCTCCCCCTTCATCCGCGCCGCGATCGACTCCGCGAACAGGTCGATCTGGCCGCCGCGGTCGTTCAGGTAGTACTCGCGCACCACGGGGTGGCCGGTGAACTCGAGCAGCCGCGCGACCGAGTCCCCGTACGCGGCGTGCCGCCCGCTGGCCGCCGTCACCGGGCCAGTCGGGTTGGCCGAGACGAACTCGACGTTGAACCGCTCGGTCACCTCGTCGGCGCCGGAGGGCCGGCCCAGCCGATCGCCCCGCTCGGCCAGCTCGGCTGCGGCTCGCCGGTACCAGGCGTCCGCCAGGAAGAGATTCAGAAAGCCGGGGCCGGCGACCTCGACCCGCTCCACCGTCCCCTCCAGGCTCTTGCCGAGTTGCTCGGCGAGCTTCTCCGCGGTGCCTCGCGGCTGCTCGCCGAGGGCGGGCGCCAGCAGCATCGCGGCGTTGGTCGAGTAGTCGCCGAACTCGGGCTTCGGCGGCCGTTCGAGCGTCGGCTCGGAGCGCAGGGGTTCCGCACCGTCGAGCAGCGAGGCGGCTGCGGCCTCGACGGCGGAGCGGAGCTCTGCGACCGGGTCTGCCATCGGATGGAGCCTACGCGGCGCCATCCTCACGCTTCTTGTTGGGCCGAGGAAGGTGGCCCTACGCGCGTTAGCGTGCCGGTTGTGCCTCGAGCCAGCGCTCGACCGCCGCGCTCGCCTGGTCCACCGCCGCCTCGGGCGTGGCCCCCTGATCACGCAGGGTTCGCCACACCTCGAGGTCGGTGAGCGCTCTCAGGGACGCGACCGAGGAGCTGTCCGGGCGTCAGCGGGCGTAGCGCCTCGACGACGAGGGCGTCGAACGAGTTGTCGAGCTCTTCCATCGACTCGTCCACCGCCGGCACGTCCTTGCGCTCGCGGCGCCCGGCCGTGATGCCGTCCGCTCCGCGCTCGTAGACGCCGAAGAACGTCTCGACCAGGCGGCGGATCCGCTCGTTCTCCGACGAGGCGCCGGCGAAGACCTCGGGCGCTCGGTCGGCCGGCGGCAGCTGCAGGCTCTCCATGAAGTGCTCGCCGCAGCTTCTGACCAGGTCGTCCTGGGTGGGGAACAGCGCCTCCACGGTCTCCACCGGCACACCCGCCTTGTCGGCGATCTCCGGCCAGCGTGGTCGCCTGGATGCCCCGGCTGCTGTGCAGCTCGAGCGTGGACTCGATGATTCGCTCGCGGGTGGGATCGACCTCGCGGGGCTCGCCGGGCTCGTCGCCGTACGCCGCCTCGAAGCCGCGTCGGAGGGCCTCCTGCCAGAACTCCGAGTTCGGTGATCGCTGCGGAGCGGGCGCCTCCTCGAGCGCACGCTGCCCGCGCGGGGTCAGCTGCCAGAACACCTGGCGGCCGACCTTGCGCCGGGTGACGAGACCGCTCTCCAGCAGCCGGCGGCCGGTGCGGCTCACCTGGGTCTCGTCGATCTCGAGCAGGCGGCGCAGCTCTGCGCTTCCCAGCTGCGGCGAGCCGTCGAGCACGCGCAGGAAGTCGTGGGCCTGCGTTCCCTGGGCCACGGCGGCCTGCGATGGCACGCGCTCGAGTCCCCAGTGCGCGAAGGCGATCGCCGCGTCCAGCCAGCCGACCAGTTCCTGATCGCCATCGGCCCGCGCGCGGGCGTCGCGGAGGGCGTCGAGGGCAGCAGCCAGGGTCTCGTCGTCGCCTTCGAGCAGCGCGTCGACCAGGCCGAGCGCCACGGCCTCCAGGCGGGCCGGCTCCGCGTCGAGCTGCGCGATCCGCGGCACCAGGGCGTCGTACCCGGGAGTGGTTTACGGTGGGCGTGGCCATGCCCGCATCCTAGCAAGTTGTTGTCAACTATCTGTCAAGTGTGAGCGAGGACTACGCCGATCTCTTCTGCGAGCTGTTCGATCGGCTCGACCCCGCCGAGTTCCACGCCGAGGGCGAGGCCTGGATGGGAGATGCGAAGGTCGCGGCCACCGCCGCCGGGGTCGAGCAGGCGGCCCTCGACGGTGAGCCCGTCGGGGCGCCCGACGGCGGGCGTCAGACCTTCGCCGTCCTTGCTCGGCCTCGACGCCGCCCTCGCCCACGCCAACCCGCTGTTCGGCGCGGCCGCCCCGCCCGCCCTCACCGAGTACGCGCTCCGCTACGCGGAGTCGGGCCGCCTCGACTCCGGTGCCCTTCCCGGCGCGCTCCTGCCCCGCTTCGCCCGCCCGGGCCGCCGCGGCCAACTGCCCGACGACCTGGCCGACGCCTTCGGCTCGGTGGTGCGCGTCAGCTCAGCCGACTGGGACGCCTGCGATCACGCCGCCCTGCCGGCCCGCTCCCGCCTGACCCGGCCGGAGCGCGAAGCCGGCCTCCGCGTAGCCACCGCCCCGATGATCCGCGAGCCCGACGAGCTGGAATGGGAGGTGGAGGAGCGCTCCGGGCTGCGCTTCTACCGGATCCATCCCGCCGATCGCGAGCCCACGCGGGCGCGGGTGGAGAAGGTGATCGCGGCGTGGGACGAGCAGGACGTGGCGATCGGCATCGCACCCGAGCTCTGCCTATCCCGCGCGCTGCTCGAGCGCTGGCAGGTCGCGCTCTGCGAGCGCGAGGGCGCGGGGGCCAGCCGGCTGCGCCTGGTCGTGGCGGGCAGCGGCAACGTGGACGGCTCCTCACCGCCGACAAACGAAGCGGTGATGCTCGACGCGCGCACGGGCGAGGTGCTCGTCCGTCAGCGCAAGGTCCACCCGTTCAACTTCTCGCAGCAGGACCTGGAGCTGTGGGGGCTGGCCGATCGCCTGACCGCTCCGATCGACGAGGACCTGAGCCGCGGCGAGCGAGTCTGCGTGGTGGAAGCGGGCGGCGCCCGGCTGGCGATCCTGGTGTGCGAGGACCTGGCTCGGTTACACGCGTTCGCCGCGGCCCTTCACGCCCACGGGGTGTCGCTGCTCCTGGTGCCGGTGTTCGCCCGCCCGACCAAGGACCGGCGCTGGGAGCGCGCGCGGGCCGAGGTCTACAGCGACGCCATCGGCTCGAGCGTCGTGGTGGCCAACAGCCTGGTGATCGCCGAGATCCTGCGCAGCCCCACGCCGGTGGGGACGGCGATCGCCGTCGCGCCCGGTCACGCCGCGGTGGGCCACTCCTCCGAGCCGGACGACGTCGTGGTGTTCGCGCTCGAGGGCGACGGCCCCCGCGTGGCGCACGAGCGGCGCTAGAGGTGGTACGGCTCGCCGGCCAGGATCTTGGTCGCCCGGAAGAGCTGCTCGAGCAAGACCACCCTGGCGAGCTGGTGGGCCATCGTCTGGGGCCCGAGCGAGATCCGCTCATCGGCGAGGGCCATCGTCCGGGCCGAGAGGCCCTCGGGCCCGCCGATCAGGAAGCAGAGATCCTGGGCGTCGATCCGCCGCTCCGAGAGCCAGCTCGCCCAGGCCTTGGAGCTCAGCGCACGGCCCCCGCGATCCAGCGCGATGACATGCGAGCGCCGCGGGATCCGCCCCTCGATGTTGACCTCGTCTCGCACCTCGATCACCTCCATCGGCTGGTGGCGCTGCAGCATCTTGCGGTAGTGGGCGTCGGCTTCGGCGAACGGCGCCTTCACCTTGCCGACCACCACCACGGTGGCCTTCACGGGCGCTCGCCGCGCTCCCAGGCGAGGGCGGCGCCGATGCGCTCGATGGCCGGCGGGTGGGTGCCGAAGACGAAGGTGAAGGCGTCCGGCGGATCGGGGTCGGAGAGATTGCGGTCGGCGAGCTGCTGCTGCAGTTCGATCATGCCCTTGGGGTCGTCGGTGAGCTGGAGGGCGAAGGTGTCGGCCCTCGCCTCGACGGCGCGTGAGAGCTGATTCCCGGCGATCCCGATGACGAACGAGGTGACGCCGATCGCGAGGGCCAGGGCGGGAAGCGACGCGGGCTGGCCCAGCTCGATCCCCCGGCGCCCGACGAGCGCGCGGGACGCTCCGGAGACGAAGATCAGCGCCAGCGGGGTCACCAGCGCGACGAAGAGCAGGCCCCGCTGGATGTCGTTGCCCTTCACGTGCCCGAGCTCGTGGGCGACCACCGAGTCGCGCTCGCCCCGGTTGAGGTCGTCGATCAGGGTGTCGTAGAGGACGACCCGCTTGGACGAGCCGACCCCGTTGACGTACGCGTTGATCGCGGTCGTCCGCCGGGAGGCGTCGACCCGGTAGACCTGCCCGACGTCCACCCCGGCCTTGCGGGCGAGGGCGAGGACGTCGCTGCGCACCTGCCCCGGAGGCAGCGCCTCGAACTTGTTGAAGAGCGGCGCGAGGACCACGGGCGCGATCCAGGTGAAGAACGCCGCGCCGGCCACCACCGCCACGCTGCCGGGGATCCACCAGCGACGGCCGAAGCGCCGGATCAGCGCGAGCCCGAGGGTCCCCAGCAGTCCCGCCAGCACCGCGCCGATCCCGGTCGCCTTCGCCCAGTCCGTGGCCCAGCCGCCGAGCGACTGCGTCGAGAGACCGACATCGGCTGAGCGCTCGTGGGCGGCGATCCCGAATGGCACGGTGACCACCGCAAGGGCCACCGAGAGACCGGCGGCCGCTGCGGCCCCGCCGAGGACGGGCCGGTCGCCGAGCCGCTCCAGCGCCCGGCGCGCCACGGCCGGGCGGCCGGTCGCGAGCAGGACGAGCACCGCGCCCTCTGCCACCAGGCTCCCGACCAGGATCAGCCGCTGCCCGGAGGCATAGTCGCGCGCCTTGGTCAACTCGTCATGCGAGAAGTAAGCGTCCTCGCCGGCCTTGACGGGCTGCTCGATCTCGCGCGGGCGCAAGACCCATGCGGCGGCTTCGGCGACGACGACCGCAGCGACCGCGGTGGCGCCGAGACGGACCCAGTTCGGCGACGATCGGCCGGACACCCGCCTACGATAGACCGCCGCCTCAGCGGGCCCAGGACCGATCCAGCGCCACCCCACTCCCGTGCGAGTCGCCATCCTCACCGACATCCACAGCAACCTGCCGGCGCTCGAAGCCGTGCTCGGCGCGACCGACGAGGCCGGAATCGAGCACCGCTGGTGTCTCGGCGATGTCGTCGGCTACGGCGCACAGCCCGATGAATGCACACGCGTGGTCAAGGAGCGCTGCGAGCTCAGCCTGGTCGGCAACCACGATCTGGCCGTGACCGGCGAGATCGACACCGACGTCTTCTCGGCCTCCGCAGCCGCCGCGGTCGAGTGGACCCGGGCCAACGCCGATGATTCCACCATCGAATACCTGAAGGCGCTCGAGCCGAAAGACACCGAACACGAGGTCGGCCTCTATCACGCCTCCCCCCGCGACCCCGTCTGGGAGTACGTGCTGGCCGTTGACCAGGCACGCGAGTGCATGGAGGAGCAGTCAGCGCGCGTCAGCCTGATCGGCCACTCCCACGTCGCTCTCTGGTTCTCTGACGGCAACGGCCCGCCAGGAGGCGACGGCGGCGCCCAGGCCGAGGGCGGGAAGGAGATCGACCTCGCCGAGGGCCGCTGGCTGCTCAACCCGGGCAGTGTCGGCCAGCCGCGCGACAGCGATCCGCGCGCCGCCTGGCTCGAGCTCGACACCGACTCTTGGAAGGCGACCTTTCACCGCACCGACTACGACATCGACACGGCGGCGGAGGCGATCAGGGACGCCGGCCTGCCCGAGCTGCTCGCCGACCGGCTCTACATCGGCCAGTGATGACGACACCGAGCGCCCAAACGACGCGGGCTAGTATCGCCGCGATGCCGAAGCCCCTCCGGGCGATAGTGCTTGCGCTGGTTCTGACCGCCTCTTCCGCGGGCGTGATCGGCTGCGGCAGCAGCGGACCCGATCCCTCGATCCCGCAGGAGAACGCGCAGACGCTGCTCGCCAAGATCGCCGAGATCAAGGCGAACGTGGACGTCGGGAGCTGCCTGGTGGCTGCCGCCAAAACCGACGACCTGCTCGCCGACATCGCCGACCTGCCCTCGAGCGTGAACTCCGACGTCCAACAGGCGCTCGACAGCGGCGCCAACAACCTGAAGCTCCTGCTCACGGACCCGAGCAAGTGCGCAGGGCCGAACCGAGACCACCACCACGGAGACGACGACACCCTCGACGACCGAGGAGACGACCACGGAGCCCACGCAGCCGACCACCACCGAGCGCACCCAGACTCAACCGACCACCACGACGCAGACGCAGACGAATCCCAACGTCACGACCACGCCCGGCGCCTCCGGCGGCATCGGGCCGGGAGGACTATGAGCCCGCGCAGCCCCAAGGGGGAGCTGATCGCCGATCGCTACCGGATCGAGGACCGCCTCGGGTCAGGCGGCATGTCATCGGTCTTCCGCGCCACGGACACGATCCTGGAGCGGACGGTCGCGGTGAAGATCCTCGCGGAGCACCTCTCGGACGACGAGCGCTTCGTCGCGCGGTTCCGGCGAGAGGCGCTCGCCGTGGCGAAGCTGGTCCACCCCAACATCGTCCAGGTCTACGACACCGGCAACGACGGCGGGCAGTACTACATCGTCATGGAGTACGTGCGCGGCCGCTCCGGCGCCCAGCTGCTCCAGGCCGAGGGCAAGCTCGATCCGGAGACCAGCGTCGAGATCGGGGTGCAGTCCTGCGCCGGCCTCGACTACGCCCACCGCCACGGGATCATCCACCGCGACGTCAAGCCTGGGAACCTGATGATCATCGGCGGCCCCTCGGGTGGCGGCGACATGACCGTGAAGCTGGCGGACTTCGGCATCGCGCGAGCCAGCGAACAGAGCCGCATCACCCAGGTCGGCTCGGTGGTCGGCACGGCCGCCTACCTGGCACCCGAGCAGGCCCGGGGCGACGAGGCGACGCCGTCCTCCGACGTCTATTCGCTGGGCGTCGTGCTCTACCAGTTCCTCACCGGACGTCTGCCCTACGAGGGCGCCTCCCTGGCGGAGCTGGCGGTCCGCCAGCAGTCCGAGCAGCCGCTGCATCCGAGCTCCTACAACGAGGCCGTGCCCGAAGCGGTCGGTGACGCGGTGCTGGTCGCACTCGAGTCGGATCCGTCCCGCCGGTTCGCGGGAGCCGGGGAGCTCGCCGACGCTCTGCGGCGCGGCCTCACCGGCCAGTCGCCAGCCGGCACGGCGGCTACCCGGATCCTCGGCGACGACACGCCGACGGCCCCGACCCGGCACATGCCTGGCACCCGAACCCAGCGGCGACCGCAGCGCCGCCCGGTCCCGCCGCGACAGCCCGCGCCCGCCCCCGAGCAGCGCCGCCGCCGTGCCTCGAGCTTCGCGCGCAACGCGCTGATCGTGATCTCGATCCTGCTGCTGGCTGCGGCGGTGGCCGCCATCGTCGCGCTCGCCTCCAGCAGCGGGAGCAACAAGATCGACCTCGATCAGGTCGTCAAGCAGAACGTCAACGACCAGATCGACGCGCTGCGGCAGGTCGTCGAGGACAACACCAAGTAGGCTGCGGACGAGATTGACCGCGATGTACAGGTCGTCGAGGAAATGACGATGGTTGGCGCGTGAGGCGGATTGCTCTCGTATCTCTGGCCGCGACCAGCGCTTTGGCGATCCTGCTTGCACCCGCCGGCGCGTCTGCCGCCAGCCCCACGGTGCCCTGGGGGTTCAACGAGGACTGGGGATGGTCGAACGGCGGCTTCAACTCGGCCCAGACGGCGAACCTCCAGATGCAGAAGGCGGGCGCGATCATGCCGGACGCGCTGTCGGCAAATCGATTCCACGTGATGTGGTCGTACGTCGAGTCGACGCCGCGGGAAATACGACTGGTCGGTGAGCGATGCCCAGTACGCGGCGATGCAGACGTACACGCAGAAGCCGATCATGCTGCTCTACAGAGCCCCCCTCTGGGCTCGCGACCCGGCGCGTTCGTGTGCCTTTGGCGGCGAGGAGTACTGCATCTATCCGCAGCTTCCGAAGTACGACAAGCAATGGCAGGCGTTCGTCAAGGCCGCGGTCTCCCGCTATCGGAACATCAGGGCGATCGAGATCTGGAACGAGCCCAACCTCGCGAGGTTCTGGTCTCCGGCGGCCGATCCGACCCGCTACGCGACCATCCTCAAGGAGGCCCACGACGCGGTGCGCTCGGCACGCAGCAACGTTCCGGTCGTGACCGGTGGCATCTATCCCGCTGCGACCGCCAACGGCAACGTCAAGGCCGCGGACTTCCTGCGCCAGGTCTACGCGACCGCGGGAGCCTCCGCCTTCGAGGGCATCGGCTCACATCCCTACGTGTACAAGCCCTCCTACGTGGACGGGATGCGGTCGCGGCTCGACGCCCTGAGAACCGTCCGCGATCAGAACGGCGATAGCGCGACCCCCCTGTGGATCACCGAGGCGGGGATCGCAACCGGCTCGAGCGGGGTGCCACCCGACCAACAGGCGGGCGTGCTGACCGATCTCTATCACTCCATCGAGGGAACCGATGTCCGCTCCTTCGTGATCCATCGCTTCTACGACGTCGGCGGCGACTTCTACGGCGTGGTCAATAACGACCTGACGCCGAAGCCAGCGTATTGCGGGCTGGGGGCGGCGATCGGGACCCCCTGCTGACCCGGCTCGCTGACAGATCGGGCCTCCACTAGGCGCCTACGGCGGCCGTCGCGCTCCACGGAGAAGTCCCGGCAAGCACGGCGTCCGAGTAGTCGCGGTAGCGCCCCGCTCCGATCGCATCGCGGGCGCCACCGACCAGGGCCTCCATGTAGGTCAGGTTGTGGAGGGTGAGCAGCCGGGTCCCGGTCAGGTCCTTGTTCCGGGCCAGGAAGTGGAGATAGGCCCGGGTGTGCCGGGTGCAGGCCTCGCAGGGGCAGCCCTCGACCACCGGAGAGTCGTCGTCCGCGTAGGTGGACTTGGTCAGGTCGATGCGGAAGCGGCCCTCGGGGTTCGGCGCCAGCGCGGTGCCGTGTCTGGCGAGCCGCGTCGGGATCGCGCAGTCGAAGAGATCGATGCCCATCCCGATCCCGACCAGGAGGTCGTCGACCTCACCGATGCCGAGCAGGTGGCGCGGGGCCTCGTCGGGCAGGAGGGGCACGGTGAAGGAGAGGACGCCGTGCATCTCCTGCTTGTCCCGCCCCAGCGTGCCGCCGATCGCGATCCCGTCGATCCCCGCCGCGGCGTTCCGCTCCGCCGACTCCCGCCGCAGGTCCTCGTAGACGCCGCCCTGGACGATCCCGAAGACCGCCTGATCCGCCGGCCCCTCGCGCTCGTGCCAGGCCAGGCAGCGATCGAGCCAGCGGTGAGTGCGCTCGGTCGAGCGGGCCGTGTACTCGCGATCGGCGTGCGCCGGCGTGCACTCGTCGAAGGTCAGCGCGATGTCGGAGCCGAGCGCCGCCTGGATCCGCATCGACTCCTCCGGACCGAGGAAGCGATTCGAGCCGTCGAGCAGCGACTGAAAGGCGACCCCCTCCTCTGAGATCTCGACCTTGGCGCCGCCGGCGGCGTTCCCGCGGCGCCCCTTGATCTCATCCGCGACACCGCCATGGGCGAGCGAGAAGACCTGGAAGCCGCCCGAGTCGGTGATGATCGCCCGCTCCCAGCCCATGAAACGGTGCAGCCCGCCCCGCGCCGCGATCGCCTCCTCTCCCGGCGCCAGGTGGAGGTGGAAGGTGTTGCCGAGGACCATCGCGTAGCCGAGCCCGGCGACCTCGGCCGAGGAGAGCCCGCGGACGCTGCCCTTGGTCGCCAGCGGGATGAAGGCGGGCGTGGCCACCGGACCATGCCCGAGATGAATCAGGCCCGTGCGGGCATCGCCGTCACGGGCCTGGATCTCGAACCTGAGCCTGGCCGGGTCATTCCGCATCAATCCGATGCTCGCAGCGAGTGACCGGTCATCGCCTCCGGCTGGGGGATGCCGAGCAGGTCGAGGGCGGTCGGGGCGACGTCGGCGAGGATGCCGCGCTCGCGCAGCTGGATGCCCTCGTCCGTGACGATCACGGGCACCGGATTGGTCGAGTGGGCGGTGTTGGGCGAGCCGTCGGGCTCGAGCATCTGCTCGCAGTTGCCGTGGTCGGCGGTGACGATCAGCGCCCCGCCCTTCTCGTGGACGGCCGCGACCACCTCGCCGAGGCGGGTGTCCACCTCCTCGACGGCGGCGACGGCGGCCGGGATCACCCCGGTGTGGCCGACCATGTCGGGGTTGGCGAAGTTGATGATCCCGAAGCGGTAGCCGTCCTCGCGCCAGTGCTCGCTGAACGCCTTCGCCGCGGCGGCCGCGCTCATCTGCGGCTTGTGGTCGTAGGTGGGGACGTCGCGGGGCGAGTCGACGAGGTAGCGCTCCTCCCCGCTCCACTCCCTCTCGCGGCCGCCGTTGAAGAAGTAGGTGACGTGGGCGTACTTCTCGGTCTCGGCGACATGCAGTTGGCGCTCGCCCTCCTCGGCGATCACCTGGGCGAGGGTGGTCGCCGGCTCCCGCGGGGGGAAGGCAACCGGGTAGGGCCAGCCGTGTTGGTACTGGGTCATCGTCGTCACCTCGAACGGGCCGGCGCCACGGTCGAACTCGTCGAAGTCCGGCTCCCCCAGGGCCCGGGTCAGCTGCCGTGCCCGGTCGGGCCGGAAGTTGATGAAGATGAACGGCTCGTCGGGCTCGGCGCCGTCGTAGTCGGCGATCACGGTGGGCTCGATGAACTCGTCGGTGATCTCTCGCTCATAGGACTCGCGGATCGCCTGAACGGCGCTCTCCGCCCGCGGCGCCCGCGCGTGGACGATCGCGTCGTAGGCGCGCTTGGTCCTGTCCCAGTGGCGGTCGCGATCCATTCCCCAGTACCGGCCGGCGACCGTCCCGATCGAGCCGACGTGCCGCAGCCAGCGCTCTGCCTCCTCCACGTACCCGGCCCCGGAGGTCGGAAGGGTGTCCCGCCCGTCGGTGAGAGCGTGGAGAACCAGCTCCGAGACTCCCTCCTCCGCGGCAAGCTCGATCACCGCCTCGATGTGCTCCCAGCCCGAGTGCACCCCGCCGTCGGAGATCAGGCCGATGGCGTGCAGGCGACCGCGCCGGGACTCGCGGGCAGAGCCGCACGCAGCCCGCAGAGCCGGGTTCTCGAAGAAGCTGCCGTCGGCGATCGCGTCGTCGATCCGGGCCAGGTCCTGCTTGACGACCGCTCCCGCACCGAGGTTGAGATGCCCGACCTCCGAGTTGCCCATCTGCCCCTCGGGCAGGCCGACGTCCCGGCCGGAGGTCGAGAGGGTGGCGTGCGGATAGGTGGACCAGAGCTCGTCGAAGACCGGCGTGTTCGCCTGGGAGATCGCGTTGCCCGGGCCGTCCGGGGCGAGCCCCCAGCCGTCCAGGATCACCAGCGCCAGCGAGGGGACCGGGACGCTCTTCGGACCGGCCGGGAGCGGCATCGTCAGCCGGCGGCTTCGACGATCGCCGCGAAGTCGGCCGGATCGAGGCTGGCGCCGCCGACCAGGGCGCCGTCCACGTCCGGCTGGGAGATCAGCTCGGCGGCGTTGTCCGGCTTGACGGAGCCCCCGTAGAGAATCCGGATGGCGGTGGCGGCCGTGTCGGATCGTGCGTCGATCAGGCTGCGGATCAGCGCGATCGCCTCCTGCGCCTGCTCGGGGGTGGCGGTGCGGCCCGTGCCGATCGCCCAGATCGGCTCATAGGCGATCACCACCTCGCTCAGCCGCGCGTCCGGAACGTCGGCGAGATCCGCCTGGATCTGCCGGGTGAGCACCTCCTCGGTCTCGTCGCCGTCCCGCTGGGCCTCGTTCTCTCCCACGCAGAGGATCGGCTCGAGGCCCGCCCCGAGGGCCGCGGGCACCTTCCGCGCGAGCGCCTCGTCGGTCTCGGCGAAGTACTGGCGGCGCTCGGAGTGGCCGAGGATCACGCCGTCGACCCCCAGGTCGAGCAGCATCGGCGCCGAGACCTCCCCCGTGAAGGCGCCGTCGGTGGCCTCGTGCATGTTCTGCGCGGCGACCCGCACCGGGCTCTGGAAGCAGAGCTCCACCGCCGCCCTCAGCGAGGTGAACGGCGGACAGATGACCACCTCGGGACCGGAGTTCGAGACCCGCGGCAGGAACTCCGCGAGAAACCGCTCGGTCTCCTCGGTCGTCTTGTGCATCTTCCAGTTGGCGGCGAGGTAGGACGTGCGGTCAGCCACGGGCGGCCTCGCTCGCGTCCTGCAGAGCCTCGACGCCGGGGAGGTCCCGGCCCTCCATCAGCTCGAGCGAGGCGCCCCCGCCGGTCGAGAGCCAGTCAACGGCGTCGGCCAGTCCGAACTTCTGCAGCGCCGCCACCGAATCGCCGCCCCCGACCACCGTGTGGCCCGGGGCCGCAGCGACTGCCTCGGCGACGGACCGGGTTCCCCCGGCGAAGGGCTCGAGCTCGAAGGCGCCCATCGGCCCGTTCCAGAAGACGGTCCCTGCCCGGGCGATCCGCTTGCCGAAGTTGGCCGTGGTGTTGCTGCCGATGTCGAGCCCCATCCAGCCCTCGGGCACGTCAACGCCGTTCAGCAGACGGGTCTCCGTGTCCGCATCGAACTCCCTGCCGAGGCAGAGGTCCTCGGGCAACTCCAGGATCGTCTCGCTGCCCTCAGCCTCCGCCACCACGCGTCTGGCGGACTCCACGCCCTCCTCCTCGACCAGCGAGTTGCCGGTGTCCCGGCCCTCCGCCTTGAAGAAGCTGAAGCACATCGCGCCGCCGACCAGGATCTCCTCGGCGAAGCCGAGAAAGCGGTCGATCACGCCGAGCTTGTCCGTCACCTTGGCCCCGCCGAGCACGATCACCAGCGGCCTCTGCGGGATCGTCGCGAACCGCGGTGAGCTCGACGACCTCGCGCTCGAGCAGCAGCCCGGCGTAGCCAGGTAGGTGGTGTGCGACCCCCTCGGTCGTCGCGTGGGCGCGGTGCGCCGAGCCGAAGGCGTCATTGACGTAGAGCTCAGCGAGTGCGGCGAGAGCCTCGGCCAGCGCCGGGTCGTTCTTCGTCTCCCCCGGCTCGAAGCGGCTGTTCTCGAGCAGCAGCACCTCGCCCGCCTCGAGGCCGGACGCCATCGCCGAGACCTCGTCGCCGACCACCCCGGGCGCCTGCTTCACCTCGGTCCCGAGCAACTCGCCGAGGCGCTCTCCCACCGGGGCCATCGAGAGCTCCGGATCAGGACCCTTGGGGCGCCCGAGATGAGAGACGAGGACGACGCTCGCGCCCCGCTCGCGCAGCAGCTCGATCGTGGGCAGCGAGGCGCGGATCCGGGTGTCGTCCGTCACCACCCCCTTCTCCAGAGGCACGTTCAGGTCCGAGCGCACCAGCACGCGGCGACCATCTACCTCGGCGTCTCTGACGCTCGCCTTGGTGAACGAGCGCGCGGCGGTTCGCTCAGGCACCGACCGTCGCCGGCTGCAGCACCTTCTCCGCCAACTCGACACAGCGGTTGGCGTAGCCCCACTCGTTGTCGTACCAGGAGAGGAGCTTGACGAACGTTCCGTCGACCACCCTGGTCTGCTCGGCGTCGAAGACCGACGAGTGCGGATCGGTGACGATGTCCGTCGAGACGATCGGGTCCTCGGTGTACTTGAGGATCCCCGAGAGCGGACCCGAGGCGGCCTCCTTCATCGCCGTGTTGATCTCCTCGGCGCTGGTCTCCTTCGAGACGTCGCAGACCAGGTCCACCAGCGAGCCGGTGATGACCGGCGCCCGGACCGCCATGCCATTGAGCTTGCCCTGCAGATCCGGCAGAACCAGGCCGATTGCCTTGGCCGCGCCGGTGCTCGTCGGGATCAGGTTGACAGCGGCCGCCCGCGCGCGCCGGTAGTCCTTGTGGGGCATGTCCTGGAGGCGCTGGTCGGCGGTGTAGGCATGGATCGTGGTCATCAGGCCGCGGTCGATGCCGACCGTGTCGTTCAGCACCTTCGCCACCGGAGCCAGGCAGTTGGTCGTGCACGACGCGTTGGAGATGATGTTGTGCGTGCTCGGGGTCGTAGTCGGACTCGAAGTTGACGCCGAGCACGACGGTGATGTCGGGCTCGGTGGCGGGCGCGGAGATGATCACCTTCTTCGCGCCGGCGTCGAGGTGCTTCTGCGCGTCCTCGCGCTTCGTGAACAGGCCGGTGGACTCGATCACGACCTCCACGCCCAACTCGCCCCAGGGGAGCGCCGCCGGGTCCTTCTCGTTCAGCACCCTGATCTCGGCGCCGTCGACCTTGATGCCGCCTTCGGAGGCCTCGATCTCGCCGGGGAAGCGCCCGAGGATCGAGTCGTACTTCAGGAGGTAGGCGATCATCTCGGTGTCGATCAGGTCGTTCACCGCGACGAATTCGAGATCCGAGCCGGCCTCGTGGGCCGCGCGGAACAGGTTCCGGCCGATGCGCCCGAATCCGTTGATGCCCACCTTCACTGCCATTTGCGAGTCCTCCTCGACGGTCGGAGCTTTGTGTCTACCCAAAGTATCGAGCCGGGAGCCGCGACGCTCGGGATCAGCGGTCGTGCGCGACGCAGACCTCGACCAGGTACCCGTCGGGATCGTTGAGGCGGCAGCAGTACTTCCCCGCTCCGAACGCCGGGGCGCTGCCCGGCTCGGCGACGGGGTCACCGCCGTTTGCGCTGCCCGACTCGAATGACGCCTTGACCGCCGGGATGCTCTTGGCGGGGAAGGAGATCAGGCCATACCCGGGCTTTGGCGAGTCCTCTTGCTCGATGTAGAACTCGGGCTTCACGAACCCCCAGCTGACGGAGTTGGCGGGGGCCTCCTGCCGGCGCCAGCCGAGCGGCGCGAGGATCGAGTCATAGAAGGCGCCACTGCGCTCGAGGTCGGAGACTTTGACGGCTGCGTAATGAAGCATCAGCTGGCTACTGGGGGACGAGACATTCCCTGGCGGACGGCCACCTTATACATGGGAAGCACCGCTCCGCGTCAGCGTCGTGGCTCCCAGCGAAAGAAGCGGACCGCGACGACGAGCCCAAAAAGCCCCCAGGCGAAGACCACGGCGAGGTTCCCGAGCTCGAAGCCCGAGCCGACGGTGTTCGGATCCCAGGCGGTGAACAACGCCTGGAAAAAGGGCCGCACCGGAAAGACGGAGGCGATATGGAGGATCCCGTTCGGGATCTCGTCTTCGGGGACGAATACCCCGGAGAGGAAATAGAGAGGGAAGACGATCGCATTGGTCACGGCTGGGGCTGCGTCCTCGCTGGGAATGACCGCCGCGAGGGCAAACCCAAGACATGAGAACGAAAAAACCCCGACGGCGAGAGTGACGAGCAGCGCCGGGAGCGTGTCCGTGGGGATTGTCACCCCGTAGAACAGTGCCCCGATCACGCTGATCAGAGCCACCATGATCACCGAGATGACCAGTGAGTTCCCGACCCGCCCGGCCACGAAAGCGGCCGGTGGCAGAGGCGTACCGCGGACCCGTTTCAACTGACCAGCCTCGCGCTCTGAGCTGAGGTTCATTGCGAGCTTCACCGTGGTCGCTGAGATGACCGAGAGCGCGACGATCGCGGGCACGTAATAGGTGGCTCCATGGACCCCGAGGCCCTGGATGTTCGCGTTCTTGAAGAAGCTGGCGAAGATGAACAGGAACAGCAGCGGGAAGATCGCAGTGAAGAAGACGGATGCCGGATTTCGCCAGAAGACCTTCTGGTCGAAGCGGAACTGGTGCAGGACCAGGGGGAACCCGCTCACTGCGCCCCCTCCCCCGTCCCGTCGGTCTGCCGGGTGAGCTCCAGGTAGACGTCCTCCAGGCTCGGGCGGCGGACCTGGAGATCGGGCAGGCCGACTCCCCGCTCGCTCGCCCAGACCGTCAGATCCCGCAGGACGCGGACAGGATCCTCGGCCGCCATCGAGACGGCGCCGGCATCGATTCGGGCGCGCGTCCGCACCGATTCAGGCAGGTCGGGCGCGCGGACGCCCTTCGGGAGCCGGAAGCTGATCTCCGTGCGCTCCTCCCGATCGCCCCCGACGTCCTCGGGCGAGCCCGTGGCGACGATCCGGCCCGTCGAGATGATCGCCACCCGGTCGGCGAGCGCCTGGGCCTCGTCCATGTAGTGGGTGGTGAGAAAGACCGTCTTGCCCAGGTCACGCAGGCCGCCGATCACGTCCCAGGCCTGGCGGCGGGCCGAGGGGTCGAAGCCGGTGGTCGGCTCGTCCAGGAAGAGCAGCTCGGGGTCGCCGATCAGCGCCAGGGCTACGTCGAGGCGCCGCTGCTGCCCGCCCGAGAGGGTCGACGTCCGGGCGTCCGCCTTCTCGCTCAGCCCGACCAGGTTCACGGTCTCGTCGATGTCACGCGGCGAGGTGTAGTAGCCGGCGTACTGCTCCACCGCCTCCCGTGGCGTGAGCTCGGGGACGAGGCGGGATTCCTGAAGGACGAAGCCGACCCGGTTGCGCCAGGCGCGGTCGGCCCGCTGCGGGTCGATGCCGAGCACGCTCACCTCGCCGGCGTTGCGGCTGCGGTAGCCCTCGAGGATCTCGACCGTGGTCGTCTTGCCCGCGCCGTTCGGCCCGAGGAAGGCGAAGATCTCGCCGGCGCCGATCTCGAGATCGATCCCCCGCACCGCCTCGAAGCCGTCGTAGGACTTGCGCAGGCCCTTGACGCTGATCACGGGATCGGGCATCGGGCGGCCAGTCTAGGGTCGCGAACTTCCCGGCGAACGTCCCGCGTCGTGCCCTCTGCGGGGTAGTCCGGGACGTTCGGGCTATCGGGCGGCGGGCGCGGCTCGAGCTCCACGTCGCGGTGGACGACCTGCAGCTTGACGTCGTCACGGCTGCCCAGCGCGCGAGCGATCCGGTCCGCGACGGTGACCGAACGGTGGCGTCCGCCGGTGCAGCCGACCGCGATCGTCAGGTGCTGCTTGCCCTCGGCGACGTAGGCGGGCAGGAGGAAGTCGAGCAGCGGCATCAGCCGCCCGTAGAACTCGCCCGCCTGCGTCCCCGACTCGACGTACTCGCGGACCGGCTCGTCGAGCCCTGTGAGCGGCCGCAGGTCGTCGACGTAGTGCGGGTTGGGCAGGAAGCGGACGTCGAGCGTGAGGTCGGCGTCCAGCGGCGGCCCGTTCTTGAAGCCGAAGGTGAGGATCGTCAGGGCGAGCTGGTTCCCGCTCGTGTCGCGGCCGATCAGCTCGATCGCGATCCGCCGCCGCAGCGCGCCGCCGGTGAGCGCGGAGGTGTCGATGACGACATCCGCCCGCTCTCGCAGCGGCGCGAGCCGCTCGCGCTCCGCCCGGATCCCGTCCACGATCCGCCCACTGCGGGCGAGCGGATGCCGGCGGCGGGTCTCCTTGTAGCGATGCAGCAGGGCCTCCTCGTCGGCCTCGAGGAAGACCAGCTTCAGGTCGAGCAGGGCGCTCGCCTCGAGCTCGTCGAGCACCGCGAGCAGGTCCTCGAAGTACTCGCCGCCGCGGACGTCGGTGACGACCGCGGCCTTCTCCACCCCGCTGCCCTCGTGCTGGAAGAGCTCGCCGAGCCCCTCGATCATCCGGGGCGGCAGGTTGTCGACGCAGAAGTAGCCGCCGTCCTCGAAGGCCGCGATCGCCTCGGACTTGCCCGCACCCGAGTAGCCGGTGATCACCACGAGCTCGACCCGCTTCTCGCGGGGCCCTGAGCCGTCTCCCACTACCGATCCGTCCTGGGACATCAGCCCGCTCTGTGTAGTTGCCGGTGGATCTCGCGAGCGAGCTTACCGGGCACCCCGGGCACCGCTTCGAGCTCCTCGCGGCTCGCCGTGAGCAGCCGATCCGGCGAGCCGAAGTGCCGCAGCAGCGCCCGCTTGCGCGCCGGCCCGACGCCCCGCACGCCGTCCAGGACCGACGCGGTCATCGCCTGGTCGCGGCGGCTGCGGTGGAAGGTGATCGCGAACCGGTGGGCCTCGTCGCGGACCCGCTGCAGCAGGCGCAGAGCGTCCGAGCCCTTCTCCAGCAGGATCGGCTCCTTCCGGCCCGGCACGAAGACCTCCTCGATCCGCTTGGCGAGGCTGATCACCGCCACCCCGCGCTCCAGCAGCGGCTCGAGCGCCTCGCAGCCCGGCCGAGAGCTGGCCCTTGCCGCCGTCGATCACGACCAGGTCGGGCAGCGCGGCGAAGCTCGCGTCGCGGTCCGAGTCGTGCGGCGAGATGTCCGCCTGCTGCAGGTAGCGGCCCAGCCGCCGGCGTCAACACCTCCTGCATCGCGGCGAAGTCGTCAGGGCCGCCGCCGTTATCCCCGAACTCGCCGCGGATGCCGAACTTGCGGTAGTCCGACTTCTTCGGCGCGCCGCCCTCGAAGACGACCATCGAGGCGACGGTGTGGGTCTCGCCGAGGTTGGAGATGTCGAAGCCCTCGATCCGGACCGGCACGCGCTCCAGCCCGAGCGCCTCCTGCAGCGACGCGAGCGACTCGACCCGCTGCTGGCGGCGGTGCTCGCGGCGCAGCTTGTCCTGGGCGAGGGCGAGCTTCGCGTTCTTCTCGGCCAGCTCGCGCAGGCGGCGCAGGTCGCCGCGCGAGGCCGACCCGGACCTCGACCTGGCGCGTCGCGCTCGCTCGAGAGCGCCTCGGCGAGCACGTCGGTGCGCCCTCGCAGCTCGGGCCCGACGATGACGCGGCCGGGGACCGCGGGCGCCGCCGCCGTAGTACTGGAGCAGGAAGGTCTCGGCGACCTCGCCGGGATCGCGGTCCCCGTCCGCGCCGTCGGCATCCTCGCCCGCCAGGTAGAAGCCCTGGCGCTCGGCCAGCACGCCGTCGCGGACCTGGAAGACCTGGGCGTTGGCGTCGCCGCCCTCCACCGCCACGCCGATCAGGTCGGCGCTCCCGAGCGAGCCGCCCGCCACCTGCTGGCGCTCCATCATGCTGCGGACCGCGTTCAGCCGGTCGCGGAAGAGCGCCGCCCGCTCGAAGTCCTGCGCCTCGGAGGCCTCCTCCATCTTGTCCTCGAGGTCGCCGGCGATCTCCTTGTAGCGGCCGGAGAGGAAGCCGATGATCCGGTCGATGTTGCCGCGGTACTCCTCCTTGTCGATGTAGCCGACGCAGGGCGCCTGGCAGCGCTTGATGTAGTAGTCGAGGCAGGGCACGCCGGAGCGGCGGCCGGGCTCCGGGCCCTCGCAGGTCCGGTACTGGAAGAGCTTGCCGAGCAGGTCGAGCGTCTCGCGGA
This sequence comes from uncultured Solirubrobacterales bacterium, assembly GCA_963825825.1. Taxonomy (GTDB): domain Bacteria; phylum Actinomycetota; class Thermoleophilia; order Solirubrobacterales; family 70-9; genus DASUPK01. Next base: position 66,073 of record CAWGUT010000004.1, on the reverse strand, counting down.
CGCGCTTGGCGCTCGAGAACGGCCCGAAGTAGGCGCGGTTCGGCCGGTGCCGCTCGCGCGTGAAGTAGACGCGCGGGAACTCCTCGTCGAGGCTGACCCCGACGTAGGGATAGGACTTGTCGTCCCGCAGCCGGATGTTGAACCGCGGGCGGTAGCGCTTGATGAAGCTCTGCTCGGCGAGCAGCGCCTCGGCCTCGGTCTGGGTGACCAGGATCTCGATCGACTCGGTGCGGTCGATCAGCTCGGCGGTGCCGCCCAGGCCGGCTCCGCGCCCACCGCCCTTGCCCGCGAAGTGCGAGGCGACCCGCTTGCGGATCGAGTTCGCCTTGCCCACGTAGAGGGCGTCCCCCGCCGCGGTCGCGGAAGACGTAGACGCCGGGGGCGTCGGGCAGCTCCCGGCGCTGCTCTGCCGAGTTTCTCGCTGCTCGTCGATGTCCACCATCCAGAGGGTAGGCTCCCGGCCACCCGCGCCTAGGAGGAGTTGCGATGACAGAAACCGCAGAGACCGAGGTTCCGATCGCTCACCGCCGATCCGCCCGAGCTCGAGACGCTCGAGATCGAGATCGACGGCGCAGATCGGGACGCTGACGCTGAACCGGCCCGACTCGCTCAACGCGATGAGCCCGGAGCTGATCGGCGAGCTGACCGTCGCCGCCGCCTGGCTCGCCGACCGCGCCCCGATCCGGGCCCTGATCGTGACCGGCGCCGGGCGCGCCTTCTGCTCCGGCGGGGACGTCAACTGGTTCAAGCGCGGCGTCACGGACGAAGGCGTCGACCTGCCCTCCGAGGTCCGCCGCGGCGCCGAGGCGCTGCACAACGCGATCGTCGACATCCGCCGCATCCCCTATCCGGTGATCGCGGCGATCAACGGCCCGGCCGCCGGCGCCGGGATGTCGCTGGCGCTCTCCGCCGACATCCGGATCGCCTCGGAGGACGCGTTCCTCGCGATCGCCTACGGGCGCATCGGCGCCGCGCCCGACGGCGGCATGACCTACTTCCTGCCCCGCGTGGTCGGGCCCGGCGAAGGCGCTCGAGCTGGCGCTCAACGACCCCAACCTCGACGCCAACGCCGCGCTCGAGGCCGGGCTGGTCAGCGAGGTGGTGCCGGCCGACCAGCTGCTGGCCCGCGCCCGGGAGAAGGCCGAGAAGCTCGCCGCCAAGGCGCCCTACTACGTGCGGATGGCCAAGCGCCTGCTCCACGAGAGCATCGAGCACTCGCTCACCGACCACCTGCAGCTCGAGCGGCACGGGATCGCCGACAGCATGGGCACCGAGCGACCTGAAGCGAGGGGTGACCGCGTTCTTCGCGGGCGAGCAGCCCGAGTTCCAGGGCGACTAGCGCAATCCAATCGGCCCTTAGGGATGCGTAATAGAGTGAAACGACCTGGCGTCAAGGGAAAGGTGGCCTCGATGAGACGAGCTTCTGCACTGGCGGTCGTAGCGGTGCTGGCCGTCCTTGGCCTGGCGGCGTGCGGCGGTGGCAGCGACAACAACGACACCACGGCGGCCGCGACCCCGCCGGCCACGACCCCGCCGGCCACGACCACCGGCGGCGGCTGCGGGCGGTGGCGGCTCGACGGTCGACATCTCGACGCCGTCGGGTAGCGACCTCGCGTTCAACCAGAAGAGCGTCAGCGCCAAGGCCGGCAGCGTGACGATCGACTTCGACAACATGCAGCCCCTCCAGCACGACGTCAAGGTCGAGGACTCCTCCGGCCAGGAGATCGGCGGCACGGATCTGGTCTCGTCAGGCACCGCAACGGCGACGGTGAACGTGCAGCCCGGTACCTACACCTTCTTCTGCTCGGTCCCGGGCCATCGCGAGGCCGGCATGGAGGGAACGCTGACCGTCAAGTAACGGCCGGCTAGCTACTCGGGGAGGGCTCGGCCGACCGAGTCCGCGACGCAGGCCGGCTTGTCCGAGCCCTCCACCTCGACCGTGAAGCGGGTGACGATCTGCCACCAGCCGCCGCCGACGTCCTCGACCTCGATGACCTCGGCGGTGGCGCGAATCCGCGAGCCCGCGGGCACCGGGCGCCGGGAACCGCACCTTGTTCCAGCCGTAGTTGACGCCGAGCTTGAAGCCGCTCGAGCTGAGCAGCTCGAGCCGCATGCCGTCGATCATCGACAGCGTCAGGTTCCCGTGCGCGACGGTGGTGCCGAACGGGCTCTCCCTCTTCGCCCGCTCGACGTCGGTGTGGATCCACTGATGGTCGCCGGTGAGGTCCGCGAAGGCGTCGATGTCTTCCTGGGTGACCTCGCGCCACTCGCTCGGCCCGATCTGCTCGCCGAGCAGGGCCTTCAGCCCCTCGATTCCCTCGACCTGAACCGTCGCCACGGCTCCACCCTACTGATCGCACAGCGGCTATGAATACGACTCTGAGGGGCGGAATCGACACCTACCGCGCGTTCGCGACCGCGGCCGGCCTGACGATCGTCCTCGGCCTGGCGGCCTGCGGCGGTGGCGGCGGGGGCGGCAACGGCCCGGGGTCCACAGCAGCTGGACCTGGTGATCGGCAACTCCCTGCCGCTGAGCGGCACCTCCAACTCACTCGGCGAGTCGGGCGCAGAAGGCCTCGGCAGCTCGCCGTCGATCAGATCGAGCGGGCGACGGACTCGGTGGGCGCCGACCACAGGGTGAGAATCGTCAACGAGGACCAGGGGAGCGACACCAACGCGGCCGTCGAATCCGCCAAGAAGTTCGTCGACACCGACGGGGCGAGCTGCCTGACCGGGCCGTGGTCCTCCGAGGCCGTGGCCGCAGGCCGCCCAAGACGTCGCCATCCCGGCCAAGGTGCTGGAGATCTCGCCGGTGGCGACGGGCGACGACGTGGCCGAGCTCAGCGACCACGACCTGATCGACAGCACCGCCCTGCCCGTCTCCGCCGAGGGGGACGCGCTCGCCAAGGCGATCGAGCGGAGCCTGGGCGGAGTCGAGGGCCACACGGTGAACGTCGCTGCCAGCACCGACCCGAGTGCGGACACCATCAGCCAGGACTTCATCCAGGCCTGGCAGGACGACGACGGCACGGTCGGCGGCCAGATCGTGCTCGCCCCTCCCGCCGCTGAGCAGCCAGGCGTCGCAGATCACCGGCAACAGCCCGGACGCGGTCCTGCTGATCGACGACCCCACCGGGTTCGCCCAGCTCGCCCCCGCGCTGGAGAGCAGCTCCGGGTGGAACCCCGCCATCGCCTGGGGCAGCGACCAGCTCGTCTCGCCCGGGCTGCCGGAGGAGGTCGGCTCGGGCGCCGTCGAGGGGATGCGCGCGCTCGCCCCGGGCTCGCCGAGGGAGCGACGAGGCCACCTCGGCGTTCGTCGAGGACTTCAAGTCGGCGTCGCCGAACGAAGGTGAAGCTGGCGCCGTTCGCCGCCCAGGAGTTCGACGCCACGATCCTCTGCTACCTGGCGGCGGTCGCGGCCGGCTCGACGGACGGCCAGAAGATGGCCGACGAGCTGATCGACATCACCGCGCCGGGCGGCACCGAGTACTCCTGGCAGCAGCTCCCCGACGCGATCAAGGCGCTCGAGGACGGCAAGGACATCGACTACACCGGCGCCTCCGGCCCGATCGACATGGACGTCCACGGCAATCCGACCAACGGCGTCTTCGACATCTACCAGTACACCTCGGGCGAGCTCGAGGCTCGTCGGCGAGGTCCCGGTCGAGAAGCCGAATCCGGCCACGCTCTAGCTGACCAACCGCACCTCCAGCGGCGGCGAGAGCAGGACGCCGGCCCCGTCCGCCAGGGCGAGGATGCGCGCCACGTAGGCGCGGGTCTCGGGATAGGGCGGGACGCAGCTGCAGGCGGCGACCGCCCCGGAGCCGGCGTTGTAGGCAGCCAGCGCCAGCGGGACGGAGTGAAACTGCCGCAGCAGGTCCGACATCAGATGGGCCTGCGCATCGATCGAGGCGACCGGGTCGAACGGATCGCGCAGTCCGTACGAGCGCGCGGTCGCCGGGCATGAACTGGGCGATGCCCAGAGCGCCCGCCGGGGAGACGGCCCTCGGATTGAAGCCCGACTCCGCCATCAGCTGCGCGGCGAGCAAGCCCGGCGAGACGTTCCAGCGCGACGCCGAGCGCAGAATCGGCTCCCGGTACTGCGCCGGCACGAAAGCGCGGCAGCCCCGAGCTGCGCCCGAGGCCCTCCTCCTCCCCGAGGCCCCCACCGCTCCCGATCAGATTGCCGGCCTCCGAGCACGGCGGCGGCCCCGCGATGAAGCCGAAGTGCCAGGGCTCCCACGGATACCGGCGCAGGAAGCCGAAGCCCCGAGCGTGCGCGATCAGCCAGCCGTAGGCCGACGAGGGGCCGAGGTCGAGCTCGGTCGCGCAGCGGTGCAGCGAGTGGCCCGGCGGCGCCACCCAGCGCGGGTCCGGGTGGCGGGCGAAGAGCTCCGCCTGCTCCGCGTCCGAGCGAAAGCCGGAGACCACGACGAGGTCGAGGCCCGCCCGCCTCGCGGCCGCGCTCATCCGGTCGTAGGCGGCGGCGACGTCCGGCCTCATCCCCTCGCCGTCGCGATAGACGAGCGGACCGGAGTACCCGCCGCCCTCGGCCTGCGACGGCATCCCCGTCCAGGAGCTCACCGGGGCGGATGCCTCCGCGACGGCGCTCGCCACCACGCGGATCGGGGCGTGATCGCCGAGGCGGTCGCCGCCCGGGAGTCGCTCCGGATCGATCTCCCCGACGACCGTGACGCGGGCGCGAAGCGGCGGATTGGCGGCGGCGTCGGGAAAGGCGATCCGCAGGCGGGCGGGGTCGACGCGGTTCCGCCTTGCCGCATCGACCGCAGCGAGGTGCGCCCGCGAGAGGTACGCGGCCGCGGGAGAGGTGGCGGGGGTTCGGAGCGCCGCCGGGCAGCCGTGGCCGGAGCCAGCAGCCGCGACACGTCGTCGCGCATGCTGCGCACCGCGGAGAGCGCGGCCAGGTCCGCGGCCCGCTGCACCCGGCCCTTGCCGGTCGCCGCGCCTCCGATCGCCGCCAGCGCCAGCGCGGCCAGGATCAGGATCAGGCCGGCCCCGAGCAGCGCCGGCAGCGCCTGCCCGCGGCGGTCCGCCCGTGGCTGCGGCACTCCGCCCGATCGCCCCAGGCCGAGCAGCCGCCGCGCGATTCGGCTGGCGGCATCGGAGAGCCCGCCGCCGGGCCGCGCGCCCGCCAGCGCCCGCCGGGCGGCGAGCAGCCCCGGGAGCTCGGGTGGCGATCCGCGCCGGCAGCCCTCGTCGCTCCAGCTCGTCCACCGCGAGCGCGGCGAGCGAGCGCTCCTCCGGCAGCGAGACCAGCAGGCACCCGCCGGCGATCGACAGGTCGGACTGGAGCGCCGGCACCCAGAGCGCGCCCGGGACGTGGACCACCGCAGCTCCGCCTCGGCAGCCGAGTCGCGCCACGGCGGCGGCACCGGCTTCCAGGTCGCCGGCTCGTTCAGGGCGAGGTGGCAGAGGTGCCCGCGGGCGGAGCCCGCGCAGCCCGCTCCCGCCGCAGCGCCCCCTCGATCCGGCGAGCGGCGGGCGCGGCGAGCAGCGTCGGGCCGCGGCGCTGCGCGCGCCTCGCCCACCTCGACGAGCAGGGTCCCGGCGCCCGGTCAGTGCCGCTGCCTCGACGGCGACCGCGGCGGCCAGCCCCAGGCTCGGCCCGGCGGTCCGTGCCGCTCGACGAGGATCGCCGGCGTCATCGGCCTGCTCCGGGTGGCGGGCGCGACCAGGCCTCGGAGCTGACTGTCGAGCGCTTCGGCGACGGCGGCGCAGCGGCGCCGGCGGTCTGACTCGCACCCGCACCCGGCCACCCGCGGCGCTCACCTGCGGACGCGGCCGCGCGCCCATCCGGGCAGCGCATCGCGAGCCGCCTCGCCGCGCGTCACGCCCCGCCGCACCGGCCAGCGGCCCGGCCTCGGCGGCCCCGTCGGCGATCGTCAGCGAGTAGCCCGACGAGCAGCAGCTGCGAGCCCGAGGACGGCGGCCAGAGCGAGCGCCGGCAGCGCGGCGAGCAGCTCGACCGAGGCCTGCCCCGACGCCCTGGGTCCCTCAGCCGCCGGTCGCATCCAGGGTCGAGGAGGCGGCGACGGACGGCAGCTCGACGCCGGGGAGCAGAGCCGGGACCCGCACCTTCACGCGGACGCCGTCCCCGGAGCGGATCACCGCCCCACCCCGCAAGCGAGCCGGGAAGCGCACGCCGGGCCGCGGCCTGCGGGTCTCGCGCCGACGTGCTCTGCCCGCGCCCCCGCGCGCGCGGCGATTCCCGGCGGACCACAGCGCCCAGCCGGCGGCGACGGCCTGTCCGGCGAGGATCAGACAGACCGCGAGCGCCGGGAGGACCGCCACGAACTCGACGGATGCCTGCCCCGAGCGCTCCTGCGGCCTCTTGCTCCGCGTCGGCGACATGGGCCGAAGCTAGGCGCGGCCTCGTGACGCGGAGCGTCGAGACGCAACGAGATCGGCGACGAATCGCCGCCCGATCAGTGCGGCGATCAGTAGTAGGTCGTCGCGCTGCGCCAGATCAGGAAGATCGCTCCGACGCATCCCGCCATCAGCGCGATCCAGAGCACGCACTCCCGCCGGTCCAGGAGCTGAACTCGTCGTAGGCGACCACGAGCAGCGCGATCGCCCCGACCGCGCCGAAGAGGCCCGCCTTGCGCGCGTCCGTGCAGCGTCGCCAGGGTGAGCTGCTGCTCGCGGTAGACCCGGTAGAGCGAGCCAGGCGATCGCCGCGAAGAAGATCAACATCAGCGCGGCGAGCACGCGTCGCGCGGCGGCGCCCGCCGCCGGGCAGGAAGTCGACCACGGCCGCGAGGGCCAGGATGATCGCGATGTTCCGGACGCGTCTGGAGCATCTGCGGCGATTCTAGGTCAGGCGCGGCCCGCCGCAACAGGCCATCGAAGATTGCGCTTGCAACGAACTCGCGATGTGAAAGAACTGTCAAGCGGTTTTGGTCGGAATTTGCGGAGATCCGGGGAGCGCAAATTGAGAATCCGAGACTTCGTCGTTAGCGTTCTCGTCAGATGACTGAGGTCTCGACCCACCCCGAGCCGGCGGTCGAGCTCGGAGCTGGCCACCGCCGCCCTCCGCTTCGCCCGCCGGGTCCATCTCGGACAGCACCGCAAGCAGACCGGTGAGCAGTTCGTCGAGCACCCGATCGCGGTCGCCGATCTGCTCGATGGAGTCCGGCTACGACGGGCCGCTGATCTCGGCCGCCTACCTGCATGACGTCGTCGAGCACACCGACGTCGAGCTCGACGAGATCCGCGAGCGCTTCGGGCCCGACGTCGCCGGCCTGGTCGACTGCCTCAGCGAGGATCCCGACATCGACGGCTACGGCGCGCGCAAGCGCGCGCTGCGCAAGCGGGATCCTGGAGTCCGGCGGCGACCCGGTGGTCATCTACGCAGCGGACCGCGTCGCCAACATGCGCGACTGGCACAAGGTCGCCCCCGAGGACCGGCCGGCCTGCGGCGAGCGCCTCGGCACCACCCTCGACGAGCGCCTGCGAGCTCTGGACGGAGGACGTCGAGGAGCTCCACGACGCTCGATCCGGAGACGCCCTTCCTGGGCGAGATCGCAGTCCGAGCTCGAGGCGCTCACGCGCCGAGGCGCGGACCTGGTAGCACCCGGTCAGATCCGGCACCTTCTAGCGGGTTTAGCGGAGCCATAACCTCCGCCTGAGCTGACTATCCGTGCCCTCGCCGCGCAGTGCGGCGCTGCCCCTGGCTCCCGACGCCCGCGATCCCCTGACCCCCGCTGACCACAGCCAGTTTGCGATCGGCTTCGACCGCCGCGACCTCCCCAGGCTCCACGAGCTCTGGGACGAGATCGTGCTCGTCCGAGCGCTGGTCCGAGGGCGAGATGACCGCGCGCTTCGAGGCCGCCTGGTCGGACCTGCACGGGCTCGGCTCGGTCGCGACCGGCGGCTGGAGCGGCGCGGCCCTCGCCGCACTCGACTTCGCCGGCGTCCGCGGCGAGAAGGTGCTCTGCCCCTCCAACACCTTCATGGCGACGCCCCTGTCGATCATCCGCTGCGGGCGGCCGAGCCGGTCTTCGTCGACTGCAACCGCGACGACCTCTGCATGTCGTTCGACGACTTCGAGCGCAAGGCGGAGGAGCACCGGCCGCGCGCCGCGGTGCTGGTCCACATCGGCGGGCACATCGCCTTCGACGTCGAGCGGATCGCCGAGTACTGCCGCGCCGACGGCATCTTCCTGCTCGAGGACTGCGCCCACGCGCACGGGGCGCGCTGGAACGGTCGCCGGCCCGGGACCTGGGGCGACGCCGGCGCCTACTCCTTCTACGCGACCAAGACGATCTCCACCGGCGAGGGCGGGATGCTCGTCTCGGACCGCGAGGAGGTCCTCGAGCACGCCCGCGCCTTCCGCAACTACGGCAAGCCCGACCACCGGGTCGAGGGCCTCAACCTGCGGATGAGCGAGTTCACCGCCGCGATCGGGCTGGTGCAGACCGAGCGGCTCGACGAGATCGTCGCCCGCAAGAACGCGATCGCGCGCGAGCGGCTCGACCCCGTCTACAGCGCGCGCCTCGAGCTGCCCGACGGGATGACCTCCGGGCTCTACAAGTACATCGTCTTCGAGCCGATCGAGCGCTCGACCGGCAAGGTCTACGAGGACCCCTGCCACCGGATCATGGGAACCGGCGACGACCTGCCCAACACCGACTGGGTCGCCGAGAACCACTGGTGCGTGCCGCTCTACTACGCGCCGGCGCGTTGGAGCCCGGACAGCAGGTCCCTGTCAGAGGAGACCGCATGACAGGTCCTGGTCACCGGCGGCTCCGGGTTCATCGGATCGCACGTCGTCGACAAGCTCGCCGAGGCCGGCTTCGAGCCGCGGATCTACGACCTGCGCCCCTCGCCTCACCACGAGCCCGGCTCGGTCGACACGGTCATCGGCGACCTCTTCGACCCCGACGCCCTCCGCGAGCGCGATGGAGGACTGCGATGCCGTCGTCCACCTCGCCGCCTACGCGGACGTCGGCATCGTCGCCGAGCAGCCGGTCGGACGCCGAGGAGTGCAATTCGCGCGGCACCCTGGCGGTGCTCGAGGCGGCCCGCGCCACCGGCACCCGCGGTGGTCTACGGCAGCACGATCTGGGTCTACGGCGCCTCGGGCGACGGCGTGATCGACGAGGAGTCCCCGCTCGGCCTGCCGGACCACCTCTACACGGCGAGCAAGCTCGCCGGCGAGATGTACTGCACCTCCTACGCCGAGCTCTACGACGTGCCCTGCACGATCCTGCGCTTCGGGATCCCCTACGGGCCGCGCGCGCGGCCGGCGGCCGTGATCCCGATCTTCGTCTCGAAGGCGCTCAAGGGCGAGCCGCTGACGATCGCCGGCGACGGCCAGCAGACGCGCCGCTTCGTCTACGTCGAGGACCTCGCCGAGGGCGTCGTCGCCGGCGCCCGAGCGCGGCGGCGGAGAACCGCATCTACAACCTCGCCGGCGACGAGACCGTGACGATCCGCGAGCTCGCCGAGCATCGTCTCGGAGCTGATCGACGACACCGAGATCGTCCACACGCCGGGGCGCAACGGCGACTTCGGCGGCGCGGTGGTCTCGAACGAGCGGGCCGCCGAGGAGCTCGGCTGGCGGGCCTCCACCCCGCTCCGCGAGGGCGTCCGCCGCTACCTCGCCTGGCTCGAGCCCGAGCGCGCGCAGGCCGCCGAGCCCGTTCCGGTCGCCGCGGCCGAGCCCGATCCGGGCGGTCGCCGCCGTCGCTGCCGCCACGGAGCTCCCGGCTGGACCGCGTCCGGCCCCACCTGGCCCAGCGCCTGGATCGTGGCCTGGCCTGCGCGGCCGGAACGCTGATCCCGTCGCGCTCGCCTTCCGCAGCGACGACTTCGGCACCGGGCAGGCCGGCTACGTGGCGGTCACCTGCCTGATCGCGATCCTGGCCACGCTTTCAGCCTGTTGCCCCTCGGCCCCGGCGGCCGCCGCCCCGCCGGCGGCGGGGTGCTCGCGGGCTGGCTCGCTGGCCGCCTACGTCGCTGCTCGAGACGCTGCCCTGGACTCGCCACATCTTCAACCTCGGGGTGCCGCACAAGGGCACGCATCGCCCTCAGCGTGATGGGGCTGGCGATCGCCCTGGTGGTGGCGACCGCGGCGATCCGCTGGCGCGGCGACGAGGAGGCCGGCCAGCGGACACGCGTCACGCTGAGGCGACTGTCGCGCAGAGCCCGGCGGCGCTCGATCGTCCTCAGACACCGCGGGCAGCGCCGCCACCGTGCCTCGCCAGCGAGCCGGGCTCGCTGTAGTGGTCGGCGTCGTGGAGCAGGAGCACGTCGCCGCCGCGCAGCTCCTCGGTCGACCTCGGCCGCGATCGCCTCCGGCGACCGGTCCGCCCGCCAGTCGTGGCCCCAGCGCGACCAGAGCAGCGGCCGCAGCCCGCGGGCGCTGACCTCGACGATCCCCGGGTAGCTGAAGATCCCGTAGGGCGGGCGGTAGAGGGCCGGCCGGATCCCCGGCCGCGTCCTCGATCGCGCGCGATGCCCCGCTCCAGGTCGTCCACGAACGTCCGCGGCGCGAGGCGCAGCATGTTGCGGTGGCGGTAGCCGTGCAGCGCCGACGGTGTGCCCGGCCGCGACGATCTCGGCCGCCAGCGCCGGGTCCCGCTCGACCTGCTCGCCGCAGAGAAAGAAGATCGCCGTCGCGTTCGCCGCTGACGAGCTCTCCAGCACCGCCGGCGTCCCCTCGGGATGGGGCCCGTCGTCGAAGGTGAGCGCCACGGCATCCGGCTCGTCGATTCGCCGCGGCAGCCCGAGCAGCTCCGCGACGCCGGCACGACCGGCGCGAGCGCCGGTGACCACCAGGCGGCCGCCGCGGCCGCCGCGCCGAGGAGAAGAGGGCGTCGGATGGCAGGATGGTGCCACTCATGGACGGGGAGCTCGCTCTCGGCTTCGCCCTGGCGCTCGCCGCCGCCTGTTGCTACGAGACCGGCTACGCGCTGCAGGCGATCGAGGCGCGGCGCGCGCCGGCCGAGCAGGCCCTGCGCCCGTCGCTGATCACCCACCTGGTCCGCGCCGCTCTGGGTCGGGGCGACCGCCCTCTCGCTGCTCGGCTGGCCGCTGCAGATCGCGGCGCTCACCGAGGCGCCGCTGACGCTGGTTCAGCCGACGCTGGCCCTCGGTCTGCTCCTGCTCCTGGTGCTCGGCGTGCGCGATCCTCGGCGAGCGCGTCGGGCCGCGGGAGATCGCCGCGGTGCTGCTGATCATCGCCTCGGTCGGCGTCTTCGCCTGGGCCGCCCCGCGCGACACCGGCGATGTGGAGCGCGGCGCCGGCCTCGTCGTGGCGCTGGCGATCCTGATCGCGGTGGCGCTCCTCCCCTACGCCATCGCTCTGCTGAGGAGACGCCGCTATCCCGATGCTGCTGCTGGTCGCGAGCGCCGGCGCCGCCGACGGGCTGGCGGCCTTCGTCGCCAAGATCGTCGCCCAGGACGCCTCGGCGGGGGAGCTGGTCGCGGTCGTCCTCTGGGCGGCGCTGGTCGCCGCGGTCGTGATCGTCGGCCTGATCAGCGAGTCGACCGCGCTGCAGAGCTTCGCGGCGACGCGGGTCGCCCCCACGGTTCTCGTGATGCAGATCGTGATCCCGGTCGTGCTCGCGCCCCTGGTCGGCGGCGAGAGCTGGAGCGGAACGCCACTCGGCGGCGCGGTGCTGGGCGCCGCGCTAGTGACGATCGCCGTGGGCGCCGGCCTGCTGGCGAGCTCTCCCGCCGTCGCCCAGCTCGCCGTCGGCGAGGCCGAGGACCTCTGACGCGGCGGAGGGCAGCCGGGCGAAGAAATCGTCCGGCGCCGGCTTCGCGGCGAGCGCCCGCTCAGCGCCGGGGCGAGCTCATCGCGCGAGCGCGCCACCTCCGCCAGGCCGAAGCGGACGAACGCCTCGTTGTTGACCCGCACGTGCCCCATGCCCCAGCCGTAGGAGACGACGCCGCAGCCCCTCATGATCGCCTCGAGCACGGTCAGCCCGCGGTCGAGTGGACGAGCACGTCGGCGGCCGCGAACCAGTCCGGCATCCGCTCGGTGAAGCCCTCGACCACGACGCGCGGCTCGGCCGCGAAGCGCTCCGCAAGCGCCGCCCGCAGCCGCTCGTTCCGCCCGCAGAGGCAGACCACGGTCGCTCCGGCGAGCCGAGCGCCTCCTCCGCCGCCCCCTCCAGATCGCCCACCGCCCAGCCTCCCCCGGAGACGAGCACCACCGGCCCCTCCGGCGGCAGACCGAGCTCGCGCCGCGCCTCGCCCTGATCCCGGCGGCCGTAGAAGCGCTCGTCGGTGAGACCGCGAACGCAGACGACTCGCTGGCCGGGGCGATCCGGCGGACCTCCTCGGCCGACTCGGGGTGGGTGATCAGATGAAGGTCGACGCCGGGGTGCGGCCCAGTAACGCAGCGCGGCGAGGTCGGTGATCGCGGAGACGACCGGGACGTCGATCCTTCCCTTGGCCCGCAGGTCGCCGAGCACCTCGGTGCTCCCGGGGTAGGTGGAGACCACGACGTCGGGCGCCCGCTCGAGGACCGCTCGCCTGATCGGCCGGGCGGCCAGCCACTGGGTCAGCCTCGCCGCGAACCAGCGCGTCGGCCGCACGTCGGTGATCAGCCTGTAGGAGAGGTCGAAGAGCCGGTTGCCCCACTTGGAGTGAAAGCGCGAGCTGTCCAGGACGAGCCTGCGCACCAGCGGGTTGACCAGCGCCAGCGAGTCGACGATCTCGACCTCGGCCCGCGGCTCCTCCGCGGCGATTCCCTCGGCGATCACCCGGGCGGGCAGGTCGTGGCCCTCCCCGATCGACGCGCTCAGGATCAGGACCTTCAATCGCGGTTCGATGCCAGCGGGCGGAAGCTTCGGCCCGGCGGATGATCGGGCCCGCGAACCAGAAGCCGATGAAGGCCGCAGCCATCACGAGCGGTGCTGACGATCGCGGTCGTCGCCCCGAAGAGGAAGTCGCTGATCAGCGCGATCGCTCCGCACATCGAGACCGCCAGCAGGAACATGCCCGATCAGCGCGAGACTGTTGGAGATCGTGACGATGAACTCCTTCTGCTGGCGGCGGAAGAGGATCCGGTGCCCGGCGGTCGGCGCGACCAGCAGCACGGTGGCGAGCGCGACGCTGATCAGCACCCCGAAGTAGAGCTTCTGCTGGAAGCTCGCTGAGGTCGTCGAAGCGCTGGTGAACGGGACGGTGAGCAGGAAGGCGAACAGCACCTGGACCCCGGGCAGCGCCACGCGGAGCTCCTGGAGCAGATCCGAGAGGTTGCGGTCGGCGCGCTCCTCCTCGCGTCTCCTCCCTGCCGCTCTCGCGGACGGCGGCGCGGATCGGGGCTGTCGGATTCGTCGGCCATCGCTACTTCTTCGTCATCACGACGATGCCGAGCACGATCGCCGCGGTCACGACCAGGAACGCGAGCACCGCGAGGCCGCCCGGCGGCGGCGGCGAGCACCGGCCGTCGTCGCGCACCATGTCGGCGGAGCGGGCCACCCCGAAGATCAGGATCGAGAAGACCGTGGTGACCCCGATGCCGGCGACCAGCGACGCGACGACCGTCTCCAGGAGCTCCTTCGTCTCGACGACGGTGGCGAGTCATCCGAGCCTCCTACGCCGGCAGCGGCTCCTGCCGCAGCCGGCGGGCGAAGACGACAGCGCCGGCGCGGCGATCCCCAGGGCGGAGACGATCACCGGGCCGGCCGCGCCGTTGCCGAAGAGCTGGCAGAAGCCGTAGGTCGCGCGCGCCGATCGCCGCCGCGGCGGGCAGCGTCAGCAGCCAGGCGACGACGATGTTGCCGGCGACGCCCCAGCGCACGGCCGAGAGCCGCTTGCCGGCGCCGGCGCCCATCACGCCGCCGTTGATCACCTGGGTGGTCGAGAGCGGGAAGCCGAAGTGGGTCGAGGCGAGGATCACCGCGGCGCCCGGCGCCCTGGGCGCGAGAATCCCTGCGCGGCGTCCATCTTGATGATCCGGGTGCCGATCGTCCGGATGATCCGCCAGCCGCCGCTGTAGGTGCCGAGCGCGATCGCGCGTCGCCGCGGAGACGACCACCCAGAATGGGCACGCTCGGCGTCCGACGACGAGGTTGCCGTTGGCGATCAGCGCCAGGGTGATCACGCCCATCGTCTTCTGGGCGTCGTTGGTCCCGTGGGCCAGCGCCAGCAGCCCGCCGGAGACGACCTGGCCGAGCCTGAAGCCGCGGTTCACCGGTCCCGGCCGCTCGCCTGCCGACGATCCGGTAGACGATGTCGATCGCGATGCCGGCGACGACGAAGGCGAGGATCGGCGCGACCACCGCCGGGATCAGGACCTTGCCGACCAGCCCGTCGCCGAGCACCGCGTCCGACGCCGGCGGCCGCGAACGCCGAGCCGACGACGCCGCCGATCAGCGCGTGCGAGGAGCTCGAGGGAAGCCCGAAGTACCAGGTGACCAGGTTCCAGGCGATCGCCCCGATCAGGCCGGCGAAGACGACCGTCGGCGTGATCACGTCGGCGTCGACGACGTCCTTGGCGACGGTCGCCGCGACCGCGAGCGAGATGAAGGCGCCGACGAAGTTGAGCAGCGCGGCGATAGGCGACCGCGACCCGCGGCGGCATCGCGCGCGGTCGAGATCGAGGTCGCGACGACGTTGGCGGTGTCGTGGAAGCCGTTGGTGAAGTCGAAGGCGAGCGCCGTCGCGACGACGATGACCAGGATGACGTCGTGTCGCTCACGCGTTCTTGATGACGATGCCCTCGAGGATCGAGGCGGACGGTCTCGGTCGCGTCGATCGCGCGCTCGAGCCTCAGGAACATGTCCCGCCAGCGGATCACGACCATCGGGTCGATCCCGTTCGGAGAACAGCGAGGCCACCGCGTCGCGGTAGATCCGGTCGCCGTCGTTCTCGAGGCGGTGGATCTCGATCCAGTAGTGGTCGAGGTCCTTGAAGCCGCGCAGGTGCTGAAGCAGCCCGTAGAGCTGCTCGCAGCGACTTGACCAGGACCTCGGTCAGCGCCTGCGCCTGGTCCATCGGCGCCTCGATCTGGTAGAGGCCCATGAAGTCCGCGGCCTCCTCGATGTAGTCGACGATGTCGTCCATCTGGGTGGCGAGGCCGTAGATGTCCTCGCGGTCGATCGGCGTGACGAAGGTCGTGTTGAGCCGCTGGATGATGTCGTGGGTGATCCGGTCGCCCTCCTGCTCGGCCTTGAGGATGTCGCGCGACGAGGCCGCCGTCGTCGGGCCAGCGCTGGAGCATGTCGCGCGAGCAGCTTCGCGGTCGCGCAGCGTGTTCTGGCCCGCCTCGGCGAAGAGGTCGAAGAAGACGCGGTCCTTGGGAACGAGTGAGAACCGGGCCACGGCGGCGCCAACCTAGCAGGCGCCCGAGAGGCCGGCGAGCCGCGCTCAGACGGTGGCCGGCGACCTCCTCGGCGCGCTCGCGCGTGGCGCTCGAGCAGCTCCGCCTGGACGTTGCGCGGCGGGTCGCCGTTCGGCGGTGCAGCCGGGTCCAGACGCCGTCGGCTGCCGAGCTCCCAGGCGTTGGTGTTGTCGGCGAAGCAGCGGTCGAGCACGTCGAGAGCTCGGCCCGCAGTTGGCCGCGTCCTCGACCGGCGTGACCAGCTCGACCCGGTTGTAGAGGTTGCGCGGCATCAGGTCGGCGGAGCCGATGAAGACCCGGGTCTCCTCGCCGCGCTCGAAGGAGTAGATCCGCGAGTGCTCGAGGAAGCGGCCGACGATCGAGACGACCCGGATGTTCTCCGAGACCCCGGGCACCCCGGGCCGCAGGCAGCAGATGCCCGCGCACGTTGAGGTCGACCTCGACCCCCGCCTGCGAGGCCCGATAGAGCGCCTGGATGCAGCGGCGCGTCGACCAGCGAGTTCATCTTCATGCGCGATCCGCGCCGGGCTCGCCGGCGCGGTGGGCCTCGATCGTCCGCTCGATCTCGCTCGACGATCCCGTCCTTGCAGGTTGACGGCGCGACCAGCACCTTGCGGTACCCGCTCGGGCGGCGCGTAGCCGGTCAGGAAGTTGAACATCTCGGCGATGTCGGCGCCGATCTCGGGGTCGGCGGTGAAGAGGCCGAAGTCGGTGTAGATGCCGGCGGTCTTCGGGTTGTAGTTGCCGGTCCCGATGTGGACGTAGTTGCGGACCCCGTCGCCCTCGCGGCGGGCGACCAGGATCGCACTTGACGTGGGTCTTCAGGCCGGGGATGCCGTAGACGACGTGGACGCCCGCCTCCTCCAGCGCCTTCGCCCAGTGGATGTTGGCGCTCTCGTCGAAGCGCGCCTTGAGCTCCACCATGCAGACCGCCTGCTTGCCGCGCTCCGAGGCGCTCGATCAGCGCCGGCACCAGCGGCGAGTCGTCGCTGGTCCGGTAGACCGTCTGCTTGATCGCCAGCACGTTCGGGGTCCTCGACCGCCTGCGCGACGAAGCGCTCGACCGAGCTGGCGAAGGAGTCGTAGGGGTGGTGGACGAGGATGTCGCCCTGGCGGATCGCGGCGAAGACGTCGACCTCGGCTCGTCGTCCTCGCCCTGCTGGAGCTGCGGCTGGGTGACCGGCCTGCCAGGGCGGTAGCGCAGCTCGCGGAAGCCCGGGACGTCGGCGATGTCGCGTGAGGTCGTCGAGGCCGATCAGCCCGTCGACCTCGTAGACCTCGCGGTCCTCGATGCTGCAGCGCCTCGACCAGCTGGTCGCGCAGCTTCGGGTTCATCCCGGCGGCGACCTCGAGCCGCACGACCTCGCCGAAGCGGCGGCGGCGGACCTCGTCCTGGACCGCCTGCAGCAGGTCGTCGGCCTCGTCGGAGACGTCGTAGTCGGTGTCGCGGGTGACCCGGAAGAGCGAGTGGTCGACGATCTCCATGCCCGGGAAGAGGTCGTCGAGGTTGGCGGCGATCACCTCCTCCAGCGGCACGAAGGTCGTGCCGCCGTCGCCGATCGGCAGGAAGCGGCCGAGCAGCTCCTTCGGCACCTTGACCCGGGCGATGACCTCGCTCGCCCTTCTCGGGGTCGCGGAGCAGGACGCCGAGGCTGAGCGAGAGGTTCGAGATGTAGGGGAAGGGCCGGCCGCGGCCGATCACCAGCGGCGTCAGCGCCGGGAAGACCTGGCTCGTGAAGCAGGCGCTCGATCTCCTCGCGCTCCTTCGCGTTCGCCGTCGTCGAGGGAGACGATGCGGATCCCGTGCTCGGCGAGCGCCGGGCGGATCTCGTCCTCGAAGCAGCGGTGCAGGCGCTCGCGCAGCTCGATCGTCCGCTGCCGGATCGCGTCGATCTCCTCGCGCGGGCGCCATCCCGTCGGCGCCGCGCGCGTCGATCTTCGGCGTCGACCTGGTCGTGCAGGCCGGCGACCCGGACCATGAAGAACTCGTCGAGGTTGTCCTCGTAGATCGCGCAGAAGCTGACCCGCTCGAGCAGCGGCACTCGCGGGTCCTCGGCCAGCTGAGCACCCGCTCGTTGAAGTCGAGCCAGGAGAGCTCGCGGTTGAAGTAGAGCGAGGGATCCGTGAGATCCGGCTCCGAGGCGCTCGTCCGAACCGCCTCGGGCGTGACCGTCGCTCCACCGCTCCGCAGCCGGCCCGCTCGATTCCGTCGTCTGCTGGGCGAGCTCGTCGGTCACTCCCCAGACCTTAGCGGGGGCGCTTAAGCCGCTCTGACCAGCTTGATGCGGGGCTCTTCGGCGGGCTCGGTGACCCGGTCGTAGCCCGTCGGCGAGCTGCATCCATCGACGCCTCCCAGGTGCGGGCGCGGGCGGCCTCGACGGCGCCTGGCGCCGAGCTTGGCCCGCGCAGCGCCGGCGAGGCGGCGAGCTGCAGCATCGCGCGGCCAGGTGGTCGGCATCGGGCTCGACAGAGCAGGCCGGTCTGGCGCCGTCGACCACGATCGAGGCGGGCCCGCCCTCGGCGACCGCGACCACGGGCAGGCCGCTGGCCCCCGCCTCGACGATCACCTGGCCGAAGGTGTCGGTCCGGCTGCAGAAGAGGAAGATGTCGGCGCTCGCGTAGGCGCGGGCCAGCTCCTCGCCCTCGAGCCAGCCGAGGAAGGTCGCGCGCTCGCCGAGCCGCTCCCGCAGCTCGCTCCTCCTCCGGCCGCCGCCGGCGAGCAGCAGGTGCAGCCGCGGGTCGGCGCGTGGGCGCGCAGGAAGGTCTCGGCGAGCAGGTCGACGCCCTTCTCGCGTGGTCAGCCGGCCCGCGTAGAGGACCTTGATCTCGCCCGGGATAGGCGTCGCGGTCGCGCCTTGCCGGGTCGAAGCGGGAGGTGTCGACGCCGCGCTCCCAGCGCCCGATCCGCGCCGGTCGATGCCGAGGCGCGACCAGCGACTCGTCGGCCGCCGGGCTCGGCGAGAGGACGCCGCGCACGTGGCGGTAGAAGGCGGCGAGAGCCGCGCAGGTCGATCGGCCTCGAGCCGCGGCGTCGCCGCTGCGCAGGCCGGCGTAGGCGCCGAGCTCGGTGTGGTAGCTGCCGAGCAGCGGCAGGTCCATGATGCGGCGCGACCAGGGTCGCGACGACGCCCGGCCGGGCCCGGCGCGGTGACGTGGACGAGGTCGTAGCCCCTCGGCGAGGATCTCGACCAGGTCCGGCAGACCGGGGACGCCGAGCTCCAGCCCCGCGTAGAAGGGGACCTCGAGCTCGGCGGCCGCCGGCAGGCGGCGGTCGACGCCGGGTCGGTTCCGACCACCTCGACCTCGAAGCCGGGCACGCCGAGCTCGCGGATCTCGCTCGATCGTGTGGGTGACGCCGTGCATCGACTCCGATCCCGTCGGCGATCAGGGCGACCCGCTTCGGCGCCCTCGCCGGTGGACGAGCTTCGCCTTCTCGGCGCCCGAGGAAGGCGGCCGCGGGCGCGTAGGGAACGGCCGGGATCGCAGGCCTCGAAGAGCCCGACCGGCGTCGACCGCGCGGCGCCGAGCTCAGCCGGCTCGCCGCCGCTCGCGAGGCACTCGACGGCCTCGTCGACCGCCAGCCGCAGCCGCCGCTCGTGGACGCGCCGGGCGCGTCGGTCGAGCTCGGCGTGGGTGAATTCCTCGGCCTGCATGTGCTCGATCAGCGCACGGCCCGGGCTCGAGCCCGACCGAGCGAGCCAAGGCGTCGAGCAGGGCGCGCGCGTCCTCGGGGCCGAGATCGGCCGCCGACCTCGCCGCGCCTCGCGTCCCCCTCGCTCATCACCCGCTCGGCGATCTTGAGCACGGCGTCCGGGTCGGGGGCGGACCTGAGGTCGCCGGCTGGAATCGGCGTCACCGAGCAGCAGCGCCCGCGTGGCGAGCGCCATCGCCGCGTGCGCCCACTTGGCGGCGCTGCCCTGTTCGCCGCCGGCCTCAGCGTCGCCCTCCGCGGATGTGGCGCGAGAAACTCTTCCGGCGTGGCGGCGGCGGGCGTCTCGGTGAACGTCCGCCCGATGTCCACGCCGGCGTGGTCGTCGGAGCCGCCGATGCCGGTTCCACCGTGGGTCTCGATGTAGATCGCGGCCGGCATGTTGAGCTCGCGCGCGCGGGAGCCGTTGCGGATCTCCCAGACCGGGAACAGCTGCGCGAGCCGCCGCCGGTGCGCCGGCGTCAGCGGCGCCTCGACCGCGTAGAAGGGATGCGCCAGCGCGCAGGCGATCCCGTTGTCGTGCAGGTATTCGGCGCACGCCTCGACATCGCCGGCGTGTCCTGGAGCCGGACTCGTGATCGTCCGGGCGTGATCCCGTAGCAGAGGATGTGAACCGCCTGCGGCTCGCCGGCGAACCAGGCCGTGAGCTCCTCGGAGATGAAGACGTCGGCGCGATCGTCGATCTCCAGGCAGCCGTCGATCGTGTCGTGGTCGGTGATCGTGACGAAGTCCATGCCCCGCCGCTTGGCGAGCTCGTAGACCTCCTCCGGCGGAGTCGCGCACTCAGGTAGTCCGAGGCTGCGCTGGACCCCGAGCTTCGAGACCTCCGAGGCGGTCGAGTGGCAATGCAGATCTACCCGGCTGGTAGATAGTGGGTTCATCTGACCCCCGTTCCGTTCGTTTTCTCGGAACCAGGGTGCCCGTATGCAGGGGAATTCCGGTTACGCGCCTGTGTCCGGCGCGTGAAGAGGTCGTGAACGCTCCTCCCCCGCCCGCTCCCGGTCGAGCCGGGCCCGCTCGGCCTGCGCCTCGGCCTGTCGCGCGGCCCGCTCGGCCGCCTCCGCCCGCTGTCGTGCGCGCTCCGCGGCCTTCGCGGTGCGCCGCGCCTCGCGGGCGCGGCGCAGGTGGCCGTCGACGGCCCGCTCCAGCCGCACCCAGGTGCCGGTCTGCTCCTGGCGCCTCCAGAAGTCGGCGAAGCGGTCCTGCAGCAGCTCCCGGCGGGCCTCGAGGTAGACCGCCAGCACGTCGAGCCCGCGGTAGGCGGTTCGATGCGGCGCCCGGGCCGCCAGCCTCGGATCGAGATCGGGAGCCCGCCCGGCGCTCGCCCTGACCGCTGGCGGCGTCGCGCTGCTGCAGCCGCTCGAGGTGCTCGCGCACCCGCGGCAGCATCACGTCGCAGTCGTGGATCTCGCCGAGGATGTCCTGCAGGTCGCGGGCGCGGCGGCGCGCCGTGTCGGCCGGCTTGCCGAAGACGAACCCGGTCACCTCGAGCACGTAGCGCAGCCGCTTGGCGGCGATCCGCATGTCGTGCTGGGCCTTGGTCTTGCCGTCGAGCGCCCGCGGCGCGAAGGCCAGTCATCTCGTCCAGCCTCACCTGGACGATCCGGGCCGCGTTCTCGCCGAGCGAGCGCGTCCGGATCGAGCTTCTTGACCGGGCGCGGCCTTCATGCCGTCACGCCCCTGGCGCCGTCGACGAGCTCGTCGAGGCTCTCCCGCAGGGCCGTCAGGTGCGGCCCCTCCGACCAGTGGCGCGAGCTCCCGGTTCGCCTCCTCCTGCTCGTCCCGCAGCTGCTCGATCAGCGAGGCGACCCCGCGGCGGTCGGGCGCCGGCATCTGGTCGTTGAAGTTGCGGAGGGCCGCGATCGCGACGTCCCGGTCGCGGCGCTCCCCGAGCGCGTCCGCGAGGCGCTTCACCTCGCCCAGCGCCTCGCCGTAGGCCTTGGCCGGGAAGCAGGGCTCGAAGATCTCGAGCGCCGCCCGCAGCCGCCGGGTCGCCACCCGCATGTCGTGGACTCGCTCGATGTCGCCGGTGTCCAGGACTCCCTGGGCGTGCTCGGTGAGCTCCGCGGCGCGGACCGAGACGATCCTCGCGGCAGCCTCCGCGTAGGAGCTGCTCGGCACTCAGGTCGGGGATCGCCTTTGCCTTGGCCACGGGACGCTGAACACGCTACCGCGGTCGCGCCCGCGGGCCAAGCCAAGAATTCAGGCCGCCAGCTTCTGCTCCGACCCGTTCTGGTTGCCGTTCAGCAGGGTGAGGATGATCCCCTCGCGGAGGCCGCCCTTGCCGATCTGCAGCGGCTGACCGAGCATCTCGGAGAACTTCTCGAGCAGCAGGACGCCCGCGGGCAGCAGCTTGACCCGGCGGGAGTCGAGCTCGAACCGCTTGGCGACCTCATAGATCTCGTCGCTCGAGAGCACTCGCACGGCCCGCTCGAGGGTCTCGTACTCGAGCACCGCGCCCACCAGGGTGCGCAGCGAGGTGGCGCTGCCGCCCACCGCGACGGCCTGGTCGGGAACCTCGAGCTCGACGTCTTCGAAGAAGTCCGAGATGTGATCGCGTAACCCGCGAATCTCGGCGGCCGACGGCGGGTCGCTCTCCAGGTGGTCCTCGGCGAGGGACCCCGAGCCGATCTTGAAGGACTTCACCTCGGTGACGCCGTCCGGCACGGTGCCGTAGATCACCTCCGAGGACCCACCCCCGACATCGACGACGGCGACAGTGCCGTCGACCGGGTGGCCGAGCGATTTCGTGGCGCCGATGAAGGCGAAGCGGCCCTCCTCCTCCTCGTCGAGCACGTCCACCTCCACCCCGGCGATCTCCTCGATCTCCTTGACGACCTTGTCTCGGTTCTTGGCCTCGCGGATCGCGGCGGTCGCGACGACCTTGGTCACCTCGGCACCCATCTCCTGCGCCAGCCGCACCTGCGTATTGACGACGTCGGCGACCTCGGCGATCTTCTCGGCGGTGATCTTGCCCTTCTTCGACGCCCCCTTGCCGATCCGCGTGTAGGCGCGCTGCTCCATCACCTTGCGGAGCTGTCCCTCCTCCGGCTCGGCGACGAGCAGCCGCGTGGTGTTCGAGCCGATATCGATCGCCCCACAGAGCATCGCCCCGGATTCTCTCAGGGCAGCCGGACCAGCGGCCGAGCGCTGGCCCGGTGGCTATCCGGCGAGCGGTGCGCCGATCAGCGCGAGCCTGCGGTTGAGCGCGCCGGCCGCGAACTCGGCGAGCGCGCCCTCCTCGACGCCGAGCACGTCCCAGGCGCCTTCGCTCGGCGGCGAGATCGATTCCGCGACGGCGGGGAGCAGCTCGCGGATCTGATCGCGGATCACGTCGGCCATCGCGGGATCGGCGGCGACCGCCTCCCGCAGGAACCACGTCCCGTAGGCGAGGTGGCGCTGCTCATCGGATGCGATCCGGCCGTAGCCCTCGGTGAAGCCGGGCAGCAGGTCCCGTTCCCGCAGATAGTCGAGGATGAAATGCGAGGCGGTCAGCCCCAGCGTCCCCTCGATCACCATGTGGTAGATCGTCACGAAGCGGACCTTGGCCTCGCGGTCGCTGGGATCGAGCCGGAGCCGGTCATGGGCCTGCACCAGCGCCTGGTCGAAGACCTGCTCGAAGGCGTCGCCGAGCACCTCCCGGGCACGCGCGACATGGGCGGCGATGGCAGCGGGATCGGCGATCACCTCGTTCTGGAAGCGGGCGTAGAACTGCATGTGGCGCACCTCATCGATGAGCTGGCTGGAGAGGTAGCTGCCCTCCTCCTCGTCGTCCTGGGCGAGGACCAGGCCGCAGAACTGCGTCGAGATCCGCTCCTCCGCGACCATCAGGGAGCTGAGGGCGAAGTAGAGGAGGTCGCGCTCGCCATCCTCGAGTTCGGCCCAGGCCGCGGGGTCACGGCTCAGGTCGATGTCCTGGGAGGCCCAGTGAGCGTGCTCCCAGTCGAGGTAGAGATGCTCCGGGTCCTTGAGAGTGACCCTCTCGGCCGCACTCACGCCGGGACTCTGGCCCGGATGATCGCCGAGCCGGCCTGGTCGTGGACCCGGTGGGTCTCGCGAATCTCGATCCCTTCGAATCCCGCCGCCTCAAGCTCGCTCCGGAACTCGTCCTCGGTGAGCGCCCCGGCGATGCAGCCCGTCCAGCGGGCCATGTCACGCCGCGTCTCCTCGTCCATGCCGTCGTCGGCCACGATGTCCGTCACGGCGAATCGCCCGCCGGACGGCAGCACGCGAGCGGCCTCCTCGAAGACAGCGGACTTGTCGGCGGAGAGATTGATGACGCAGTTGGAGATGACCACGTCGACGGAAGCGTCGGGCAGCGGCACATCCTCGATCGTCCCCTTCAGGAACTCGACGTTCTCGACGCCGGCCTCGCGTTGGTTAGCCCGCGCGAGCTGGAGCATCTCGTCGGTCATGTCGACGCCGTAGACCCTGCCCGTCGGGCCGACCCGGCTCGCGGAGATGAAGACGTCCTCGCCGCCGCCCGAGCCGAGGTCGAGGACGACCTCTCCCTCGTGCAGGTCGGCGACGGCCGTCGGATTGCCGCATCCGAGCGCCGAGGAGCTCGGGCCGCAGCCGCACTCGGCCTCCGCCGTCGTGCAACAGCCGGGACCCGACTGCTCGGCGGCCGTCAGCGCAGCCTGGGCGTAGCGCTCGCGCACCGCCTCGCGGACCTCGTCGTTGCTTCTCAGTTGCTCAGCCATGTGCTCAGCTCCTCCAGTGAGTCGGGATTGACGTAGTAGTAGGCCCAGAGGCCGCGTCGCTCAGATCCGACGATGCCGGCCTCGCGGAGGACCTTGAGGTGGTGAGAGATGGTCGGCTGCGAGAGGTCGAAGAGCGGGACCAGCTCACACACGCAGACCTTGCCCGCGTGCTTGCGAAGTACGTCCACGAGCTGCATGCGAATCGGATCGCCAAGCGCCTTGGCGACCTCGGCCATCCGCTCCGCGTGACCGCGCTCGATGTCGGGATAGACGACCGGCTCGCAACAGGGCTCCCCGGCCGGGCGCTTCTGCTTCGGGGCCAGCTTCAGATCGACAGCCATCTATATACGTATATCGATTAAATAGACGATTGTCAATGAGTCGGGCCATCGCTCATTCAACCGGCGTCCGCCAGGTTGACAATCACAGCCCCACTGTCCGTCTAGGCCGAGGGGAGCGGCGCCTGCCCGGGATGCGAGGCGTCCTCGAACTCCCGGAAGAGACCGGTGACCACGAAGGCGACCTGCTCGCCGATGTCCACGGCGTTGTCGCCGATCCGCTCCAGAGCCCGGGCGACCAGCATCATCGTCATCGCCCACTCGCGCGTGTCCTGTCCTCGCCCACCTGGACCGCGATCTGGAAGCACTCCTTGTTCAGGTTGTCGATCAGGTCGTCCTGGCGGACCAGGTCGCGGGCGAGCTCGACGTCGCGGCCCTCGAACGCCTTCTTCGCCTGGGAGAGCATCGAGCGCGCCTGCTTGCCCATCAGCAGGATCCGCTCGACCATCTCCTCGTGCTGGGGCGCGTCGTGGCCGGTGAGCGGGATGACCTTGGAGATGTTCACGCACTGATCGCCCATCCGCTCGATCGAGTGCATCACGTGGAGCAGCGCGGAGATCAGCCGCAGGTCGGTCGCGACCGGCGCCTGGGTGGCGAGCAGGGTGAGGATCTCCTGATGGACCTCGAGGTAGCGGCCGTCGATCCGGTCGTCGTCGGCGATCACCAGCTCGGCGAGCTCCGATGTCCTGGTGCTCGACCGCCTCCATGGTCCGGTCGAGCGAGGCGATCACGAGGTCGAGGCCGCTGAGCGCAGTTCTGCTCGAGCGTCGGCGAGCTGCTCCTGGTAGTGCAGCCGTGCCTCGGCCATCAGCCGAACCTCCCGCTGACGTAGTCCTCGGTCTCCTTCTTGGACGGGGTTGGTGAACATCTTGCTCGGTCGGCGTCCATCTCGACCAGACGCCCGGGCTTGCCGCTCGCCTCGAGGTTGAAGAAGGCGGTCATGTCGCTGGCGCGCGCCGCCTGCTGCATGTTGTGGGTGACGATCACGATCGTGTAGCGGGTCTTCAGCTCCGCGATCAGGTCCTCGATCGCCAGCGTCGCGATCGGGTCGAGGGCCGAGCAGGGCTCGTCCATCAGCAGGACCTCCGGCTCGACCGCGATCGCGCGGGCGATGCAGAGCCGCTGCTGCTGCCCGCCCGAGAGGCCCGGAGCCCGGGCGGTCGAGGCGGTCCTTGACCTCCTCCCAGAGGTGCGCGCCGCGCAGGGAGCGCTCGACGATCGTCGTCCTTCTCGGACTTGGAGATCCCGCGCCGGTTGAGGGTCAGGCCGGCGGCGACGTTCTCGTAGACCGACATCGTCGGAAACGGGTTGGGCGCCTGGAAGACCATGCCGACCAGCCGGCGGACCTCGACCGGGTCGACGTTGGGCGCGTAGATGTCCTGGTCGTCGAGGACGACCTCGCCCTCGACCCGGGCGCCGGGGGTGAGCTCGTGCATTCGGTTGAGCGAGCGCAGCATCGTGGTCTTCCCGCAGCCGGAGGAGCCGATCAGCGCGGTCACCTGGTTCGCCTCGATCGTCATCGTGACGTCCTTGCACGGCGTGGAAGCTGCCGTAGTAGAGGTTCGACGTCCTTCACCTGGAAGCGCTTCGCCACGCGCTCGACCCTAGCGGCGGCCTCCTCCCTCTTCGCCGCCTCCGCGGTCCTGGGCGAGGTCGGTCGCCACGTCCGGCAGGTCCTGGTCGATCCGTGGTCTCGTCGGCTGTCTCGGGCATGTCTCCTCCTGTCCCTGGTCAATGGCAGTCTCAAGCTGGCTAGCGAAGGTCGGTTCCGAAGCGGCGGTAGATCCAGCGGGCGAGCAGGCTGAGGAGCATCACGATCACGATCAGGGTGAGCGCCGCGGCCCACGCCTTGTCGTAGGAGGCCTGCACCTCGACCCCCGGGTCCTTGTACTCGCTGTAGGCGTAGACGGCGAGGTTCTGCATCCGCCCGTTGACGGGATCGGTGTTGACCGAGTCGATCACTCCGGTGGTGACGAGCAGCGGCGCGGTCTCGCCGATCACCCGCGCGACCGCCAGCATCACGCCGGTCACCAGACCGGCCAGGGCGGTCGGCAGCACGATTCGCAGCACCACCTTCCACTTCGGGGTCCCCAGCGCGTAGGCGGCCTCGCGCAGGTGGTTGGGAACGATCTTCAGGATCTCCTCCGCCGAGCGGATCACGATCGGGATCATCAGGACGGCGAGGGCGACCGAGCCGATCATGCCGAGGCGGATCCCGGGCCCGAGGAAGAGGGCGAAGAGCGCGTAGGCGAACAGGCCGGCGACGATCGAGGGGATCCCGGTCATCACGTCGACGAAGAAGGT
This sequence comes from uncultured Solirubrobacterales bacterium, assembly GCA_963825825.1. Lineage (GTDB taxonomy): Bacteria > Actinomycetota > Thermoleophilia > Solirubrobacterales > 70-9 > DASUPK01. Next base: position 39,697 of record CAWGUT010000004.1, on the reverse strand, counting down.
GAGCGCCCTGCGCAGCCGGCCGGTCCCGTACTCGTTCAGGTAGACGGCGGCCATGATCCCGATCGGCACCGAGATCAGGGTGGCGACGCCGGTGATCACCAGCGTGCCGATGATCGCGTGCTCCGCGCCGCCCCCGGCGCCGATCACGCCGCGCGACGACTCCGTGAAGAACGATCCGTCGAAGCGGGCGGCGCCGCGCTTGACCACCTCGTAGAGCAGCGAGATCAGCGGGGCGACCGCGATGCCGAAGCCGGCCGACGATCCCGAGCGTCACCAGGCGGTCCTTGGCCTCGCCGCCGCCCCTCGGTCGAGCCGCGACCAGATGTAGGCCGGTCGGCAGGGCGAGGACGAACGGTGAGGACGAAGAGCAGGACGATCGTGAAGCCGCCCGTGGCGAGCAGCACGGCGAGCGAGATCAGCGCGCGAGCCGCCGACCACCGCCCGCAGGAACCAGGGCGGCAGCGTGCCGCCCGCCGAGCGTCGGGCCGCCGAGCGGCGAGACCATCTCCGCCGGGTCGAAGGCCGCCGCCGGGTTCTCTCTCGGTGTCGTCAGCCATCGGCTCTATTGGACGTTCGAGCGGGAGATGACCAGGCGGGCGATCATGTTCACGACCAGCGTGATCCCGAAGAGGACGAGGCCGGAGGCGATCAGGGCGTTGACGTCGATGCCCGGACGACTCGGGGAACTTGAGCGCGATGTTCGCCGCGATCGGGGTCGGGTTCTCCTGGCTGACCAGGTCGAAGGTGACGATCCCGGAGACCGAGAGGATGATCGTCACCGCCATCGTCTCCCCCAGGGCGCGTCCCAGGCCGAGCATCGATCCGCTGATCACCGCGGACTTGCCGAAGGGGAGGACGACCATCCGGATCATCTCCCAGCGCGTCGCGCCGAGCGCGAGGGCGCCCTCCTCGAGCCTGCGCGGCGTCTGGGAGAAGACCTCGCGGGAGACCGCCGAGATGATCGGCAGGATCATCACCGCGAGCACCAGGCCGGCGGTGAGCATGGTTCTGCCCGGTCACCGAGGCCGGCCCGTCGAAGAAGGGGATGAAGCCGAGCTTGGCGACCAGCCAGTCGAGGATCGGGACCATCGCGGGGCCGAGCACGAAGATCCCCCAGAGCCCGTAGACGATGCTGGGGATCGCGGCGAGCAGGTCGACGATGTAGGCGAGGGTGTTCGCGATCCGGCGCGGCGCGATGTGGCTGATGAAGAGGGCGACGGCGACCGCGAGCGGCACCGCGATGACCACGGCGACGATCGCCGCGAGCACCGTGCCGAAGGCGAGCGGCGCGATGTAGTCGACGAGGCTCTTGCCGTCCGGGCAGGTCCGCCGAGCTCGCGGTCACCGCGGGCGCCGACTTGATGATCAGGAAGAGCGCGACCCCGCCCAGGATCGCGAGCACCGTGACCGCGGCGATCACGGCGGCGTTGGAGAAGATCCGGTCCCCGGGCGCCGGCGGCCGCCGCTCGCCGAGGCGAGGATCTGGCCGGCCTGCGTGGTGGTTTCGGTGTGGGCTTCCATCTAGCTCAGAGATCGGAAGGAGGGTCCCGCGCCGTGGCGCGGGACCCTCCGGTCCGTCAATCCTTGCTCTCGCGTTGCTGAGAGCACCGTCGGATCAGCCGCCGATCGCGTCGACGGCGGTCTGGTCCTCCTTGTTGATGCCGGGCGGCAGCGGGGCCGAGCCGGCGTTCTGCGCCGCGACCTGCTGGCCCGTCCGAGCTGATGATGTAGTTGAAGTACGCCTTGACCAGTGTCGGTCGTGTCGGTCGAGTCGTACTTCGTGCAGCCCATCAGGTACGAGACCAGCAGCACCGGGTAGCGTGCTCGGGTCGGTCGGGGTGCGCTGGACCTTGTAGGCGAACACGTTCTTGCCCTGGCTGAGCTCCGGATCCTTCTGCGACTGCTCGAAGTCAGTCGCGGCTCCCTCGGCGCTCGGGGCGACGTAGGTGTTGCCGACCTTGACCTTGGCGACGCCCAGGTCCTGGGCCTGGCTCTCGTCGGCGTAGCCGATCGTGCCGTCGCCGGCCTTGACGGCCTGGACCATGCCCGACGTCTGGGCGCCGGACTCGCCGCTCTTCAGCGGCCAGCTGCTGTCGGGCTCGTCGGTCCAGACGTCTCGGCGCGGCCACATGGAGATAGTCCGTGAAGTTCGCCGTGGTCCCGGACTCATCCGAGCGATGCACCGGCGTGATGTCCGTGTCGGGCAGGTTCGCGCCCGGGTTGTCCGCCGCGATCGCCGGATCGTTCCACTTCGTGATCTCGCCCCTGAAGATCTTCGCGGTCACGTCGGGCGAGAGCTGCAGGCTGTCGACGCCCGAGAGGTTGTAGATGATCGCGATCGGCGAGATGTAGTTCGGGATCTGGACCAGCTCGCCACCGCCGCTCTGGCAGCGCTGGGTCGCCTTCGGCAGCTCGTCCGTGTCGAACGGCGAGTCGCTGCCGGCGAAGGCCGTGTTGCCGCCGGCGATGAACTGATCGCGACCGCCACCCGATCCGATCGGGTCGTAGGAGATCGTCGCGCCCGAGTTCGCGTCTCTCGAACTTCGCGTTCCAGGCCTCCTGGGCTGCCTGCTGGGCGCTGGAACCCGCGCCGGCGATGGTGCCCGAGGCGCCGTGATGCGCTGGCGCTGTCGTCGCTGCCGCCGCAGGCGGCGACGCCGACGGTGAGCACGGCCGAGGCGGCGAGTGCGGGCCACAGCTTCCTTGACATTGGGTCGTTCTCCTTTTGTCGTTGTCGAGGCGGGCGCTGGGCCGACTCGCCCTGCTCCCTTCAGGTGGCCCGCACCCTCTCAGCGGCTCGTCTGGATCTTGTTACGGGCGTGTGGCCCGCTTGTAAAAAGGATGTGAACGGGCCTGCTGAGCGGCTGCTCAGCCCTGCGGCGAGAACCGGTAGCCGATCCCGGTGTGGGTGTGGATGAAGCGGCGACCCGGCAGGGCTCGGTCGAGCTTCGCCCGCAGCCTGCCCACGTAGACGTCCACCGAGCGATCGCTCTTCCGGTAGTCCCGTCCCCAGACCGCGCGATAGAGCTCGTCCCGGGTCATCACCCGCTCCGCGTTGTGAGCGAGCTCGGTGAGCACCTGCAGCTCGCGCACCGTGAGGGTGAGCGGGCGGCCGTCGACCAGCGCCGCGTGTTCGGCCGGCCGGATCTCGAGGCGGCCCGCGTACACCGGTGATCGGTCAACGCCGATCAGCCCGGTGATCGAGACGGGTCCGCCGTTCTCGCCTTGCATGGGCGTAGAGCTTCGCCCTCGCCCCGCCCCAACTCGTTACGGTCGAGTGAAGATCCGGTGAACGCGAAGTGAACGGAGGGCTGGACGTCGCCGGCGGTGGCGTCAGCTGCGCTCGGCGGCCACTTCGTCGAGCCGCTCGTCCGGGACCTCGACCGGAGCGGCCGTCTCGAGCGGCTCCTCCACCCCGTCGACACGCTGGGGGTCGAAGCGGTAGCCGATCCCGAAGTGCGTGTGGATGTAGTGCCAGCTCGGTGAGTGGCTGTGCAGCTTCTGGCGCAGCTTGCGCACGAAGACGTCCACGGAGCGGTCTCCGTGGGCCATCGCGTAGCCCCAGACCTTCTGGTAGATCTCCTCGCGCTCGACCACCTGGCCGGGCACCTCGGCGAGCAGCTCGAGCAGCTCGAACTCCCGCCGAGTCAGACCGAGGCTCTGGCCGCCGACGAAAGCCTGGTACTGGTCCGAGCGGATCTCGAGCTCGGCATGGAGAACCGGCCAGGAATTGAGCCGGACCTCAGAGCGCCTGCGGCGGCGCACGACGGCCTCGACGCGCGCCATCACCTCCTCCGGGTGACAGGGCTTGGCGATCCAGTCATCGGCGCCGAGGCGGAGTCCGCGAACCCGCTGGCGGACCGTCGACTGGTCGCTGCAGACGAGGACACCGAGGCCGGGGATCGTCCCGCAGACCTTCTCGAGGAACTCCCAACCCTGGGGGCCCAGTGCCGAGATGTCGACAAGCAGGGCGTTCACCTTCATGGCGACCAGGTCGTCGACCGGCACGCTGCCGGGCAGCACCCGGTGCTTCCACCCCGCGCCGTCGAGGCGCTTGCCGAGGACAGTGAGAAAGGCGCTGTCGGTGTCGATCACCGCCAGCCGGATCGCGTGTGCTTGTTCGGTCATTCTGGGCCCTCCCCTTCGGACCGGTCCCGCTCCGGGACTTTCCTCGTTCTCGTCGCGCCGCATCATAGGGAGGGGCCCGGCCGGGGATGCCGATCCGGGGGAGTTCACCGGATTTTCACAGGCAAATGCCGCATAAATGGCGCGCGTTGGCCGTATCGGGATGTTCACACCGGGCCCGGCCCGCGGTGGCGAGACTCCCGCTCACTTTCGAGATTCCTCTCTCGTCAGCGCGCGCGACCCCTCCCTGCCCCGGGTCGCGCGCTTTTTTTTGGGCGAGCCGCCCCTTGTGGCCGCGATCTGACGGCGAAGCGGTGTGTAATCCACCCGTGGCCCACACACATGCCCATGGCCTCTCCGAGCAGACCGACGAGAGGCGGCTCGCCGGCGCCTTCGCGCTGATCGTCGGCCTCATGGTCGCCGAGGTCGTGGCCGGGATCCTCGCCTCCTCGCTGGCCCTGCTCTCGGACGCGGGACACATGCTCACCGACGCCGTTGCGCTCGGGCTCGCGCTGGCCGCGTTGCGGCTCGCCCGGAGGCCACCCGGCGGCAGCTTCACCTACGGGATGAGGCGCGCCGAGATCCTCTCGGCGCAGATCAACGGCATCACGCTGCTCCTGCTGGGCGCGCTGGTCGTCTTCGAGGGGATCCGGCGCCTGATCGATCCTCCGCAGGTGGAAGGCGGCGTGGTGCTGGCGCTCGCCGTGGTGGGGATCGCGGTGAACCTCGTCGCTGCGCGCCTGCTCGCCGGCGCTGAGCGACGGAGCCTCAACATCGAGGGCGCCTTCCTGCACGTCGTCACCGATCTCTTCGCGTTCATCGCCACGGCGATCGCCGGGGCGCTGATCCTGATCTGGGGGTTCGAACGGGCCGACGGGATCGCCTCGCTCCTGATCGCGGCGCTGATGCTCTGGGCCGCCTATGGGCTGCTGCGGGAGAGCGGCCGGGTCTTCATGGAGGCCGCCCCCCGGGGACTCGAGCCGAAGGCGATCGGCGAAGCGCTCGCCTCCGAGGACGGAGTGGTCGAGGTGCACGATCTGCACGTCTGGGAGGTCACCACGGGGATGCCCGCCATCTCCGCGCACCTGATCGTCGGACAGGACGCCGACTGCCACGAGGCGCGCTGGCGCGCCGCCCGGCTGCTCGCCGACCGGTTCGGGGTCGAGCACTCGACTCTCCAGGTCGAGCACGAGCCCGGCGACGAGCTACTGCAGATCGACCCTCACTAACCGAACGTCGCCGAGCGAATCCCGGTGGCGATCAGCAGCAGGACGAAGGCACCGGCGAAGTAGCGGTAGAGCACGAACGGGCGGTAGCTGTGCGTCCGCAGGAGGCGGAGCAGCCAGGCGATCGCGAGGTAGCCGGAGACCGCCGAGGCGATCGTGCCGACGACGATCGGGCCGGCCACGTCGTCGGGCAGCCCGTCGTGGATCGCCTTGTACGCGCTGTAGACGGTCGCCCCGGCGACGGCCGGGATCAGCAGCAGGAATGACACTCGAGCGGCCGCGTCCCGGTCGAAGCCGAGATAGCGGGCGGCGGTGATCGTGATGCCGGAGCGGGAGGTGCCCGGCGCCAGCGCCAGGACCTGGGCGAGACCGACGTAGAGACCGTCCCTCATGGTGAGACGGTCGACGCCGCGCGCTTCCGGCAGGCGGTCGGCCCAACCGAGGAGCGCGCCGAAGAGGATCAGCTGGATGCCGATCATCCACGGCTCTCCCAGATGGTCCTCGATGAAGCCTGAGCCGAGCCGCCGACGATCACTGCGGGGACGGTCCCGACCGCGATCGCCCAGGCGACGCGCTCGTCGACGGTCGCGATCGTCGGGCCCGCAGGCTCCGGAAGAAGGCCCCGAGATAGGTGACGACCTCATGGCGGAAGTACGAGATCGCGGCGACGAGCGTGCCGGCGTGCAGCGCGACGTCGAAGGTCTTGTTGAACTCCTCGTGGTCCTCCAGGAACGTGTAGTCCTGCAGCCAGGGGACGAGGATCAGGTGCCCGGAAGACGAGATCGGCAGGAACTCGGTGAGGCCCTGGACGATCCCGAGAAGCAGGGCCTCGAGTTCGGACATCGGCGCGGCATGCTACGTGGCGCGATTCCGCTGCGGCGCGCCGCCGGTCTGAAACCAGGCGAAGACGAAGCAGCCCAGGCCGACGATCGCCGCGGCCAGCCCGTGCTTGAAGTGGACGTGAGTCGAGCCGGCCTCGTGGCCCGGGAAGAACGAGGGCAGGGATCCGGCGTCGTCGATCCAGTAGATCGCTGCGATCACCAGGAAGACGATCCCCAGGATCACGGCGGGCAGGATCAGTTGTGGTCGCTTCTGCATGGGAACCTCCTCAGCTCAGCGCGAAGGCGATCGAGAGGACGGCGCCGATCGCGCAGCAGTAGATGGCAAACGGGGTCAGGCGGTTGGTCTCGAAGAAGCGGAGGAGGAAGCGGACCGAGAAGTAGGCGGTGACCGCCGCGCAGAGCGCGCCGACCAGGGCCTGGCCGCGGACGTGGTCGCCCTGCGAGCCGAGCAGGTCGGGCAGCTTGAGCACGCCGGCGGCGCCGATGATCGGCGTGGCGAGCAGGAAGGCGAAGCGGGCGGCCTCCTCGTTCGAGAGGCCGGCGAGCAGCCCGCCGCCCATGCTCGCGCCGGAGCGCGAGAGCCCCGGGATCAGGGCGAGGGCCTGCGCCGTGCCGATGCCGAGCGCGTCGCGGAAGCTCAGCCTGCGCGCGATCACCTCGTCGTCCTCGATGCCGGCCTGTCTCGGACGGGGGCGCGGCGGCGCAGCGCCTCCGCCCCGAACAGCATCAGGCCGTTGACGAAGAGGAAGATCGCCGCCGTCTGGGTCGAGGCGAACAGCGTGCGCAGCGGGTGCTCGAGCAGCAGGCCGAGCAGTCCCGCCGGGATCGTGCCGAGCACGAGCAGCCAGCCGAGCTTCGCGTAGCTGTCCTCGGGATCGATGTAGCGGTCGCGGAGCGAGCGGCCGAGGCCCCGGACGATGCGGCCCCAGTCCTTGAGGAAGAAGAGGAGGAGGACGAGGGCGGTCGCGCAATGGGTGGCGACCAGGAAGCTCAGGAAGTAGTCGTCGTTCTGGTGGATGTCCCAGCCGAAGACGCGCGGCAGCACGACGCTGTGCCCGAGGCTGGAGATCGGGAAGAGCTCGGAGACTCCCTGGAGCAGGCCGAGGACGATTGCCTGGAAATAGGAGATCGGATCCATGCCGGAGTCCTCGGCCGGGGCGCCGAGGGCCGCGGCATCGTGGCGGGCCGAATCCGTAAGACGCGCCTAAGGCGGGATGGTATTAGGCGCTGCCTGTTTCGTTAGATTGCCCGGGCATGCGTTTCGCGACTTCTCTTCGCCGCCTGCTCGTCGCGCTGTCTCGCGGTGGTCGGCCCGCTCGTCATCGCGCCCGCTGCGATGGCCGCCGACGGCGTCGGCGTCTACGGGCGCACGGACGACAAGGTGGTCACCTTCTTCGCCTTCGGGCTGATCGCGTTCTTCGCGATCCTCGTGACCGTCCTCTCGCTGATCCAGATTCGCCTCGAAAACCGCAAAGACAGGCGCACGCAGGACCTCGAGCGCCTCGGAAGCCGCTAGACCCGAAGCGGCATGGGGCTCGCAGGGGACGATCGCGTCGTCGATCCACGAACGCACCGCCGGACGGTGCCCGCGCGACGCTTCGGTGGCGGTGACGCGGACGTAGTCTCGTTCAAGGGTGGCCGCGAGTCGATCGCGCGGCGGCTCGAGCGCGAGCGAGTCGAGCGGGAGCGCGCCGAGCGGGCGCGTCGGGAGCGGATCGAGCGGGAGCGTGCCGAGCGCGATCGGGCGATGCAGGAGCGCCTGGAGCAGCGCCGCCAGGCGCGGCTCGAGCGGCTGCGTCGAGAGCGGGGCGAAAGGGAGCGACACGAGCGCTACGTCTGGTCGCGCCACAAGCCGCCGAAGGCCGAACCCAAGCCGCCGAAGGCCGAACGTAGGCCGCCCCAGCCCGCACGCGCCCGGATCGAACCGGGTGTCCAGGGCCCGGTCCGCAGGCGCGCCCGCGCCGCGGAGAACCGCAGGCGGGCCGCGACGCGAAGGCGCGGCCTGGTCTGGCCGACCGCCAAGGCGGGGTTCGCGGTCACTGTGGTGCTGGGCTGAGCGCGGCGCTGGGCTCGGTGCTCGGCCTGCCGGTGCCGGGACTCGACGCCGGCGCCGGGCCGCCAGTCGCTGGCGAACAGCGCCGTCGCTCTTCGGCATCGACTCGGGCACGCCCCCGGGCCTCGCCCCTGGCTACGTCTTCCCGCTGATCGGTGCGCACGACTTCGGCGACGCCCAGGCTCGCTTCGGCGCCTCCCGCTACGGCCACGTCCACGAGGGCCAGGACATCTTCGGGAAGACGGGGACGCCAGAGGTCGCCGTCCACGACGGGATCGTCGTCGATCGAGGCAAGAACACCGACCCCGATGCGGGGGGCCGGGGCAACTTCCTGACGATCTACAGCCCCGACGACAACCACAGCTTCGTCTACATGCACATGCTGAAGCCGTCGCCGGTGCTGCTCGGCAAGCAGGTACACGCCGGGCAGCTGATCGGCCGGCTCGGGTGCACTGGCTCCTGCGAAGGCCCGCACCTCCACTTCGAGGTCCGCGTCGGCAAGGCGACGCCCGGCGCCGAGACCAAACCGGTCGACCCGCTGCCTTACCTGCGGGGATGGCCGCAGGCCACTCCGGGCTGAGGCCAATGCCCGAGGTCGGCTATGAGCGGAGCGGAGCCGCGGCGGTGATCACCATCGACCGGCCCGAGCGGCGGAACGCCGTCGACCCGAACACGGCTGACCAGCTGCTCGAGGCCTACCGCGGCTTCGAGGCCGACGACGAGGCTCGGGTGATGATCCTCACCGGCGCCGGCGATGAGGCGTTCTGCGCCGGCGCCGACCTCAAGTCCGTGGCGGCGGCGATGAACGACGAGGGGATCGCCAAGCAGTGGCTGAAGCCGCGGCCGGACGGGCCGCTCGGCTTCACGCGGATCACCCCTTCGAAGCCGACGATCGCCGCGATCTCGGGCTGGGCGCTGGCCGGCGGGCTCGAGCTGGCGCTCTGGTGCGACCTCCGGGTCGGCACCGAGACCGCGAAGCTCGGCTTCCCCGAGCGGCGCTGGGGCGTCCCGCTGATCGACGGCGGGACCCAGCGGCTGCCGCGGATCGTCGGCATGGGCCGGGCACTGGACATGATCCTCACCGGCCGGATCGTCGAGGCCGAGGAGGCACTCGGGATGGGACTGCTCACCGAGGTGGTACCCCCCGGGAAGCACCTGGAGCGGTCTCTGGAGATGGCCGAGGGCCTCGCCTCGTTCCCGCAGGAGACGATGCTCGCCGACCGCCGCTCGGCCCTGGAGGGCTTCGGCCTCCCCCTGGAGGAGGGTCTCGCCCGAGAGGCCGAGATCGGCGGCGCGGTCACGGGCGTCGGCGTCGAGGGCGCAGCCCGCTTCGCGGCCGGCGAGGGCCGGGGCGGCGAGGGCGCCGGGCGTCTAGGACGGATCTCGAGCAGTTTCCCGGCCTAGCGCCGGGAAAGTCGCTTCAGGATCCACGTCAGGACAGAGCGCGAAGGTCTCGACCACATGCTCCGGGTCGTATCGGACCTGGGCGTGGGTGAATCGCAGGACAGTGAAGCCGGCGGCGACCAATGCCTGGTCTCGGGCCCGTCCTTTGACTGCTGGGCCGGCGTCCGGTGGTAACGCAGCCATCGGTCTCGACCACCAGCCGCAGCTCCGGCCAGAGGAAGTCCACACGGAAACCGTTCACATGCGTTGCTGGTCTCCGGCTGTGGCAGCCTTGCCTCGCCGAACCAGCCGCAAGAATCGTCGCTCCAGCTCCGAGTCGGTGAAGGCGAAGGTGTGCCGATCGAGGACCCGCCGTAGCGCCGGAGCACCGGTCGCACCACCGCTGCTCATCGCAGTTCGGCTCGAAGTGATTCCGGATCGATCAGCCCGAGCCTGTCCGCCGCGTTGATCGGCCGTCTCCAGCTGGCTCGGGTGCAGAAGGGAGGCGAGATCGAGCAAGGTCCGGCCGGGGCTCGTTACCGGGATCCGCTCGCGCTCCGGCTGATCCGATCTCGCCGAGATCACGTCGGCGATGGAGACGAATTCCGTTCCGCCGATGACTCTTCGCTCAGCCGGCACTGAAACGTCGATCGCCGGCGGCCGAGCTCAGCTCCTCCTTCATTGCCGGTGTTCGTCTTGAAGAATCCCCCAAGCTGGCCGCGCTCTCGATGGCTCAGCAGCGCCTGACTCCCGCACGCCAAGACCGCGGCCAACCACCATCCGTGACGGTCAGTCGTCGGTCGTCCCGACGGCATAGACACCGCGCCATAAGTCGATGAAGGCGGCCGCTTGCGACGCGACCGTCGATCTCGTCGGAGCTGAAGCCCAGAGTCGAGGAGCTGACGCGCGTGCAACGACGCCGTGCTGGAGCTCGCCCAAGCCGCCAGAGCTCGGTTTTGATCTCGAGCCGCTTTCCCGGCCCACAGCCAGGAAAGTGCTCGAGATCGCGGTTTCGCCCCCGGCGCTACAGGCGGAAGGACGGCAGCAGGCGCTTCTCCGTCTCGCCCGAGACCTGGGCGATCACCTCGACGTGGCCCTCCAGCGGGGTGCCGCGGAGCTTGGTGGCGAGCAGGTCGTCGACCTGGAAGATGCCCGCGGAGTTGTTCATCTCGATCTCGATCCGGACGGCCCGCTCCTCCCCGCTCTCGATCCGGACCTCGTCGATCGCCGCCGCCGAGAGGGCGTGGATCCCGTACTGGCCGTCCTCGACCGGGATGCGTGAGCGGCCCTCGGCCATGTCGAGCGCATCCGCGACCCGCACCACCCCGGCCTCGAGCGTGTACGGCTCGCCGCGACGGCGGTGGCCGATGATCGCGTGCAGGATCTCCGAGATCACCACCGTGCGCTCCGGCTCCCGGTAGGTGTCGACGAGCAGCGACTGCAGCCGCTCCTGGACCAGGAAGAGGCTGTAGGCCTCGTGGTCGGTGCGGTGGACCGACATCCCGACGTCGTGCAGCAGGGCGCCCCCCGCCACGACGACCTCGGCGTCGCGGTCCTTCATCCGGTGGTCGCTGACCATCGCCGGCTCGATGCCGCCCTTGACCAGCAGGCGCAGCAGCCGCAGCGCGATGTTGAGCACCACCTGGACGTGGACCCAGGAGTGATCGGACATCCCGAGACGCTCCGAGTTGATCTGCGCCATGTACCACCAGGCCCGCACGCGCTCGTCCGCGTTGACGGCGTCGAGGAAGTGCTCCAGCTTGCGGTTGCCCCGCGTCGGCGCGTGGACCTGCGCCTTGCCGACCGCCTCCGCAATGGAATCGGCGCGGACATCTGGCCCCTTTGCTTCCATCTCCGCGGATCCTTGCAGGGGGCTCATACGGGGTTCGAGTGACCGGACGTCAACTACGCACTTTCGGGCTATTTGCGGGATTTCCGACCGCCGATGGGGTTACCGTGACCCCGCTTCGGCTTATGGAATCCGGATGACGGTCTGTTCGAACACAGGCATATCCGTTCCTGAGTGCTCATGTCGGGCCTGCCTCCAGGCCCAGATCGAGCACCACATGCCGTCGTTGCTCGGCACGGCCGCAGTGCGAGCAGCCGACCATCGAGATGTCGGCGGCCTCCGGCCTCGCCCGGCTGCGCTTCGGCCGCCGGCTGCGGCGGCTTCGTCGCGCGGCCTAGTTACGCCTCGGTCGGCGCCTGCGCCACCGACGCCCCGAGCACGCCCGCGCTGGCAACCACGACCAGGGCGATGCCGAGCACGTCGACGGTGGCGAGCCCCTGGTCGAGGGCGATCAGTCCGATCAGCGCGGCCACCGCCGGCTCGAGGCTCATCAGCACCCCGAAGGTGCCCACCGCGATCCGCCGCAGCGCCTCGAGCTCGAGCGAGTAGGGGATCACCGAGCTCAGCACCGCGGTCGCGGCGCCGACCGCCGCGGCGCCGGGGTCGAGCAGGTCGCCGCCCGCGGCGGCGGTACCCGGGACGACCATCAGCGCGGCCGCGACCCCCATCGCCAGAGCGAGCCCGCGGCCGCCCGAGAACGCTCGGCCCACCCGAGCGCTGAGCAGGATGTAGGCGGCCCAGAACCCGCCGGCGAGCAGCGCGAAGCCGATGCCCGCCGCGCTCGCCGACCCGGACGGACGGGTCAGCAGCAGCACGCCGATCGCGGCGCAGGCGACCCAGACCAGATCGAGCGCCCGCCTCGACGCGAGCAGCCCGACGAGCAACGGCCCGACGAACTCGAAGGTCACCGCGATCCCGAGATCGATCCGGTCGAGGGACTCGTAGAAGCTGAGGTTCATCCCGGCGAGGGTCACCCCGAAGGCGATCGCCAGGATCAGCCCTTCGCGGCCTGCCTCCATCAGCACCGGTCGCCAGATCGCGAGCAGGAGCACCGCCGCAAACAGCAGCCGATAGAGCACCGCCCCCGCGGGCCCGACCTGGTCGAACAGGGTGGTCGCTGTCGCCGACCCGAGCTGGACCGAGACCACCGCGCCGATCACCATGGCGGGAGCGGCCAGAGAGGGGCCCTCCGCCTGAGTTCGGCTCGCGCGACGCTAATCGCCCATCACCTTGATCACCAGCCGCTTCGAGCGGCGGCCGTCGAACTCGCAGTAGAAGACCGCCTGCCACGGACCGAGGTCGAGGCGGCCCTCGGTGATCGGCAGGACGACCTGGTGGTGGACCAGCAGGTTCTTGAGATGCGCGTCGCCGTTGTCCTCACCGCCGCGGTGGTGGCGGTAGTCGCCGGGATCCGGAAGCAGCTCGCGAGCCACCTCGTTCGCCGGCTCCTTCCAGCTCGGCGGCGCCACCTTGTCGAGCCACTCGAGGGTGTCCTCCTGGAGCCCCGGCTCGTCGTCATTCACCCAGACCGCCGCCGTGATGTGCATTGCCGAGACCAGCACCATCCCCTCCGCGACCCCTGCCGTGTCGACCGCGCTCTGCACGTTCTCGGTGATGCGGATGAACTCGCGGCGCTCATCCGTGTTGAAGGTCATGTACTCGGTGTGCGACTTCAATCGATCGTCCTCCTTCGCGCGTTTCGGAGATGATGCCCTTCCATGGCCGGCCTCCTCTCCCTCGAGCGGCGCGAGGAAGTCGCGGTGGTCACGCTGCAGCGGCCGGAGAAGCGAAACGCCCTCTCGATCGACCTGCGGGTCGAGCTGGCCGACGCCTTCGGCGCGCTCGGCGAGGACCCAGAGGTCGGCGCGATCGTGCTCACCGGCGCCCCGCCCGCGTTCTGCTGCGGGGATGGACACGAGCGAGTTCGGCGGCGACCGCGCCCACAGGGAGCGCCTGGTCGAGACGAGCATCGGCTCCTTCCGGGCAGTCGCCGGCTGCCTCAAGCCGGTGGTCGCAGCGGTCAACGGCCCGGCCCTGGCCGGCGGCTTCGCTCTCGCGCTGCTCTGCGACCTGCGGCTCGCCGCCGAGGACGCGAGCTTCGGCTTCCCCGAGCTGCCGCGCGGGATACCTCCGAGCTACGCCGCCGCCCGAGCGGCCCTCCCCGCCCCGGTCGCCGCCGAGCTCACGCTCACCGGCAGGCTGCTCGACGCCCCGGGCGCGCTCCGCATGGGGATCGTCGGCGCCGTCCACCCCGCCGACGAGTTGATGGCGCGCGCGGTCGAGCTGGCGGGCCGGATCGCCTCGGCACCGCGCGAGGCGACCACGCAGACCAAGCGGCGCATCCTGCTCGACCGTGACCGCACGATCGGCCACCTCTTCGACGAGGAGGAGCGCCTGCTGCGCGAGGCGCTGCTCGGGGACGACCCGGACGAGGCCGCGTAGGTTCGAGCCCGGCGCCCGTCAGACTTGACCGGGTGGAGCGACTCCGCCTGATCCGCCACTCCTTCCCCGACCAGCCCGAGCTCAGCACGGCGGTCTCGCGCACCATCCTGCGCCGGGTGGCGGCCGGCGAGCTTCCCCCGACGATCCGCATCCACCGCCCGGGCAACGAGGTCGCCTTCGGGCGCCAGGACGTCGCCAGCCCAGGCTATGAGGCCGCCGCCGAGGCCGCCCGCGCGGCCGGGTTCGCGGCCGTCGAGCGACTGGCGGGCGGCCGCGCGGCCGTCTTCCATCAGGGCACGATCGCGATCGCCCGCGCCTACCGCGACCCGCAGCCCCCGAAGCGCACCTACGCCCGCTTCGAGGAGATGGCAGACCTGATCGCCGACGCCCTGCGCGGGCTCGGCGTCGACGCCAGGGTCGGCGAGGTCCCGGGCGAGTACTGCCCCGGGGCCTACAGCGTCAACGCCCGCGGCCGGACCAAGCTCGCCGGCATCGGCCAGCGGATGATCCGCGGCGGCGCCCACATGGGCGGGGTCGTCGTCGCCTCGGGCGGCCGCGAGGTCGCGCGGGTGCTCGAGCCGGTCTATCGGGCGCTCGAGCTCGACTGGGACCCCGCGACATCGGGCAGCGTGGCCGACGAGCTCGGCCGCGAGGTCGACGTGGGCGAGATCGAGGAGGCGCTGATCGCCGAGCTCGCCAAGCGCTACGAGCTTGTCGACGCCGAGCTCGACGAGGAGACGGTTGCAATCGCCGCCCGCAGTTTGGAGGAGGTGGAGACGGGGGGATAAGCGGGGATATGGAGAGCGGAGCCACGGCAGGGAAGCCGGAGGCGGGAGGCACCGTCAGGACCAAGATCCCGGCGCGCATGGATCGCCTGCCCTGGGCGCGCTGGCACTGGCTCGTCCTCATCGGACTCGGGACCGTCTGGATCCTCGACGGCCTCGAGGTCACGATCGTCGGCGCAATCGGCGCCCGCCTGCAGGAGCCCGGCACCCTTGGACTCTCGGCGTCCCAGCTCGGCCAGGCGGGCACCGCCTACGTGCTCGGCGCCTGCTTCGGAGCGCTCTTCTTCGGCTACCTGACCGACCGGCTGGGCCGCAAGCGGCTCTTCATCGTCACGCTCCTCCTCTACCTGCTGGCCACGGTCGGCACGGCGTTCGCCGGCAGCTTCGCGTGGTTCGTGTTCTTCCGCTTCTTCACCGGATTCGGGATCGGCGGTGAGTACGCGGCGATCAACTCAGCGATCGACGAGCTCATTCCGGCTCGGGTGCGCGGCTGGGTCGATCTGGCGGTCAACGGGAGCTTCTGGCTCGGCGCAGCCTTCGGAGCTGCGTTGACAGGGGTTCTGCTCGACACCTCGATCTTCAGCACGGACCTCGGCTGGCGCCTCGGCTTCGCACTCGGTGCGCTGCTCGCTGTCGGGATCATGCTGGTCCGCCGCTACGTGCCGGAGAGCCCGCGCTGGCTGATGGTCCACGGGCGACAGGAGGAGGCCGAGAAGCTGGTCTCCGAGATCGAGGAGACGGTCAAGGAGGAGACCGGGCGGCGAGACCTGCCCGAGCCGGACCTGGAGCTCGAGATACACCCGCGGGAGAGCACGGGCTTCATCGACATCGGTCGGACGCTGTTCAAGAAGTACCCGCGGCGCTTCCTGCTCGGCTTCGCCCTGATGGCCACGCAGGCATTCCTCTACAACGCCGTGCTCTTCAACTTCTCCGGGCTGCTCACCGGCTTCTTCGGCGTGGGCGACAGCGTCGCCGGGCTCTACCTGGTCCCCTTCGGCATCGCGAACTTCCTCGGCGCCCTGATGCTGGGCCGGCTCTTCGACACATTCGGCCGACGGGAGATGATCACCGCCACCTACCTCCTGGGCGGGATCGGGATGCTGGTCAACGGCTACCTCATCGCCCAGACCGGCGCCTCGGTCTGGGTCTTCGTGGCCGTCCTCTGCGGCACCTTCTTCTTCGCCTCCGCCGCCGCTTCCGCCGCCTATCTGACTGTCAGCGAGATCTTCCCGCTGGAGACGAGGGCGATGGCGATCGCGCTCTTCTACGCGATCGCGACGGGAATCGGCGGCGCGATCGGGCCCCTCTACTACGGCAAGGTCGTCGACGGAGGGAACCCCGATGCCGTGTTCGTGGCCTTCGCGATCACGGCGGCTCTGATGTGCATAGCCGCTCTGGTCGAGTGGTTCCTCGGCGTGCGCGCCGAGCAGAAGCACCTGGAGGAGATCGCTGAGCCGCTCTCCGCAGAGACCGTGGAGAGCACGTGAGCGGGCGGTTCTCACGACGCCGTCCGCCGGATCCGGAGGCCAGGCCTCGGGCGCAGCGCTCCTCCTGGGCCCCCTTCTCCGTCTCCTCCCCGCGAGAAGAGGACCGGGACATCGAGCGGGAGGTCACCGACCTCGTCGCGGCCCTCCGGGAGCACGGGCCGATGAACCGGCGGGAGCTCCGGCGCGCGGTCGAGTCCCGCTTCTGGGGCCCAGGCCGCTTCGGCGAGTGCGCTCTGGCTCGCCCGGCGGCGCGGGCTGGTGAGGCGGGAGGGCAACCGCTTCGCCGCGGTCGGCGGCGACAGCGGCTAGCTGCTCCGCAGCGGCGTCTCGACCAGGCTCTGGCGCAGCTCCTCGACAGAGGTGAAGACCTCGCGCGCGCCCGCGTCGCTCAGCTCCTGCTCGGAGAACCCACCGGTCAGCACCGCGAGCGTCTCGACGCCGGCCCGGTGCGCCGCCTCCACATCCCAGACCGTGTCCCCGATCAGCAGCGCGTCCTCCGGGCGCCCATCGACCTTGTCGAGCGCCGCGTGCACGAGGTCCGGCTCGGGCTTGGTCCGCTCGACGTCGTCGGAGGTCGTCCAGGCGTCGACGATCGTCGGCGGCGTCCAGCAGCCCGAGGTAGTGCTTGACCTCCCATTCCTTGGCCGAGCTCGCCAGCACCACCGCGTTGCCCGCGTCCTTCAGGTCCTCGATCAGCCGGCGCGAGCCCTCCATCGCCTGGACCTCGCCGATCAGCTCCCGGTAGAGGTCGGACTCCGCGTCGCGGATGCTGTCGCCGAGGCGCTCCTCCACCTCGTCCCCGGCGAGCGCGGCGACAAGCTGGTCGCCGCCCATCCCGATGTGACGGTGGATTCGCCAGACCTGAAGGGTCAGGAAGTGGCGCCTGAACGCCCGGAACCAGGCGATCGCGTGGTGGTAGTTCGTGTCGACGAGCGTGCCGTCGACGTCCAGGATGGCGACTTGAGGCATGCGGATATGGCTTACCCGCGGCTCAGAAATATCCACCCACCGCGGACCGCGGTCAGGCCGCCTTCGCGGCGCCCCGGAGGTTCCAGAGCCGCTTCTTCTCGTCGAACGTGAGCGGCTTCCAATCCTCGTCCTCCGCCCGCCACGCGTAGATCCGGACGTCCACGATGCTGCGGACTCCCTCCAGAGCCTCGAGCGCGTGCGTGTATCGGCATCCTCGGCGAGCGGGAGCTGGGTCATCACGTCGACGACCTTGAACCTCAGCGGCCCTCGCGGAGCGGGCGGCGCCTCAGGCCGAGGCTCGGCTTCGGCGCGATGGTCGGACCCCTGCCGGCCGATCGCCGCTGTGCCTTCTCGAGGGGCACCATCTCTGCTCCGGTGCCCTTCGTCTCCGTGTCGAGAACCCAGACCTTTCCCACTTCGCTCCTATCTGCTGACAGCTCACTCCCCTCAATCGAGTCTAGCCGCCGGGTTTCGGCCTCGCCTCCGGGGTATCGAAGGCGGCATGGAGCTACCGCTACTTCTCATAGTGATCGGGATCATCCTTGCCGTGCTCGTCAACTACGCGCTCGGCATCGTCTGCATCCTGATCGGTCTCGTCTTGCCGCGTCTGAGCCGGCCGAGCCGATCGCGTCTACTGTCTGACAGAGGGCCAAGCTGCGGCCGCAGGAAGCGTCGGACCATGTCACCATCCTGATCGGAGAAGGGGCATCGTGCCCGAGGGAGTCACACCCGACATCTCGGTAACGGCACCGGGGCGGCTGGCCTGGATCTTCGGGTCTTCCCGGAGCGGCAGCACCTGGCTGCTGCGGATGCTCGCCGCGCTCGAGCGCGTGGTCCCGATCGACGACCCCCACATCGGGCACCATCTCGGCGTCTGGCGCCCGATCCCGCTGGCCTGGGCGACGGCGAAGGATCCGCCCAAGCTCGGCACCCTCGCCGACTTCAAGCGCAAGAAGCGCGACTACCTGTTCTCCGACCGCTACCGCGACGCTTGGATGCCGCAGCTGCGGCGAGCTGATCAGCACCCGCTTCGAGGCGCAGGCGGCGCAGGACATCGCCGAGGCCGGCGGCATCGACGAGCCGGTGGTCGTCGTCAAGGAGCCGGGGTCCCACGCGGCGGACACGATCATGGACCTCTTCCCCGAGTCCTCGCTGATCTTCCTGCTCCGGGACGGCCGCGACGTCGTCGATTCCTGGCTCGACGCCTACAGGGACGGCAGCTGGGCGACCGACGAGGGCGCCTATCCCCTGGATGACACCGGCAGGCCGGCCCTGATCCGCTGGCAGTCGAGCGTCTGGCTCCACCGCACCGAGGTGGTCCAGGAGACCTACGCGCGCACCGAGCCGAAGCGGCGGGTGCTGATCCGCTACGAGGAGATGCGCGCCGACCCGGTCGCTGCCCTGGAGCGGATCTGCGGGATGCTCGGCATCGAGGCGAGCCGCGAGCAGCTCGACGAGATCGCCGGCGACCAACTCGTTCTCAGCGTGCCGAAGTCCGCCAAGGGCGCCGGCCGCGAGATCCGCCGAGCCGAGCCCGGCGGCTGGGCCGACCACATGACCCGCGAGGAGATCATCGAGATGCACGAGATCCTCGCCGACAAGCTCGACGAGCTCGGCTACCTGCGCCCCGGCGACATCCCGACCAGGCGCGCCGCGTAGGCCGCCGAATCCCGTGAGCAGACTGCGGGCCGTGAGGCTGCTCGCGTTCAGCGACCTGCATCGCGACCTCGACCAGGCCGGCGAGCCTGGTCGAGCGCTCCTCCGAGGCCGACGTCGTGATCGCCGCCGGCGATTTCGCGTCGGTCCACGAGGGCCTCGAGGAGACGATCGACGCGCTCCGGCCGATCTCGGTCCCGACCGTGCTCGTGCCCGGCAACAACGAGACCGAGGACGCCCTGCGGGCAGCCTGCGAGGGCTGGGACGCCGCGACCGTGCTCCACGGGCAGGGGGCCGAGATCGACGGCACGCAGTTCTTCGGGCTCGGCGCCGGGATCCCGATCACTCCCTGGGACTGGAGCTTCGACCTCGACGAGGACCAGGCGGCCGAGCGCCTCGCCGCCTGCCCGGAGGGCGCCGTGCTCGTCGTCCACTCCCCGCCCAAGGGCCACTGCGACACCTCGAGCTCGGGCGACCACCTGGGCAGCGAGGCGATTCTCGAGGCGATCGAGGCCAAGCACCCCCCGCTCGCGGTGTGCGGGCACATCCACGAGGCCTGGGGCGCCGAGGACGAGGTCGGCGAGACCAGGGTGATCAACCTGGGGCCGAGCGGCCGGCTGATTGACGTCTAGAGTTGGCGCCGTGAACGACTGGAACGACCCGCCCCGCAGCCGTGACGAGTGGCGCGTCGAGGTCGCCCTCGACCGCGACGAGCATGCCGACACCCTCTCGGGTGCTCTGCATGACCTGCGACTCGACGACGAGGCGCGCAAGCTGCTCGGCGGCAGCGTGATCGTCACGCGCGACGGCTCCTTCATCTTCGTCTACGCCTGGCACGAGGACTCCGCCCAGGAGGCGGAGCGCGTCGTCAAGCACATCATGGAAGACGAGGGGATGGTCGGGCAGGTACGGCTGATGCGCTGGCATCCCGTCGCCGAAGAGTGGAAGGACGCGGAGGAGCCGCTCCCGGACGACGAGGCGGCGCTGCGCCGAGGAGATGCGCGAGAACGAGGCCCAGGGCGAGGTGGACGCGAGCTACGGCGAGTATCCCGTGGGAGGTGGTGATCGAGCTCCCGCACATCCGCGACACCTTCAAGCTTCGCCGACCAGCTGCGCGGCGAGGGCCTGCCGGTGAAGCGGCGCTTCCGCTATCTGCTGGTCGGCGCCGCCACCGAGGACGACGCGTCGAGCTCGGCAAGCGGCTCGAGGGCGAGGTGCCGGAGGGCAGCCACGTCGGCGTCCGTGGCAATCCGGACGACATGCCTCTCCCCGCCTTCGTCAACCTCGCCGCGTACAAGCCGGGCTTCCTGCGCGACCTCGGCCTCTAGTCGAGGACGGTGCGATTGCGCCCGGCGCCCTTGGCGGCGTAGAGCAGGGTGTCGGCGCGGGCCGTGAGCCCCTCGGCGCTCTCCTCGCCATCCCACTGGCAGACGCCGGCCGAGCAGGTCTGGTCCTCAGGCAGGACTCCGCCCAGACGGTCGAGCATCTGCTGGGCGTGCTCCAGGTTGGTGCCCGGGAGGGCGACGGCAAACTCGTCCCCTCCGTAGCGAGCGAGGATGTCACCTGTGCGCAGGCTCTGGCTCCAGACCCCGGCAATCTGCTTGAGGAAGCGGTCGCCCGCCTGATGGCCGTGGGTGTCGTTGTACTGCTTGAACAGGTCCAGGTCGACGATCGCGACGCAGAGCGCCGCTCTGCTGCGATCGGCCCGGGCGAGCTCGCGGCTGAGCTCCTCGTCCCAGGCTCGCCGGTTGAGCAAGCCGGTCAGGTCATCGGTGCGCGCCGCGATCTCGAGTCGTCCGAGGAGCTCGCCACGGTCGATCGCGATCGCCGCCTCCAGACCCAGAAGGCCGATGGCGCGCCGCGTCTCGGAGCTCACGTGGTCCAGCGGATCGCGCCAGTAGACCGCCAGGACGCCGACCGCCGCACCCTCGTCCTTGAGCACCGGCTCCCAGAGGGCGGCGCCCGCCTCGAAGGCCGGCGCGAGTTCCTGGGCCGACTGCCCCTCGCGCAGCAGCTCGAAGCGGTCCTCGGCCGAGGTGAAGACCTGGATCGCGCCCGAGCCCGGGGTCACGAATGGAAGGTGCATTGCCTCGACGTCTGCGCCCGCGGCAGCGTCGGCCTGCAGGGCATCGCCGGAGATCGTCGGGCGCCAGAGCACCGCCGCGGATGCCCCCGCCGTCCGGACCGCGGCCGAGCAGATCGCCCAGCCGACCGCGCGCGGGTCGCTCTGGGTGGCGAGCTGGCGGGCGACCTCGCTGACCGCCTCCATGTTCGAGGCTCGCTCGGCGGCGGCCGCGGACTCGCGTCGCAGACGGCCGGCCAGCGCATCGACCAGCAGCCCGGCGACCAGGATGCTCCCCACGGTCACCACCCAGCGCGGCACAGGCGTCGGACCTGAGACCTGAGTGAGCACCCAGGCGTAGGCGAGGCCGACCGCGCCCACGTGGGCAGCGCCCCAGCGCGGTCCGAAGAAGAAGAACGCATAGACGCAGATCCAGAGGTACCAGAACGTGTAGTAGCCGCTGGGGTCGTGTCCGTAGTAGACGGCGCGGGTGACGACGATCGTTCCGGCCAGGACGGACAGCTGCAGGGCCCAGGCGGGCAGTCGCTGACGAAGCAGGAGCACGGCGAACCCGAAGGCGTATGCCACGCCGACGTTGGTCCAGAGCGCCGAGGAGTCGTACTCACTCGGGTGCGGCAGGATCAGCGAGAGGGCGCCGATGGTCGCCCCGGCGAGGAAGAGCGAGCCCAGGACCTTGGCCATGGTCGCCGGCTGATCGAAAGAGCTGTTGACCCCACCTATGCGAGAAGCATCCGCCCCCATGTCCCGCCTAGCATCGGCCAATTGGGGGATCGGGACATCGGTACTTTCCCCCGCACTTTCGTAGGAAAACTCGGTAATGCCTCGTGCTCGCGAGCGACGGGACTATCGTCACGGCCGTGAGCGAGAACGGCTCGATCGACCCCGGCACCTCGATGGGCCCGGTCCGCCTGACGGTTGCCGACCTCGATGGTCTCCGCGACTTCTACCGCGACGCGATCGGGCTGGCCGAGATCGAGACCTCCGACGGCGGCGTGCGCATGGGCACCGGGGATCCCTCGGACCTGCCGGTCATCGAGCTGGTCGGCGACCCGGACGCCCCGCCGCGTCCCCGCGGCACCAGCGGGCTCTTCCACCTGGCGATCCTGGTCCCCAGCCGCCCCGACCTGGCCCGGGCGCTCCAGCGCGTGGCCGAGGCCGGCTGGCACCTCAGCGGCGCCTCCGACCACCTGGTCAGCGAGGCCCTCTACCTGAGCGATCCGGAGGGAAACGGGATCGAGCTCTACCGCGACCGCCCCCGGGAAGAATGGCCGGTTCGCGACGGCGTCCTCCAGATGGACACCCTGCCGCTCGACCTCGACGGGGTGCTCGGCGAGCTGCGCCGCGAGGACGCGAACGCGGCCATGCCGCCCGGCACCCGCATCGGCCACGTCCATCTCAACGTCGGCGACCTGACCGCCGCCGAGGCCTTCTACTCGGGCGCGCTCGGCTTCGACGTGACGGTGCGCGGCTACCCGGGCGCCCTCTTCGTCTCGGCGGGTGGCTACCACCACCACCTTGGCCTCAACACCTGGGCCGGCGAGGGCGCCCCTCCACCGCCGCCCGGTGCGCGCGGCCTGCGCGAGTTCGAGATCGTGCTGCCGAGCGAACGGTCCCTCGAAGAGCTCGAGCGGCGCATTTCAGGCAAGGGAGTCGAGTATCAGCGAGGCAGGGAAGGCGATGAGGACGTGCTCCACCTGCAGGACCCGTCCGGCAACCGGCTCGCAGCTGACTGGGAACCGGGCCCTGCGCGTCTAAGGCTCGCGCCGCTGCGAGAGCATCAAGAGCGCGGACGCCCCCAGCAGGATCACCGCCGCGAGCGGCCAGCCGGGCGAGGTGTCCCCGCTGAACAGCAGGATGAGGTTGACGATGATCGCGATCGTCAGCAGCGAAACTGCGAGGTTCACTCGCGTTCGTTGAGTCACCGCGGGCCTCCCGTCGATTGCTCGCCGCGCACCCTATCGCGGGCTCGACCACCCCGGCCGGAAACGCCACCCGACCTGGTGTCGAAACCAGTTTGCGGATTTTTGTACGCCCGGACAATGCCCGCCCCAGGCATGTCGCTCTAATCTGCTCGCGTCGTGTTCAACTCGGCGCGCCATCTGGGCGCGCTGAACCCGTTTAGGAGGCTGCCCCGACGATGCTCAACACCCGCGCGCAGAACGTCATTTCCGCCACCTGGAGCCCGAATGGCGAGGCCCTGGGAACAGTCGACCTGACCAAGGCCGACAACAACCCCTTCGGGGCTGACGTCTTCTCCCCGGCCGTCCAGCAGGAGATGCTGCCCTCGGACGTCTACGAGAAGCTCCAGGCCACGCTCGAGCACGGCGAGGCGCTCGATTTCACCCTCGCGGACGCGGTCGCCGAGGCGATGAAGGAATGGGCGCTGGCGCGGGGCGCCACCCACTTCACCCACGTCTTCCAGCCGCTCACCGGGCTGACAGCCGAAAAGCATGATTCCTTCTTCGAGCCCAACCGCGAGGGCAAGTGGCTCGCCAAGTTCTCCGGCAAGGAGCTGATCCAGGGCGAGCCCGACGCCTCCTCCTTCCCCACCGGCGGCATCCGCGAGACCTTCGAGGCCCGCGGCTACACCGCCTGGGACCCGACCAGCCCGGCGTTCATCCTCGAGAACCCGAACGGCGCGCTGCTCTGCATCCCGACGGCGTTCGTCTCCTGGACGGGCGAGGCGCTCGACGCCAAGACCCCGCTGCTGCGCTCGATGGACGCCCTCTCGAAGTCCGCGATCCGGGCGCTCGGGCTGCTCGGCGCCGACGAGGCGAAGCGCGTCTTCACCACCGTCGGGCCGGAGCAGGAGTACTTCCTGATCGACGAGAACTACTTCTACGCCCGCCCGGACCTGGTGATCACCGGCCGGACCATGTTCGGCGCCAAGCCGGCCAAGGGCCACGAGCTCGACGATCACTACTTCGGCGCGATCCCCGAGCGAGTTCTCGCCTGCATCATGGACTTCGAGAACGAGCTCGCGAAGCTCGGCGTGCCGATCAAGACCCGGCACAACGAGGTCGCCCCGGCACAGCACGAGATCGCTCCGGTGTTCGAGAACTCGAACGTCGGCTCCGACCACCAGCAGCTGACCATGCAGGTCATGCAGCGGGTCGCGCGCAAGTACGGCCTCGTCTGCCTGCTGCACGAGAAGCCCTTCGCCGGCGTCAACGGCTCGGGCAAGCACAACAACTGGTCGATGAGCACCGACACCGGCTCCAACCTGCTCGACCCAGGCGACACCCCCGCGGACAACATCAACTTCCTGTTCTTCTGCGCGGCCGTCATCCAGGCCGTCAACAAGCATCAGGGCCTGCTGCGGGCGTCGGTGGCCGGGATCGGCCAGGACCACCGCCTCGGCGCCAACGAGGCGCCGCCGGCGATCATCTCGATCTTCCTCGGCGCCGAGCTGACGAAGGTCTTCGAGGCGATCTCCTCGGGATCGGGCGACCCGCACACCCCGGGCTCCTTCCTCGAGCTCGGCTCCGAGGTCCTGCCCCCGCTGCCGATGCACGGCGGCGACCGCAACCGGACCTCGCCGTTCGCCTTCACCGGCAACAAGTTCGAGTTCCGCGCCCTCGGGTCGAGCCAGTCGCTCGCCTTCCCGAACACGGTGCTCAACACGATCGTCGCCGAGGCGATCGACGATCTCTCCGACAAGCTCGAGGCCAAGGGCACGGACGACCTGGCGACCGCGGTCACCGAGGTCGTCAAGGACGCCTACGAGCAGAACAAGCAGATCATCTTCGACGGCGACAACTACGACGAGGCCTGGCACAAGGAGGCCGAGGAGCGCGGTCTGAAGAACCTGAAGACCACGCCCGACGCCCTGCCCGAGGTGCTCGCCGAGCCGAGCGTCTCGATGATGAGCAAGTACGGGGTGCTCAACGAGCGCGAGCTCGAGTCCCGCTACGAGGTCTGGCTCGAGCAGTACATCATCCGCGCGAACATCGAGGCCGAGACCGCGGACTCGATCGCCCGGACGATGATCCTGCCGGCCGCCCTCCGTTATCTGGCCCTCGGCGACGACGCCGGGATCGGCGCGGTCACCGAGGAGACGACCCCGCTGGTCGACGAGCTTGTCGAGGCGATCAGGGAGCTCGACGACGCCAACCAGTATCCGGACGGCGTCGAGGGCATGGACCTCGCGATCTATGCGCGCGACAAGCAGGTCGCCGGGATGGAGCGGGTCCGCGAGGCGGCGGACAAGCTGGAGAAGATCGTCCCCGACGACCTCTGGCCGCTGCCGAAGTACGCCGAGATGCTCTTCATTCGCTAGTTCAAGCGGTGACCTGATCGAGCAGCTCGTCGATCGAGGCATCCATCGCCGCCGCCAGCTCGTCTGAGTCCGGCAGCATCTCGCTGGCCGCATAGAGGCCGAAGCAGGCCAGGTCGCCGATGGTGGTCATCCCGATCGACACGCGCATGCTCGTCGGCGATCGGCACCACCGGGTAGGCCGCCTCCATCCCACAGCCGAGCATGTACATCGGCTCCCGGGGGCCGGGGATGTTGGAGACGGTCAGGTTGAAGGTCTTCGGACTGGCGATCCTGCGGGTGATGACGTGCTGCGCGGGACGCGGCATGTACTTGACGGCGGCCATCGCGATGTCGCCGCCCTCCGGGATCCCGGCCTCCTTGCGCTCGGTCATCTCGAGGCGCACGTTCTGCAGGCGGCGGAGCGGATCCGGCTCATCGCAGGGCAGATCGACGAACACGAACGAGATCCGATTGCCGAACTCCGAGGCGTCGCCATCCCGGACGCTGACCGGAACCATGGTCTTGAGCGGCGCCGGGTCGCGATCGTGGCTGCGCATGAAATTGCGCATTCCGCCGGCGGAGGCGGCGAGCAGAACGTCGTTGACAGACGCGCCGAGCGGACGCCCGATCCGCTTCAGGTCCTCGAGCGGACGGCTGAACCAGGCCAGGTGGCGCGCCCCCGTGATCGGCTGGTTGACGGGCTCGCGGGGCTCGCTGGGTCGCAGCGACTCGGTGAGTGCATCCCGAACCCGCCGCACGGGCTCGACCAGCTCACCGATCCTGCCCGGCGAGCGCAGGAGCTTGGCCGGACGCGTCGCAAGCGCCGACTGCTCCCTGACCAGGTCGATTACCCCGCCGAGCAGCCGCCGCGCCGCGCCCGGCGTCTCGCTCGGCTGCCAGCGGTCGGACTCCGCCGGGGGCGGATCCGGACTCGGGTCGAGCAGGAGCGAGCCGAGCTCGACGGCGGCGATGCCGTCGACCATGCAGTGATGCACCTTGCCGACGAGGCCGATCCGGCCATCTTCGAGGCGATCGGCGATGCAGACCTGCCAGAGCGGCCGGTCACGCCGCAGCTGGGTCGACATGCACGCGTCGGCGAGGTCCCGGAGGCGGGTCGCGTTCGAGCGGAGCACATGCCGGTCGACGTCGAAGCCCTCGTCGTCCACCCAGATCGGCGCGTTCAGCCCGAAGGGCACCGACGCGATCCGCTGCCTGAACCGCGGGGCTCGGGTGAGCCTGCTCGCTATGTGATCCCGCAGCTCGTCGAATCGAGGTGCATGGCCCCCCTCCGGCCCCCGGAACGCCGCAGCCCAGCCGACGTGCATGTGGGCGCTGGCGTTCTCGACTGCCAGGAAGGAATCATCGAGCGCGGAAAGCCGTCCGTTCAGTCCGGTCATCGTCCGGCCTCCTCCTCGTAGTTGCCGAAGAGGGAGATTTACCCACTTCTACCTAATCGCGAACCAACGACTTGTTAAAGCCGACCCCCAAAAGCCGCTCTTTGCGTCGTTAGCCGGTCGGATTCGAATGGACGAATGTCCAGTCGCCGTCTCTGCCTCTAATACTCAGTACCGGCGGCTCCGATAACATGAGTGCATGGAAGCGAGCCGCGGATCGCCTCATGGCGATCATCAAGACGCAGAGCGAGATCGCCGCATCGGATCTCGACACCGACCAGGTCATGCACCTGGCCGCCAAGCGGGCACAGGAGATCACCGGCGCCACCTCCGCAGTGATCGAGCTGCCCGAGGGCGAGGAGATGGTCTACGCCGTGACCTCTGGCGAGGCGACCCCGTATCTCGGCATCCGCATGGACCGCCGCAGCACGCTCTCCGGGCTCGCGCTCGACCGGGACCAGGTCCTCTACTGCGAGGACACGGAGATCGACCCGCGCGTCGACCGCCGGGCCTCGAGGAGGGTCAACCTGCGCTCGATGATCTGCGTCCCGCTCAAGCATCAGGGACGGCGCGGTCGGCGTGCTCAAGGTCTACTCGCCGAAGCCGCGCCATTTCGGCCCCGCCGACGTCGAGACGCTCAACCTGCTGAGCGACGCGATCTCCGCCCATATGGCCCACGCCTCCCTCTTCGAGCTCGCGGCCAAGGAGGGCAGGACGGACGCGCTCACCGGCCTCTTAACCGCCGGGCATACGAGGAGCGGCGGTGGTCGAGGCCGCGCGGAGCGCACGCTACGGCCATCCGCTCGCCCTCTGCCTCTTCGACCTGGACGGGTTCAAGGCCGTCAACGACCGCCTACGGGCACCCCGCCGGCGACGAGGTGCTCGCAGGGCGTCGCGGCGGTGATCGACTCCTCGCGGCTCACCGACGACGCCTTCCGGATCGGCGGCGACGAGTTCGCGGTGCTGATGCCCCAGACGACGCTCGAGGCAGCGAAGATCGCCGCGAAGCGGCTCGATCGAGCGCCTGGCCGAGGCCCAGCTCGGCGACGGGACCGTCACCGCCTCCTACGGCGTCGCGGCCACCGTCGGCGACGCGCTCAGCCTGCACGACGCTGCCGACCGCGCGCTCCTGGCGGCGAAGCGGAAGCTCCACACGCACGCGGCCAAATAACCTCCCCGCATCGACTTCCAGGTCCGCAAAGACGACCTGCACCAGACCCGCTTCGTCGACGACGAGGCGCCCGAGCTCGAGCCGGGCGAGGTCCTGCTCGGCGTCGACCGCTTCGGACTGACCACCAACAACATCACCTACCTGGTGATGGGCGAGGCGATGAACTACTGGAAGTTCTTCCCCGCCGAGGATCCCTGGGGGCACATGCCGGTCTGGGGCTTCGCGGACGTGGTCGCGAGCGAGGCCGACGGTGTTCCCGAGGGGACGCGGGTCTACGGCTACTTCCCGTCGGCCAGCCACCTGGTCGTGCGGCCCGACCGCGCCAGCGACACGGACTTCGTCGACGCGAGCCCGCACCGGCAGGAGCTCCCGGCCGCCTACAACCGCTATCTCCGCACCGACGGCAACGAGATGTACGAGGAGGAGAACGAGGACTACGAGATCCTCCTCTGGCCCCTCTACTTCACCTCGTTCCTGATCGATGACTTCCTCGACGACGAGGGGATGTTCGGCGCCTCATCGGCGATCCTCTCGAGCGCCTCGAGCCGCACCTCGTCAGCGCTCGCCCATCTGCTCCACCGGCGCGACGGGATCGAGGTGGTCGGCCTCACCTCGCCGCGGAACGTCGAGTTCACGGA
This sequence comes from uncultured Solirubrobacterales bacterium, assembly GCA_963825825.1. GTDB lineage: Bacteria > Actinomycetota > Thermoleophilia > Solirubrobacterales > 70-9 > DASUPK01. The sequence goes on along the minus strand of CAWGUT010000004.1, from coordinate 11,336 downwards.
GTCGCTCGGCGTCTATGACCGAGTGGTCCCCTATGAGGAGATCGACTCGCTCGACCGCAAACCCGTCCGTCTACGTCGACATGTCGGGAGACGCCAAGGTCCGGAGCGCCGTCCACGGCCACCTCGGGGACGAGCTCAAGCACTCGGCCGCGGTGGGCATCACCCACCGCGAGGACCTCGGCGGCGGCTCGGAGCTGGCCGGCCCGAAGCCCGTCTTCTTCTTCGCGCCCGATCGCCTCAAGAAGCGCACCGAGGACTGGGGGTCGGAGGGCGTCAACCAGCGGCTCGCCGAAGCCTGGCGCGAGTACGTCGACTGGGCCCGCGGCTGGCTCCGGGTCGAGCACGGCTCCGGTCCCGAGGACGTCGAGCGGATCTACCGCGAGATGCTCGACGGCAAGTCCGACCCGGCGGTCGGGCACGTGCTCTCACCCGGGCTAGACCTCCAGGCGCTGCTCCTCCAGGTCGAGCTCGCGCTCGACGCGGCGCATCACGTCGGAGCTGATCCGCCGCTCGTTCCGGAGCCGCACGAGCTCGGCCCGCTGGGCGGTGTAGATCTCGTGCATCAGCCGCTGGTAGGCGAGCGAGCGGTCCTCGATGCCGTCGGCGTCGGGACCGTCGAGCTTCCCCGCCCGGGCCTTGAAGCGCCGCTGCCGGAAGTTGTAGAGCGCGCGGAGCCGTTCGATGGTGTCCTCCTGGGTCCAGTCCTCCTCCTCGAGCTCGTCCACCCGGTTGAGCGCTGCGCGCGCGATCACCAGGCGTGCCTTGAGCTCCTCGTTCTCCTCGTCGACGCCGTCCTCGGTCACTCCCAGCCGGCGGATCAGCCATGGGAGCGTCAGTCCCTGGCCCACGACGGTCACCAGGATCAGGGAGAAGGTGATGAACTGGATCAGGTCGCGTCCGGGGAAGGGCTCGCCGGCGTTGGTCTGGAGCGGCAGCGCGAGCGCGGCCGCGAGCGAGACCGACCCCCTCATCCCCGCCCATGCGCCGATCGTCCTCTGTCGCCAGGTGCTGCGCCTGGCGAGCTGCGAGGGCCTCCGGTCGAGAGTCCGGATGACCACGGTCATCAGGTTGGTCCAGACGAACCGCATCGCGATCACCGCGGCGCAGACCACGGCGGCGTAGCCCACGACCTGGCCGGCGGGCTCACCGCTCAACCCATCGACGATGTTCGGCAGCTGCAGGCCGATCAGGATGAACAGCGCGGCATTCAGCAGGAAGGTGAGGATCGACCACATGGCGAAGCCCTGCATCCGGCTCTCGGGCGAGGCGATCTCCGGGGCCCTGAAGCCCAGAACCAGGCCGGCCGCGACAACGGCAAGGACCCCGGAGACCCCCAGCTGATCAGCGGGGATGAAGGCCCCGTAGGCGCTGAACAGCGAGATCGTCAGCTCGGTGTTGACGTCGTTCACCCGCTTGCGGATTTCCGCGATTCCCCAGCCGACCGCGAGTCCGATCGCCAGGCCGCCGGCGGCATCGCCGAGAAACTGGAAGCCCGTGTGCGACGCCGAGACGCCCTCCCCGATCGCCGCCGCGACGGCCACCTTGTAGGTGACCAGCGCGGCCGCGTCGTTGATCAGGCTCTCGCCCTCGAGGACGTTGACCATCCGGCGCGGCGCACCGACCCGCCGCATGATCGAGGTCGCCGCCGCCGGGTCGGTCGGCGAGACGATCGCGCCGAGCGCGAAGGAGATCGCCCAGGGCAGGTCGATCACCTCGTGGGCGACCACCCCGACGACCGCCGCCGTCGCCAGCGTCAACCCGATCGAGTTGAGAGCGATGACGCGGGCGTCGTCCCGCAGCGCGCGCAGGTCGTAGAAGAAGGCCGACGAGTAGAGCAGCGGCGGCAGGAAGATCAGCAGGACGAGGTCCGGGTCGAGCCTGACGTCCGGCATCCCCGGGATCAGCCCCAGGACCAGTCCGCCGATCACCAGCGGGATCGGGTACGGCACCTTGAGCCAGTTGGCGATCGAGTTCAGGAGCGCGGCCGAGATGAACAGCGCGGCCAGCAGGATCTGCAGGTCGTTCACGGCTTCATTTTCCCGAAGCCGCCGATCCCGACGGTACTTTCAGGGCGATGGGGCGCATCCGACTCATCCTGGCGCTCTCGGCCCTCGGCCTGCTCGCCGCGGGCGTCGTCGTCGGCCATGTGATCGCGCAGTCGGGCGGTTCGACCGTGACACGGACCGCGCTCGCGCAGAGCACCAAGGTGAGGGGCGCCCCGGGACGCACGCTCGGCCTTTCGCGCGTGACGATCCCGGTGCACGGCTCCATCCCCCTGCACCACCACGAGGGCACGCAGGCTTCCTACGTCCAGGCGGGCGTGCTCACCTACACCGTCAAGTCGGGGGGCGTAACCGTCTTCTCCGGCACGGCGGACCATCCGACCGTGGTCCGCAAGATCATGGGCGGCGAGACCGGCACGATCCGGGCCGGGCAGTGGATCGTGGAGCAGCCCTCGACCATCCACCGGGCCGCCAACAAGGGCGACACGAAGATCGTGATCTACCTGGCGACGCTGCTGAAGAAGGGCGCGCCGCCCTCGAGCCCGAACGGCTGAGCCCTGCGCCGTCAGCGGAATCCACTCAGTCGCGCACTCCGCGCTGCAGGCGATGTTCGTGCGCTTGTCCACGTTGTTCGTGCACAGGGCCATGCCCCGGGACTCTACAAGGACCGTCCCGTGACGGCAATTCCTCAGTGCTGATAGTCGAGCCGCTCGACGCGGCGGTCGCGGTGTTGGCCGCGGCAGTTGCGCCGGAGTCCGATGAGCTGTCGTCGCCGCCGCCGCAAGCCGCCAGGCCGACGAGGGCCAGCAACCAGTCGCGATCGCGAGGATCGCTCGCTGGCTGCTTGAGCACGTGAGCCTATCTTTGTGTCCCCGCGGCCTCCTGGCGAATGACCGCCCTCCCGTCAGTACTTTCGGCCCGGGCCCGCGCTAGGATTGCGGCTAGCTCTTCGCAGCGCCCTGCTCGTCGCGCAGCACGCGGCGGAGGATCTTGCCGGAGGCCGACTTCGGGACCTCGTCGACGAACTCGATGCGGCGGAGCTTCTTGTACGGAGCGACGCGCTCGGCCACGTACGCGAGGAGCTCGTCGCCCTCGACGTCCCCCTCGACGACGACGCAGCCCATCGGTGCCTCCTCCCCGTCCTCGGTCGGCATCCCGATCACGCCGGCGTCCTTCACCTTCGGGTGCGAGACCAGCACCGCCTCGAGCTCCGCCGGCGGCACCTGGTAGCCCTTGTACTTGATCAGCTCCTTGAGCCGGTCGACGATGAAGAAGAAGCCGTTCTCGTCGATCCGGCCGATGTCGCCGGTGCGCAGCCAGCCGTCCTCGACGAGCGTCTCCGCGGTCGCCTCGGGGTTGTTGAGGTAGCCCTTCATCACCTGCGGGCCGCGCACCCAGATCTCGCCCTCCTCGCCCTCGGGCACGTCCTCGCCGGTCTCGGGGTCGACGAGCCGGGCCTCGGTGTTCGGGATCAGCGCGCCGACGCTGCCGGGCGGCGTCTCCTCGACCCTCGCCAGCCGGCTCTTGTGGCTCACCGGGCTGAGCTCGGTCATCCCGTAGCCCTGGCGGATCGGGGCGCCGATCCGCTCCTCGGCGCGGCCCGCGAGGTCGGCGTCGAGCGGCGCGGCGCCGGAGATCACCAGCTTCAGCTTCGAGAAGTCGCGGCCCTCGACCTGCGGCGCGGTGGCGAGGGCGAGGATCACCGGCGGGGCGACGTGCAGCCAGGTGACGCCGTGTTCCTCGACGATCTTCGAGCAGCTCGTCGAGGTCGAAGCGCGGCATGGTGACGATCGTCGCTCCCTTCGCCAGGCCGAGGTTGAGGACCACCGTCTGCCCGTAGATGTGGAAGAACGGCAGCAGGCCGACCAGGACGTCCTCGTCGGCGATCGGCATCGAGCTCCAGGCCTGCTCGATGTTCGCCACCAGGTTGCGATGGGTGAGCATCACGCCCTTCATCAGGCCGGTGGTGCCGCTCGAGTACGGCAGGACGGCGAGGTCCTCGGGATCGACCTCGACCTCCTCCGGGCGTCGCGCCCGCCTCGGCCTCGCCGACCAGCCCTGCGGCGTCGTCGATCATCAGGCTCGGCGCCGGAGTCGCGCACCTGCCGCTCGATCTCCTCCGGGGTGAGCAGCGGGTTCATCGGGGTGACGATCGCGCCCGCGCGCAGGATCGCGTGGTAGGCGATCGCCCACTCGGCGCTGTTCGGCCCGACCAGCCCGACCACGGACCCCTTGACGATCCCGCGCGACTGGAGCAGCGCCGCGACCGCATCGACCCTGGCGGCGAACTCCGCGTAGGTGGTCACGTCGCCGCTCGCGCTCGTCGATGAAGGCCGGGTGGTCGCCGCGCTCGGCCGCGCCGCCGAGCACGTGCTCGGTCAGCGTGACGTCCGGGATCTCGATGTCCGGCTCCGGGCTGCGGTAGATCAAGATCTCCTCACCTGCTCCTCGCAGTCTGCTCCCATGCCGGCGACCCTACCCGCTCCTCGCCGAACTCCTCGATCACCCGGCCGCCCGCGTCCGCGGGTGAAGAAGCTGAACGACCAGCGGGTCAGGACCAGGATCCGGTTCTCGAAGCCGATCAGGTACCAGATGTGGATCACGAGCCAGAGCAGCCAGGCGGGGAAGCCGCTCACCCTCGATCCCTTGACGTCGGCCACCGCGCGCGACGCGCCCGATCGTCGCGACGTTGCCCTTGTCGCGATAGTGGAACGGCTCATAGCTCGCGGCCGCGTAGCCGCGCCCTCACAACCTTTGCCACGTAGCGGCCCTGCTGCATCGCGACCGGCGCCACCCCCAGCAGCTGCTGCGGCTCGCCGTCCTCGCCGAGCACCCGGACCATGTCGCCGAGCGCGAATGACCTCGGGATGTCCCGGCAGCGTGAGGTCGGGCCGCGACCGAGACGCGCCCGGCCCGGTCGACGTCGGCTCCCGTCGCCTCGCCGAGCTGGCGGGCCATCGACGAGGCCGTCACCCCTGCGGCCCAGATCACGGTGCGGGTCGGGATGCGCTCCGGACGGTGCTCCGAGTCCTCGATGGTGACCCCGTGGTCGTCGATGTCCACGACTGTGTGGCCGAGCAGCGGCGTGACACCGAGATGCTCCAGCGAGCGGGCCGCCTTGGCCGAGAGCTTCGGCGGGAAGCTGGTCAGCAGCCGATCGAGCGTCTCGACCAGGAGTACCCTCGCCTCGGCCGGATCGATCGAGCGGAACTCGCGCCGCAGGGTGTCGCGGGCGAGCTCTCCGATCTGGCCGGCCATCTCGACCCCGGTCGGCCCGCCGCCGACCACCACGAAGGTGAGCCAGGCCCGGCGCCGCTCCTCGTCCGGCTCGAGCTCGGCGGCCTCGAAGGCGCTCAGGATCTGCGCCGCGCACCGCGAGGGCGCTCTCCAGCGACTTGACCTCCCGGGCGATCTCCTGCCACTCGTCGTGGCCGAAGTAGGCGTAGTGCGAGCCGCCGGCGACGATCAGGGTGTCGTAGGGAATCGTGAGCGGTCCTCCGTCGCCGGCTCCGGGCTCGAGGCGCACGTTCCGCCCGTCGAGGTCGAAGTCTGGTCACCGTGCCCATCAGCACTCGCGACGTTCCGGTGGCGCCTGAAGATCCAGCGCAGCGGAAAGCAGATCTCGGTCGCGGACAGCGACCCCGTCGCCACCTGGTAGCTCAGCGGCTGGAAGAGGTGGAAGTTCCGCCGGTCGATCAGCGTCACCTCGACGGGTGCTCGGCGCAGGTGATGGACCGCCTGGAGGCCGCCGAAGCCGCCACCGATCACAACCACCCGGTGTCGGGGAGTCTCAGCCATCCAGCTCCTCGAGCCTCACCCTGAGTCGCTGAAGCGCCCGGGCGTTCGCGTTGCGGACGATCGATCGCGCGACGGGCGCGCTCAGTCGATCGAGCAGGGTTGCCTGCAGCCACTCGAGCTCGAACTCGATGATCGTCCCGCCGTTGGGATCCGCTTCGAGGCGATAGGTGCCGCGGGTACGCCGGTGACCCTTGGCGCTCACGGACTCCTCGGCGGTCATCCGGGGACGCTCTGCGGCCACCACCGCCATATCCAACTGTCCTTGATCCCGAAGCTCTTGACCCGCATACGGGCCTTGGCTCCGACGCCACTTGGCGGTCCCGAGAGCTGCCAGTCGACCAGGAAATGGTCCGTGAACTGCTCGTGGTTGCCGAGGACATCCAGAAAGTCATAGACCTGTTCGCGGGGCTGTGGGACCTCGATCGCGACCGTCACGGGCTTCATCGCTCAATGCTCCTCGTCGCCGGATACCGTGGTCGAGGTGAGTATGCAGGTAGCCGGCATCCACAGTCTGGGCGGCCCTGTCGAGACGATTGATCTCCCCGGCCCCAGTCCCGTCGCGGAGGATGAGGTCCTGATCGAGGTGCGAGCGGCCGGGGTCGCTAACTGGGACGAGTTCGTTCGGACGGGCCAGTGGGATGTAGGCCGCAGACCTCCGATGGCGCTTGGCGTCGCGGCAGCCGGGGTCATAGCCGCGGTCGGCGATGCAGTCGAGAACTGGAAGGAAGGCGATGAGGTTCTCACCCATCCACTGCCGCTGCGGGATCAGGGGACCTGGGCGCCCTGGCTGATCGCCCCGGCCGCGCTGCTGGCGAGAAAACCGGACGCCGTCTCGTGGGACGTCGCGGCGGCGTTCCCGGTCCCGGCGCTCACCGCCGCGCAGGTGATCGACGAGGCCTTGGGCATACACGCTGACGATGTGGTGCTCATCCACGGCGGCGGCGGAGTCACCGGCGGCGTGCTCGTCTCGCTCGCAGTGGTGCGAGGCGCCGAGGTGATCGCGACCGCCAGCCCGGCGAACCACGAACGCCTGAGCCGACTGGGAGCTTCCCACCTGCTCGACTACCACGACCCGGGCTGGCCCGAGGACGCCCGTGCCCTCGGCGGCGCCTCGGGCGTATCCGCGGCAGCAAACGCGGCGCCAGGCGGATCCGCCGACGCCATTCGCGCCGTTCGCGACGGTGGCCGGCTGGCCACCATCACCTCGGATCCGCCGAACGAGGAGCGCGGCATCGCGATTTCGTCGGTGATCGTCCGGGCCGACGGTCCCATGCTCGAAGCGATGGCCGAGCTGCTCGCGGCGGGGAAACTGGACATTTCCGTGGCAGCGACGTACCCGCTGGAAGACGCGGCTTCGGCGCTCGCCCGGGCGGTCGGTGGTGGCGGCGGGGCTGTGGCGCTTCGCCCCTAGCGGGCAATCCGACTCGACCGAGGAGGCCTACTACCTCCATATCCGCACATTACTCGCGCCTCCGTGTGGACAAATACTGATGTCCGGAAGGAGAACGAGCCATACCGTTCCATCGATGTTGCTCAGGGGCAGGGGTTTCCGATCCGTTGTCGCTCTGTTGGCGGTCGTCGCGGGTACATGCCTGCTGATCGATCTGTCGCCGGCACAGGCAGCGAGCGGCTCCGCACAGGCGTGCGGGTTCGAAGGCGAAGCGCGGCAAGGCCTGCAAGAAGAAGCGCTATAGGAGCGTCCCTTGCAAGAACCTCAAGCACAAGGAAGCCTCGATTCGAGCCGTCCCTCGCACGGTGAGCCTGACCTGGGACTCGACGGCCGACATCGACCTCAAGATCTACGACCTCGGCGGACGCCGCGCCGGCCTGGTGAACGGGACCCTCGTCAACGAGTTCCCCGGCGCCACCTTCTCGGGCAATGACACCGATGGATTCGGCCCCGAGACGTTCGACGACCCGTCCGGCCGGAGGGTGGGATACCTGGTCTGTTACGTCTCCGGTCCGCGCGCCAACGTCACCCTGATCGATTCGGGACGGCAAGGGCGGTCGCTATACGGCCACGCTCGGGCCGGCAGGATCCCCGTCCGAAGCCAGACGCCTACACCACCTCCGTCGGCTGGGGATACCTGCCGATCGGCGCTCACTGCTGAGCGGGCCGGCTCGCCGCGCGGCTTCGCAATCATGGGGGCATGGAGGCATCCCCCACGCCCGCGCTCCAGCTCCGCGGCCTGACCAAGCGCTACGACGACGGCACCCTCGCCCTCGACGCCCTCGACCTCGAGGTGCCGTCCGGCAGCTTCTTCGGCCTGCTCGGACCGAACGGGGCCGGCAAGACCACGCTGATCAGCGCGGTCTGCAATCTGCTCCGGCTCACGGACGGTGAGATCTCCGTCTTCGGCCACCCCGGCGGCTTCGATGGAGGCGCGCCGGCTGATCGGAATCGCCGAGCAGGAGCCCAACCTCGACCGCTTCCTGACCGTCTTCGAGACTCTCGTCTACCACGGCGGCTACTACGGGATGAGCGGTGAGGCGGCGGCCGAGCGCGCCGAGGAGATGATCGACATCTTCGACCTGCGCGCCAAGCGAGACACGCGCGCGCCCAAGCTCTCCGGCGGGATGCGCCGCCGCCTGCTCCTCGCCCGGGCGCTGCTGCACGAGCCGCGCCTGGTGATCCTCGACGAGCCGACCGCCGGCGTCGACCTCGAGCTCCGCCACGAGCTCTGGCGCTACATCCGCCGCCTGCACGAGCTCGGCACGACGATCCTGCTCACCACCCACTACCTCGAGGAGGCCGAGGCGCTCTGCGAGGAGATCGCGCTGATCGGCGGCGGGCGGATCATGGCCCGCGACACGGCCGCCGGCCTGAAGGAGACCTTCGACGCCGCCACCCTCGAGGACGTCTACATGAAGACGGTTGCGGCGGGACGACGTGCGGTGGCGGTCGAGGACGAGCTTCTCGGCGCCTGAGATCGTCGCGGCGGGCAAACCGCTCGGGACCCTCGCCCGTAGGCCCCTTCGGGGAGGAGGGGACAACTACAGGAGGGACTACGGACCATGCGAATTTCCAAGCGGGTTCCGAGCACGTTCGTCGTCGCCGCGCTCGCGGCGCTCTCGACCGCGCTCGTGGTTGGGGCGCTGGGCGCGCTCGGCAAGGAACACGGACAAGGGAAGGGACACGGCGGGCAGCTGATCAGGGAATCACTCGCGCCGTCGATGCCGCCGTCCCCCACCGAGCCGGCGTTCCACGGTGTCGACTCCGGGTGGCGCACCGTGGGTCTTGAAGGAAGGCAGCGTGCAGCTCAGCAGCAACGGCAAGCTGGATCTGCGAGTCAGAGGCCTGGTGATCCCGGCCCCTTCCGGGAACGGCACCCCGGGGCCGGTCAACACGATCAGCGCCTCGCTCTACTGCGGCGCCGACTCGAACATGATGGCCGCGGCCACGACCGGGCAGGTGCCCATCTCCCGCAAGGGTGACGCCCGGATCAGGGACGACTCGTTCGACGTGCCCTCGACCTGCCTGTCACCGGTGATCCTCGTTCACCCGAACGGGATCGACAACCTGTACATCGCGGTCGACGGCTGGCGGATGTAGATGTGAGCGGCGGGGCGGCCGCTGCCGAGACCGTCGGTAGCGGCCGCCCCCGCTGCGCCCGCGTTACCTTGCACTGATGATCTCGCGGGCGGTGCCAAATCTGCGTTCGGACCGTCCCGACGAGACCCGGGATTTCTTCGTGGGGCTGCTCGGCTTCGAGCCCGCCATGGACCTGGGCTGGGTGGTGACGGTCGCCTCGCCCGACAACAGCTCGGCCCAGGTGACGATCATCACCAACGACGACCCCTCGGCGCCTGGGATCTCGGTCGGGGTCGACGACGTGGACGCCGTCCACGCTCGCGCCGTGGAGCAGGGCTACGAGATCGCCTATTCGCTCCGGGACGAGGACTGGGGCGTCCGCCGCTTCATGCTGCGTGAGCCGGGCGGCACCATGGTCAACGTGGTCTCGCACCGCTAGTGAACGACCAGGCCGTACCCAACCCCTGGCAGGGATTTCTCTGGCTCGCGCGGCGCGAGTGCCACCGCGTGCTGCGCCTCTGGACCCAGACGACGCTCGCCCCGGTCGTCTCCTCCCTGCTCTTCATCGTCGTCTTCGGGCTCTCGCTCGGCAATCGGATCAACCAGATCTCCGGCTTCCCGTACGACCAGTTCATCGTCCCCGGCCTCGTCGCGATGGCGATGGCGCAGGCCGCCTACTCGAACAACGCCTCGACGATCTTCCAGGGCCGAAACGACCGCTTCATCGACGACGTCCTCGCCGCCCCGATCCACCACTGGCAGGTCAACGTCGGCTACCTGATCGGCGGCGCCTTCCGCGCCCTGATCATCGGCGTCGGCCTCGCGGCCCTCGCGATCCCGATCACCGGCGCGCCGGTCAACGAGCCGGCGGCCCTCGTGATCGCCGTCCTCCTCCTGGTTGTCGGCTTCGGCGCCCTGGGCACGATCGTCGGCATCTACGCCGAGACCTTCGACCACACGAGCTTCATCAACAACATCGTGATCCTCCCCCTCACCTTCCTGGGCGGCGTCTTCTACTCCGTCTCCCGCCTGGGGGCCCCGTGGGAGCAGCTCTCCCACGTGAACCCGCTGTTCTATGTGGTCGAGACCATCCGCTACGGCTTCCTCGGAACCTCCGACGTCAGCCCCTGGATCGCCTTCGCGGTGGTCGCGGCGATGTGCATGGCGCTGCTGGCGTGGAGCCAGTGGCTGTTCACGAGCGGGCGGAAGCTCAAGCCGTAGCCGGCGGCGCTAGGGCGCTGACGCCGTCCAGCCGAGCACGCCGCTGTCACACGTCAACATGTCCCCGGGCGGCCGGGAGCCGTCGTTGCGGTGGTTCTCCATGTGGATCGTGCCGCTTGCGGTGCGGCCTTGGAACTTGCCCGTGATGCTCAGGCTGCCGCTGTCGGTGTCGCCGCTGTTGCTATCCGTCATCCTGAACCTCTTGTTCTTCTTGACGAAAATCGTCTCTTCGAAGGAGATGTGCGTGCTCGTCGACGCATCTCCGCCACTGTCGGACGGGTAGTAGATCTGGCCATCGGCACATGTGAAGTAGACGTTGGTCAGCTTGGCAATGAGCGACTTCGGCACGAACTTCTTGCTGCCGTGGCTCTTGCGCCCGAAATGGACCTTGAGCTCGATGGAGGCCTGTCCGAATGTCCCACCCCCCGGCGGCTGGTTGACCGGACCGACCCACTTCGGGTCCTTGGCCGAGGTCGAGCCGGCAAGGAGAGCGAGAGCAGCGCAGGTCATGATCGCCAGCCCCACTACGCGAACAGATCGCATCGGATTCCTTCCCTAGGAGTCGAGGCGGATCGGGAAGATCCAGGTCTCGGACCACCGTACTCCCTTCAGGGCAAGGGCGGGATGTTTTGGTTCCTGCGAAGGACGTTGTCTGGGTCGCTCGCGCGCCCAGGCCTGGACTCGATGTCGTCGGCCGGGTCGGTCCAGCTCGCCATCGCGCTGACGTTGAAGGCCGGATTCGGAGAAACTCATCGAAATGGCTGCCGACGGGGCCAAGCCAA
>CAWGUT010000003.1:0-184054 GCA_963825825.1 uncultured Solirubrobacterales bacterium | reverse complement strand
CATCGCGCGAAGCGAGTAGAGGCGCACCGACGCCTCCGCGCAGGTGCCCCCGACGAACCCCTCGATCGTGCCGTCCGGGCGCACGGTCGCCGAGTCGCCGGCCCTGACGCTGGTCGGGCTCTGCGCCCGCACCACCGTCGCCGCTACGAAAGGGGCCTGCATATTCCTCGGAGCAAGGGTACTCCGGCGCCTCTCCCGGCCCGGGCCTATCCGGCCGCCTGCACGGCCCCGACCCGGTAGGTCGTCTGGGCGTCCAGAGAGCCCTCGATCCCCTCCGGAAGCTCGAAGCCACCGAAGGTGTGGAGCGCGACCTCCTGGATCCTGACCCCCTCGGAATCGCCCCCCTGCACCGCCCAGTGGCCGTTGTCGAAGCTGAGGGAGTCGGGTGAGGCGCCGAGCATCGAGCCGGCCACGATCTGGGCCTTGTCACGGAGCTTCCGGGCGGTGAGAGCGACGTTCTCGCCGACGGCATCGCTCGGTTCGCTGTTGAAGCTGTTTCCCTCCCCGAAGCGGTCCGTGTCCTCGTGCACGACCTTGACGTCCTCCGGAGGAATGCCGAGCTCGCCGGCAGCGATCCCGGCGAGCGTCGCCTCCTCGCCCTGCGATGCCTCGCTCAGGCTGAGGACCGCCTTGCCGGTGGGATGCATTCGCAGGAACACCGCTCGGTAGGTGGCGCCATCAGCCATCTCCGCTCCTTTGATCGGGTTTGGTCAACTCGTCGTCCTTCCGCGCTTGGGCCCGTAGCCGCTGGGCATGGGCACCGGCCGCTGCGCCTCGGTCCGCTCGGCGCTCGGCCACGACGGCTCGGGATCCGCGGAGGACTTGGGCGCGCCCGCCCGGACCGTGTCCCGGGAGGAGTCATCGGCCGCGATCGCCTCGGCGACCTCGTACATGGCCTCGAGCGAGTGGCCGCTCACCATCGCGTCGCAGTGGGGCAGCGCGGCGGCCATACCGCCCGTACCGGGCGAGAAGCCGGCGGCACCGGCACGCGGGTTGACCCAGACGATCCGGTGGGCCATCAGCCGAAGCCGCTCCATCTCCCTCCCGACCAGGGCGGGGTCCGCGCGCTCCCAGCCGTCCGAGAGGATCACCACGACCGCGCCTCTCGCCATGCCCCGGCGCCCGTAGCGGTCATTGAAGTCCCGCAGCGCCTCGCCGATGCGCGTGCCGCTCGACCAGTCCGGCGCGGCGGCGACGGCCCGCTGGATGGCCGCCTCGGGGTTACGCCCTCCCAGCGCGCGCGTCAGCCGGGTCAGCCGGGTGGCGAAGACGAACGCCTCGGCCGGCGCGCCGCTGGCGACCGCCGAAGTGAGCAGGTGGAGGTACGCCCGGGCGTACGGCTCCATCGACCCCGAGATGTCGCAGAGCAGGACGAGCCGCCGCGGGCGGGTCCGTCGGGTGCGGCGGGCGAGCGTCATCGGGTCGCCGCCGGTGCGCAGGCTCCGCCGCAGCGTGCCTCGCAGGTCGAGGTGCTCTCCGCGCCTGGCGCGGCGCCTCCGCCTCGAGCGGCGCCGCGGGGCGGCGAGCTCCAGCGCCGCCATCATGCGACGGATCCGCTCGAGCTCCTCGGGCTCGAGGGCCTCGAAGCTCTTCTTCCGCAGGCGCTCCGCCTCGCTCGCGGCGGCCAGCGGGACCTCGATCTCCCGCTCGGTCTCCTCTTGGGAGGGAGGCGAGGCGGTCCCCCGCATCCCGCCCGCGGACTCCTCCAGTCCCTCGCCGGCCACCGAGCGGGCCTCTGGAGCGGGCGGGCGATCGCTCGGCCCGCGAGCCGCTCAGCGGCGGCGAGTACGGGTCGCCCCGTTCCTCATCCGGCTCCAGGGCGGGGTCGAACACCGCCGCGAACACCCGATCGAACGTCGGCAGCTGGGTCTGCGAGGAGACGAAGACCGATCGCGCCGTCCAGTAGAGCTCCGATCGCCTGACCGGCCCGACGAGCGCCACCGCCTCGGCGAAGCGCGACGCGCGTTCCGGCGTGGTCGGCACCCCGGCAGCCCGCAGTCGCTGGGCCAGCGCCGTGGCCAGGGCGGGAAGGTCGATCGTGCCGAGCTCAGGCACGGCCGCTCACTGCGGCGGCTCGGCCCTGCCCTGCATCGCCGCCCAGACGCGGGCCGGGTTCAGCGGCATGTCGATGTGCGCGACCCCGTGGCTCTGGTACAGCGCATCGCAGACGGCGTTGACGATCGCGGGGGGCGAGCCGTTGGTGGCGGACTCCCCGACCCCCTTGGCCCCGATCGGGTGGTGCGGCGACGGGGTGACGGTGGCGCCCAGCTCCCAGTTCGGGCATTCGAGGGCCGTCGGGATCAGGTAGTCCATCATCGACCCGTTCAGGCAGTTGCCCTGCTCGTCGAAGCTGATCAGCTCCATCAGGGCGATGCCGACGCCCTCGGCGAGCCCGCCCATGATCTGGCCGTCGACGATCATCGGGTTGATCCGGGTGCCGCAGTCGTCGACCGCGATGAACCGCCTGATCTTCACCTCGGCGGTGTCGGGATCCACGTCGACGACGCAGATGTAGGCGCCACAGGGATAGGTGAGGTTCGGCGGGTCGTAGACGGACTGGCCGTCCAGGCCGCCCTCGACCCCGTCCGGCAGCGGCGCCTCGCCGTAGGCGGCCTCGGCGATCTCGTCGATCGTCGCGCCCTTCTCGGGATCCCCCCTGACCGACCAGCGGCCCTTCTCCCAGACGAGGTCCTCGGGCGTGGTCTCGAGCATCCCGGCTGCGATCAGCCGCGCCTTGTCCCGGACCCTGCGCGCGGCCACCGCGGCCGCCGCGCCGGAGACCGGGGTCGAGCGGCTTCCGTAGGTCCCGAGGCCGTACGGGGTGCGGTCGGTGTCGCCGTGGCGGACCTGGATGTCGTCCGGCGAGATGCCGAGCTCCTCGGCGACGATCTGGGCGAAGGTCGTCTCGTGGCCCTGGCCCTGGGTTTGGGCGCTGATGCTGATCGTCGCCTTGCCGGTGCCGTGGACGCGCAGGTCGCAGCCATCGGCCATTCCCTGCCGGACGATGTCCATGTGCTTCTTCGGGCCGGCGCCGACCACCTCGGTGAAGAAGGAGACGCCGATGCCCATCAGCTCGCCGCGCTCGCGCTTCTCCGCCTGCTCCCTGCGGAGATCGTCGTAGCCGGCGATCCGCATCGCCTCGCGCATGGTCTTCTCGTAGTCGCCGGAGTCGTATGTCCAGCCGGTCTTGTTCTCGTACGGGAACTGCTCGGGCTGGATGAAGCTCTTCATCCGCAGCTCGGTGGGGTCGACGTCCATCTCGAGTGCCAGCTCGCCGACCAGGCGCTCGATCAGGAAGATGGCCTCGGTGACCCGGAACGAGCAGCGGTAGGCCACGCCGCCGGGCGCCTTGTTCGTGTAGACGGCCTTGACGCTGCAGTGCGCCGCCTCGAGGTCGTAGGAGCCGGCGAAGACGTGGAAGAACCCCGCGGGGAACTTCGAGGGCTGCGCCGTGCTGTCGAAGGCGCCGTGGTCGGCGATCACGTCGACCTGCGCGCCCGTGATCCTCCCGTCCTTGGCGCAGATACGCCCGCTCATGATGTAGTCGCGGGCGAAGCCGGTGGACATCAGGTTCTCCGAGCGGTCCTCGACCCACTTGACCGGCTTGCCGGTGACGATCGAGCCCACGATCGTGCAGACGTAGCCCGGATAGACGGGCACCTTGTTCCCGAAGCCGCCCCCGATGTCGTTGGTCATGACCCGGATCATCTGCTCGGGCAGGCCGGCGACCTGGGCGTAGACCGTCCGGTGCAGGTTCGGCGCCTGGTTGCCGTTGTAGATGTCGAGCTGACCCGTCTCCGGGTTCATGTCGGCGATCATCCCGCAGGTCTCGAGAGGCGCCGGATGGCAGCGCGGATAGATCATGTCCCGCTCGAGGACCACGTCCGCCTCGGCGAAGACGCGCTCGCACTCCTCGGCGTCGCCGGCCTCCCAGAGGGTCGTCGCCAGGTTGTCCGTCTGGTCCGGCTTGTCGTCCCTGATGATCGGAGCGTCCGCATCGAGCGCCTTGCGGGCGTTGACGACCGCTGGCAGCGGGTCGTACTCGACGTCGATCAGGGGCAGCGCGTCGCGCGCGGAGTAGCGGTCCTCGGCGATCACGAACGCGACCTCCTGGCCCTGGAAGCGGACCTTGTCCCCGGCCAGCACGGCCTGCGAGTCGTAGGAGAGCGTCGGCATCCAGGCGAGGCCGAGCGTCTCGAGGTCCTTGGCGGTGATCACCCGGTGAACCTTCGGGTGCGCGAGCGCGCGGGAGGTGTCGATGGAGACGATCCGCGCGTGCGCGTACGGGCTGCGCAGCACGGCGCCGTGGAGCATCCCGGGAAGAACGATGTCGTCGAGATACTTCCCCTGCCCCCTGATGAAGCGCGCATCCTCCTTGCGCTTCATGTTGCCGTAGCCGATCGGCGTCTCCTTCGCCGCCATGGTCGCCATGCTCATCTCCTCGCTTCCGTGGACTCGTGCTCTGCGGCCCAGCGCACGGCCCTGACGATGTTGGCATAGCCGGTGCACCGGCAGATCGCACCCGAGATCGCGGTCCGGATCTCGGCCTCGGACGGATCCGGGTTCTCGTCCAGCAGCGCCCTGGCGGTCATGATCATGCCGGGCGTGCAGAAGCCGCACTGGAGCCCGTGCTCCTCATGGAAGCCCTGCTGGACCGGGTCGAGCCGGCCGTCGACCTCCATGGACTCGATCGTGCGGACCTCGTGCCCGTCGCAGCTCGCCGCGAGCGTGGTGCAGGACTTGACCGGCCGCCCGTCGAGGTGCACCACGCAGGCCCCGCAGTTGGAGGTGTCGCAGCCCCAGTGCGTGCCCGTCAGGCCGAGCGTGTCCCGCAGGAAGTGCACGAGGAGCAGGGCGGGCTCGATGTCCCGGGTGACCCGCTCGCCGTTGACCGTGACCGTGATCTCCATTCAGCCCTCCTGGTTGGATGAACGCTCGGCGGCTCGGCCGAGAGCGCGCCTGGTGAGCACGTCGGCGAGGTGGCGCTTGTAGTCGACGGGGCCGCGGCCGTCCGCGATCGGCGAGCAGTCCTCCGCGGCGAGGCCTCCGGCCTCGGCGAAGAGGTCCTCCGAGGGCTCCTTGCCCCGCAGCAGCTCCTCGGAGCGGGTCGCGTGGATCGTGGTCGGCCCGGCGGCGCTGAGCGCCACGCCCGCGTCGGCGATCCTCCCGCCCTCCAGCCAGAGGGCGGCGGAGACCGCGACGATCGCCCAGTCCCCGGCCCTGCGCTCGACCTTCTCGTGGGCGCTCGTTCCACCCGGCCTCAGGGGCAGGCGGATCTCGGTGAGGATCTGGCCGTCCTGGATCGCCGTCATGTAGGGCCCGACGTGGAAGTCCTCCATGGAGACGACCCGCTCGCCATCCGAGCCGGCGATCACGACGTTCGCCTTCAGCGCCGAGCAGACGGCGGAGAGGTCCTCGGCGGCGTCCGCCTGTGCAAGCGAGCCGCCGATCGTGCCGCGATTGCGGACCGGGGGATCGGCGATCACCCGCTCGGCATCGATGAAGACCGGGAAGTGCCGGGCGAGCAGCTCGGACTCGAGCAGCTCGCGGTGGCGCGTCATCGCGCCGATCCGGATCTCCCCGTCCGCCTCCCTTATGTAGGAGAGCTCCTCGAGCTCGTTGATGTCGATCAGGCGCTCGGGGTTCGCGAGCCGCAGCTTCATCATCGGCAGGAGGCTGTGCCCCCCGGCCAGGATGCGGGTCTCGGGCCCGTAGCGCTCGAGCAGCTCGATTGCGTTCTGCACGCTGGTCGCGCGCTCGTATTCGATCGGCCCGGGTGTCTGCACCTAGTCTCCTGAGGGCTCCGTGCCGATCACCGGCGACCTCGGCCTGCGCTGGCGGCCCTCCCGGCTCATCGGCGACCGGGCCGCTGGGATTCGTGTAGATCGACCGCGCCGCCGCGCTGGAGGAGCTCGGGTCCCTGAGGGCGGCGCCGGACATCGCGCCCACGCCGAGCGGGCTCTCCCGCCCCAGGCGCGCCAGCTGCACGGCGCCCCTCGTGTAGACCTCGTCGATGTTCTTCACCTCGCCGCTCCTGCCCTGGCGCGCGAGGACCGCGGCGCCCGCCCCGGGGTAGACCGACTCGATCAGCCCCGCCGCGTCGTCCTGGCCCGCCTTCTTGTCGAGCAGCCCCTCGAGCAGGTCCGTTCCCGCGGAGAGGTCCTTGTTGATCTGATCGACGACTCCGTTCACGGGCTCGCTCTTGCGGAGAATGCCGCCGACCGACTCGATCACCGCGTCCAGCCCGGCGGTGATCTTCCGCAGCTCCAGGATCACCGCCACCAGGTAGACGACCAGCGCCAGGATCACCAGCACCACCGCGATCAGCGTGACTGCGGCGGCGGGCTCCATCTCAGGCGTCCTCGAGGATGGTGTCGAGGGAGCCGCCGTAGTTGGCGACCACGGCGACCGTCTGGCTCACCTGCTCCTGGGTGGTGTTGAGCAGCTCGACTGCATCGAGGTCCTTCGAGGCGGCGTCGGCGACGGGCCGAAGCGCCTCGACCGCCCGCGTGGTGTCCTTCGCCGCGTTGAGCACGCCGCGAAGCAGGACCACCACGACCGGCACGATCACCAGCAGCAGCACCGCGTTTCCGATCCACCAGAGCGTCATCGCTTCTCCGCGTGCTCGGCGATGATCGCGGCCTTCTTCGCCACGGACGGCATCAGGGCGATGATCCCGTCGAACTGGGCGTTGATCGCCTCGACCGCGGGCCGGAGCGGACGCAGGTGCTCCCCCTCCACGGTGGTCAGGGCATCGCCGAGATCGCTCAGGTCGCTGGCGATCGAGGAGAGCCGGCGGCGGATCTCGATCAGCGCCAGAGCCAGCACGACCACGAGGACGACGGCCTCGGCGACGCTCAGCACGATCAGCAGTGAGGTGCTCACTCCGGCTCCCCGTAGCCCTGCGAGAGCGCGTTCATGTAGCCGTCCTGCACCACGCCCTCCGCGGCGATCTGCTCGAGGACGGGCGCGGTGGCCTCGAGCTGCGGGATGTTCGAGGTGTTCTCGGCGACCTTCCCGGCGGAGCCGAGCAGGCTCGTGACCGCGGCCTGGATCCGCCCGAGCAGGCCGAGCAGCGTGACCAGCATCCCGGCCACCACCAGGGCCACCACCAGGCCCACCGCGAGCGTCACGTACCAGAGGGTGCGCTCGGAGCTGGCCAGGGCGACCACGACGTCCATCAGTGCCCGACCGCCGTCTTCCTCAGCGCGCGCGCAGAGTGGAGGATCCTGACGCCGGAGTCGTTGACCTTGGCGACGCCGCTCAGGCCATCGGTCTGGGAGCGGAGCGTCTCGACCGCCTCGCTGGCGGTCTCCGCCTGTCCCGCGATCCGATTGGCGAGGACGAGGATCGTGGAGACGATGATCACCGCGACGACCACCACGACGGCTCCGAGTCCCAAGCCGATGTACCAGGAGGTGGTGTCCGCGCCGATCAGCATTCCGTCGCTACCCGCTCACGGTGACGCCCATGTCAGCGACAGTATTACAAGCGGCCTTGGGCGTTCAAGGAACTCAAGCGATCGTCAGAGCTTTGCCAGGTTCTCCGAGAACTCCTTGATCATGCCCTCGGTGACGGCGGCGATCACGCCCTCTCCCATCTGCGCCGCCTTGCCCGTGACGTTGATCTGTGAGTGGAGCGCGACCTCCGTTGCATCGCCCGTCCCCGTCAGCTGCATCGTCACCTTCGCGTCGGCGTTGCCCTGACCCCCGGCCTCCTTCGCCCGAGCGTTCATCACGGCTCGATGCTCGGAGTCGTCCTGCTCGACGATCTCTGCAGGTCCGGAGTAGTTCATCGACATCGCCCCGAGCTTGATCTTGACCTCGGCGTTGACGGCCCGCTCGCCCGTCTGCTCGAGGATCGTCGCGCCTGGCACGCACGGAACCACTCGCTCGAGGTCGACCATCGTGCTCCAGACCTCGTCGATGGGTTTCTCCACGGTGAACGAGTTGTCGAACTCCATCTGGTCGCCTCTCCTCAAGTCGCATGGGACGTAGCGTACGTCCATGGCGATCATGCCAGGCACGCATAAGCTCGGGCCAGAGAACGCCGCCCTCAAGATCAAGACCGAGCGGCGAGGCGCCGCCGCGATGGCCGGTCACGACCTGGTCATCGAGGTCGCCTCGTGGGAGGCCACCCTTCAGGTCGGTGAGGACCCCGGCCAGATCAGCCTCGACCTGACCGCCGACCCGGGCTCCCTGCAGGTGATCGAGGGCACGGGGGGCGTGCAGGCGCTGGGCGAGGACGACAAGGTCGAGATCAAGCAGACCATCGAAGACGAGGTCCTGGGGACTCAGCCGATCGAGTTCCGTTCCACCGGGGTCGAGGCCTTGGACGACGGGCGCCTACGGGTCAGCGGGGAGCTCACCATGAGCGGCAACACGCACCCGCTCGATTTCGTCCTCGAGGTCGGTCCCGAAGGTCAGGTCTCGGGCCAAGCCACGGTCACTCAATCCGAATGGGGCATCAAGCCGTACTCCGGGCTGTTCGGCACGCTCAAGGTCAGGGACGAGGTCCAGGTCGTGGCGGAGGGGTCCCTGTCCCCATAAGTCAGCCGGTGCCGGTAGGGCCGAAGCGCTCGGTGCGGATCTGCTGCGGGTCGAAGCCCGCATCCATCAGCAGCTCGGAACCGGTCTCGACGAATCCGTTCGAGCCGCAGACGAAGGCGATGCCGTCGTCGATGCCCGCCTCGGCGATCAACTCCGCATCGATGTGACCGGTGTGTCCGCTCCAGCCCTCCGGTGGCTCGCGGGTGAAGGTGAGCAGCGTCTCGTCCCCCATCTCCTCCTCGTAGATGACGTCGTCGGCGTGACGGACGGAATAGACCAGACGCATGGGCAGGTCCGGCATCGTCCGCCGCCGGTGACGCAGCATGCACATCAGCGGAACGACGCCGGAGCCGCCGCCGACCAAGAGCACCGGCTTCTCCCCGCGCCAGACGAAGTAGGAGGTGAAGGGGCCGCGCACCTCGACCTGGTCGCCCTCGACGACGACGTCATGGAAGTAGGGCGAGACCTCGCCGTCCTCGAGCTTGTCGATCGTCAGCTCGATCCCGCCCTCGTCGAGCGGCGAGGAGGCGATCGAGTAGGAGCGCTCGGCGTGGTAGCCGTCCGGGTCGGTCAGGCGGACGTCGTAGTGCTGGCCCGGCAGGTGCGGCATCCACATCGGCAGCTCGATCCGGAAGGACTTGACTCGCGGAGTCTCGACCTTGATCTTGCTGACGGTCCCGATCTGCCAGCGGCCCGGGACGCGCTGCTCGACGGCGGGCAGTGGCGACTCCATCAGTCGCCCCAATAGCGCTCCTCCTTCCAGGGATCGCCGTGGTTGTTGTAGCCGTTCATCTCCCAGAATCCGGGCTCGTCGTGGTCCATCACCCGCATGCCATGCACCCACTTGGCGCTCTTCCAGAAGTAGAGGTGCGGAACCACCATGCGCGCCGGGCCGCCGTGCTCGCGGGGCAGCGGCTCGCCGTCGTACTCGGTCACGACCCAGGCCTTCCCGTCGCTGATCTCCTCGATCGGCAGATTGGTCGTGTAGCCGCCGTACGAGTGGAACATCGCGTAGGCGTCGAGGGGCTCGACCTGATCGAGAAGCGCGTCCATCGAGACGCCCCCGAACGTGGCATCGAACTTCGACCACTTGGTGACGCAGTGGATGTCCTTCGTGATCGTCTCGAAGGGCAGCTGGTGGAACTCATCCCAGCTCCACTCCTTCGGCTGGCCGACCATGCCGTCGATCCGGAAGCTCCACTCGTCGGTCGGGACGTCAGGGGTGGGGCCGGCGGTCAGGACGGGCCAGCCTGACTCCGCGTACTGGCCCGGGGGAAGCCGATCCGCCAGCTCCTCGGGGGTCTGGCGGCGACGTTTGAAGCCGCGTGAGACGAACCCGTTCAACGACCGCAGCTTACGCCTCGCGGTGTTCCGTTTGAGCCCACCGGGTACTGGAGCGCAGGATCCTCAATAGTGGGTATAGTCCCGCCGGTACTGCACGGATGCCTTGCTCCCGGCTGGACGCCTTCGGGGTGCCTGGACGCCCCCGCCAAACATGGCTGGGAGCCACAAGATGTAGGAGGTAGACGTTGAGGAGAGTCATGCTCGGGGCGCTCGGCTGTGCGATCGCGCTCCTGCTCGTCCCCTCGGCAGCATCCGCGCAGTCGGTCGGCGGATGCCAGCTGCAAGGGACGGCCAGCTTCACGCCCGGCCTGGGTTCCACCGCTCAGAACTTCAACTACAGCTTCAACGGGGGTCTGAGCAGTTGCAACTCCAGCGAATCGGGTGCGCCGGCCAGCGGAACCGTCTCCGCCGGCGAGGTGGTGACCATCAACGGGCTGCAGTACCAGGAGCCGGTGGCAACCGGCAACGGCGGCTGCAGCAGCAGCACCACCGCGGGAACCGCGATCGCGACCTGGGCCGACGGGACCAAGACCGTGATCGACTACACGACCTCGGGTGCCGCAGCAGCGGTGCTCCTACAGGGCACCGTGGCCGACAGCGTCACGTTGCCGCAGGTCGGAGGGACCGGATCCACCACCGTGACGAGCACCCGGTACGCGGGAGACGCTGTCAACGGGGCTGCTGGCGTTCCAGCCACCGGATCCGACGGCGTGCACCACGCCGGCGGGCGTCACCACGGCGGGCATCAGCGGCCTGGTCGGCCTACAAGGCTAGGCGCAGGTCAACAGACAACCGAGAATGGCGAAGGGCCGCCCGAAGGCGGCCCTTCGCTTGCTACGCGGTTCTGAAACGGGCGCGGGATTGACGGTGGGGCGGGACAGCTCCCACCTCCCTTGCTCGCCGGTGCCCGGGTTGGATTCCGCCTGGTGGCCGCGTGCCACCAACCGGCCCCATGGGCCCTATGTGGAGACCGACCCTGTGGGCGGGCCTCCCCAGCGCCCGGACCTAGCGGCCCTGCACCTCCAGCGTCCCGTCAAACATGGAATTCAAGTTAGGACCACCTCCTTTCTCCGGTAGCTCTAATTGAAGCAGGCGCTCC
This sequence comes from uncultured Solirubrobacterales bacterium, assembly GCA_963825825.1. Taxonomy (GTDB): domain Bacteria; phylum Actinomycetota; class Thermoleophilia; order Solirubrobacterales; family 70-9; genus DASUPK01. The sequence goes on along the minus strand of CAWGUT010000003.1, from coordinate 173,062 downwards.
GGCCGTGGCTAGAGTCCGCGCCGATGCCGAGGCCCCGATCGATCGCTCTCACCGTCATCTCGCTTGCCGCAGGAGTGGCGCTGCCGGCCTGCGGGGGTGGGGGAGGGGGACGAGCAGGTCAGCGCCGCCGAGCTCGTCCAGAAGGCGGACGCGACCTGCCGGGAGGAGCGCCGCAGCTTCGACCGGATCCAGGCCCACCCGCCGCCCAACGCCTCGATCGCCGCGGACCAGACCGACGAGCTGATCACGGCCACCGAGAAGGCGAACTCGGAGCTTCGCGACCTGGAGCCGCCCGATCAGCTGCGGGCCGACTATGACCGATATCTGGACGCCCGTAGTCAGGTCATCGAGGAGATGAGACGCGGCCAGGACGCCGCCGAGGATCAGGACTCCGGCGCCTACGGCGCGGCTCAGGCGGCGGTCGCGCGGACGCGCCGCAGCGCAGGAAGCTCGCCCGGTCGCTGGGCTTCAAGGTCTGCAGCTCGAGCCCGGCGACCGCCTGAGCGCGGGCGCTCAGTCGCCGCGACGGGCCAGATAGCCGAAGCCGAGCGTCATCGCCAGGTTGCCGAGACCGGCGAACCAGAGCCCGGCGCGCGCCCCGGGCCGCGAGAACGCCGGCGAGCGCGACCAGAGGATGTCGGTGGCGAGCTCGGTGCCGCGCAGCCAGGCGAGCGCCCACCAGTCCTTGGCGCGGTTCGCGGCGGTAGGCGACCAGGTGGGCGGCGGCGAAGGTGAGCCAGATCGGGCCGCAGCGGCGGAAGAGCTGCGCGGCGTCGTCGGAGGGCTCGTCGTGGCCGAGCACCCGCAGGGTCTGCGGCGGGCGCGAGCAGCGCGCCCGAGCCCGAGGACCAGGTCGAAGGCGATCATGTTGCGGTTCGTCTGGCGCAGCTGCCCGTCGAGGGTCATCGCGCGATCCAACCACATTCGCCGTGCATCCGCATGAAGGGAAAGCCGGGCGGGCGGCGAAATGGACCGCCGTGGCAAGGACCGCGACCAAGACCCATCCGGCTCGCAAGAGCCTCTCCGACTACATCACCGAGCGCTTCGACGAGTTCTCGCGCTCGCAGAAGGACGTCGCCCGCTACATCGTCGACCACCTCGACGAGGCGGCCTTCCAGACCGCCGAGGAGCTGGCCCGCCGCGCCAGCACCTCCTCCTCGACGGTCGTGCGCTTCTCGCAGGCCCTCGGCTTCGAGGGCTACCCCGAGCTGCAGCAGGCGGCGATCGAGGAGTACCGGCACAAGGTCGCCGAGGGCGCGCCGCAACGGCAACGGCGGCAGCGGGGCGGCCGCCCTCTTCACCTTCGACCACTCCGAGTTCGAGGCGTCGCTCGGCGCCGACTACTCCAACATCGAGGAGACCGCGCGCAACCTGACCCGCGAGCAGATCGAGGCGTCGGTCTCGGCGCTCGCCACCGCGCAGCGCGTCGCTGATCGTCGGCGTCGACCAGATGGCCTTCTTCGCCAGCTACCTGCGCCACCTGCTCGGCCTGCTCGACATCCGCGCCGAGATCGTCGCCAGCACCGAGCCAGGACAACATCCAGAAGCTCTCGCGGATCGACGAGGACACCCTGCTGGTCGTCGCTCTCCGCCGGCCGCGCCCACCCGCTCCTCCTGCGGGCGCTGAAGCTCGCCCGGCACCGCCGCGCCCGCACCCTCGTCGATCACCGACGCGACGCTCTCCGACGTCGGCGAGCACTCCGAGCTGACCCTCTACTACTCCTCGAACAGCCCCTCCTACATCCGCTCCAACGCGGCGCTGATGGCCCTCGTCCAGGCGCTCGCGCACGGCGTCTACGCCCGCGACGAGGCGGCCCACCGCGACCGCATCCGCGCCTTCAAGCTGAAGTAAGTGCCCGAGCAGCCTAGCAACGACCACAGGCCCGGGGGGCGATCCGGACCTGCGGCTGATACCGGGGTCCGGGGGATGGACCCCAAGCGCATTACGCCGACTCGTCGTGCCGCCTACGCCGCCCCCAAGAGCGAGTAGATTTAGGTTGCCCGTCCTCCAATGAGGCAAACACGGCAACCGCGATTCATCGCTGGCCGGCGGGTCGGGCGCCGCGGCGCGCCTTCTATATTGGGTTCGCATGGCCGAGCGCGCGACATTCCGGGTCAAGACCGGCCTCGCCGAGATGCTCAAGGGCGGGGTGATCATGGACGTGACCAACGCCGAGCAGGCGAAGATCGCCGAGGACGCCGGGCGCCTGCGCGGTGATGGCGCTCGAGCGGGTGCCCGCCGACATCCGCGCCCAGGGCGGCGTCGCGCGGATGTCGAACCCGGCGATGATCAAGGAGATCCAGGAGGCGGTGACGATCCCGGTGATGGCGAAGGCCCGGATCGGCCACTTCGCCGAGGCCCAGGTCCTGCAGTCGCTCGAGGTCGACTACATCGACGAGTCCGAGGTGCTGACCCCGGCCGACGAGCCCAACCACATCGACAAGTTCGCCTTCGAGGTTCCCTTCGTCTGCGGCGCCACCAACCTCGGCGAGGCGCTGCGGCGGATCGGCGAGGGCGCGGCGATGATCCGCTCCAAGGGCGAGGCCGGCACCGGCAACATCGTCGAGGCGGTCCGCCACATGCGCGAGATCACCGACGGGATCAAGCGGCTCGCCTCGCTGCGGCGCCGAGGAGCTCGCCGGCGCGGCCAAGGAGCACCAGGCGCCGCTCGACGTCGTCCAGGAGGTCGCCGAGCGCGGCTGGCTGCCGGTGCCGCTCTTCTGCGCCGGCGGCATCGCCACCCCGGCCGACGCCGCGCTGATGATGCAGCTCGGCGCCGAGGGCAACTTCGTCGGCTCCGGGATCTTCAAGAGCGAGGACCCGGAGCGCCGGGCGCGGGCGATCGTCGAGGCGACCACCCACTTCAACGACCCCGAGCGGGTCGCCGCAGGCCTCGATGGAGCTCGGCGAGGCGATGCCCGGCCTCGAGATCGAGGCGCTGGCCGCCGACGGCGGCCTGCTGCAGGACCGCGGTGCTTGAGCGAGCCGCCGCTGCAGGTCGGCGTCCTCGCGGTCCAGGGCGACTTCGAGGCCCACCGCCGGATGCTGCGCGTCGCTCGGCGCCGAGGCGAGCGAGGTCCGCACGCCCGACGAGCCTCGAGGGCCTCGACGGCCTGGTCATCCCCGGCGGCGAGAGCACGACGATCGCGATGGGGATGGAGCGCGACGGCCTCGACGAGCGCGATCCGCGCCTTCACGCGGCCGGGCGGCCGATCCTCGGCACCTGCGCCGGGATGATCGTCTGCGACGCGCGACCACCTCGGGCTGGTCGACGACCGCTGCCGGCGCAACGCCTTCGGCCGCCAGCTGCAGAGCTTCGAGGAGGACCTGGGGTCGAGGGGCTCGGCGAGGAGCCGCTGCGCGCGGTCTTCATCCGGGCCCCCTGGGTCGAGGAGCACGGCCCCGAGGTCGAGGTGCTCGCCGAGTCCGACGGCCATCCGGTCGCGGTCCGCGACGGCAACGTCCTCGCCGTCGCCTTCCACCCCGAGCTGACCGACGACAGCCGGCTGCACGCCGCTGTTCATGGCGATGTGCACCGCCGCGCGGTCCGGCGAGCGCGCGCATCGCTAGGTTGTCGAGCGATGAGGGACCCCCGGGTCACGAACCTGGCGCAGATCCTGGTCGGCACTCGACCGAGGTGAAGGAGGGCGACGTCTGCACGATCGAGGGCGAGTCCGCCGCCGAGCCGCTGCTGCAGGCGGTCTACGAGGAGGTCCTGAAGGCCGGCGGCAACCCGATCGTCAACATGGCGCTCGAGGGCCAGTCGGCCGCCTACTTCAAGCACGCCTCCGACGCGCAGCTGGAGTGGATCTCGCCGGTCGCGGAGTGGGCGGTCGAGAACGCCGACGTCCGGATCGCGGTGATGGCGAGCCAGAACACCCGCGCGCTCTCCGAGGTGCCGCCCGAGCGCCAGACGACGCGCCAGGCGGCGACCCAGCGACCTGATGAAGCGGGCGATGGAGCGCAGCGCCGAGGGCACCTACCGCTGGGCGCTACACGCTCTTCCCGACCCACGCCTACGCCTCCGAGGCGGAGATGAGCCTGGCGCGACTACGAGGACTTCTACTACGGCGCCTGCCTGGCGACCGACGACGACCCGCGTCGGCGCCTGGGCGCGGCCTCCGAGGAGACCAAGCGGCTCGCCGACTGGATCCAGGGCCGCGAGGAGGTCCACGTGACCGGCGACGGGCACCGACCTGCGGCTCGGCATCGCGGGCCGCACGTTCATCGCCGCCGACGGCGAGCACAACATGCCCGACGGCGAGTTCTTCACCGGCCCGGTCGAGGACTCGGTCGAGGGCGAGATCAGCTTCCACCTGCCGGCGAGCTACGCGGGCCGCGAGGTCGTCCGGCGTCCGCTTCCGCTTCGAGGGCGGCAAGGTCGTCGACGCCAGCGCCGAGAAGGGCGAGGAGTTCCTGATCGAGATGCTCGACACCGACGAGGGCGCCCGCCGCCTCGGCGAGCTCGGGATCGGCACCAACTACGGGATCACCGACGGCACCGGCGAGATCCTGCTCGACGAGAAGATCGGCGGCACGGTCCACCTCGCGGTCGGGCCGCTCATATCCCGAGACCGGCGGCGTCAACGAGTCCGCGATCCACTGGGACATGATCTGCGACCTGCGCAAGGGCGGCCAGATCGAGGTCGACGGCGAGCCGCTGCAGGACGACGGCCAGTTCGTCGTCTAGAGCCGCAACCCCGTCCCGGAAACGCGGGTTATAGCGGCAGAAACCGGTAGGCGCTCGGCTGGGGAGAACGAGCCCTCCACGATCATGAGGAGGGACAGGAATGAACGCAGGCAAGCTGGGCCGGGTGGCGCTGATCGCAAGGCGCTCTGCTCGTGGGGTTGCTGGTGGCGTGCCCGCGGCGCAGGCGAGGAAGAAGACGGTGAACAAGACCTACGAGGTCGGGGTCGGCGCGCCGAGCCGGCGGCGTGCCGATCACCGATTCCGGACGGCGGCGGTCAGGCCATGCAGCTGGTGCGCTGATCGATCGACGTCAAGGGCCTCAACCCGCGCGGGAAGATCAAGGACGTCAACGTCGGCGTCCGGATCCAGCATCCGTTCGCCAAGGACCTCGAGATCTATCTGGCGACCCCGCGCGGGGTGATCAACCTCTCGCACGACGTCGGCGGCGACGGCAACAACTACGGCGACGGGTCCGCCGGCTGCGCGGGGACGTTCACGATCTTCGACAGCAACACGCCGACCTGGATCGACGACGCCCGGGCTGCAGGCTCCGTTCGCCGGGTTCTTCGCCCCGATGGAGAGCCTCGGCCTGCTCAACGGGCTGGGCGACAAGAAGGCGACGAACGCCGCCTGGTCGCTGCTGGTCGAGGACGACGACAACACGCACCGGCGGGAACGCTCGACTGCTGGTTCCTGCAGATCAAGACGACCAACCCGAAGATAGCGGTCGAGTCGGCAGCGGGAAGCGGAACGGGGCGCCTGCGGGCGCCCCGTTCGCGTTCCGGACGGCCGTCCTAGAATCGACGCCATGTCCGGTCACTCGAAGTGGTCCTCGATCAAGCACAAGAAGGGCGCCGCGGACGCCAAGCGCGGCAAGCTCTTCACCAAGCTCGCGCGGGCGATCACCGTCGCCGCGCGCGACGGCGGCGGGAACGCCGACGCCAATCCGGCGCTCGGCCTGGCGGTGCAGAAGGCCCGCGACGCCTCGATGCCCAAGGACAACATCCAGCGGGCGATCGACCGCGGCACCGGCGAGGGCGCCGACGCCGCCGCGATCGAGAGCGTCACCTACGAGGGCTACGGCCCGGGCGGCGCGGCGATCCTGGTCGAGGCGCTGACCGACAACCGCAACCGCACCGGCGCCGAGATCCGTCACGCCTTCGACCGGCACGGCGGCAGCCTCGGCGAGCCGGGCTCGGTCGCCTGGCAGTTCGAGAAGCGCGGCGTGATCCTCGTCGACGGCGAGCGCTACGGCGAGGACGACCTGATGCCGGCGATCGACGCCGGCGCCGAGGACGTCACGGAGGACGGCGACCTGCTCAAGGTCACCACCGCCGCGTCGGACCTGGCCGCCGTCCGCTCGGCGCTCGAGGACGGCGGGCGTCGAGATCGCAGTCCGCCGAGCTCTCGATGGAGCCGAAGAGCACGGTCGAGGTGGGGGAGAGCGACGCGCCGGCGCTGCTGCGGCTGATGGACGCGCTCGAGGAGCACGACGACGTCGACGCGGTCCACGCCAACTTCGACGTCCCGGAGGAGATCCTCGAGAAGGCCGCAGCGGCGACCTGACCGCCAGGACATACCACTGGATCAAAGGACATCCGCCCCCGATTCGAGAATGAATGGGCATGATCGTGATCGGCATCGATCCGGGTATCGCCAACACCGGATTCGGTGTCGTCCGCACCGCCGGGGAGCGGATGGTCGCGCTCGACGGCGGCGTGATCGAGACCCGCCGAGGACCTGCCGATCGAGCAGCGGCTCGGCAGGCTCCACGACTCGCTCGGCGAGCTGATCGGCTGGCACGAGCCGAAGGCGATGGCGCTCGAGGACCTCTTCTTCGGCAAGAACGTCGGCTCGGCGATGAGCGTCGGCCAGGCGCGCGGCGTGGCGATGCTGGCCGCCGCCAGAGCACGCGGTTCCCTGCTTCGACTACACGCCGCAGGCGATCAAGATGGCGGTCTGCGGCTCCGGCTCGGCCGACAAGGAGCAGGTGCAGCGGATGGTCGCGACCCTGCTCGGGCTGCCCGAGCCGCCGGCGCCCGACCACGCCGCCGACGCGCTCGCGGTGGCGATCTGCCACGCGGGAGGCGCCGCCGCAGCGCTACGCGGAGCACTTCGGGCGGCCGACGAGCCGGGCAGCGCCGCCGGCCGTCACGGCGCGCCAGCGGCTGCGCCGGATGAAGGCATCCGGTCAGCGGCCCAGATCCGAGGCATGATCGCCTCCGTCAGCGGAGAGGTGCTGGTTCGCCGCCCCGACCACGTCGTCATCGACGCCGGCGGCGTCGGCTACCGGCTCGCCGTCTCGGCCGAGACGCTCAAGGCGGTGCCCGCGCGCGGCAAGCGGGCCTCCCTGCACGCCCACCTGGTCGCGCGCGAGGACTCGCTCAGCCTCTACGGCTTCGCCAGCGAGGAGGAGCGCGACCTCTTCCTGCACCTGATCTCGGTCAGCGGCGTCGGGCCCGAAGGTCGCGATCGCGGTCGCTCTCCGGCGGCCCGGTGCGCGAGCTGCTGCGGGCGATCGCCGCCGGGCGACGCGAAGCGCTTCCAGGCGGTCCCCGGGATCGGCAAGCGGACCGCCGAGCGGATCATCGTCGAGCTGCGCGAGAAGGTCGCCGGGGAGCTCGAGGGCGATGCCGACGGCGCCGCGCAGCCGCCGGCGAGGAGGACCCGCGCTCGCTGGCCCGCGACGGCCTGCTCAACCTCGGCTACACGCCGCCCGAGGCCGAGAAGCTCCTCGCCGGCGCCGAGGGCGAGAGCCCGGAGGAGATCGTCCAGTCGGCGCTGCGCAGCGCCGCGGGGGCGAAGGCCGCGTGATGCGAGCGTCGACCGAGCCGGGCAAGGGGATCCGCACGCCCGGGATCGACGGACGGACGAGGAGATCGTCATCCACGACGCCCGCGCCGGCCGGCGCGGACGACGACTTCGACCGCTCGCTGCGCCCGCCGACGCTCGAGGACTTCGTCAACCAGGTCCAGGTCACCGAGCAGCTCGGGATCTTCATCGAGGCGGCGCGCCGCCGCGGCGAGCCGCTCGACCACGTCCTGCTCGCCGGCCCGCCCGGCCTCGGCAAGACCTCGCTCGCCCACATCATCGCCGCCGAGCTGGAGGTGCCGATGGTGCAGACCGCCGGCCCGGCGCTGGAGCGCAAGGCCGACGTCGCCGCCTTCCTCACCGCGCTCGAGCCGGGCAGCGTCTTCTTCATCGACGAGATCCACCGCCTCGGCCGGGCGGTCGAGGAGACCCTCTACCCGGCGATGGAGGACGGCCGGCTGCCGGTCGTGCTCGGCCAGGGCGCGGGCGCGCGCACGGTGACCCTCGACCTGCCGCCGTTCACCCTGATCGGCGCGACGACCCGCACCGGCCTGCTGACGACGCCGCTGCGCGACCGCTTCGGCGTCTGCCACCGGCTCGAGCACTACGACGCCGCGGACCTGCGCGAGATCGTCCTGCGCTCGGCCGGGATCCTCGGCATCGAGGTCGACGCAGCGACGGGGCGGACGAGATCGCCGCCCGCGCCGCGCGGCACGCCGCGGGTCGCCAACCGGCTGCTGCGGCGGGTCCGCGACTTCGCCGAGGTCAAGGGACGCGGCGCGATCGACCGGCGAGCTCGCCGCCGACGCGCTCGAGATGCTCGAGGTCGACGGCGCCGGGCTCGACCGCCACGACCGCCAGCTGCTCGAGCTGATCGCCGCGCAAGTTCGCCGGCGGGCCCGGTCGGGCTCTCGACCCTGGCGGTCGCGATCGGCGAGGAGGCGGACACGATCGAGGACGTGTTCGAGCCCTACCTGCTCCAGCAGGGCCTGGTCAAGCGCACCCCGCGCGGCCGGGTCCTGACCGAGCGGGCCTACGAGCACCTCGGGCTGCCGGTCCCGGAGGGCATGGCGAGCCTGTTCTAGGCATCGTCCGGTCGAGCCAGGCTGAACGGGTTGGCTAGCCTTGGGCAGGAATGCCGTTCTTCATCTGCCCGAACTGCGGGAACAGGGAGCTGAGCGGGGAGCGCACCGCCGGGTTCTCGACCCGCCCCAAGGGCTGCTCCAAATGCGGCTTCGGCTTCCTCTTCGAGCTGCTCGACGACTACATGCCCGCCCCCGGCGCCGCCTTCTTCACCTGCGACCAGCAGGCCCGGGTCCTCGACCTCGGCAAGGGCGCCTTCGAGCTCACCGGGCTCAAGGACGAGGACGTGATCGGCCGCCCGGTCCGCGACGTGCTCGGCCTGGAGTGGATCGACCGGGGCGACGGCGGCGAGAGCGCCGACACCGACGGCGACGGCGACACCGACCCGATCGAGACCACGCTCGAGTGGGGCGTGCGCTCGCTCGGCAAGCGGGTCGCCGTCAACGCCGAGGGCGACCTGCCGGCCGAGGCGGTCGCCGATCTGTTTCCCGGCCTACGACGACGACGGCGGGCTGCTGCTCGTCCTGACGCCGGAGTAGGTCCGGACGCACTTTGGCTGTGTTGCAATGGGGGCCGGTACCGCGCCTCAGACCGCTAGCGTGAGCACCTCAACTCGTGAGCAACCGCCGCCGCAACCTCTTCATCCTGCTCTTCGTCGGCCTGCTGATCGTCGGCTCGGCGATCGTGGTCGCGACCAAGAAGACGACCCTCGGCCTCGACCTCAAGGGCGGCACCGAGCTGATCTACCAGGCGCGGCCCGACGCCGCAGAACCCGACGATCGACGGGTCGGACATCGACCGGCCGATCGAGATCATCCGCAAGCGCACCGACGCCTTCGGCGTCGTCCGAGCCCGAGATCTCCCGGATCGGCTCGGACTCCGATCCGGTCGGCCTGCCCGACGTGAGCAACGCGACCACGCGAGCCAGCAGGTCGGCCAGACCGCCCAGCTCTACTTCTACGACTGGGAGCCGAACGTCATCCCCAACCCGGCGACGACGAACGTGCCGCGCAGCGAGTCCTCGTTCAGCCGCGCTCTACGACGCGGTCAAGCTCGCCTCCCAGCAGCCGCCGAACTGCTTCGAGAACAAGTGCACGACACGGCCCGCAGTACTACCTCTTCAACGCGCAGACCCACGCGCTGGATCGCCGGGCCGACCGACACGCGGAAGGACCTCTTCTCGACCTGCCCGGCCAGAAGCAGCCGCCCAACACCGAGATCATCGCGGTCCCGCAGGGCACGCTCGTGGTCGAGAAGGAGGCCGCTGAACGGACAGTCCGGCGCCGCCGGACAACGCCGAACGATCCGGCGCCGAGTGGTTCGTGATCAGGGACCGGCCCGCGCTCTCGGGCACCGACATCACGGACCCGAAGCAGAACTTCGACCAGTTCAACCAGCCGACCGTCACCTTCAACTTCACCGACAAGGGCCGCCAGGAGTTCGCGGACGTCACCAAGACGATCGCCGCAGCGCGGGCTCGCAGAACGCGCCGCCCGGCATCGCGGGCAACTCGCAGGCGGCCGACGCCTACTCCGGCCACTTCGCGGTCGTCCTCGACCAGCGAGATCAAGTCGCGGCCGATCATCAACTTCGTCGAGAACCCGGACGGGATCGACGGCCGCGACGGGCGCCCAGATCTACGGGCCTCGACGCCAGCGAGGCCCAGGACCTCGCCGAGATCCTCCAGATCGGCGCGCTGCCGATCGACCTGAAGCTGATCTCGAGCTCGACCGTCTCGGCGACGCTCGGGCAGCAGGCGCTCGACCAGGGCCTGAAGGCCGGGATCGTCGGCCTGATCCTGGTCTGTCTCTTCCTGCTCGCCTACTACCGCTTCCTCGGCTTCGTCGCGGTGGTCGGCCTGGCGTCTACGGGCTCTTCTTCTTCGCGCTGATCAAGCTGATCCCGATCACCCTGACCCTGCCGGGGATCGCGGGGTTGATCCTGACTATCGGGGTGGCGGCCGACGCCAACATCGTCATCTTCGAGCGAATCAAGGAGGAGGCGAGGGCCGGCAAATCGATGCTGAGCGCGATCGCGGCCGGCTACCGCCGGGGCATCGCGACGATCATCGACGCGAACGTGATCACCCTGATCACGGCGTTCATCCTGTTCGTGCTGGCGACCGCGGGCGTGAAGGGCTTCGCCTTCACCCTCGGCGTCGGCACGATCGTCTCGCTGTTCACCGCGGTCGTCTTCACCCAGGCGTTCCTCGGGCTGTTCGGCCGAGCCGCGCTTCATGCGCTCGCCGGCGGCGCTCGGCGCGCACGCGGAGCAGCGGGTCCGCTGGCACTTCGACTTCATGCGGCGCGAGCAGCTAGTTCTTCTCGCTCTCGGGCTGCATCCTGCTCGTCGGCGCGCTCGCCTTCGCGACCAAGCAGCTCAACCTCGGCATCGACTTCGAGGCCGGCACCCGGATCACGGTCGGGCTGGCAGAAGGCCGCGACGCGTGGACGACGTGCGCACGACGCGTCGAGGCCGCCGGCATCAACGACGCCGAGATCACCAGAGGCGCCGAACAAGGAGCTCGGCGACGAACGTCTTCCAGATCGACTCGAAGGCTCGAGCCCGGAAGAGGTCCAGAGCGTCCAGCCGGCCCTCGCAGTCGAAGTACGGCATCGTCCCGAACGGCTTCGACGCCACGACGGTCGGGCCGACCTTCGGCCAGCAGGTCGCGAAGAGCGCGATCTACGCGATCATCTTCTCGCTGCTGGTGATCTGCGGCTACGTCGCGTTCCGGTTCGAGCCGAAGTACGCCGTGCCGGTGATCATCGCGGTCTTCCACGACATCCTGATCACGGCGGGCGTCTACTCGCTGACGGGAAGGGAGGTGACCAGCGGCACCGTCGCCGCGTTCCTGACCATCCTCGGCTACTCGCTCTACGACACGGTCATCGTCTTCGACCGAATACGCGAGAACGTGCCGCGGCTGCCGCGCGCGACCTTCTCCCAGATCGTCAACCGCTCGATGAGCGAGGTTCTCACCCGGTCGCTGATCACCGGTCTCTCGAGCGTCTTCCTGGTCACCGTGCTGCTTCATCTTCGGCGGCGCGACCCTGCAAGGACTTCGCCTTCGCGATGATGGTCGGGATCGCTCTCCGGTACCTACTCGTCGATCTTCATCGCCTCGCCGGTGCTGACCGCACTGGAAGGAGCGCGAGCCCGCCTACCGCCGCCGCCGCGAGCGGATCGAGGAGCAGATGGGCCGCGTTCCGGCGTTCCCGGAGGAGAACGTGGTCGCGCGGATCGAGGGCGGTCCCGATGAGCCGATCCAGGCCGAGACGCCGGTGGCAGCCGCGTCGGGTGAGGCGGGGCCGGTCGGCACCGCCGAACCGGCGGACGGACCCCCTGGGCGATCCCAGGTTCCCGGCGTCATACCCGAGCCACCGGGCCCGGTGCCGCCGCCACCCGCACCCGAGCCTGCTGAACCGCCGGCCCCGGGGCGCTCCGAGTGACGGCGGGTCCGACGGCGGGGACGGTCAGCCCGCGGCCGGGGACGGAGCGGCCGGGAACGGCGGAGACGGCGCGGAGAGCCCGCAGCGCGAGCGCCCGGAGCTGAGCGAGGCGAGCGCCGCGGCGCTGCGGCGTGTGCGCGAGCAGCAGTCCGGCGGCCGCAAGCAGCAACGGCGCAAGAAGCACGGGAGGAACCGCTGATGGCCGGGCTGGTCTGGTTCACGATGGGCGTCGCGATCTGGCACTTCACCGTGTTCGTCCCGGACCGCTTCTGGGGCGGCATCGTCGGCGCCTTCATCGGCGCGGCCACCGGAGCGATGGTGACCGGTGCGATCGCCCAGATCGCCCTCGGCCAGGGCATCGGCGACACCGACCTCGCCACCGCCTTCTACGCGGTCCCCGGCGCCCTGCTCGGCCTCGGGATATCTACCTGATCGGCGTCCGATCGGGCGTCGAGGCCGAGCACATCTAGCGGTCGGACGGCTCGCCGGGACGAACACCGGCGATGAAAGGGGCGAGTTCGGCGGCGTGGTCGAGTTTTTCCGGATATCCCGGAAGAAGTCGACGACGCCGGTTGCTGGCACGCCAGCACCGGGCGGCTTAATTTGGAGGCGTGCGGGACCGGCTCAAACGACTTCTCGACGCGGTCGAGCGCATCCCCTTGGGGGCCCGACTCGCCGTCGGGGCGCTGGCTGTCGCGGCCGCCGTTGCCGGCACCATCGCCCATGACCGAAATGGGGATGGGGCGGACGAAGCTGAACAAGGCCCGCGAACCTACCTCGCCCCGAGCGGCGGCGGCGCACACCTGGATGCCCTCGCGCGCCAAGCCACGCTCCGTCGTCTGGGCGGTCGGCGACGCGGCGGACGGCGGGGCGACCGGTCGAGCGGTCGCGGCCATGGTCGCATCGCACCGGGTCGACCGCCTCCTCTACCTCGGCGACGTCTACGAGACCGGGACAGCGGCCGAGTTCGCCTCCAATTACCGCCCGCTCTACGGGCGCTTCGATGCGATCACGGCACCGACGATCGGCAACCACGAATGGCCCAACCTGGCCACCGGCTACGTGCCCTACTGGACCGCCGCCAGGGGGACGCCGCCGCCACTCAGGTACGCCTTCGCGGTCTCCGGCTGGCAGCTGATCAGTCTCAACTCGAACCTGCCGACGGACGCCGCGCAGGAGGCCTGGCTCAGCGCTGAGATCCGCCGCACGCCTCGCTACGGAACCTGCCGGATCGCCTTCATGCACCACCCGCGCTACAGCGCCGGCCTGCACGGCGATCTCACAAGGTCTCGAGGGCATCTTCGAGGAGCTGCGCGGCCACGCCTCGATCGCCCTGGCCGGCCACGACCACGACATGCAGCGACTCCATCCGATCGACGGGATCACGCCGTTCGTCGACGGCGCCGGCGGCAGGGAGCTCTATCCGGTCAACCGCGACGACCCGCGCCTCGCCTTCTTCGACGACACCCGCCATGGAGCGCTCCGGATCGAGCTGCGGCCGGGACGTGCCGACCTCTCCTTTGTCGACCAGACCGGCAGAACCCTCGACCGCAGCACGGTGACCTGCCGGCAGGCCTAGCCGCCGGTTCCGTCTGGGGCCGAACCTACGTTGGGGGGATGGCCTCGACAGAGCCGGCTCGATCCTTCCAGGCTGATCCGTATGACTACGGGGAGGTTCGCCGCCTGGCCTCCGAGCTGTCCCTCGCCGAGCCGGTCGCGATCACGCTGGTCCGGCGCGGCTACCGGACCGTCGATGCCGCCCGCCGCTTCCTGGAGGCGCGGGAGCAGCACGATCCGCTCGAGTTCGATGGGATGGAGGAGGTCTGCGAGCGCATCCTCGCGGTCGTCCGCCGGCGACGGCCGGATCACGGTTCACGGCGACTATGACGTCGACGGCGTCAGCTCGACGGCGATCCTCGTCTCCACGCTCCGCTGGCTCGGTGCCGACTGCGACTGGCTGATCCCCGACCGCCTGGCCGACGGCTACGGGCTGACGATGGGCACCGTGGAGAAGCTCAAGCGCCGCGGGACCGAGCTTGCCATCACGGTGGACTGCGGCATCGGCTCGGCGGACGAGGTCGGCGGCCGCCCGGGCCGCGGGCATCGAGGTCGTGGTCACGGATCACCACCTGCCCGGCGAGCAGCTCCCCGACTGCCCGATCGTCCACCCGATCGTCTCCGGGTACCCCTTCGAGGGGCTCTGCGCCGCGGGCGTCGCGCACAAGCTCGCGATCGCCCTCTGCGACGCCGCCGGGCGGGGAGCGGTGGAGACCGTTGGTGGCCGCCGCCATTTCTGCGACCGAAACCTGGACCTGGTCGCGCTCGCCACCGTCGCCGACATGGTCCCGCTGGTTGGGGAGAACCGGCGCCTGGTGCGCGAGGGCCTCCGCCTGCTCCGCGACGGTCCGAGGGCGGGCCTGCGCGCGCTGATGGCAGTCGCGTCAGTCGACCCTGAGACGATCGACGCCGGCACGATCGGTTTCCGCCTCGCCCCCCGCATCAACGCCGCGGGCCGGCTCTACCGCGCCGACGCCGGGGTCGAGTTGATGCTCACCGACGACCCCGACCGAGCGGCCCAGATCGCCGAGGAGCTCGACCGCGCCAATGCCGAGCGCCGCTGGGCCGAGCGGAAGGTGGTCGAGGGGGCGGAGCGAGCCCGCTCGGGACTCCCGCCGTCCCTGGCAGAAGCGCCGGCCCTGGTGCTCGCCGGCGAGGGCTGGCACCCCGGAGTGGTGGGCATCGCCGCCTCCCGGATGGTCGAGCGCCACTACCGGCCCACGATCCTGCTCTCGCTCGACGGACGAGCGCGCCAAGGGCTCTGCCCGCAGCATCCCAGGCTTCGACCTCGTCGCTGCCCTCGGCGCCTGCGATCGGCATCTCGTCCGCTACGGCGGCCACCGCGCCGCCGCCGGCCTCGAGCTCGAGGCCGAGCGAGCTCGACGCATTCCGGGAAGCCTTCATCGCCCATGCGGCGTCCGAGATCGACCCCGCGGACCTGGTGCGGATGGAGCGCCTCGACGCGCTGGTCGGCGTCGGCCGCGACGGCATCGGCATGGACCTCGCCCGCCAGCTGGAGAGCCTCGGCCCGTTCGGAATGGGCAACCCGGGCCCGCGGCTGCTCGTCCCCTCGGGGCGGCTGCGCGAGGTCCACCCCCTGGGCGAGGAGGGCAAGCACTCCCGCTTTCAGCTCGAGAGCGGTGCCGGCCGTGCCCTCGGTGTCGCCTTCGGCATGAACGGCGAGATCTCGAAGCGCGAGGACCAGGCCCTCGACCTCTCGATCGAGCTCGAGGTCGACCGCTGGAACGGCGCGGAGCAGCCCCGTGTGGTGGTCCGCGAGCTCTATCCCCTCGCCAGCCCCACGGCCGGGGAGGCGAAGCCCGCCCCCTGCGGCGATCACTGCCCGGCCCCCGCCCCCGAGTGGTGGGAGCGTCTCGAGCGCGAGCTGACCCGGGTCGCGGAGGGGCGGCCCGGCGCGCTTCTCGACGTCCGGCCGGCGGAATCCGGCCGGCGCGAGGCGATCGACCGGCGCGGAGGCGCAGCCGTCGCCTCCCTGGCCGAGCTGATCTCGAGCGGCGAGCCCGTCCTCGCGATCTGCGCGGACGCCGCCCGGCGGGCGAAGCTGGCCTCCGAGGCGGCCGACCCGCGCCGTTTTGGCGCGGCGCTGCCGAGGATCGTCTGCTGTCGATGCGGCTCCGAAGGGCTCGACGCTGCCCTCGCCGAGGCTCCCGCCGCCGGTCTCGTGCTCGCCGACTGGACCTCGATCGCGCTTCGCCCGCGGGCGCCGCTGGCATTCAGCCACGTCGTCCTGGTCGACCCGCCGCCGAGCGAGGCCCTCGAGGCTCTGGCCTGGGCCTCGGCGAAGCCGGCCTTCGGAGGAAGTGCTCGCTCCTACATCCACCTCGTCTGGGGGCCGGCCGAGGTCGAGCTCGCCGAGCGGCTCCTCGACTGGGAGTGGAACCTCCGGCTCGCGATCGGCGAGATCTGGCGGGGCCTCGCCGCGGTGGGGGGCGAGGCGCAGGGACTGGAGCTCCGTTCCCTGCTGGCCGGCGAGTTGGCCTATCCCCGGACGCCCGAGCTCGCCGCCCGCTGCGTGCGCGTGCTCACCGAGCTCGGCCTGTGCGAATGGCTGTCCACTGGCGGCGGTCCGGCGTTGCGGGTCTTATCCTCGGAGAGGACCGATCTGGAGCGATCGCGGGCCTACGTGGACTGCGTCGCCAGGCACCAGGAGGCCATCCGATTCCTGCGAAGCAAGGCACAACCGACGTAGCGAGCACCTCGACCGACGGGGAGCTCCCCGACGGCGTCGCGCTGCGCGATCAGGAGCGCCGCGGCCATACCCGGGTCGGCGAGCCGCCGGACCGGAAGAAGACACCCCGCGCCGACTCGATCACGCGCGAGCTGACCGCCGACCAGCGCGCCCTGCTGGGCGACCTCTTCGCGGTGGTCGAGGAGCACAAGTCCGATGCCGCCGAGCCGATCGACCGCCAGGAGATCGAGCGTGCCTTCGCCTTCGCCTGCGAGAGGCACGCCGGTCAGGAGCGCAAGTCGGGCGAGGACTTCATCACCCACCCCCTCGGAGTGGCCCGGATCTGCGCCGGCATGCGGCTCGACACCGCGACCCTGTGCGCCGCCCTGCTCCACGACACGGTCGAGGACACGAGCGCCAGCCTCGATCAGGTCCGCGAGGACTTCGGCGACGAGATCGCCAACCTCGTCGACGGCGTCACCAAGCTCACCGGGATCACCTTCAAGAGCCGCGACGAGCGGCAGGCCGAGAACTACCGCAAGATGATGGTGGCGATGGCCACCGACGTCAGGGTGATCCTGATCAAGCTGGCCGACCGCCTCCACAACATGCGCACGATCGGTGCGCTCCCGAAGCAGAAGCAGCAGGAGAAGGCGCGCGAGACGCTCGAGATCTTCGCCCCGCTCGCGCACCGGCTCGGGATCCACGCGATCAAGTGGGAGCTCGAGGACCTCGCGTTCGCCACGCTCCACCCGCGCAAGTACGACGAGATCAAGGAGCTCGTCGCCCAGCAGCGGGCCGAGCGGGAGCGCTACGTCGAGGAGGCGGGCGCATTCCTCGCCAAGGAGCTGGGGAAGGTCGGCATCGAGGCCGAGATCTCAGGCCGGGCCAAGCACTTCTATTCGATCTACACGAAGATGACCCGCAAGGGCCGGGAGTTCAACGAGATCTTCGACCTGACCGCGATGCGCGTCCTGGTCGGCTCGGTGAAGGACTGCTACGGGGCGATCGGGATCGTCCACTCCCTCTGGAAGCCACTGCCGGGCCGCTTCAAGGACTTCGTCGCGATGCCCAAGGCGAACGCCTACCAGGCGCTGCACACCACGGTGATCGGGCCCGAGGGCCGGCCGCTCGAGATCCAGATCCGCACGCCGCAGATGCACGAGCTCGCCGAGTACGGGATCGCGGCCCACGTGATCTACAAGGAGGGCGCCTCCTCGGGCGACCCGAGCAAGGAGAAGATGACCTGGCTCCGCCAGCTGCTCGAGAACGAGCAGCATCAGGGTCCGCAGGCCTTCCTCGAGGCCCTCAAGGTCGACCTGTTCGAGGACGAGGTCTTCGTCTTCACGCCCAAGGGCGAGGTCAAGAACCTGGCTGCCGGCTCGACGCCCCTCGACTTCGCCTACTCGATCCACACCGACGTCGGTCACCACTGCGTCGGCGCGAAGGTGAACGGCAAGATCGTCCCCCTCCACTACCAGCTGAAGAGCGGCGACATCGTCGAGGCGCTGACCGCCAAGCAGGGCCGCGGGCCGTCGCGCGACTGGCTGAAGCTGGTTCGCACCAGCCGCGCGCGGAACAAGATCCGCGCCTGGTTCTCGCGCGAGGGCCGCGAGGACGCCGAGCACAAGGGCCGCGAGGACCTCGCCCAGGCGTTCAAGAAGCAGGGCCTGCCCTATCCGAAGCTCGCCGGCTCGCCGCTGCTCGTCGACGTGATCCGCGAGATGGGCTTCCGCAAGGCGGACGACTTCTACATCGCCCTCGGCCAGTCCAAGATCTCGACCAAGGTCGTCACCAACAAGGTGATGCAGCGCCTGAAGCGAGGCGAGGCGGTCGAGGAGGAGCCCGCCGAGGGCCTGATCAAGGGCACGGACGACGCTCGGCGCCGGACCAAGGAGGCGACCAGCTTCGGGATCAAGGTGAAGGGCATCGACGACGTCGTCGGTGCGACTCGCCAAGTGCTGCCGCCCGGTCCCCGGCGACGAGATCGTCGGCTACGTCTCCCTCGGCCGCGGGATCACCGTCCACCGGGAGGACTGCCGCAACGTCGCCGCCCTGAAGAAGGCGCCCGAGCGGTTCACCGAGGTGAGCTGGGACGGCGACAACGAGGCCTCCTACCGGGTCGAGCTCCAGGTCGATGCCTGGGATCGCACCCGCCTGCTCGAGGACCTCTCCCGGACCTTCGCCGAGGCCGGCCTCAACATCCTCGAGGCGCGCTGCACGACCAAGCACCCGATGGTGAAGAACCGCTTCGTGGTCGAGGTGGGGGACACCGAGCAGCTCAAGCAGTGCATCTCGCGGCTGCGGAACGTGGACTCGGTGTTCGACGCCTACCGCGTCACCCCGACCGCCTAGCAGGACCAATCCTTTTTCGCCAGAATCGCGTTATTAGGGCGAGGATGCTGAAGCGCAGGGACAGCAGGGAGACGGGTGGCGCTGGGCGGTCGCTGCTGCGTGGCCGCTCGCTGCGATCTGGCGTTCGCCGGCATCGCCTTCGGCGCCGCCGACACGATCATGCGGCCAGCCGGACAACGATCTACTCAGGCGCCGACGCTACACGACCGATCAGGGCGAGTCGTCCAGTTCCAGGTCATCGGCGGCAGCTCACAACGTGACCGCCCAGCAGAACGGCCCCGACGGCAAGCCGCTCTTCCGCAGCCCGACCATCTCAGGCGGCACCGCGGCGGTCAACGGCACCGCAGTACCTGAGCGCGGGCGACTACACCGTTCTTCTGCACGGTCCACCCGACGCACGATGCAGGCGACCCTCCACGTGACCGGCAACGGCACGCCTCAGGCCCGCCCGACCGCCACGCTCGCCTGCGCACGAAGACGATCTCCAAGGCCGCTGAAGAAGGGCCTGTCAGGTCGCCGTCAACGCGAGCACGAAGATCGACGGCGTCGAGCTCGACCGCGAAGCTCGGCAAGACCACCATCGGCAAGGCGACGACGTCACCTGGCCGCCGGCGCGCAGACCAAGACGCGTCAAGCTGAGCAAGGCCGGGAAGAGCAAGCTCAGCGGGCAAGAGCACGGCCAAGGTCACCGTCACCGCCGACATCCCGTTCGGCTCGCCCGCCACCGCGAAGGCCAAGCTCAAGTAGCTCGGTCCACCGCCCGGCGCACGCGCTCGGCGACCTCGCGCATCTGCTCCTCCGATTCGTACTTCGTCCGCGGCCAGAAGAAGCCGCGCAGCCCGTCCTTCTGCTTGCGCGGGACCACGTGGACGTGCAGGTGCGGCACGCTCTGGCTGACGACGTTGTTGAGGGCGACGAACGATCCGGGCTTTCTCATCGCCTTCGGCACGGCGACCGAGAGGAGCCTGGCGCTCTCGAAGAGCGGCCCGACCAGCTCGTCGGGCAGGTCGGCGAGCGTCTCGTAGTGATCGCGGGGGACGAGCAGCGAGTGGCCGGGGAAGAGCGGCCGGTTGTCGAGGAAGGCGAGCGTGCGCTCGTCCTCGAAGACGAGGTGGGAGGGCTCGTCACCGGCGACGATCTGACAGAAGCGGCAATTAGGGTCCCGGGCGGCCAGGTCCGCGATACTGTCAGAAGGGGAGAGGAGCCTTGACTGACGCGATCACACTCGCAGGAGCGTTCGCCCCGGACGGGTTGCGCTCTCGCAGCAGCAGTCGCCGTGTTGGCGACCCTGTTCGTTCTCGGCCCCGGCGCGGCTGACGCGGGCGTCGCGGTGAAGACCGGGCAACTACAACGGCAAGACCGACCAGGATGCGGTCAGCACGGCCTTCCGGAAGATCCAGTTCACCGTGAAGAAGGGCAAGGTCACCCTGACCACCGAGCCGACGGTGGCCAGGGGGGTTTGCGTCTCGACACCGGTCTTCACACTCGGCGGCACCACCGCGAGCAAGAAGCTCGGCGGGAACGGCACCTTCACGTTCACCCACACCTTCCTCGGCAACAAGTTCGACAAGATCCACGGCCGGTTCGTGAGCACGAACGAGGTCGAGGGCTTCGCGATCTACCACTTCCCGGCGCAGGACCTCTGCTCCGCGGGCAAGGCGCAGGTCAACTTCACGGCGCAAGCAGCAAGTAGACGGCGCCAACGGCCGCCTGCGCGCCTCTACGCGACGATGGTGAGCGCGCCCGGCTCGACCGAGAAGTCGAGCTCGGTGTACTCGCCGATGTAGTCGCCGTCGACCTGCACCGGGAACGGGCGCGGCACGCCGTCCTCGTCCTTCGAGACGGAGCGCACCGAGGCCCTGGTGACGTCGTCGAACTCGTCGATCTGCCGGTGCTTGGCGGCGTGCAGCTTCTTGCTCAGCACGCGCGAGGCGATCGGCAGCATGTCGCGCTGCTTGGCCCGGCGGAGCAGGGCCATCGAGATCGTGCCGTCGTCCAGCCCGATGTCCTCGCAGATCCGGATCGGGATGTTGGCGAAGTAGGTGAAGGGGTCGGAGTTCTGGGCGATGGCGGTGACACCCTCGAGCGTCTCGCCCTCGACCTCGAGCTCGAGCCGCACCGGGTCGCGCAGGTAGTGCTGGTAGAAGCCGGTGATCGCGGCCCAGGTGTAGTACCACTGCCTCGCGCGGGCCTTGAGCCGCGGATGGGCGTCGACCCGCTTGACGACCGTGGCGTCGAGGCCGACTCCGCAGGCGAAGACGAAGTGCCGGCCGTTGCAGCGCCCCAGGTCGATCTGGCGGGGCCGGAAGTCGTCGGCCAGCGCGATCAGGTGCTCGGTAGCGTCGACGACGTCATTCGGGATGCCGAGCGTGCGGCAGACGACGTTGGTGGAGCCGCCGGGCAGCACGGAGACGGGAACGTCGGTGCCGGCAAGCCCGTTGGCGACCTCGTTCAGGGTGCCGTCGCCGCCGAACGCGACGACGATGTCGTAGCCGCCGTTGCGCGCCTCGCGGCCGATCTCGATCGCGTGCTCGGCGGCCTCGGTGTCGACCGCCTCGACCTCGTATCGGGCCTGCAGCGCGTAGACGACCAGGTTCTTGAGCCGATCGGAGACCGTCGTCGCGTAGGGGTTGACGATGATCAGCATCCGCTTCTTCGCCGCATCGGGCTCGAGCGGCATGGCGTGGGCCGCGGGCTCGGGGACTCTCTGGGCAGGGGCGATCGTGGCCACGCCTTTCTCCTAACCCTTCATCGTGACCGGGTTACCACCAGGAATCAGGTCGCCGAGCGCATCCGCGGCGGTGTCGGAGGTCGCCTCGTAGCGGACCACCTCGCCGTCCTCCACCTCGCGGACATAGCCGGCGTTGACGAGCAGGTCGACGTGACCGATCACCTCCGAGAGGGTGAGGAAGGCCTGGGTCACCGCGACGTCTCCCCAGAGCGCCTGGGCGAGCTCGTGGCCCGTGCGCGGCTGCTCGGCGATCAGGCGGTAGAGCTTCTCGGCCCGTCGCTGGTGCATCGCGAAGCGCTCGTCGATCAGCGCGACGTGGTCCGTGATCGGCTCGCCGTGCCCGGAGAGGACGATCTCGGCCGGCAGCTCCCTGGTCCTCTTCAGCGACTCCAGATAGACGACGAGCGCCTGGGTCCGCTCGGCGGAGCCGTCGAGCGGCCGCGAGATCAGCGGGTTGGAGGAGATGTGCTTGATCAGGTGGTCGGCGGCGATCAGGATCCGCCGATCGGCGTCCCAGAAGAGCGTGTCCGAGGGGCTGTGCCCGGGCCGGTGCTGAACCTCGAGCCCGCGGTCGCGGAGCTCGACCCGGTCCGCCGTCGTGGAGCGGCCGGGTGACCTGAGCCTTTGAGCCCCAGGCCCGGAAGCTGCCCGTCACCTGTCGCAGCGCGCGAACGACCTCCTCGGAGATGCCGTGGCGGAGCATCAGTGCAGCGGCCTCCTCGTCATCGCGCTCGGCGTCCTCGCCGAAGTTCTCGAGGAACGGCGCCAGCAGGTCGATGGCGGCGACCTCGGCGCCCGAGCGCTTGGCGACGATGTCGACCAGCCCGAGGTGGTCGATGTGCTGGTGGGTGACGATCACCAGCTCGAGGTCCTCGATCCCGTGGCCGAGCGCCTCCAGCTGCCGCTCGAGCTCGTCGAGGGCCTTGCCGGAGTTCGGCCCGGAGTCGACCAGGGTGAGCGGCTCGTCCTCGAGCAGGTAGGTGTTGACCCGCCCGACCTGGAACGGGGTGGGGATCCGCAGCACACGGATCCCGGCGTCGGAGATCCGCTCCCAGACCTCCTCCGACGTCGTCATCGCGTCACGACCGGATCAGCCCGAGGACCTCGTCCCGCTTCGCCTCCATGTCCTCGTGGGAGACGAGCGACTCGAGGTTGAGGCGCAGCAGCGGCTCGGTGTTCGAGGGCCGCACGTTGAAGTGCCAGTCCGGATAGTCGACCGAGACGCCGTCGAGCCGGGTGATCTCGCCGTCCGAGTAGCGCTCGGCGATCTCCTCCATCTTGGCCTCCTGGTCCGCCACCTCGGAGTTGATCTCGCCGGAGATGAAGTACTTGGAGCGGAACTCGGCCATCAGCTCGGCGAGCGAGCGCCCCTCGCGCGAGACCAGCTCGAGCATGAGCAGCGCCGGGATCGTCCCCGAGTCCGCGCAGTAGAAGTCGCGGAAGTAGTAGTGGCCCGAGACCTCGCCGCCGAAGACCGCGCCGGTCTCGCGCATCCGGATCTTGAAGAAGGCGTGACCGACCCGGCTCAGGTCGGACGTTGCCGCCCGCGGCGGCCACGGTGTCGGGGACGGCGCGGCTCGAGCGGGGGTCGTAGAGGATCGTCGCGCCGGGCTCCTTGGCCAGAGCGGCGCGGGCCAGCAGCGCGCAGACGAAGTCGCCATCGCAGAAGGTCCCGCCGTCGTCGATGAAGAAGCAGCGGTCGGCGTCGCCGTCCCAGGCGATCGCCGAGGTCGACGCCCTGCGCCTTCACCTGCTCGATGAGCATGCGGCGGTTCTCCTCGAGAAACGGGTTCGGTCCGGCTTCGGGGAAGTCGCCGTTCGGCTCCCAGCGGCTGGTGGTGACCTCGAGGTCGAGCTGGTCGAGCAGGGGGCCGACCATCGGGCCGGCCATGCCGTCGCTGCCGTCGGCCAGGATCCGCAGTGGGCCGATCGCGCCGGTGTCGACGGCGGCGAGCATGTGCTCGTGGAAGTCGGGGTAGATGTCGACCTCCTCGACGGAGCCGCCGCCCGGGCGGCTCAGGCAGGCCGGCCTCGATCTCCGCGCGGACGTCCTGGATGCCGGCGTCGCCGGAGAGCGCCAGGGCGCCCTCGCGCAGCGAGCTTCACGCCCGTGTAGGCCTTCGGGTTGTGCGAGGCGGTGACCATCGCGCCGCCGTCGAGCTCGCGCGAGCCGACCAGGTAGTAGCTCATCTCGGTGGCGACCTGGCCGGCGTCGAGCATCGGTGACGCCCTCCTCGAGCAGGCCGTGCGCGAACCCCGGCCGCCATCTCCGGGCGAGCTCAGGCGCATGTCGTGGCCGAGGCCGACCCGCAGCTCGGAGGCCTCCTTGCCGCGGAGTCTTGGCCGAGCACCCGGGCGAAGGCCCGGCCGATCAGGTGGGCGGTCTCCTCGTCGATCTCCTCGCCGTAGATGCCGCGGATGTCGTAGGCCTTGAAGATCCCGGCCGGGGGAGCGGTGATCGCCATCTCAGCCGAACGCCCCTCGCAGCGTCTCGTAGCTGTCCTCGAGGGTCTGGTTCATCACGCGGGTGTCGCCGAGGACCGGCATGAAGTTGGTGTCGCCGCCCCAGCGGGGAACGACGTGCATGTGGATGTGGTGCTCGACTCCGGCGCCGGCGACCCGGCCCTGGTTGAAGCCGACGTTGTAGCCGTGGGGGAGTAGCTCTCCTCGAGGGCCGCCATCCCGCGCTGGACGAGGGCCATCATCTCCGCGGTCGTCTCCGTCGTCGAGCGCCTGCAGCTGGCGCGACGTGCTCGATAGGGGGCCACCATCAGGTGCCCGTTCGTGTACGGGAACTTGTTGAGGATCACGAAGCAGCGCTCGCCGCGATGGACGATCAGGTTCTCGGCATCGTCGTCCGGGCCGTCGTTGATCCGGCGCAGAAGATGCACTCGGCTCTCCTTGTCCTTGGAGGCGTCCTTCACGTACTCGAGCCGCCACGGCGCCCAGATTCGCTGATTGGCCACCGCTCGGATCGTATGAGCGCTGCATCAGAGCCAGCCGCGCGCTGGCGGAAGTAGGCGACCATCCCGACCAGCAGGACCACCATCGCCGCCGACGATGATCCAGAAGGCGGTCATGTCCCGCTCGCCCGGGACGCCGACGTTCATGCCCCAGATGCTCGCGAGCAGGGTCAGCGGCAGGACGATGACGCTGATCGAGGTGAGGACGCGAAGGATGTCGTTGACGCGGTGCGAGATCACCGACTCGTTCGTGTCCTCGAGCGCCTCGACGACCTCCTTGTAGTTCTCGAGCATGTCCCAGATCCGCTCCTGGGCGTCGACGATGTCGTCGAAGTAGATCTCGAGGTCCATCTCGGGGGCGAGGTAGCGCTCCTTGACCCGCTCGAGGTCGCGCAGCACCGGGCGCTGCGGGCGGATCACCTTGCGGAAGTTGATGATCTCCTGCTTGACGTTGGAGATGTCGCGCACGATCTCCTCGGAGCGACCCTCGAAGATCTCCTCCTCGAGCACGTCGAGCTTGTTGCCGATCTTGCGCAGCATCGGGAAGCAGTAGTCGAAGCCGTCGTCGACGATCCGGTAGAGCAGGTAGCCCGAGCCCGCGGCTGAAGAGCTGGTCGCGGAGCTCCTCCTTCTGCCGGCAGCGCTCGAACAGGTACTCGACGGGCTGCAGCGGCTGGTTCGGGATGGTGATCAGGAAGCCGGGCCCGACGAAGATGTCGAGCTCGCCCGCGCCCAGTCTGCCGGCGGAGCGGTCGAAGATCGGGAACTGCAGGACGATGAACAGGTAGTCGTCGTAGACGTCGATCTTCGGCCGCTGGTTGCGGGAGAGGACGTCCTCGTAGTCGAGGGCGTGGAAGTCGAAGTTCTCCTCGAGCCACGCCTGCTCGAGGGCGCCGGGCCGGTCGACCTTCACCCAGCGCAGGCCCTCGGCCGCGATCTCCTCGACCTTGGGCGCCTGCGGCTCAGGCGGAAGCGGCGCGAGCTCGCCGGCGCGGGTCCTGCGCAGTCTGGGGCGAGGGAGGTTCGGCATCTTCCCCACCATCGGACGGGTTGCTCCTCTCGGAGCACCCTCGCGTCAGGTTCGTCGCTTCCATTTCCATGGTCAGTCCACTGTACCCCGACGCGACCCCGATGGGCGCACGCGGATGCCCGCAATTGCGCATGTAAATGCGGATTGAGGGCATTGCTATATTCCCCGTCACATACGCACCACATCAAGAGGGGTGGAGGGACTGGCCCGATGAAACCCCGGCAACCCCCTCGGATCTCGGTCCGAGGAAGGTGCCAACTCCAGCAGGTGTCGCGGTTTTGAGAGATCAAGCGGCCTGGAAGATGTGGGAAGAGCTCCGAAACGGACCTCCGCCCACATCAGACCCGGCGGAGGTTTTTTCGTAGAGGAGCCAATGGCAGTCGAGTCGCTGAAATGCAAGGAGTGCGGGGAGAGCTATCCGCTCGACGCCCGCTTCGTCTGCGAGCAGTGCTTCGGGCCGCTCGAGGTGGCCTATGACTTCTCCGACCTCGATCCCGCCGAGGCGCGCCGGAAGATCCAGGCCGGCTCGCGCGGCATCTGGCGCTATTCCGACTTCCTGCCCTTCGAGGGGCGACCGGCCGACCCGCTCGAGCCGGGATTGACCCCGCTGATCCGCGCCGACCGGCTCGCCGAGCGGCTCGGGCTGGGCGAGCTCTGGATCAAGAACGACGCGGCCAACCCGACTCACTCCTTCAAGGACCGGGTCGTCGCGGTCGCGGTGGCCAAGGCGCAGGAGCTCGGCTTCGAGACGGTCGCCTGCGCCTCGACCGGGAACCTCGCCAATGCCGTGGCGGCCCACGCGGCGGCGGCCGGCCTCGACTCCTACGTCTTCGTGCCGGCCGATCTCGAGGAGCAGAAGCTGCTCGCCACCGGCATCTACGGGACCAACCTGGTCGGCATCCGCGGCACCTACGACGACGTCAACCGGCTCTGTACCGAGCTCAGCCAGACCCACCCGTGGGCGTTCGTCAACGTCAACCTCCGCCCCTACTACTCCGAGGGCTCGAAGACGCTCGCCTTCGAGACGATCGAGCAGCTCGGCTGGAACCTGCCCGACCGCGTCGTTGCCCCGATCGCCTCGGGATCGATGTTCACCAAGCTCGCCAAGGGCATGCGCGACTGGATCGAGCTGGGACTGGTCGAGGGCGAGCTGCCCACGTTCTGTGGCGCCCAGGCGGTCGGCTGCTCTCCGGTGGCCAAAGCGTTCGCCGAGGGCTGGGACGTCTGCAAGCCCGAGCGGCAGCCCGAGACGATCGCGAAGAGCCTGGCGATCGGCGATCCGGCCGACGGCCCGTACGCTCTCGAGCTCGCGCGCACGCACCGGGGGCGTGATCGAGTCGGTCACCGACGATGAGATCCGCGCCGGGATCCGCCTGCTGGCGGAGACGACCGGTGTCTTCACCGAGACGGCGGGCGGCGTGACGATCGGCGTCCTCTCCAAGCTCGCCGAGGCCGGCGAGATCGGCTCGGACGAGCGGGTCGTCGCCTACATCACCGGGGAGGGGCTGAAGACGCTCGACGCCGCACGGGAGTCCTTCCGGATGCACGAGATCGATCCGACCCTGGCGGATTTCGAGCAGGAGTTCGGTACCGCCGAGGTCTCGGCGTAGGCGGTCGCGGCCAGCAGCGATGACTAAGATTCCCGCCCGACGATGAGCGTCACGGTGAAGATCCCGGCCCAGCTCCGCGCCGCCACCGGGGGCGAGGGCGAATTCGAGGTGGAGGGCTCGACCGTCGGCGAGGCCCTCGACGCGGTCTTCGACCAGCACGACGGGCTGCGCGAGCGGATCACCCAGGACGGCGATCTGCGCCGCTTCGTGAACGTCTTCGTCTCGGGCGAGGACATCCGCTTCCAGGACGGCCTCGACACCCAGGTCTCCGACGGCGACGAGGTGACGATCCTCCCCGCCGTCGCCGGCGGCTAACCCGACGCGTTCGAAGCGCGCCCGGCAGGATTCGAACCTGCGACCTCTTCCTCCGGAGGGCAGCGCTCTATCCAGCTGAGCTACGGGCGCGGGGTGCCAAGTCTAGGCTTGGCGGGCCATGGATCTCTCGGTCGCCTTCCTCGGCACCGGCGGCTCGGTGCCCTCGGCGCGGAGGGCGACCGCGTGCGTGCTGATCCGCTCCGGTGGCGAGCGGATGCTGTTCGACTGCGGCGAGGGGACCCAGCGCCAGATGTCAACTCGACCGGGCTCGTCCAGGTCGACGAGATCTACCTCACCCACTTCCACGCCGACCACTTCCTCGGCCTGCCGGGCCTGCTCAAGACCTATGACCTGATGGAGCGCCAGGCGCCGCTGCCGATCTTCGGGCCGCCCGGGCCTGCTCGAGCTCGTTCGAGGCCCTGCGGCGCATCTTCGGCCAGCTCCGCTACGAGGTCGAGCTGGTCGAGCTCGAGCCGGGGGAGGCGGATCGAGCACGAGGGCTTCGAGATGCGCGCCTTCGGGTCGAGCACCGGATGACGGCGCTCGGCTACGCCTTGTCGAGGCCGAGCGGCCCGGGCGCTTCGACGTCGACGCGGCCCGGCGGCTCGGGGTCACCGAGGCCCGCGACTTCGGCGCCTTCAGCGGGGCGAGGCGGTCGCCGTGGACGGGTCGGAGGTCCGCCCCGACCAGGTGATGGGCGAGCCGCGCCAGGGGCGCAAGCTCGTGATCACCGGCGACACCGCGCCCTGCGAGATGACCCGGCGTCGCCGCCCACGCCGCCGAGCTGCTGGTCCACGACGCCACCTTCGCCGAGGAGGAGTCGGCCCGCGCCGCGGAGACCGGCCACTCGACCGCCCGCGAGGCCGCCGCAGCTCGCCGCGAGGCCGAGGTCGAGCTGCTCGCGCTCGTCCACGTCTCCTCCCGCTACCACGTCGCGACGGTGCTGGAGGAGGCGCGCGAGACGTTTCCAAGCACCGTCGCCCCGCGCGACTTCGACCTGGTCGAGATCCCCTTCCCGGAGCGCGGCGAGCCGCAGCTGATCCAGAACGGCGCCCGCGAGCGCCCCGAGCCGCGGGCCGAGCCGGCTAGCCGATCACGGACTGACGCGGCAGCTCGCGTGCTTCCGCACCGCGGCATCGCCGGGTCGTCGCACCCCGCTGCTACGCTGGCGCGGCAAGCCCCTTTAACCCGGTCCCGAGAGGCCAGGAAGGAGCAGAGCAGTGAGCGACGAGAAGGTCGTGCTCGAGCACGACGATCTGCGGCGGACGCTGGTGCGGATCGCCCACGAGATCGTCGAGAAGAACCAGGAGTCGGATCGGCTGGCGCTGGTCGGCATCCACACGCGCGGCGCGGTGATCTGCCGCCGCCTGCACGCCCTCGTCGGCGAGCTCTCCGGCGCGGACGTCCCGCTCGGCGACCTCGACATCTCCTTCTACCGCGACGACGTCGAGCGCCGCGAGCCGCGGCGACGCGCCGGTCGTCCACGACTCCCACCTCGACTTCGACCTCTCCGGCCGCACCGTCGTCCTGGTCGACGACGTCCTCTACACCGGGCCGCACGGTGCGCGCCGCGATCGACGCCCTCTTCGACTACGGCCGGCCCGCCCGGGTGCAGCTCGCGGTGCTCGCCGACCGCGGCCACCGCGAGCTGCCGATCCGCCCCGACTACGTCGGCAAGAACCTGCCGACGGCGCCCGGCGAGCGGGTCAACGTCCGGCTCGAGGAGACCGACGGCATCGACGAGGTCGCGATCACCCCGGCCACCGCAGCCGCGACGAGAGGAGAGGACGCATGAAGCACCTGCTCGGAGTCGAGGAGCTCTCGCGCGAGGAGATCGAGCGCATCCTCGACCGCGCCGAGAGCTTCGCCGAGGTCGGCCGCCGCGACATCAAGAAGGTGCCGACCCTGCGCGGCCGCACCATCGTCAACCTCTTCTACGAGGCGAGCACCCGGACCCGCTCCTCCTTCGAGCTCGCCGCCAAGCGGCTCTCCGCCGACGTGGTCTGCGTCAAGTCCGCCGGCTCCTCGGTCGACAAGGGCGAGTCGCTGAAGGACACCGTCGCGACCCTCTCCGCCTACGACCCGGCGGCGATCGTGATCCGCAGCCCGCACGCCGGCGCCGCCGGCTGGTCGCCAGCTGGACCGAGGCCGTCGGTGATCAACGCCGGCGACGGCAAGCACGAGCACCCGAGCCAGGCGCTGCTCGACGTCTTCACGCTGCGCCAGCGCGCTCGACTCGCTCGAGGGCAACGACATCTGGATCGTCGGCGACGTCCTGCACAGCCGCGTCGCCCGCTCCTGCCTGATCGCCTTCCAGAGGATGGGGGCGAGGGTGACCCTCTGCGGCCCGCCGACCCTGATCCCGCGCGGGATCGAGGCGCTCGGCTGCGAGGTCGTCGTACGACCTCGACGGGCTCGGCGAGGCCGACGTCGTCTACGCGCTGCGGATGCAGCGCGAGCGGATGAGCGAGAGCTTCGTCCCCTCGCTCCGCGAGTACGCCGCCCGCTACCAGATCGATTCGCGCCGGCTCGGGCCGCGCCAGCTGCTCATGCACCCGGGCCCGGTCAACCGCGGCGTCGAGCTCTCCGCCGAGGTGATCGACTCGCCGCAGTCGCTGATCACCGAGCAGGTCGAGAGCGGCCTGGTGGTGCGGATGGCGATCCTCTACGAGCTGCTCGCCGGCAGCGACCGCTCGCGGCCCGAGCGCGGCCCCGCGCCGGCGGACACCCCGACGATCGGACAGCCGGCATGAGCCTGCCGATCGCTCGACGTGCGCGCCGGGCGAGAGCCGCGGACCCTGATCCTGCGCGGCGCCCGGCTCTTCGACCCGCGCATCGGGCTCGACGCCACCCACGACCTCGTCGTCCGCGACGGCGAGATCGCCGAGCTCGCCGAGCCCGGCGCCGCCCCGGACATCGAGGGCGCGGAGATCGGTCGAGGGCGAGGGGCTGCTCGCTCTGCCCGGCCTTCGTCGACCCCCACGTCCACCTCCGCGTCCCCGGCCAGGAGCACAAGGAGGACCTCGAGACCGGCACCCGCTCGGCCGCGGCCGGTGGCTACTGCGCCGTGATCGCGATGGCCAACACCGCGCCGCCGATCGACTCCGCCGCGGTGCTTGGCTCCGTCCGCGAGCGCGCCGAGCGCGAGGCGTCGATCCCGGTCGGCTTCCTCGCCAACGTGACCCGCGGGATGGCGGGCGAGGAGCTGACCGAGATGGCCGAGCTCCGCGAGGCCGGCGCGATCGGCTTCTCGCGACGACGGCCTGCCGATCGCGAACGCGCGGGTCCTGCGCCGCGCGCTCCAGTACCAGCGGCTCGCGGGCGGCCTGATCGCCCTCCACGAGGAGGACCCGGAGCTCTCCGGCGGCGGGGTGATGCACGAGGGGGAGGTCTCGGCGGCGCTCGGGATGGCCGGCGTCCCCTCGGTCTCGGAGTCGACGATGATCGCCCGCGACTGCTGCCCTCGCCCTCTACGAGGACGCCCGGATCCACGTCCAGCACCTCTCCGCGCGCGCCTCGGTCGAGGAGGTCGCTCGCGCCAAGGCCGCCGGCGTCCGGATCACCTGCGAGGCGACGCCGCACCACCTCACCCTCACCGACGAGGCGGTCCGCAGCCTCGACGCCCGCTTCAAGATGAACCCGCCGCTGCGCAGCGAGGACGACCGCCAGGCGCTGATCGACGGCCTGCGCGACGGCACGATCGACTGCATCGCCACCGACCACGCGCCGCACGCCGCCGAGGAGAAGGAGGTCCCCTTCGAGGAGGCGGCCATGGGGGTGACCGGCCTCGAGACCGCCTTCGCCGCCCTCCACACCGACCTCGTCCTGCCCGGGCGTGCTGCCGCTCGAGCTCGCTGGTCGAGCGGATGACCTGCGGCGGCGAGCCCTTCGGGATCGAGGCCCCTCGGCTCGAGGTCGGCGCTGCGGCGAACGTCGCCGCTGATCGATCCCGGAGCTCACCTGGACGGTGGGGGAGGACGGCTACGAGAGCCGCTCCTACAACTCCTGCTTCGCCGGCCGCGAGCTCACCGGCCGCGTCCTGATGACCGTCGCCGCCGGCCGGGTCGCCTTCCGGCAGCGCTCCTTCGCCCTGGGGGTCGCCTCGTGAGCGGCAAGCTCGAAAGCGGATCGCACCACGCTGATCGTCGTCGACGTCCAGGAGGCCTTCCGCAAGGCGATCCCGGACTTCGACCGGATCGCGAAGGCGACGGCCACCCTGATCGAGGGCGCCGAGGCGATCGGAATCCCGATCGTGATCACCGAGCAGTATCCGAAGGGCCTCGGGGAGACCGTGCCGGAGGTGGCCGAGCACCTCCCTGACGGGGTCCGAGCCGCTCGAGAAGGTGGTCTTCGCCGCCTCCGAGGCCGAGGGCTTCGACCTCGAGCGGTCGCGACCAGGCCCTGGTCTGCGGGATCGAGACCCACGTCTGCGTCAACCAGACCGCTCTCGACCTGCTCGCCTCCGGGCGTCGAGGTGCAGGTCGCCGAGGACGCCGTCGGCTCGCGGACCGATGAGAACAAGCGGGTCGGCCTGCACAAGATGGAGGGGGCGGGAGCGGTGCTGACCAGCGTCGAGACGGCCCTCTTCGAGCTGCTCGGCCGCGCCGGCACCGACGAGTTCAAGCGCGTCCAGCGGCTGATCCTCGAGTACGCCCCGAACCCCGAGGTGGTCGGGTGAGCGGGTACGTGCTGCTCGAGGACGGCACCCGCTTCGACGGCGAGCTGCTCGGCGTCGGGCGGGCGAGATCACGGGCGAGGTCGTCTTCAACACCTCGATGACCGGCTACCAGGAGGCGGTCACCGATCCCTCCTACGCCGGCCAGATCATCACCTTCACCTATCCGCTGATCGGCAACTACGGGGTCTCGGGCGAGGCGATGGAGTCCGAGCGCGTCCACGCCCGCGGCGTGATCATGCGGGAGGGCAAGAACGGCGAGGACGCCGCGACCGCGGAGGGCGGCTGGCTCGACTGGCTGCGCGACTGCGGCGTAGCGGCGATCGGCGGGATCGACACCCGCGCCCTGGTCCGGCACATCCGCGACCGCGGCGCGATGCGCGGCGGCATCTTCCCGGCCGAGCTCGCCGAGGCCGAGGCCCGGGAGCGGATCGCGGCCGAGCCCTCGATGGAGGGCGCGGACCTCGCCCGCGAGGTGACCCCGTCCGAGCCGGTCGAGTTCGATGGCGACGGCCCGCACGTCGTCGGCATCGACACCGGGATCAAGCTGTCGATCATCCGGCAGCTGCGCGAGCGCGGCTGCCGGGTCACGCTCCTGCCCTGCGACAGCTCCGCCGAGGACGTCCTCGCCCGCGACCCCGACCTGGTCTTCCTCGCCAACGGCCCCGGCGATCCCGGCGCCCTCGACTACGTCGTCGACAACGTCCGCGGCGTGATCGGCAAGAAGCCGGTGGTCGGGATCTGCCTCGGCCACCAGCTGCTCTGCCGGGCGGTCGGCCTCGAGACCTTCAAGCTGCCCTTCGGCCACCGCGGCGCCAACCACCCGGTCAAGGACCTCGAGACCGGCCGGATCGACATCACCTCCCAGAACCACGGCTTCGCGGTGCTCGGCCCCGGCGGCGACCGCACGATCGACGGCGACGAGCCGGTCCGCTGGCAGACCGACTTCGGCGAGGCCGAGCTCTCCCACCTCAACCTCTACGACCGCACCGTCGAGGGCCTGGTCCTGAAGGACGTCGCCGGCTGCACCGTCCAGTACCACCCGGAGGCCGGCCCGGGCCCGCACGACGCCCGCTACCTCTTCGACCGCTTCCTGGAGCTCGTGCATGCCTAGGCGCGACGACATCCAGAAGATCCTGCTGATCGGCTCCGGGCCGATCGTGATCGGGCAGGCGGCCGAGTTCGACTACTCCGGCGTCCAGGCATGCAAGGTGCTGCTGGAGGAGGGCTACGAGGTCGTGCTGGTCAACTCGAACCCGGCGACGATCATGACCGACCCCGAGTTCGCCGACCGCACCTACATAGAGCCGCTGCTGCCGGGTCCAGTCGCGAAGGTGATCGAGCGCGAGCGGCCGGACGCGCTGCTGCCGACGCTCGGCGGCCAGACCGCCCTCAACCTGGCGAAGGCGCTGCACGACGACGGCACGCTGCAGCGCTTCGACGTGGAGCTGATCGGCGCGGACTACGAGGCGATCCACCGCGCCGAGGACCGCGAGGTGTTCCGCACCACGATGGAGGAGGCCGGCCTGCGCGTCCCCTGGTCGCAGATCGTCACCTCGGTCGCCGAGGCAGAGGCGGGTCTGGCCGACGGCAACATCACGCTGCCGGCGATCATCCGGCCCGCCTTCACCCTGGGCGGCCACGGCGGGGGCGTCGGCAACACCGCGACCGAGCTTGCCCAGGTCGTCTCCGAGGGCCTCGCCGCCAGCCCGATCAACCAGGTGCTGGTCGAGGAGTCGGTGCTCGGCTGGGGTGAGTTCGAGCTCGAGGTGATGCGGGACCGCAACGACAACGTCGTGATCATCTGCTCGATCGAGAACGTGGACCCGATGGGGGTCCACACCGGGGACTCGGTGACGATCGCGCCGGCCCAGACGCTCACCGACTCGCTCTACCAGGAGCTCCGCGACCAGGCGATCCGCGTGATCCGCGCGGTCGGCGTCGAGACCGGCGGCTCCAACATCCAGTTCGCGGTCAACCCGGAGAACGGCGAGGTCGTGATCATCGAGATGAACCCGCGGGTCTCGCGCTCCTCCGCCCTCGCCTCCAAGGCGACGGGCTTCCCGATCGCAAAGATGGCCGCCAAGCTCGCGGTCGGCTACGCGCTGGAGGAGATCCCCAACGACATAACGCAAGCAACACCGGCTTCGTTCGAGCCGACGATCGACTACGTCGTGACGAAGGTGCCGCGCTTCGCCTTCGAGAAGTTCCCCGGCGCCGAGGGGCGGCTCTCGACCCACATGAAGTCGGTGGGGGAGTGCATGGCGATCGGGCGCACATTCCGGGAGTCCTTCGCCAAGGCGATGCGCTCCCGCGAGCTCGACACGGAGCCGGACATCCCGGCGTCGACCGGGGAGCTGCTCGAGCGCCTGGCGACGCCGTCCCCCGACCGGTTCGACCTGATCCAGGCGGGCTTCGAGCGCGGGGTGGAGCTGGAGCAGATCCAGGAGGCGACGATGATCGACCCCTGGTTCCTGCGCGAGCTGCGGGCGCTCGCCACCGAGGGCGACGGGACCGAGGGCCTCGAGCGCACCTACCGCTCGGTCGACACCTGCGCCGCCGAGTTCGAGGCGCGGACCCCCTACTTCTACTCGGCCCATGAACGCGGCTCGAACGGTGCAGGCGAAGTGGAGCGCGGGGACAGGCGATCGGTGGTGATCCTCGGCTCCGGGCCGAACCGGATCGGCCAGGGGATCGAGTTCGACTACTGCTGCGTGCACGCTGCGATGACCGCCCGCGAACTCGACCGTGACGCGGTGATGATCAACTGCAACCCAGAGACCGTCTCCACCGACTACGACACCTCCGACCGCCTCTACTTCGAGCCGCTCACGGTGGAGGACGTGCTCGCCGTCTGCGCCATCGAGCGGCCCGAGGGGGTGATCGTCCAGTTCGGCGGACAGACGCCGCTGCGCTTGGCGAAGTCGCTGGAAGAGGCCGGCGTACCGCTCTTCGGCACCCCGGTCGACGCGATCGACCTGGCGGAGGACCGGGGCCGGTTCGGCGCGCTCTTGAAGCGCCTCGAGATCAAGCACCCGCCCTACGGCACGGCGCTCTCCGCCGAGGAGGCGGTCGCGATCGCCGAGGACGTCGGCTTCCCGCTGCTCGTCCGTCCCTCCTATGTCCTGGGAGGCCGCGCCATGGAGATCTGTTACTCGGGCGAGCAGCTGGCCGCCTACCTCGAGCAGCACGTGAAGGCGGACCAGGAGCACCCGCTGCTCCTCGACCGCTTCCTCGAGAACGCGATCGAGGTCGACGTCGACGCGCTCGCGGACGGGGAGGAGTGCTACGTCGCCGGGGTGATGCAGCACGTCGAGGAGGCCGGTGTCCACTCCGGCGACTCGGCCTGCGTGATCCCCCCGATGAGCCTCGGCGAGGAGATGCTCGACGAGATCCGCGATACGACCAGGAGGATCGCGCTGGAGCTCGGGGTGATCGGCCTGATCAATGTGCAGTACGCGGTCGCGGAGGGCGAGCTGTTCGTGATCGAGGCCAATCCGCGCGCCTCGCGGACGGTCCCCTTCGTCAGCAAGGCGATCGGCGTGCCGCTCGCGAAGATCGCCTGCCGCCTGATGCTCGGCGAGTCGCTCGACGACCAGGAGCTGCCGAGCGAGGCGCCCACTCACGTCAGCGTCAAGGAGGCGGTCCTGCCCTTCGCGCGCTTCGCCGGCGCCGATTCCGTCCTCGGCCCCGAGATGCGGAGCACCGGCGAGGTGATGGGTATCGCCCAGGACTTCCCGACCGCCTTCGGCAAGGCACAGGCGGCCGCCGGGGTTTCGCTTCCCGAGCAGGGCACGATCTTCATCAGCGTCACCGACTCCGACAAGCCGGCCGCTACGCAGCTCGCAACCCGTTTCCACGACCTCGGCTTCGAGGTGATCGCCACCTCGGGCACCGCCGAGGCGATCTCGCGGATGGGCGTCCCGGTGCGGAAGATCAAGAAGATCGGCGAGGGCTCGCCGAACGTCGTCGACTGCATCCGTCAGCGGTGAGGTCGACCTCGTCATCAACACGCCGACGGGCTCCGGCGCCCGGACCGACGGCTATGAGATCCGGACCGAGTCCGTCCGCCACGGCGTCCCCTGCGTGACGACGATGACCGGCGCGTCCGCGGCGTCCCGGGCGATCTTCGCCGCGGCTCGCGGCGAGGCCGAGGTCCGCACGCTCCAGGAACTCCATCAGCCGGAGGAGCTCGAGCCATCGAAGAGGTGACGGCCACCGCGGACGCCGAGGCTGGGCGAGAGGGTCACCGCCCCGTTTGGCCGTCGGCGCTGCGAGGTGACGCGAAACCTCGCCTCCGGCGGCTACCGGATCTTCTCGGCCCTGGACCCCGCCGGTCCCGAGCCGGCCGCCGGCCAGTTCTACATGCTGGCCGCGGAGGCCGGGTGGGGAGGGGACGGCGGGCGCCCGTACCTGGCGCGAGCGTTCTCGGTCGCCGATGCCGCTCGCGAGGAGGGCGGCGTCCGCCTGGACTTCCTGGTGCAGGCGGTCGGCCCCGGGACCTCGAGACTCGCCGCGCTCGAGGCGGGGGAGGGGCTCTGGATCCACGGGCCGCTCGGCAGGCCCTTCTCGCCTCCCAACGAGGTCGCCGACGAAGCCGCTGGAGCGATCCTGGTGGGCGGAGGTATCGGCGCCGCGCCGCTCGCGATCTGGCGCCGGCAGCTGCTCGCCGCGGGCATCCCCGCCCGGGTCCTGCTCGGCTTCCGGGATCGGGCCAATTCCGGGGGGCTCGATCTCTTCGACTGCTCGGAGGTCCGGCTGGCGAGCGAGGACGGCCACACCGGCCACCGCGGCTTCGTCACCGACCTGCTCGCTGTCCTGCTCGAGGGCGACGACGCCCGCAGCGCGGCCGTCTACGCCTGCGGCCCGCCCGCCATGCTCGAGGCCGTGCGGGCGCATGTGCGCGGAGCGCGGCGTCGCCTGCGAGCTCGCCATGGAGGCCCCGATGGCCTGCGGGTTCGGCGCCTGCTTCGGCTGCGCCATCCCCCGCGCTCGACGGCGGCTACATGCGCCTCTGCGTCGACGGGCCCGTCGTCCGCGGCGAGGAGATCGAGACGGCGCTCGTTCCGGGTTCGGGACATTGATCGACTTCTGCGGCCTCGAGCTCCGCCACCCGGTCATCAACGGCTCGGGGACGTTCGACGCGATCGCGGCGCGGCGGGCATTCGGGGAGCAGCTCCTGGACGAGTTCCCCTTCTCGGCGTTCGTCTCCAAGACGATCACTCCGGAGTGGAGGGCCGGAAACCCTCCGCCGCGGCTCTGGGAGACGCCCTCGGGTCTGATCAACTCGATCGGCCTTCCGAACAAGGGACTCGACGGCTTCCTCGCCGACGACCTGCCGCAACTCGCCGAGCTGCCGGTGCCGCTGATCGTCTCGGTGATGGGGACGAGCCATGATCAGTTCGCCCGCCTGGTCGAAGGAGTCGGCGCGCCGTGAGGAGGTCGCGGCCCTCGAGCTCAACGTCTCCTGCCCGAATGTGAAGTCCGGCCTGATCGTCGGAGAGTCGCCCGACGAGGCCCGCTCGTTGCTCGAGCGAGTCCGGCCCCTGACCGAAAAACCCCTGCTGGTGAAGCTCACCCCGAACGTTGCGGACCCGGTGCCTGTGGCGGAGGCGGCTGCGGAGGGCGGGGCGGACGCGATCTCGCTGATCAACACGATGCGGGCCGCGGCCCTTGCCCCAGACAGCGGGGAGCCCTGGCTCGGGGGAGGGACCGGTGGGCTCTCCGGCCCCGCCGTCCGGGCCATCGCACTGGCCCAGATCGGCGCGGTCTCCTCGGCGGTGTCGGTCCCGGTGGTTGGGATGGGCGGCATCGCGACCGGCCGGGACGCCGCCGAGATGATCGAAGCAGGGGCGAAACTCGTTGCGATCGGCACGGAGAGCTTCCGTGACCCTGCCGCCGGAGCGAGGATCGCCGAGGAGCTTGCCCGGAGACCTGGCACGGATCTCCGGTTAGACGGGAGTTTTTTTCAGATTCCCCGAAAAGGGGTTTCCGCTCCCGGTGGCCGCGGATATACTGCCGCCCCGTGCAGGCCCCGGTCCAGTCCTCCAACGCCGCCCCCGAGAGATCACTGGACCAGCGGATGGAGGCCCTCCGGAGGGCCAACGACATCCGCTCGAAGCGCGCGCAGCTGAAGCGCGACCTGAAGGCCAACAAGGTCAGGATCCAGACGCTGCTGATGGACCCGCCGGAGTACGTCCAGACGGCGAAGGTCATCGACATGCTGATGGCGGTGCCGAAGTACGGCCGGGTCAAGACCAACCGGATCCTCAACCAGTGCCGCATCTCGCCGTCGAAGACCATCGGCGGCCTCTCCGAGCGCCAGCGCGCGGAACTAGTCGCGCAACTGCGCAAGTAGCGGGGCATTCCAGGGGTTTTTCGCGGCCGTCGCGGCGGTCATGATCCGCGCTGTGGGGAAGGTCTTCGTCATCACTGGGCCGTCCGGGGTCGGCAAGGGGACGCTGATCGAGCGCCTGCTCGAGCGGATCCCGGAGCTCGAGCTCTCCATCTCCGCGACCACCCGGGAGCCGCGGCCGGGCGAGGTCGATGGCCGCGATTACCACTTCCTGTCGCCCGAAGAGTTCCGTCGCCGCCTCGAGGCCGGCGACTTCCTCGAGCATGCCGGCTACAGCGGCAACTACTACGGAACCCTTCGCGAGGAGGTCGAGCGACGGGTGGCGAAGTGCCACTCGGTAGTCCTCGAGATCGAGGTCCAGGGAGCCCGGCAG
This sequence comes from uncultured Solirubrobacterales bacterium, assembly GCA_963825825.1. GTDB lineage: Bacteria > Actinomycetota > Thermoleophilia > Solirubrobacterales > 70-9 > DASUPK01. The sequence goes on along the minus strand of CAWGUT010000003.1, from coordinate 134,372 downwards.
GTCAGGGATGCGCTGGGAGACGATGCAGTTCTGATCTTCATCGCCCCTCCCGACGAAGCCATGCTCCGCGAGCGCCTGGAGGGCCGCGGAACTGACTCCGCCGAGGACATCGAGCAACGGCTGAGGACTGCGGAGGTCGAGCTCGCGGCCCGCGCGGAGTTTCCTCTCGAGGTCGTGAACGACGACCTGCAGAAAGCCGCTTCCGATCTCGAGGGGCTCGTCCGCGACGAGCTGTCCCTACACTGATCGTCCAATGTCAATGATCACACCCAGAGTCGACAAGCTCCTCGAGCACACCGACACCCATTACGCCGCCGTCCTCGTCGCGGCGAAGCGGGCCCGGCAGATCAATGCCTACTACCACTCTCTCTCCGAGGGCGCCTACGGCGAGTACACGCCGCCGATGGTCGAGGTCCCCAGCGGGAACTACCTCACCATCGCCCTGGAAGAGACGGCACAAGGCAAGCTCAAGTACGAGTACAAGTCCTAGTCCTTAGGAGGGCTCGTGGCCCGCATCCTGCTCGGGGTGAGCGGCGGCATCTCCGCCTACAAGTCGCTTGAGCTGGCCCGCCTCGCCACCAAGGAGGGCCACTCCGTTCGTGTCCTGATGACGCCCACGGCGGAGCGTTTCATCGGCAAGGCGTCCTTCGAGGGCATCGTCGGGGCGCCGGTTCTCAGCGACGAGTTCGAACGCGACCCGACACGTGGGGCGTTCCCGGGCGACCCGGTCCCGGAGCACGATCCGATCGGACACCTCGAGGTGGTCGCCAACGCGGACGCCTACCTGGTTGCGCCCGCCTCCGCGAACACGATCGCGAAGCTCGCAGCCGGGATCGCGGACTCGATGGTCACCACCTCCTTCCTGGCCTGCACCGCCCCGAGGCTGGTGGCGCCCGCGATGAACGACCGGATGTACCGCAACGCCGCGACTCAGGCGAACCTGGCGACGCTCCGCCAGCGGGGGATCGCGGTGATCGAGCCAGAGGAGGGGGCGCTCGCCTCCCGCGGCGAGCATGGGGTGGGGAGGCTTCCCGAGCCCCGGACGCTGCTCGACGCGGTCGAGACCGTGGCGCCCGGACCGAGCGGGCCCTGGGATGGCCTCCGGGTCCTGGTCTCCGCCGGCGGCACCCGCGAACCGATCGACCCCGTGCGCTTCATCGGCAACCGCTCCTCCGGTCGGATGGGCCTGGCTCTCGCCGAGCGCGCCGCACGGCGCGGCGCCGAGGTCACCCTGATCGCCGCGAACGTCTCCCGTCCGGCCCCTCCCGGGGTGAGGAGGGTCGACGTCGAGACCGCCGCCGAGCTCGCCGACGCCCTGGGGCGCGAGTTCGACTCCGCCGACGTGCTGGTGATGGCGGCGGCGCCCGCCGACTTCCGCCCCAAGCACGCCGCCGGCGAGAAGATCCATCGCGAGGGGACCGGCGGCATCGAGCTCGATCTCGAGGCCACCGAGGACATCCTGGCCGCGCTCGCTTCCCGGCGCCGGGATGGCCAGACGATCGTCGGGTTCGCCGCCGAGACGAACTCCGGCGTCGACCGGGCCCGCGACAAGCTCCGGCGCAAGGGCGCCGACGCGATCGTCCTCAACGACGTCTCCCGCTCGGAGATCGGCTTCGAGAGCGGTGAGAACGAGGTGGTGATCGTCGAGCGCGGCGGAGAGCACCATGTGCCGCTGGCCTCCAAGGAGGCGGTGGCGGACGCGATCCTCGATCGCGTCGAGGCGCTCCGCGTCCGGATCCGTTTCCAGGGCAGAGCCAGGCGATTAGCGGCCGCGTCGCGGCTTCTACACTGGGTCCGTGACCCAGGACCAGCGGTTCCCCCAGAATGAGTCGCTCTATTCGCTCTATCGGCGAGGCATGGAGCTGCTCGAGGAGGGCGATTTCGAGGAGGCGACCGTGCCGCTCAAGGAGGCCGCCCGCCAGGCTCCCGAGAAGAGCTCCGTGCGCGAGGCGCTCGGCCGCGCCCTCTTCCGCACCCGCCACTACGCCGAGGCCGCGACCGAGTTCGAGGCGGTCGTCGAGACCCACCCCGTCAACGACTACGCGCACTTCTGCCTGGGCCGGGCGCTGACCAAGACCGGCGAGACGCGGCGCGCACGCCATCACCTGGCCCTCGCCTCGAACCTGCGCCCCGACCGGCGCGATTACCGGATCTACCGAGAGCGCCTGGCGGCCGGCACCTGAGCCGACCGATGACCCGAATCAGCCTGCTGGCCGTTCCCTATGAGGTGGGAGCGCTGCGCCTGGGAGTCGGGCGCGGGCCCGGAGCGGTTGCTCGAGGCCGGAGCCGAAGCGGCTCTCGCGAGTCGGGGCGCGGAGGTCCGCCTCGGAGATCATCGAGCTGCGGGAGCACCGCCGGGACCAGAGCGGCGCCAGCGAAGCCGGAGCCGCGTTCGAGCTGATCGGGCTGGTCGCCTCTCGCGTCAGAGAGGCGATCGCCGACGCCGCCTTCCCGGTGCTGCTCTCAGGCAGCTGCTTCGCCGGCCTCGGGGTGCCCACGGGCCTCCAGGAGAGCTGCCCCGGCGTCGTCTGGTTCGATGCCCATGGCGACTTCAACACCCCGGAGTCGACGATCGACGGCTATTTCGACGGCATGCCGCTGGCGATTCTCACCGGCGGCGCCTGGCACCAATGCTCGTCGACCATCGGTGGGCGTCGCACGGTTCCGGAGGCGCCGTCGTCCTCGCCGGTGCCCGTGACTTCGATCCCCTGGAGGCGGCTGCGGCTGGAGTCCTCGACGTCGTCCATCTCCCGCCCGCGAAGCATCGATGCAGATGACGCCGGTCGCTGCGCGCGTCGACGAGATCGATCCCGCGCCCAGCGGCCTGTACCTGCATGTCGACCTCGACGTTCTCGACTCGCGACGAGGCCAAGGTCAACATCTACAGCGCTCCACGATGGCCTCACCGCGCACGCAGCTCGAGACGCAGGTCCGCTCGGTGCTGGCCTCTCGCCCGGTCCGAGCCGTCTCACTGACCGCCTACGACCCGGGAGTCGACGCCGAGGGCCGGGTGCCGCCGATCGCCCTGCGCCTCCTCGAGGCCGTCGCCGACCACGTTGCCGAGCCATGAGGGCGCTGGTCCAGCGCGTCAGCCAGGCGGCCGTCGACGTCGAGGGCGAGAGGGTCGCCCAGATCGGGCCGGGCCTGCTCGTGCTGCTCGGCGTCTCGCGCGACGACACCGAGGCGGAGGCCGACCGGCTGGCGGAGAAGGTCCGGGCCCTGCGGATCTTCGACGACGCCGAAGGGCAAGATGAACGAGCCGCTGGGCGACCGCGAGATCCTCTGCGTCAGCCAGTTCACGCTCTACGGCGACACCCGGAAGGGCACCCGGCCGAGCTACGTCGCAGGCGGCGCCCGGCGAGCAGGCCGAGCCGCTCTATGACCGCTTCTGCGAGCGGCTCGGAGCGAAGAAGGGCGTCTTCGGCGCCTGCATGGGGGTCGCGCTGATCAACGACGGCCCGGTCACCGTGATGCTCGAGGTCTGAGCCGCTCGTTGCGCGCTCTTGCGCGTGCCTGCAGGCCGGGGCTATACTCGCCGAGGAACCTTTTTTCGCACCGAACTGCGTGTCGAAAGGTGGGCGAGCGCCCGCCTTTTTTTGGGCCCAAGAATGGATCAGAGATGGATACAGAGCTTCAGCAACTACAGGAAACCATCGAGTCACGGCTTCGCGATCAGGAGCCGGAAGTCGAGCTGCTCGCGCTCGAGCGGCCGGCCTCCGAGCGCCTGCGGCTCGTGATCGACCAGCCCGGAGGGCGTCGACATCGCCCTCTGCGAGCGGGTCACCGGCCTGCTCCGCGACCTGCTCGAGGCGTACTCGCTCGAGGTTTCCTCTCCGGGCCCGGAGCGCCCGCTGACGAAGCCGGAGCACTTCCGGCGCTTCCTCGGCAGGCGCGTGCGCGTTCGAACCCGCGAGGAGGTCGCCGGCCACAAGAGCTTCACCGGCCGGCTCACCGACGCCGATGACGAGAGCGTCAGCGTCGACTCGGGCGACGGTCCCGTGGCGATCCCGCTCACGGCGGTGCGCCGCTCGAATCTGCTTTCAGACGGAGCCACGAACGGAGGTGTGGTCGCATGACCCAGGAGATCGTCGACGCCGTAAGGATGCTCGAGCAGGAGAAGGGGATCGCGGCTGACACCCTGATGGACGCGCTTCAGGACGCCCTCCTCTCCGCCTACAAGAAGACTCCCGGCGCCGCCAAGTACGCGAAGGTCGAGCTCGACCACGGAACCGCGGACTTCCGCGTCTACGAGCTGATGGTCCCGGAGGACCTCGAGAAGCGCCTGCTCGATGAGCAGTTCGAGGACCAGCTCCAGGCCGCCGAGGCCGCCGAGGCCGCCGGCGAGCCCATCCCCGAGATCGAGATCAACAGGCCGACCGTGGACCCGGAGACGGGCGAGCGCCGTGAGGCCACCGAGCCCGAGGTCGAGCCCGAGCGGCTCGAGCCCTACATGGATCAGATCAAGACGCAGGACGTGACGCCGGACGACTTCGGGCGCATCGCCGCGCAGACCGCCAAGCAGGTGATCCTGCAGCGGATCCGCGAGGCCGAGCGCGGCATGATGTTCGAGGAGTACAAGGACCGCGTCGGCGAGCTGGTCACCGGGATCATCCAGCAGTCCGACAACCGCTACACGCTGGTCCAGCTCCGCGAGCGCGTCGAGGCGCTGCTGCCGCGCTCCGAGCAGGTCTACAACGAGCGCTACGACCACGGCATGCGCGTCAAGGCCGTGATCACCGACGTCTCGGCCGACACCAAGGGCCCGAGCATCGTCGTCTCCCGCCGCAACCCCGAGCTGATCAAGAAGCTCTTCGAGCTCGAGGTCCCTGAGATCGCCGACAAGCTGGTGGAGATCACCGGCGTCGCCCGCGAGCCGGGCTGGCGCTCGAAGATCGCCGTCATCTCACACGCCGACGGGGTCGACCCTGTGGGCGCCTGCGTTGGCCCGCGAGGCTCGCGCGTGCGCATGGTCGTCTCGGAGCTGCGCGGCGAGAAGATCGACATCATCCCCTACAACGACGAGCCCGCCCGGTTCGTCGCCAAGGCGCTCTCGCCGGCGCGGGTCCGTGAGGTCCTCGTCGACGACGAGACCAAGGAGGCGACCGTGATCGTCCCCGACGACCAGCTCTCGCTGGCGATCGGGCGCGACGGGCAGAACGCCCGCCTGGCGGCGCGACTGACGGGATGGAAGGTCGACATCACCTCAGAGACCGAGTTCGCCCAGCAGGATGAGGACATCGAGTACGAGGGCGAGGAGGCCGCCGACGGCCGCTGCATGGCGATCATGACCACCGGCCGCCGCTGCCCGAACGCCGCCCTGCAGGGCTCCCAGTACTGCGGTCTGCCCCAGCACCAGGCGCTGGTCCGGTTCAGCACCAACCAGGTCGCCGTGCTCGGCCCGCTGAGCGACGAGGAGGTCGCGACGCTGGCCAACTCCGACGCCGACGAGGCCGCGGTGAAGCCGATCGTCGAGAAGGCCGAGAGCCAGTTCGACGAGAGCGCCGGGGCCGAGGAGGCGAGGAGGAGGCCGAGGAGGCCGAGGAGGCCGAGGAGGCCGAGGCCGAGGCGCGAGGAGGCCGAGGCCGAGGAGGCCGCGAGGCCGAGGAGGCTCCGAGGAGCGAGGCCGAGGAGGAGGCCGAGGTCGAGGAGCGAGCCGCCGAGGAGGAGCCCGAGCCGAGGAGGACGAGGCCCGGACGGCCGAGGCGCCCTCGGAGGACGGCGGCGAGCCGGAGGCTGAGGACGCCGAGACCGTGAAGGCCGACCGAGGAGCAAACGACCGAGTAGGAGATGGCAAAGAAGCGCGTACACGAGATCGCCAAGGCCCAGGGCCTGACCAGCAAGGAGCTCCTTGCTGCGCTCAAGGCTGCCGGCGTGGAGGCGAAGGCCGCACAGTCGAGCGTCGAGGAGTCCGACGCCCTGGCCGCCCTGAAGAACTCGGGCGACGGCGCCAAGAGCTCCGGTGACGGCGCATCCGCCGCCACGGCGACCAAGACCAAGAAAGCGCCCGCCAAGGCGTCTGCTCAGAAGGCTGCACCGCCCACGGCCGCGTCAAAGGCGCCTGCCCCGCAGGCGAAGGCGGAAGCGGCGCGCGAAGCCGGCCTCCGGCGACGGCGCTGCGGCGAAAAAGGGCCCGGGCAAGCGCAGGCGCCGCGTCGTGATCGACTCCCAGGCGGCCCGCCGCGACCACATCGCGAGGACGCAGCCGCCGCCCCGCCCGCCGCGCCGCCGCGGCGGACGCCGTCGCCGGCCGCTGCTCGAGGAGCCGAGCGACAGGGAGCTGAAGCAGCCAGAGGAGCAGCCGCCGATCAAGGTCAACTCCGGCGCCACCGTCCGAGAGGTCGCCGAGAGCCTGGGGCTGTCCGCCGCCGAGGTGATCAAGGCCTTGATGAAGGAGGGTGAGATGGCGACTCTCACCCAGACGCTCACCGACGAGTCGGTCGAGGCGATCGCCAAGGAGTTCGACCGCAAGATCGAGATCGTCACCGCGGCTGAGGAAGAGGTCGAGGAGCCCGAGACCGAGCAGGACGACGAGAAGGATCTCGCCGAGCGCCCGCCCGTCATCACCGTGATGGGCCACGTGGACCACGGCAAGACCTCACTGCTCGACGCGATCCGCCAGACCCAGGTCGCGGCGGGCGAGGCCGGCGGCATCACCCAGCACATCGGCGCCTACCAGGTCCAGCACGACGGCAAGACCCTCACCTTCCTGGATACCCCCGGCCACGAGGCGTTCACCGCGATGCGAGCCCGCGGCGCCAAGGTCACCGACGTCGCGGTGATCGTCGTCGCCGCCGACGACGGCGTCATGCCGCAGACCGTCGAGGCGATCGACCACGCCCGTGCGGCCGAGGTCCCGATCCTGGTCGCGGTCAACAAGATCGACAAGGAGGGCGCGGATCCGAACCGCGTCCGCACCGAACTCGCCCAGCAGGAGCTCAATCCCGAGGAATGGGGCGGCGACACCGTCTACGCCGACGTCTCGGCCAAGACCAAGGACGGCCTCGACAACCTGCTCGAGATGATCCTGCTGGTCACCGATCTCGAGGAGCTCGGCGCCAACCCCAACGCTCAGGCCTCCGGGGCCGTCGTGGAGGCGGAGCTCGACCCGGGTCGCGGCCCGGTCACCGGCGTGCTGGTTCAGCGCGGCACCCTCCACGTGGGGGATGCGGTCGTTGCCGGCCCCGTCTGGGGCAAGGTCCGGGCAATGCTCGACGACAAGGGCGAGCGGGTGGAGGAGGCCACTCCAGGCACACCCGTCGAGGTCCTCGGCTTCGACGGCGTCTCCGAGGCCGGCGAGCACGTCCAGGTGGTGGAGAACGAGCGCAAGGCCCGCCAGCTCGCACAGGAGCGTGAGACGCGCCTGAAGACCGAGCAGCTCGCCCGTCGCCAGGCCCGCAAGGTCACCCTCGAGGAGGTCTTCCAGAGGGCCAGCGAGGGTCGGCTCAAGGAGCTCAACATCGTCCTCAAGGCCGACGTCTCCGGTTCCCTCGAGGCGCTCGAGGACGAGATCGCGAAGCTGCCGCAGGAGCAGGTCCCGGTCAACGTGATCCACGCCCAGACGGGCGGCATCAACGAGTCCGACGTGATGCTCGCCGCGGCCTCCGATGCGGTGATCATCGGCTTCAACGTCCGGCCCCTCGCCGATGCCCGCCGTGCGGCCGAGGAGGAGGGCATCGACATCCGCACCTACACGGTGATCTACAAGGTCACCGAGGAGCTGCGCGCCGCGATGGAGGGCCTGCTCGAGCCCGAGGAGGTCGAGGAGGCGGTCGGCCAGGCTGAGGTCAAGCAGACGTTCAAGGCCTCACGGGTCGGCACGATCGCCGGCTGCCTGGTCACCGACGGCAAGGTGACCCGCAGCGCCGGGGTGCGCCTGGTGCGCGACGGGACGATCGTCTGGAGCGGCAAGGTCGGCTCGCTGCGGCGCTTCAAGGACGACGTGACCGAGGTCGACGAGGGCCAGGAGTGCGGCATCGTGCTCGAGGGCTTCGCCGACATCAAGGAGGGCGACGTCCTCGAGTTCTTCGAGACCCGCCAGGTCGAGAAGACGCTGGAGTAGCTCACGGCGAGCTAGCCTCGCAGTCGTGAACCCTTTCGTCGAGCTGATCGAGATTCGCCTGCATTTCGGCGATGTCCAGGACCTGAAGGGCAAGCGCAAGCTGGTCAAGTCGCTGAAGGACTCGATCCGCCGGCGCTTCGGCGCCTCGGTCGCTGAGATCGATGGACACGACAAGTGGCAGCGCTCGACGCTGCTCTGCGCACTCGTGGGTGACGGCGAGGTCTCCGACCGGGCCGACGGCCTGGTCCGCTTCGTGGAGAGCCGCTGCCCGGACGGCTGCTCGGTTGAGCGCGACCTGCTCAGCCTGCGTGACATACGCGACTAGGACGCCCTTGCGGGTGGCTTGAGTGCCCCTCAGCCTTGGCTGTTATCGTCGCCAGGCGATGCCGACAGCCCGGATGAGGCGCGTCAACGAGTCGATCAAGGAGATCCTCGGGGATGCGATCACGACGGAGCTCAAGGACCCGAGAATCGGATTCGTGACCGTGACCGACGTGGACACCTCTCCAGACCTGCGCGCTGCGCGCGTCTACGTCAGCGTGCTCGGTACCGAGGAGGAGCGGGAGCGCTCCCTTGCGGGCCTGCGCTCGTCGCACGGTTTTCTTCAGGGGAAGATCGCGAGCGCGATGCGCATGAAGCGAACCCCGACCCTGACCTTCGAATACGACGAGAGCGTGGAGCGGGGCGACCGCATCACCCGCCTTCTCGACGAATGAGCGAACCGACCGAGCTGTTGACCAGCGACATCGACCGTGTCGCCGACGCGATCCGTGCCGGCGACCGGTTCCTGCTGACCACCCATGAGAACCCTGATGGGGACGCGCTCGGCTCGCTGCTCGCCATGCATCGCATCCTCGAGGCGCTCGGCAAGGACTCCGTGATGTTCCTGGCGGCGAAGGAGTTCCCGCTCCCGGTCGAGTACCGGTTCCTACCACTGGAGGAGGTCTTCCACGAGCCGCCGGCGGACATCGCCGACCGGGTGGTGATCTTCCTCGACTGCGGGAACATCGACCGGGTGCCCGCCGGCTTCCTGCAGAACGGGCAGAACAAGGTGATCAACGTGGATCACCACCACGACAACACCTGTTTCGGGACGATCAATCTCGTCGACGTCGAGGCCTCCTGCACGGCGGAGATCCTCTACGACCTCGCGGGCCTGCTCGACGTCCAGCTGACGCCGGAGATGGCCAACGCCCTCTACGTCGGCCTCGTCACCGACACCGGCAAGTTCATGTACGAGAACACCGATGCCCGCTCGCATCTGATGTCGGCCGGCCTGATCGAGGCCGGCGTGCAGGTGAACGAGATCTATCGGCGCCTCTACGAGCACGCGCCGATCGAGAAGCTCAAGCTGCTGGCACGGGCCCTGGAGGGCATCGTCCTTCGCGACGACGGCAGACTGGCGGTCACCTACATCTCGACCGAGGACTACGCGGCCACCGGGGCGAGCGAGGCCCTCACCGAGGGGATCATCGACCACCTGCGGACGATCGACGGCACACTGGTGGCCGCGGTGGTGCGGGACCAGGCCGATGGCGGTCGGGCGGCGCGGAAGGTGAGCATGCGCTCGACGGACGGGCAGGTGGACGTCTCTGCGATCGCGCGGGTGCACGGCGGCGGTGGGCATCGCCGGGCGGCCGGGTTCGGCACCGATCTCGAATACGAGCAGGTCATGGAGTTCCTGATCGGGGAGATCGAGTCGCAGCTTCCAGGCTGAGCGGGCCGTGAATGCCGCGGAGCCGACCTCCGGCGGGGGGTTGCTGGTCGACAAGCCGGCCGGTGTCACATCGCACGACGTGGTCGCCCAGACCAGGCGCGAGCACGGCGGGAAGGTGGGCCACGCCGGGACGCTCGATCCATTCGCGACAGGGCTGCTGGTGCTGCTCCTCGGCCGGGCGACTCGCCTCCAGCGGTACCTGCTGGCGCTGCCAAAGACGTATCGGGCCACGGCCCGGTTGGGCTGGCGCTCCTCCACCGGCGACCCCGACGGCGAGCTCACCGAGACGGGTCGCGTGCCGGAGAGCCTCGAACTGCCAACGGGCGAGATCGAGCAGCGGGTGCCGATGACCTCAGCCGTGAAGGTCGATGGCGAGCGGCTCTATCGCAAGGCACATCGGGGCGAGGTGGTGGAGACGCCCATCCGCCGGGTGACGGTCTACCGCGCGGAGTTGGTCGAGTCCGACGGACAGCGCGCGACCTTCGAGATCGAATGCTCCTCGGGCACCTACGTCCGCACCCTGATCGAGACCCTCGAGGACGCCTACTGCGAGACGCTGCGCCGCCTCGCCATCGACGACGTGCATGTGCCCGAGCAGAGCCCGCGGGAGATCTCGATGGAGGAGCTCGTGTCGTTTCTCCCCGAGCGCTTGCTCGACGATGAGGAGGCCGTCGCGGTGAGCCACGGACGCCCGGTGCTGGAGCCATTCGACGTGCCGCCCGAGCACGTCCGGCTCACCCACGACGGCCGCCTGATCGCAGTCGCGCGCGTGGATGGAGAGAATCTGCGGCCCGAGGTCGTTCTCGCCTAGCTAGGCGTCAAAGACCTCGCTGGAGCCGGCTGGATCACGCCTGGCAGGCCGAGCGATTCCTGGGACCAAAGAGCCCGAGTGCACGGTAGCCGCCGGCCAGCGCCCGCGCTGACCCGGTCGAAGCCTCGGCGCCGTCGAGCAGCATCTGCGGGGATTCTATGACGCGCGCGATTAACGGTTAGGCTGTCGCCGAATGTCCATCGAGCCCGGGCGAGACGAAGACGTCGATCTTGAGGTCACGGCCGTCGCTGAACGCGAGGTCGTCGTCCCGCCGGAAGCCGTGCGTGAGCACGCGCTGCTGAATGACCCGGCGATCTACGAGGAGGCTGAGCGCGACTGGAAGGGGTGGTGGGTCAAGCAGGCCAAGCAGCTGCATTGGTTCCGGGAACCGACGCAGGATCTCGACGACTCCAATCCGCCGTTTTATAAGTGGTTTAGCGACGGCAAGATCAACGCGTCGTATAACTGCCTGGACCGTCACGTCGATGCCGGCAATGGCGACCGTGTCGCATTTTATTGGCGTGGCGAGGAGGGCGAGGAGCGAGAGCTCACGTACGCTGACCTTCACCGGGACGTACAGCGGTTCGCCAATGCGCTGAAGGGGCTCGGGATCGAGAAGGGCGACGTGGTGGGCATCTATATGCCGATGATCCCTGAGGTGGTCGTGGCGATGCTCGCGTGCGCGCGGATCGGCGCGCCGCACAATGTCGTGTTCGGGGGCTTCTCCAGTGACGCGGTCAAGGAGCGGATGGAGTTTTCCCAGGCCAAGGCGCTGATCACCGTCGACGGTGCTCGCCGCAAGGGAAAGACGGCGCCGATCAAGCAGCAGGTCGACGCAATGATGGAGGATCTTGACACGCTTGAGCACATCGTCGTCGTCCACCACGTCGGCGTTGAATGCGAGATGCGCGATGGGCGCGATGTCTGGTTTCACGAGGTGGTGGAGCGCGCTGACGCCGATTGCCCGGCTGACGAGCTCGACGCTGAGCATCCGTTGTATGTGCTGTACACAAGCGGGTCGACCGCGAAGCCCAAGGGCGTGCTTCACACGACCGGCGGCTACCTGACCGGTGTCAGCGCGACTCAGCGATACACCTTCGATCTCAAGCCCGAAGAGGATGTGTACTGGTGCACGGCCGATGTCGGCTGGGTGACCGGGCACTCATACAGCGTCTATGGGCCGCTGTGCGAGGGTGCCACCAGTGTCATGTATGAGGGCGCTCCGGATTATCCCCACAAGGGGATCTGGTGGGAGCTGTGCGAGCGTTACAAGGTGACGGTGTTCTATACCGCGCCGACGCCGATTCGTGCATGCATCAAATGGGGCGTCGAGCACGTCGAGAAGTTCAACCTCGATTCGCTGCGCCTGCTCGGAAGCTGCGGGGAGCCGATCAACCCCAAGGTGTGGGCGTGGTTTTTCGTGGTGGTGGGCGGCGAGCGGTGCGCGATCGCCGACACGTGGTGGCAGACCGAGACCGGCGCGATCATGATCTCGCCGCTGCCGGGGATCGACGCCACCAAGCCGGGTTCGGCGACGCGCCCGTTCCCAGGGGTCGCCGCCGAAGTCGTCGACGAGCGCGAGGGCAAGCCGCTCGATTCCGGCGGCCAGGGCTTACTGGTGCTCACGCGCCCGTGGCCATCGATGTTGCGCACGCTCTACAAGGAGGACGAGCGCTTCGTCGAGACATACTTCTCGCAGTTCGGCAAGGAGACGTACTTCGTCGGAGATGCTGCGCGGAAGGACAAGGACGGCTACTTCTGGATCATCGGACGGGTCGACGACGTCGTCAACGTCTCGGGACACAGGCTCTCGACCGCCGAGGTCGAGTCCGCGATCGTCGCGCACCCCAAGGTCGCCGAAGCAGCCGTCGTCGGTCAGAGCGACGAGGTCACCGGCCAAGCGATCGTTGCGTTCGTGACCCTGCGGGGCGACGCCGATGGCTCCGAGGAGCTGGTCGTCGATATCCGCGACCACGTCGCCGACCGGATCGGCAAGTTCGCGCGGCCGAAGCGGATCATCTGGGCCGAAGATCTACCGAAGACGGCGGCCTCGGGCAAGATCATGCGCCGGCTGTTGCACGACATCGCTGAGGGCCGAGCACTCGGTGACGTGACGATGCTGAAGGATCCGACCGTGATTCCGACAGCTCGAGGACAAGATGAGAGAAGACGAGCGGAGGAGCCCACTCATGAGCCTGACCGTCAGCGGAGCTACCTGCTTTCCGCGGCGTGGGTGCCCAGGGCATCGGACCCAGGCACCGCACCCCCGATCGGAGTCGGCCGGGCGCCAGTCACCCGTCGTGGGGCGTCAGCGAAACACAGAACGCGCACCGCCATGCGGCCGCGGAGCGACATTCAGCGATCGCGGCAGATCACGCCCGGCTTTGCGCGTACGGGTAGCATCAATGTTCTCGGTTTTCGCGTCGACGGACCTCGCTGAGGGGATATCCCTAGCTGAGCGTCGGGTTCGTGGTCGCTTCGGAGAGGAGCGCTTGGGCCGGATGGGCAGCGCGAGGTCGTACAGTCGAGGTCTCGCCGGGCGGGCGCTTGGCCGCACGGCTACGTCTGGATATGGCGCGGTTCAGGTTCGGCTGCGCCAGGCGAGGTCGCGGCACATCCGCGGTCTTGGGGCGGCCTTCCCGCACCTCCCGCAGTCGATGCTCGGCGAGATGGCCGATGACCTGGAGGATGCGCGGTTCCGGCGCGGTGAAGTGATCGTGCGCGAGGGCGATCCTGCCGACCGCTTCTACATCATCGAGTCCGGGCAGGTCGAGGGGACGCAGTCCGCCCCCGACGGAGACGTGCACGTGATGACGATGGAGGCCGGCGAGTACTTCGGCGAGGTCGGGCTGCTCGCGACGAGGACACGGACGGCAACGGTGCGGGCGGTCAGCGAGGTCCGCGTCGCGAGCCTCGACCGCGCCCAGTTCCAGGCGCTCGTGGATGCGTCGGAGCCGACCGCGCACGATCTCGCTCAGGTCGTCAGCGACCGCAACGTGCCGGCGCAGCCGCGCGCTGACAGGATCCCGTTGCCGGCTTGGACGGGGCGGCTGCGGCGGCTGCTGAAGGCGCCGTGGGCGATGCACTACAACCGGCTGATCGTGCTCGTCCTGGCCGCGAACGCGCTGCTCGCCGCCTACGGCGTCGGACACTGGGAGCACTTCGCGTCGGCACTCGGGACGGTCGCCCTGGTCGCTCAGGCGAACATCGCGCTGGCGATCATCTTCCGCCAGCCGCACGTGATCAACTTCCTCGGCTGGATAACGACGCGGGCGCCGGTCACATGGCCGATCAGGGTGCGCTGGACGTTGGGCAAGTTCTACCACTTCGGTGGGCTGCACGTGGGGTCCGCGCTCGCCGGGACGGCCTGGTATCTCGCGTTCCTGGCGATGCTGATCTATGGCTTCGCCGCCGGCAAGGGCGGCGTCGACGTCGCCGACGTGGCGATCTCGTCGGTCGTCGCGAGCCTGATCGTCGTGATTGTGTTCAACGCGCGACCGAGCTACCGGACCAAGCACCACGACAGGTTCGAGGCAACGCACCGGTTTTGCGGCTGGGCGGTGCTGGTGCTCGTGTGGCTGAACACGATCGTGTTCGTTACCAGTCGCGCGCACGGCTCGTCCGCCTCGGCGCTGCTCAGCGCGCCGGTGTTCTGGATCTTGATGATCGCCACCTGCGGCGTGGTATGGCCGTGGCTGCTGCTCCGCAAGGTCTCGCTGACGGTCGAGCGGCCCTCCTCCCACGTCGCGATCCTGCACCTCGACCATGACATAACGCCGCCCATCGACTCGACCCGCCCGATCAGCCGCAGCCGGCTGTACGGATGGCACCAGTTCGCGACCGTGCGGTACGCGATCGGGTCCGGCGACCGCGGGTACCGGATGACCGTCTCCCGAGCCGGAGACTGGACGAGCGAGCTGATCGACAATCCACCCGAGCAGGTCTGGGTCCGCGGCATCCCGACGGTCGGCGTCATCCGCGTCAAGAAACTGTTCTCGAAGGTCGTGATCGTCACCACCGGCAGCGGCATCGGGCCTGCGCTCGGGTACCTGCTCGGCGCCGAGACACCCTCACAGCTCGTCTGGACGACCCGCGATCCGACCGAGACCTACGGCGCCGCGCTCGTCGAGGAAATCATGACCGCCCTGCCCGACACGATCATCTGGGACACCGACGAACACGGAAGGCCCGACATAATCCGCCTGGCCTACCGGGTCTACATCACCTCCGGCGCCGAAGCCGTGCTCTGCATCTCCAACAAAACGCTCACCTGGACCGTCGTCCACGGCCTCGAGCGGCGCGGGATCCCCGCGTTCGGCCCGGTCTGGGACTCCTAACCAGGACGCCGTTCAGGCGTCATGAGCACTTTGACTACACTCCGGAGGGGCGTCGATCACTGGGACATCGCGGCGCTCCTGCCGAGCCCGCCGGACCGGCGAGGGGGTACCCTTACCGAACATGAGCGTTTTGTCGACACTCCGGATGTACACGCGCCGGACTCCAGAGCTCTCCGAGCCGACCGACGTCTACGCCAATCGCGTGAAGCTGCTCGACGGCGGCGAGCTCGACCTCGCCTCGTTGCGCGGGAAGCCCACGCTGATCGTCAACACGGCGAGCAAGTGTGGCTACACCCCGCAGTTCGAGGGCCTGCAGGCACTTTACGAGCGCTACTCGGACCGCGGTCTCCAGATGCTCGGCTCGCCGTCAGCCGATTTCGCCGACCAGGAGTACGAGGAAGCCGACGAGATCGGTGCCTTCTGCCGGGTCAACTACGGCGTCACCTTCCCGCTCACCGAGCGCACGTCTGTGCGCGCCGACCCCTCGCCGCTGTGGAACGAAATTTCGCAACAGCCGGGCTCGGGGCCGCCGATGTGGAACTTCACCAAGTACCTGATCGGGGCCGACGGCACGCTGATCGCGCGCTTCCCGACCAAGGTCCCGCCAGACGATCCGCAGATCGCCGCGGCGATCGAGTCGGCGCTGGCGGACTGAGGCAGTCCGATGCCGCCGCGGCAGCGAGCGGCGAGGATCATGAGCGGGATCTGCCAGCGTGTCCCGCTGGACTACGTAGGGCACGGTTCCAAGCGGTTTTCGCCACATCGAGCCACGTGGAGATCGGCTGGGATCTGTGGGGCTTCTTGCCCCATTTCTTGCCCCATCGGACCCGGCTTGCTTCGACATGCATGGGAAGCAGTGAGGTCCGCCCGGCCGACCGCGCAGGAGAGCGGTACGAGCTGTTCAGAGTGCCGGCATTCGGAGCACCGATCGCTCTCGGCATGAAGTAGCTGCTTTGTATGGAAAGCAGCACCGCCTGAAGCCGCCCAGCGACGCCGTTGACACCCTGCTCGGCCACGGGTAGGGTCGCCCGCGCAGGGGAGCAGCGGACCCACATCCGGCGAGGCGAACGAAAGGACTTCTCGATGGCTACGTACGTGATCACCCATGAAGTGGACGATGTTGAGCACTGGCTTAGCTCGCCGAAGCGCGAGGAGGTGTTCGGTCCCATGGGAATCACGGTGCGCACCTTTCGGGACCCAGCGGATCAAACAAGGCCGCGCTTATCGCCGAGATCCCCGACATGGAGGCGTTCCAGGACTTCATGAAGAGCGACGAGGCGGCGGATGCCATGAAGCACGACGGCGTCCATCCGGAGACCGTTCTTGTTCTGAGCGAGGGTCAGTAGCAGCGTAGCCGCTTTGGACGAGAAGCAGTAGTGCTGCTTTGCATGGAAAGCAGCGGTTTGCACGCCGACGGTGAGAGGATCTGTCGCCCTGATGGACCCAGGAGCCCACTGGGAACAGATCTACGAGAAGAAGGCGCCCAACGAGGTCAGCTGGTTCGAGCCGGTCCCGCAAGTCTCACTCGAGCTGATAGGCGAAGCCGGGATCGATCGCAACGCTCCGGCGGTCGACATCGGCGGTGGCGAGTCCCGGCTTGCCGGTGAACTCCTGACGAGAGGCTTCACCGACATCACGGTGGCGGATATCTCATCCACTGCGCTCGATGAAGCCAAACAGCAGCTGGGCGATCAAGCCGAAGAGATCGATTGGGTCGAAGCGGATATCCGCGATCACGACTTCGGCCGCCGGTTTGATCTCTGGCACGATCGCGCCGCCTTTCACTTCATGGTCGACTCGTCAGACCGGGAGAGCTACCTCTCTGTGCTGCGAAAGGCGCTCGTCCCGAACGGCCGGATGGTCATCGCGACGTTCGGGCCAGATGCGCCTGCGACCTGTAGCGGGTTGCCGGTGCCGCCGTTTGCTGAACATGTAGGAGAAGCGCGCTTTCCCCGACTGGGTGACGGTTGGTGAGTGCATCGATACGGGGCTGCGTTCGGCGTTCGAGCGGCAAATAGACTCGCCCGGTGGTGGACAACCGGGCTGAACGCGTCGAGGACCTGCTGTCGGAGGCTCGCCGTGGGCTCGCGCGTCTCTCGCCGCGCGAGGCCCTGGACGCGAACCAGGATGGCGCGGTGCTCGTCGACATCAGATCGGACTCCCAGCGAGCGTCTGACGGCGTGATCCCTGCGGCGGTGTTTGTCGCACGGAACGTGTTGGAGTGGCGGCTTGACCCGTCCTGCAAGCACCGTGATCCGATGCTCGCCCGCCGCGACCACCTGGTGATCGTGATCTGCAACGAGGGCTACCAGTCGAGCCTCGCCGCCGCGAACCTACGGCGGCTAGGGCTCGATGCCACCGACGTGATCGGCGGCTTTCATGCCTGGCGCGACGCGGACTTGCCGATCGCGCCGCTGGACCGCGCGAAGAGGGCGTAGAGAAACTGCTGTTCCTTGCCGCCTGGTGTGTGGTGCAACTCATAGCGCGAGGACCTCAGCTCGAAATCCGGGAGAAGCGCTGCGAGGTCCTCAGTTGTTTTCCCCCGGATCCATCGGTTCGTAGTAGCTCAATGAATCGTGCCCGTTCTGAGGGATGGAGGTGTTTGCAACGACTACCAGGTGCAGGCGACTTTGAGCAGCTGACCTCGATCGCGAGGGCGAAGCCGCCGGGCTGCGGGAGTAGACGACCGCTGCTTTGGACGAAAAGCAGTAGTTCTGCCTTGCATGCAACGCACCGACCGTCGGACAATTGCGACGACACAGAGGCGTTATCCGAGCTGTTGAGAGATCAGCCTTTGAGGCGGCCGCTGACGGCCAGGTGGATCGCCCCGCCGGAGAGCGGGACGACGCCCGTGGCCGCGAAGACGGGCTTGCCGCCAAAGCGCGTCTTTCCCTCACTTCGGTCGAGCTTGAGCGCCTTCTTGACGAGCGCCGTAGCTCCGAGATTCGCTCCCTGAGTGACCGCGGCGGGGCCGGCGTGGGCCAGAACGGTTCCATGGTCGTCGATGACGAGGAGGTCACGCGCAGGCCGCCTGCGTTGCGCCTCGATGCGAGGCTCGAGCCAGGCGAGCGAGAGGGGCGAGAAGACGATGCCGGAGGTGCGACCTCCGGCGACCACCGGGTACCCGAGACCCACCGACCCCTGCCCGGTTGCCCGCCCAATCTGGAAGTCGCCCACGCCGAGGTCAGCCGTGCCGAGCGCCCGCAGGAAGTAGGCGCGGTCGGCGATGCTGACCGGGGGCGTAAATGGGATCGAGAGGCAGTAGAGGCTGCCCGAGAGGTCTGCGGCACCCAGCGCGGTGTAGCGGGGATCGCCCGCTCGCGCAGCCATGTCGGAGGTGCACGCCGAGGCGTTGCCCGCCTGGACCGAGGGCAGGCGCGAGAGTTGGATCAGCTGCGCGCGAGCGCGCACGAGGATTCCCTTGAGGTCGGAGCGGAGATGGCGCGCCATCGCTTCGATCTTCTCCGGCCGCTTCGAACTAGCGGCCGTGCTCGTCGCCGACAGGGCGAGACAGATCACCGCCATGCAAACAGCGGCCATGGCGGTGACTCGCGTGCGGGACCTCGTTTTCATTCTGGTTACCTCCTCACGCGACATCGCCATCCGATCGTATGCACGCGGGCAGAACGCCGTCAAGACGGCTAGGCGTGCTGTTGGCCGGAGGGCTTTGAACGCTGCTTTGGACGAGAAGCGGCGCTAGCGGCGCCCTAGCTCGAACACCATGCGCCGTGCGAGAATGCCACCGGACATAGGCGACTGGGCTGGGGAGTGCGCGATGGGTGTTGAGTTATTCCGGGCACAATCAGAACATGACCAGGAAGAGCTCTTCCGCTTTCGCTACGCCGTGTACGTGGAGGAGCTGGGCCGTTACCGGCAAAGCGCCGATCACCGGGGCCGTCGCTTGGTTGAGCCCGAGGACGCCCACAGCATTCTCTATGGGGCCCGTCAGGACGGCCGCGTGGTTGGAACAGCTCGTCTGACCTTCGGCGCCGACGGCCTTTCGCATCGCCAAATCGACCAGTACAGCCTCGGGCACTTTCTGGCCGAGGTGCCCGTAGAGCTCATGGCCGTCGGCGAGCGGCTCATGGTGGCGCCGGATCTCCGGGGCTCGACGGTGTCAGCGGAGCTGCACGATTTCGAGCGTGAGGACGTCAGCGCCCGAGGCGTCCGGTTGATCTTCGGGGCCTGTGAGCCGCATCTGCTGTCCATGAACCTATCCGCGGGAGCGCGGACGTACGCCGAGCACAACATCAACAGCGAGGAGGCGGGTTACCTCATCCCGCTGGTGTTGCTGGAAGGTGATCCCGATGCCCTTCCACGCTCGATCCAGGAAGCTCTCCGCCGGAGCGGCGCTGTGCATTCCGCATCGCTGATGCCACCTGGGGAGTACCGGGCGCAAATGGAAGCGACGCTGGAGCGCCTTGACCAGGAGGAGCTCCATGCGTTTTCCGATTTCGAACATTCGGACGCCCAGGACTTCATCTCTCGCAGCACCATCATCGAATGCGCGCGCGGGGACCGCGTGCTCAAGGAGGGCGGCTCCTCGCGGAACCTGTTCCTGGTTCTCAACGGGATCCTCGAAGTCCGCCACCAAGGGAAGCTCATAAATGTCCTGGAACAGGGAGACGTCTTCGGCGAGATGGCATTTCTTCTTGGGTTGCCCCGGCAATCCGATGTTTACGCCGCGACGCCCGATGTGAGTGTCCTGTCGCTCTCCGACGGGACACTGCGAAAGCTGATGGCCGAAGAACCTCCTATGGCAGCCAAGCTGCTGTTCAATATCTCAAGGATGCTCTGCGGGCGGCTCATCAAGGCGAACGCAGCGCCCGACGCGGGTTGACCCCTGAGCAAGATAACTCGAGGTTGTGAGCCTTCCCCGCCGAGAATGACGCTTACTCCATGGGTCTCCGAAAAGATCACATCAGCGGCCCGATTCGTTTCTCGCTACCACCGCACGCGTATCCGCGAGACCAGTCGGCACCCCAACTGGTGCTAGCGCTCCTGCTCTCATGCGAACGCGAGACCGCGGACGGCTGCCCCTAACACTGCTGCTTTGCATGGAAAGCGGCACTCCGTCGAGAGGTACTGCGTGGGCGATGTCAGAGGAGAACGTCGAGCTGACACCGTTGGAGGGCAACCCTCCGGGGCTCCCAGAATCGGTGGTTGCCGCCGGGTATATCCTGAGCGCGCTGTTCGACAAGCACGGTTAGGGGAGGAGGAGCACCTATGTCACACCATTACTCGGGCGCTGATTTCGGCTTCCCGCTAGGCGATGCCCGACTCGACTTCTGCGACCTGTACGCGTTCCCCAAGCCGGAGGACACGAACAAGTCGATCCTCATCATGGACGTGCATCCGTCCAAGGCTCTCCCGGAGGGGACCACCACTCCAGAGCCATTCGCGCCCGAGGCGATCTACGAGCTCAGGATCGACACCGACGGGGATCTGGTCGCGGACATCACCTATCGGTTCCGATTCTCGCCGTCAGAGAACGGGGCGCAGATTGCGACGGTCCGCCGCGTCGAGGGCGTCGACGGCGAGGGCGACGGCGGGGAAGCGATCATCGAGGGTGCTCCGGTGTCGACGGGCCCGGAAGCTCCGGTGACGCAGGCGGGCGAGTACCGCTTCTTCGCTGGCTGGCGCAGTGACCCCTTCTTCTACGACGCGGGCGGTGGCCTGAACGATTTCCAGTTCACGGGAGACGACTTCTTCGCCGACGCCGACGTATGCAGCATGGTGCTCGAGCTTCCCAATGGCGCGTTGGGAGATGGCGAGGTGGGGCTCTGGCACCGAACGCTGGTCCCGGCAGATGACTCGAACTGGACCCAAGTCGAGCGGGGGGCTCGAACCCAGGTGGTCCCCTTCCTCGTCCCGAACGAGGAGAAGGATGCATACGTCGGCAGCGAGCCGGCAGATGACGCTCGCTTCGTCGACGTGCTGGCCCACTCGCTGGAGCACACAGGTGGGTACTCTCCGGAGGAGGCCAAGCGGGTGGCGGGGACCTTGCTGCCGGACATCATCCGATACGACCCCAAGCGCCCGGTTGCTTACGGGGACAACGGCCGCCTGCTCACCGACGATGTGGGCGATTCCAATGTGGCCATCTTCACGAACGGGAAGGTGACGGAGGACGGGGTGGGCCCACACGACGACCTGCTCCCCGAGTTCCCATACCTCGGGCCGCCACACGAGAACAGGACGGAGCCGTAATGGGACCGCTGCACGCGGCGGACCTGGCCGGGCGCTGAACCGAACTACCCGATCTCATCCTGCTTGTCGGAGTCGGCTTCGTATCCGGATTCGGCACCGCCGTCGCGGCGCTGCGTGCCGGCGACGGAACTAGCCCGAGGACACCGCTCAAGCCGCCGTGCTGCGGGAGTAGGCCACAGCCGCTTTGGACGAATAGCGGCTATCCGCTTTGCTTGGAAATGAGCGCTTCCCCGAGTACGGCTCTTCTCCCGGTGGGTCGGCAGCTCTCTCGCCGCGGCCGTGTTGGTTTTCGGACTCGCCTACGCCCAGCAAGTCGCACTGTGGAACTGGACGATCTCGCTCGCCCGGACCTCTACGTCGCGGCCGGGATGGCGGCGTTTGCCTTCTTCGTCACGCTTTACGGCTTCTCAGAGAGCCCTAGCGGCTAGCGGGAGAGCGCGTCGCGAGGCGGCTCGCGAAGAGCGCGCCCCCAGCGCTCGGTGGCCGGATCGGGGCCCGAAGCGTTCGGCACCGCCCACGCTCTGAAATGCCTGCTCGATGACCTCGGGCTCCACTGCCGCCTGGGGTCCGTAGACCGCGGCCACCTGCTCGACAACGGGAGTCATCGCTTCAATCGCTTCAGGGTTGTCGATGCCGGGATTGCGCTCTTTCAGCAGCTCGACCATGCCCGAGTAGTTCCAGGCCGGTCGCCCTACCTGACCGACTACTTCCTAAAGTTCGCGGTTCGCCGAGGCCCGGCGGGGCTCGCGGCTATAGTCGCGTGCCGGGAGCGTTGAGGAAGAAGCTGACAGCACTCGCCGCAATCGCCCTGCTCGGAGCGATGGCGGTGAGCGCCGCGCCCGCTCGGGCAGGCGTGAAGCAGGCCGATACCCGCCTCGACCGCGCACTGCACGACCTGACCCACGTCCCCTTCGGCCCTCCCGGAGCGATAGCGGTGGTCCAGCGAGGCTCGGTTCGTGAAGTGCACCGCGCAGGTGTCTCCAACCAAGAGCTCGGTGCACCGACCGGCCTGCACCAGCGGATGCGCCTCGCCAGCGTCTCCAAGGCCTTCAGCGGGGCGGTCGCGCTTCAACTGGTCGAGCGAGGCAGGCTGAACCTCGATCACAGCATCCGCGGAATGCTCCCCTGGCTCCCGGCTTCGTGGCAGCCGGCGACCCTCCGGGAGGCGCTCCTACACACCAGCGGTTTGCCCGACTACAGCGCCGCCCCGGACTTTGCGGACGTGGTCGGCTCTGACCCGAGAGGTCATCTCACCCCCACGCAGCTGATCGGCTTCGTGGCCGACGAGCCGCTCGACTTCCCCGCCGGAAGCCAGTACCACTACTCGAACACCGACAACATCGTGGTCGCCCTGATGGCCCAGGCGGCGACGGGCCGCAGCTATGAGGCGTTGCTCAACCGGCTGGTGTTCAAACCGTTGGGGCTGCGCGAGACGATCATGCCGCCAGGCTTCACGCTGCCGCAGCCGTTTGTGCATGGCTACCTCTTTGCTGGACCCGGCCTGCCGCTCGAGGACGTCAGCGAGGCGATCAGCGCCTCCGGAGCCTGGGCCTCCGGCGGGATCGTCTCGAGCGCAGCGGATCTCAACACGTTCATGCGCGCCTATGCCGGTAAGCGTCTCTTGGGCAAGGGGGTCCGCCGCCAGCAGCGAATCTTCTACCCAGGTGGCCTCTCCGACCCGCCCGGTCCGGGAGAGAATTCAGCCGGGCTCTCAATCTTTCGATACCGGACGACATGCGGCACGATGCTGGGCCACACCGGCAGCTTTCCCGGCTCTACCCAGTTCGCCGCCGCGACACCGAATGGGCGCCGCTCGGCAACGGTCTCCGTGAACATGCAGCTTCTTCCCACGGGCGGCCCTCCAGGCGGGTTCGACGCACTCCGGCACGCCCGGGAGCTGGCGGTGTGCGCGGCGCTGTCGGGCCGGGCGACGAAGTAGAGCGAGCATCGACGGGAGTAGCGGCTCGGTATCGCTTTGGACGAAAAGCAGCACCCGTCCGAGAGATACTGCGTGGGCGATGTCGGAGGAGAACGTCGAGACCGCTCGTCGCTGGCTCGAAGCGATTAGCGGCGGCAGCGAGGATTTCGACCGT
Source organism: uncultured Solirubrobacterales bacterium (assembly GCA_963825825.1). GTDB lineage: Bacteria > Actinomycetota > Thermoleophilia > Solirubrobacterales > 70-9 > DASUPK01. The sequence continues at coordinate 111,145 of CAWGUT010000003.1, read as the reverse complement.
GCGCTCACGTTGGTCGATCGCGACATCGTGTTCGTCCCGCCAGGGGATCAACCGCCGTACAGGGGCGCCGAGCGTTTGCGGCGCTGGATGGAGCCAGACGCGTTTGACGAGCAGGTAGTCAAGACATTTGAACCCGTTGTCGTCACAGACCGGACGATCCTGGGAAGACAACTCGTTGCGGCCCGAGGAACGGCCAGCGGGATCGAGTTGGATGTCGTCACCTGGTCCGTTTGGACCTTTCAACGAGGACGGTCTGATAACGCGGATCGAGCTCTACCTGGACCACGAGGAAGACAAGGCCCGCGAAGCCGCCGGGCTGTCGGAGTAGCTGCTTTGGACGAAAGCAGTGGTCCGGAGCCGGACTCGCGCATTCTCTGGCGCACGGGCCGCCAGAAATGGCATGGTGAAGCGGAATGCACGCTCTCACTCCAGATGGAGAGAATCTGCGGCCCGAGGTGGTGCTGACTTGACGATCCAGGTGACCAAGCTCCCCGACGCCGAGCCACGCGACAGGCACGTCGCGATCGGCGTGTTCGACGGTGTCCACAAGGGCCACCAAGCCGTGATCGACGAGGCGGACACCGTGCTCACGTTCGATCCGCATCCGCTCTCGGTGATCAACCCCGAAGCCGCGCCGAAGCTGATCATGCCCTTCGATGTGAAGCGCGACGTGATCGACGGACTGGGGGTGGACGAGCTGGTGGTAATCCCCTTCGACAAGGAGTTCATGAAGATCCCCGCCGAGGACTTCATCTCCAAGATCCTGATCGAGAAGCTCGGGGCGAAGAAGGTCTCGGTGGGGGAGAACTTCCGGTTCGGCACGAGGGCGAAGGGAACCCCGGAGATGCTCGGCGAGCGGGACGAGTTCGAGACACGGATCGTGCCCCTGGTCGAGGTGGACGGCGAGACCGTGTCCTCGAGCCGGATCCGGGCCCTGGTCGCAGCGGGTGAGGTCGATGCCGCGATGCGCTGCCTGGGTGCGCCGTTCATGGTCGAGGGCAGGGTGATCGAGGGAGACCGCCGCGGACGTGAGCTCGGCTTCCCGACCGCGAACCTCGTACCCGACGACCGGCTGGTCGTCCCGGGCCACGGCGTCTACGCCGCCTTCGCCGACGGACATCCGGCGGCGGTCAACGTCGGCATCAGGCCGACCTTCGATACGGGGAGGGGCTTGCTGATCGAGTCGTACCTGATCGACTTCGACGGCGACCTCTACGGGCACAACCTCAGGGTTGCGTTCGTCAGCCGGCTGCGGGGCGAGCGCCGGTTTCCGAGCGTCGAGGACCTGGTCGCGCAGATGAACAACGACGTCGCCGATGCGCGGGAGATCCTCGCCAAGTACGAGGGCCGTGGCGACTGAGTCGCTACCCTGTTGCGCCGATGCCGCTGACCAAGGACAGAAAGCAGGAGCTGATCGGCAAGTACGGTCGATCGGGCGAGGACACCGGGTCCGCCGAGGTGCAGGTCGCGCTCCTCACCGAGCGCATCAACGAGCTGACGGAGCACCTGCGCACCCACAGCAAGGACCACCACTCGCGCCGCGGTCTGCTCAAGATGGTCGGCAAGCGCCGCCGCATCCTCCGGTACCTGGAGAGCAGCGACCTCGAGCGCTACCGCTCCCTGGTCGCGGAGCTGGGTCTACGCCGCTAGCCGCGGGACTGCGGTGATCGAGCCGGGCACCAGGGCACCGGACTTCTCGCTCCCGGACCACGACGGCAACGAGGTCTCGCTGTCGGACTTCGCAGGGCGCAAGCTCGTGCTCGCCTTCTACCCCCTCGACTTCAGCCCGGTGTGCACCGACCAGCTCGGCCTCTATCAGGAGGTGCTGGGTGAGATCGAGGCGCAGGGCGCGAGCCTGGTCGGGATCAGCGTGGACTCGAGCTACTGCCACCGCGCCTTCCGCGAGCAGCTCAATCTGACCATGCCGCTGCTCGCCGACTTCAACCCGAAGGGCGAGGTCTCCCGCGCCTACGGCGCCTGGATCGATCAGGTCGACCACGGCAACCGCTCGCTGGTGCTGATCGAGAACGGCGAGGTGAGCTGGTCCCACGCCGCGCCGACGCCGCTGGAGATCCCGGGCGCGAACCTGATCTTCGACGCGCTGGCGAAGTAGCTGCTCAGCGGCGCTCCGCGCCCTCGACCGCCGCGCGCAGTACCTCGGAGTCGATCAGGCGGTCGAAGCGGCCGACGAGGGCCCAGAGCGCTCGCAGCTGCAGCCCGGCCCGGCGGTCGACCGGCTTGATCCTGGCCTCGCTGAAGAGAGCGTTGCGACCCGCGTCGTCCGGTTCGATCCAGTGCGCCAGCACCACCCGGACGGTGCCTGGCTGATCCCAAGCCAGGAAGGCGTCCGCGCCCTCGATCCGCGGATAGTCTCGGCGCAGGGTCCAGATTCGCCCGCACAGCCCCGAGATCGATGCGTGACCGCCCTCGGAGAGCACGGTGAACGGGTACTGCCGGAAAAGGTCGCGGAACGAGAGGTCCGGTGAGGTGCCGGGGATCCGCCAGCGGACCGCCCGGCCGAGCGCGGGCGCGTCACGGAGCCGGACCGCTCCCGCCGCCTGCCAGAGTCGATCGGCATCCGCCTCGGAGGAGCGCTGGTGACGGGTGCGGACCTGCGGGTCGGGAAGCCATGAATCCAGCTCGGGGTGCATCGGTCCACCTTCGCAGGCGCTCTGCGCCTCCATGCGATCTGAGCTGGATTCCAGGCCCTGTAGCGTCAGCGACATGAGCGAGATGACCAGCGCAGTCGGTGCCGCCGATCGGCGCCGACGACCACGTCACGGGCGAGGGGACGGAGGCGATCGTCTACGCCGACTTCGGCTGCCCATACTGCGCGGCGAGCCTGGGCTCGGATCAGGGAGCTACCGCGTACGTCTCTGCTTCCGGCATTTCCCGATGGCCTCGAAGCACCCCCGGGCACCTGCCCTGCACGCTGCCGCAGAGGCGGCGGGCGCGCAGGGAGCGTTCTGGGAGATGTGTGACTCGCTCTATGCCGATCGGGGCCGGGTCGACGACCCGCACCTCTGGCAGCGGGCGGAGCGATTCGGGCTCGACCTCGAGCGCTTCAACGCGGACCGCCGATCCGATGCGGTCCGCGCGCGAATCGAGCGGGATTTCGCCAGCGGCATCCGCGCCGGAGTGGCCGGGACGCCGACCGCATTCGTCGCCGGGCGCGCCATCAGGGCGACCTGATCGGGGCGCGCCTGAGCTGAACGGGCCCTCTTGAGCGCGAGCGTTGCTCGCGAGTGTTGCGCGGATGGGAGCCCGTTCAGCGCCTTCGAAGTCGCGCGCTGCCGCAGCGCGTCAGCCGGCGGGGACGACCTTCGGCGCCGGTGGCGCTTGGATCACGTCCGCCGTTCGGCTGCTCGAGCACCGGCAGGCGCAGCTCGAGGTTCGAGACCGTGATCGGCGCCTGGCCGTTCGAGTTGCGGCCGTAGGGCTGGTCGCCGGGCAGCAGCTCGAGCTTGGCGACGTGGCCCGCCGTCGAACTTCCAGCCGTTCGGGTGCAGCTGGAAGACCTGGCGGGTCGGCGTCGGTGCCGGAGTTGATCTCGGGCCGGTAGAGGCCGCGGGCGACGAGCGTCTCGTCGCCGTCGGGGTCGACGTCCAGCAGCCGCGCGGCGACCTGCGAGGTCGGGCCGGGCGAGTTGATGTCGGCGATGATCGTCGGCGAGCCCATCAGCGTGAAGCCGCCGGCCGGCGCCGCCGGCGAGCCGGTAGCTGGCGGTGCCGGGCTGGTCGGCGCCGGAGGCGGTCGCGCAGGCGCCGCCGCCGGCGATCGGGTCGAAGGCCTGGCCGGCCTGGGTCGCCGAGCCGCGGGCGCGATCGTCTTCGGCGCCGGCGCCGTCGAAGCGGACCTCGCCCGGCGCGAGCTTCGCCCAGGTCGGCGCCCGGAACGGCAGGTCGGTGTTGGGGTCGTCGAAGGCCCGGTGGCGCCGCCCGAGGGCGCCGCCGCAGGTCTGCGTCAGGGTCTGCACGCCCTGGAACGGCGCCGGGCCGGTGCCCTTGACGTAGTAGTCGAACCAGTCGTGGCGCTGGCGCGCTGCGGAAGGCGCGCGTCGGGGATCTTGTTCTGCCCGCGCTGGTGGCCGTGGTCGCTGAAGATCAGCGAGATCGGCGTGCCCGGGTAGTTGGTCGCGCGTGCGGTTGTAGAAGCGGATCGCCTCGTCGGGCGGGAAGAGGTCGTCGGTCCAGCCGTTCGAGATCAGCAGCGGCGCCGGCGCCTCGGAGTCGTCGATGTAGTAGGAGGAGTGGTGCTTGGTGATCTCGTCGACGATGTCCTGCGAGAGCGGGTTCTGGTCGTAGGGCTCGCCGGCGTTGATCGACGCGTACCAGGTGGTCAGGTCGGCGTCGGGGTCGGTGCCCGGCGGCGCGTAGTTGCTCGATCGCCTGCCCGGTCGCGTAGAGGCCCGACGACGAACGACTGCTTCATCACGCCGATCCGGCCGCGCTTCAGGTACGGAGCGTCGGCGACGTAGTCGAGCGTGTGCCCGTTCGGCTGCAGCGAGTAGGCGAGGTCGGTCCACGGGATGTCGGGCTGCGCCGCCGCGATCCGCATCGGCTTGCCGCCGTCGCTCACCCACGGGACCAGCGTGCCGTCGTCGGCCTGGATCATCTTGCGGTCCTTGAGCGCCGCCAGCGCCATCGAGATGCCGCCGCCGTAGGAGCCGCCGGTGGCGCCGATCTTCTGCGGGTCGATCAGGCCCTCGCCGCGGTCGCGCCGTCGCGGCCCGGTCGGCGAGCGCCTCGAAGACCTCCTGCGCGTCGCGCACCTCGAAGCGCGTGTCCATCAGGTGGTTGTAGCCGTTGGCGCACACCGGCTGAGTGCGCTTGGGGTCGGTGCCGCCGCAGGAGTTGCCCCAGCCGCGGTCGCTCATCGAGAAGACCGCGTAGCCGTCGTCGATCCAGCCCTGCGTCCGCGTCGTCGAGGCCGAGCTTCGAGCCGCCCCAGCCGTGGAAGATGCCGACGATCGGGAAGTCCCGTCGGCCCGCTGGCGGGTGCCGGGCGGGAAGCCGACGTTGATGTCGATCGGGGCGCCGTCGAAGGTGTGAAGATGCCGGAGCAGTGCCGCTGCGCCGGCATTGGTCGCCCGTCGGACGGTGCAGGGGATGTCGCCGCCGCGCCGCCGGGATGCTCGGGATCGCGGCCTGGGCGCTCGGAGCGAGCGCCAGTGCGCCCAGCGCGAGCGGCCGCGGCCAGCAGCGATGTTCGAATCAGGCGCCTCTCCATCTCCCGTGCATCCCCCTAGGTGCGAACCGAACGTACCCGAGTCGGTCGCGGCGTGCGCCGGTTGGGTGGCCGCTAAGCTTGCGCAGACAGAGAACGAGAGTTCTGAAGCGAAAGGGCCGCCAACCGGGCGGCCGAAGGGAACAAGACATATGAGTATGTTCGAAGTAAGCCGCGTCTCGGTGGAGGTAGGCGGCCAGGAGATCTCCTTCGAGACCGGAAAGCTCGCCCGTCAGGCGAGCGGCGCCGTTGTCGTGCGCTCCGGCGACACGATGGTCCTCTGCACAGCGACCGCGGGCAACGACCGCGACGTCGACTTCCTGCCCCTCACCGTTGACGTTGAGGAAAAGCACTACGCCGCGGGCAAGATCCCCGGCTCCTTCTTCCGCCGCGAGGCGAGGGCCGGTGAGAAGGCCACGCTGACCGCACGGATGATCGACCGGCCGATTCGCCCACTCTTCCCGAAGGGATGGCACCGCGAGACCCAGCTGGTCTCTCAGCCGATTTCGGTGGACCACGTCCACCCCTACGACATCCTGGCGATGAATGGCGCCTCCGCCGCGCTGGCGATCTCCGAGATCCCGGTCGCCAAGCACGTCGGCGCGGTCCGGATCGGCAAGCTCGACGGCGACTTCGTCGTCAACCCCGAGGAGGAGAGGCTCGAGGAGCTCGACCTGGACCTGATCGTGTCGGGCACCGACGAGGCGATCCTGATGGTCGAGGCCGGCGCCGACGGCGTCACCGAGGCCGAGATCCTCGACGCGCTCGACATCGCGCACGCCGAGATCAAGAAGCTCGTCGCGAGCATGGAGGAGCTCCGCGAGAAGGCCGGCAAGGAGAAGCTCGAGATCGAGGCTCCGCAGGTCGACGAGGCGACGCTCGAGTCCATCAAGAGCTCGCACGGCGCCAAGCTCGACGAGGCCACGCAGGTCCAGGCCAAGCTCGAGCGCCAGGACGCGATCGACGCCGTCGAGGAGGAGGTGCTCGAGCAGTACGCGCCTCCGACTGAGGACGAGCAGCCCGACCGCGAGCGGCTCGCCGAGGTCAAGGCCGCCTTCGCCAAGCTCGAGAAGGACATCATCCGCAAGCGCATCGCCGTCGACAAGAAGCGCCCCGACGGCCGCGCCCAGGACGAGATCCGCCCGATCGAGACCGAGATCGACATCGCACCGCGGCTCGCACGGCTCCGCCCTGTTCACGCGCGGTGAGACGCAGATCCTCTCCAACGTGGCGCTCGGCACCACCCGCATGGACATGAAGGTCGACAACCTCGGCCTGCAGGAGACCAAGCGTTCTGGCACCACTACAACTTCCCGCCGTTCTCGGTGGGCGAGGCCGGCTTCATGCGCGGCCCCAAGCGGCGCGACATCGGTCACGGCGCGCTCGCCGAGCGGGCGCTCCAGGCCACGATTCCCGATGAGGAGGAGTTCCCGTACGTGATCCGCGTCGTCTCCGACACGCTGGAGTCGAATGGGTCCTCGTCGATGGGCTCCGTCTGTGCCTCCTCGATGGCCCTGCAGGCCGCGGGAGTGCCGGTCAGCGCACCGGTCGCCGGCGTCGCGATGGGCCTGATCAAGGAGGGCGACGACTACGTCGTCCTCACCGATATCGCCGGCGTCGAGGACCACCTGGGCGACATGGACTTCAAGGTCGCCGGGACCAAGGAGGGCATCACCGCCCTGCAGATGGACATCAAGATCACCGGCGTCACCCTGGAGATCCTCAGGGACGCGCTCGAGCAGGCCAACAAGGGCCGCCTGTTCATCCTCGACAAGATGGCCGAGGCGATCGACCAGCCGCGCGCGGAGCTCTCGCAGTTCGCGCCGAAGATCACCTCGATCAAGATCGACCCGGAGAAGATCGGCGCTCTGATCGGCAAGGGCGGCGAGACGATCCGCGGCCTCTCGGACGAGTTCGAGGCCGAGATCGACGTCGACGACGACGGCACGGTGCGCCTCTACGCGCCCACCGGCGAGAGGGTCGACGCCCTGGCGGACCGGATCACCGCGATGACCAAGGACGCCGAGATCGGCGACCGCTACACGTCCGGGAAGGTGGTCAAGACCACCAACTTCGGCGCCTTCGTGGAGCTCAGCAAGGGCACCGACGGCCTGCTTCACATCTCCAACGTGAAGCCGGGCGAGCGAGTGGGCACGGTCGAGGACGTGCTGAACCAGGGCGACGAGATCGATGTCACCGTGGTCGAGGTCGACAAGGAGCGAGGCCGGATCGGCCTGCGGCTCACCGCCGACCCCGACGTCGAGGGCAAGTCGCGCCGAGGAGCTCGCCGGTGTCGGCACCGGCGACCCGGGTCCGCCCAGCCGTCGCCGTGATGGTGGCGGTGGCGGACGCGGCGGACCCCGGCGCGAGCGCGACGGCGGCGGGCGCCGCCGCGAGCGCGACAGCAGCCGGGGCCGCTGAGCCCGAGGTGGCCGACCACGCCCAGGTAACGGAGCTCGACTCGGGGATCCGGGTCGTCACCGAGGCTGTGCCCTCGGTGCGCTCGGTGGCGCTCGGCCTCTGGGTCAGAACGGGCTCGAGGGATGAGACGCCGGCACAGGCCGGCGTCTCGCATTTCCTCGAGCACCTGCTCTTCAAGGGCACCAAGCGGTACTCCGCGATCGAGATCGCCGAGATCTTCGATGGCCTCGGCGCCGCCGTGAACGCGGCGACCGGCAAGGAGTCGACGAACCTCTACGCCCGGTTCCTCGACACCCACACCGAGGAGGCCTTCGACCTGCTCTCGGAGATGCTGCTCGGCCCGACCTACCCGGAGATCGACTCCGAGCGTGAGGTCGTGCTCGAGGAGATCGCGATGTACGAGGACGAGCCTCAGGACAAGGTCCACGATGTCCTCGACCGGGCCGTCTTCGGCGGCCACCCCCTCGGCAGGCGGGTGCTCGGCGAGGCGGACGTGATCAGCTCGATCCCGGTCCCGGACATCGACGCGTACCACCGCGCCCGGTACACGGGCGCGAACATCGTCGTCGCCGCTGCGGGGAACATCGACCACGACGCGATCGTGGAGCTCTCCAGGCGGCATGTCGAGCCCCCGGTGGCGGACACCAACGGCGAGTCCCACGATGCCCCCGATCTCGACGGCGCGCAGGTGGCGTTCCAGCAGAAGGACACCGAGCAGTTCCACATCGCCCTCGGCGGTCCCGGCATCGACCGGGCAGACGAGCGCCGCTATGCGCTCACGATCCTCGATGCGGTCTTCGGCGGCTCGACCTCCTCCCGGCTCTTCCGCGAGGTCCGGGAGAAGAAGGGCCTCGCCTACGCCGTCGGCTCCTACACGCAGCAGTACGCCGACAGCGGCCTGGTGGGTCTCTACGTCGGCACTCGTGAGGACAACGTCGAGGAGGCCTGCGGAATCATCGGGCGCGAGCTCGCCTCGATTCACGCCGACGGGATCAACGACGACGAGCTCGCCCGCGCCAAGGAGCACGTCAAGGGCAGGATGGTCCTCTCGTCCGAGTCAACCGCGGCGCGGATGGGCAGGATCGGCAAGGCGGTTCTGTTCGACATCCCGCTGCTGACTCTCGACGAGCTGCTCGAGAAGATCGACGCGGTCACCCACGACGACGTCGCTGAGCTGGCGAATGATTTCTACGCCCCCGAGTCGCTCTCCGCCGCGGCGATCGCGCCCAACGAGGAGCGCTTCCGCTCGGCGCTCGCCCCGGTCAACGAGGCGCTCGTCGCGGCCTAGCCCCGGCCTCGCCATGGCCGACGTCGAGGCGAAGTATCGGCCGCACCTCGAGTCGCTCTTGGAACTCGGCGAGGAGCTGCGCGGGATCTGCGTGGCCTCCCAGCAGAAGGGGCTGTTCAAGGGCGGGGCCGTCGCGCTCGGCGTCACCGACCGGCGGCTGCTCGTTCAGCCGCTCGACCGTCGTGGCGATCCTGACGGAGACGCTGGCTCGATCGCTCCGGCCGACGTTGCGTCCGCGAAGGCCGGCGGGGCTGGGGGCGGGTGGTGGAATGTGCCCACCGGGATCCTCGACCACGCCGCAGTGCGCCTCGAGATCAGGAAGACCGACGGCGAGAAGCTGAAGCTGATGATGATGCGGGGCGAGGGCAAGCTGCTCGGCGGCCTCGGTGGCGGCGACGCTCAACGCCAGGGCCTCGAGGCCCTGGCCGAGTGGTTCAGCCGGGTCTCGCCCACATAAGATCGCCGATCATGGCCGACGCAATCAGGGTCCTGGTCTCGGGCGCCGCTGGGCGCATGGGGGAGGCCGTCTGCGAGGCCGTCGAAGGCGCTGAGGACATGGAGTTGGCCGGCCGCGCCGACCCGGCGCTGGATAACTCCGTCGCCGACCTTCTCGACGGCGCGGACGTGATGGTCGACTTCACCACGCCGGAGGCGGCTCCGGCCAACGTCATGCGAGGCGATCGACGCGGGCGTGCACGCGGTCGTCGGCAGCACGGGCTTCGACCTCGAGGACCTGCGCGCTTCCGTGACGGGTGCCGACGGCGGGGCGAACTGCTTCGTCGCGCCGAACTTCGCGATCGGCGCGGTGCTGATGATGGAGGCATCGAAGCTGATCGCGCCGCACATGCCCGAGGCGGAGATCGTCGAGCTCCACCACGACCAGAAGAAGGACGCGCCCTCCGGGACCGCAAAGCGGACGGCGGAGCTGATCAAGGCGGCCGGCGGCAACGTGCACGAGCCGATCCACTCGGTGCGGCTGCCCGGCCTCGTCGCCCACCAGGAGGTCATCTTCGGCGGCCAGGGGCAGACGCTCGCGATCCGCCACGACTCGACCGACCGCACCAGCTTCATGCCGGGCGTGCTGCTGGCGGTCCGCAAGGTCCCCGACCTGCCGGAACGCTTCGTGGTCGGCCTGGAGAATCTGCTCTGAGCGGTACTCTTGCTCCGAGGGTGCCCCGCAGGCGATAGCCGAGGGGCAACCCGTTTAATCATGGTCGAGATCGGAGGCGTAATCACCGCGATGGTGACGCCGTTCACCGAGGACGGTGCGGTGGACGAGGCAGCGGCGCGCAAGCTGGCGCGGCACCTGATCGACAACGGCTCCCATGGGCTCGTGCTGTCGGGGACCACCGGGGAGTCGCCGACACTCGACGACGACGAGAAGCTCGCGCTGCTGCGCGCGGTCCGGGACGAGCTCGGCCCCGATGTGCTGCTGATCTGCGGCACCGGTTCCAACGACACCCGCCACTCCGAGCGGCTCTCGGCGGCCGCCGCCGACGCGGGCGCGGACGCCGTGCTGGCCGTGACGCCGTACTACAACAAGCCGAACCGCGCCGGGCTCATCGCCCACTACGAGGCGGTCGCCAAGGCGGCCGGGGTCCCGGTGGTCCTCTACAACATCCCCTCCCGCGTGGTGCTCAACGTGCCGCCGGACCTGCTCGCCGAGCTGGCTGAGATCGAGAACGTGGTCGGCGTGAAGCAGGCGAACGACGACGAGCTCCAGCCGATCGACGGCCTCCGCGTCCTCGCCGGCAACGACGGCACCTTCCTGCGCACGCTCGAGCTGGGTGAGCCGGGCGGGATCCTGGTCGCCACCCACCTGGTCGGCCCCGAGATGCGTGAGATCTACGAGGCCGTGCAGGCGGGCGACATCGAGCGCGCGCGCGAGATCGACCAGTCGCTGAGGCCGATCTACGAGGTCTTGAGCAAGACCAACCCGATCCCGGTGAAGGCCGGCCTGGAGCTGCTCGGGATCTGCTCGGCTCGGGCGAGGCTGCCGATCGTCGAGGCCGACGACGAGCAGCGCGCGGAGGTCAGGCAGGCCCTCGAAGCCCACGGCCTCCTGGCCGGGAGCGCCGCGTAGGTTTGTCCGGCGTTCGGATCCTCCCGCTCGGCGGGCTGGGGGAGATCGGCAAGAACATGACCGCGATCGAGGCGGAGGGGCGGATCGTGGTCGTCGACACCGGCCTGATGTTCCCGACGGCCGACATGCTCGGCATCGACCTCGTCCTGCCCGACTTCTCGACCCTGCGCGACCGGGCCGACGACATCGAGGCGATCGTCCTCACCCACGGCCACGAGGACCACGTCGGCGCCCTGCCCTACGTGCTCCGCGAGATCGGGATGCCGCCCGTGATCTACGGCGGGCTGCTCACGATCGGCATGGTCCGCTCCAAGCTCGACGAGCACAAGCTCCGCGACGTGCCGCTGCAGGAGCTCCCGGCCGGCGAGCACGTCAGGGCGGGGCCATTCGACATCGAGCTCGTGCACATGGCCCACTCGATCCCCGACGCCCGCGCCGTCGCGCTCACGCACCGAGCTCGGCACGGTGCTGGTCACCGGCGACTACAAGTTCGACCAGACGCCGGTCGACGGAATCCCGGCGGACGTCTCGCGGCTCGCCGAGCTCGGCCGCGAGGGCCTGCTCTGCCTCTGCGGCGACTCGACCAACGCCGACCGACCCGGGGTCGCGCCCTCGGAGTCGAGCGTCGGCCCGGCGCTGCTCGAGGTCTTCTCGCGCTGCCCGGGTCGCATCATCGTCACCTGCTTCGCCTCCAACATCCACCGCGTCCAGCAGGCGATCGACGCCGCCGCCCGGCTCGACCGCCGCGTCGCCCTCGTCGGCCGCTCGATGCGCAAGAACTTCAACATCGCCTCCAACCTCGGCATGGCGGATGCGCCGGACGGCCTCTTCATCTCGCCGAAGGAGGTCCAGGACTTCCCCGACGAGAAGGTGGTCGTGATCTCGACCGGCAGCCAGGGCGAGCCGCTCTCGGCGCTGCGCCGGATGGCGCATCGCGACCACCCCGACGTCGAGCTTCACTCCGGCGACACGGTGATCTTCTCCGCGACTCCGATCCCCGGCAACGAGCGCTCGGTGAACGAGACGATCGACCGGATCTTCCAGATCGGCGCCCAGGTGGTCACCGCGGCCGACGCGCCGATCCACGCCTCCGGGCACGGCTGGCAGGAGGAGCTGAAGCTGATGCTCAACCTGACCAAGCCGCGCAACGTCTTCCCCTTCCACGGCGACCACAAGCGGCTGCGCCTGCACGCCGACCTCGCCGAGTCGGTCGGCATCGATCCCGGAGCGCATCTTCAACGGGCGCAACGGCCTGGCGCTCGAGATCGACGAGTCGGGCGCCCGCTTCGGCGAGGACGTCCACGCCAGCATGATCTTCGTCGACGGCGTCTCGGTCGGCGAGCCCGACGAGTTCGCGCTCCGCGACCGCCGCAAGCTCTCCGACGACGGCGTCTTCATCGTCGTCGCGACGATCTCCTCCGACGACGGCTCGCAGGTCGCCGACCCCGAGGTGATCTTCCGCGGCGTGCCCTTCGCCGAGGAGGCCGACGGCCTTCGCGACGAGCTCAGGGACGTCGTCGCAGGACACGCTCGACGAGGCCGCCGAGGAGGAGGTCAGGGAGATCTCCCTGCTCCAGCAGGACCTGCACGACGACATCGCGGAGTTCGTCTACGAGAAGCTCCGCCGCCGCCCGCTGGTGCTGCCGGTCGTCGTCGAGGTCTGAGAGGTGCGACACGAGCACGACGGCATGCCGACGCGGACGGCGCGCCTTCCAAGGAGGAGAGAAGCCCCCGGCGGTCGAGGGAGGGGCGACCACCGGGGGCGACGCTTGGGCCACGGGGCCTAAGCGGGTCTCGCCGTGGTGTGTGGGGTTTCGCACCGCCGGCGAGGTGTCTCGTCCAGTCGCGGAATCTAGGACGCGTTCTTGAACGTTTGCTAAAGCTTTTGCGTCCGTTCAGATGGCGCCGACTTCGGGGGCCTCCGGCTGCCGCTCCGCGCCTCCCTCGAGCGGCAGGCGGATCGAGAAGCGGGCGCCGCCGTAGGTGCTGTCGCCCGGCCTCGACGGTGCCGCCGTGGGACTGCAGCGACCGCGCGGACGATCGCACAGGCCGAGTCCGCTGCCGCCTCCGCCCGACGGTGTCGGCGGGGCCGTCGCCACGGACGAAGCGGTCGAAGACCTGCTCCTCGATCCCGGCGGGGATGCCCGGGCCGTCGTCGAGCACCTCGAGCAGCGCCTGGTCCCCGTCGCGCCGGGCGGTCAGCTCGACGGTGGTCTTCTCGGGCGTGTGCCGGACGGCGTTCTCGAGCAGGTTGCGGACCATCCGGTGGAGCTCGTCGGGGTTGCCCTGCATGGGCAGCGGGCCCTCGAGGCTGGCTCTCCATCCGCCGCCCGCCGGCGAGGGGCTCGACCTCCTCGCAGCGCGCCGGCGGCGATCTGGGCCAGGTCGATCTCGGTGCGGGCCACCTGACGGCCGGCGTCGGCGCGCGCGAGCAGCAGGAGGTCGGAGACCAGGCCGGACATGCGCTTGGTGGAGGAGAGGGCGGAGTCGACCGCATGCCGGTCATCCTCCGAGCCCGCTCCGCTCGACCTGGAGCAGCTCGAGGTTGGCCTGGATGCTGGTCAGCGGCGTTCGCAGCTCGTGGGAGGCGTCGGCGACGAACTCGCGCTGGCGCTCGAGCGACTGCTCGCGCTCGGAGCGGGCCTCGTCGAGGGCCTGGAGCATGCCGTCCATCGTCCGGGCGAGCTCGCCGACCTCGTCGTCGGTGGCCGGCGCCGGAATTCGCTTCGACGGGTCGCGGGTGCTGGTGATCTGGCGGGCGAGGCCGGTGAGCGCCTTGATCGGGCGCATCGCCCGGTCGGCGACCGCGAGGCCGGCGAGCAGCGCGAGCAGGGTGCCGCCGAGGACCCCGGCGCCGAGGAAGAGCCAGAGCCGCGCGACGGTCTCGTTGACGCCCTCGTACGGCCGCGCGTACTGGACGTAGGCGGGCAGCGAGTCAGTGGTCGTGATCGGCTCGGTCGCGACGCTCAGCGACGCCGACGTTGTGGATGCTCGCCGGCTGGGCGGTCCGAGGTCGATCCCGGAGTTGGTCGCGGCCAGCGGGCTGTCCGGCCTGGTCGAGGATCTTGATCGACCGCGTCCTCGGGCAGCGCGAAGGCGCGCAGCGGCGGGCTCTTGCTGACGAATACGTCCGGCGATCGGGTCGCTCGAGACCCTGGTCTCGGCCGCCAGCGAGCGACCGGCGCTGCGCAGCTCGTCGCTGAAGTCGCTGCGGATGCGGTTGCCGACGACCTGGCCGAGGACGAGCGCGAAGACGACCAGGATCAGCAGGGTGAGGCCGGCGGTCGTGACGGCGATCCGCCACCGGACCGGGATGCGCTCGAAGAGAGGAAGGCGCCTAGGGTTGGCCCACTTCACGCCGCGCCCTTGAGGACGTAGCCGGCCCCCCGCTTGGTGTGCAGCAGGCGCGGCTCGCCGCCGGCCTCGAGCTTGCGCCGCAGGTTGGAGATGAAGACGTCGATGGTGTTGGTCTGCTCGAACGGGTCATAGCCCCAGACGTCCTCGAGCAGCCGCTCGCGGGAGACGACCAGCTTCTGGTTGCGTGCCAGGTACTCGAGCAGCTCGAACTCCCGGTTGGTGAGCTCGATCTCGCGCTCGCCGCGCTTCACCTCGCGAGTGTCCGGGTTGAGCGAGCAGGTCGCCGACCACGATCGAGGCGCTGCCGCGCGGCGGACGGCGGCGCAGCAGCGCCCTGATCCGGGCCAGCAGCTCCTCGCGCTCGAAGGGCTTCGGGAGGTAGTCGTCGGCGCCGGTGTCGAGGCCCTTGACGCGGTCCTCGGTCTCGGTCCGGGCGGTCAGCATCAGGATCGGCACGTCGCTCTCGGCGCGGATCCGGCGGCAGACCTCCATGCCGTCGAGGCGGGGGAGGCCGAGGTCGAGCACGACCAGGTCGGGCGCGAACTGCTCGGCGGCGGTCAGCGCCTCGGCGCCGTCGCCCGCGCTGCGGACCTCGTGGCCCTCGGCGCGCAGCGAGCGCCGCAGGACGTCGGCGATCGCCTCGTCGTCCTCGACGACCAGGACGCGCGCTGTGGCTGTGGCCTGCTCCATCACGCCTACCAAGGGTAGAGGCCATACTCACGCTTCCCAAGCGACCTTGAGGAAGGCTTTAGGCCGCGCGTTCGTGCCTGGCAGGGCTGCGGCGCCAGGCGTCGAATGGGTGGGCGGATGCTTGCAGACCGCATTTTCGGGGCTCCGGAGCGGCGCGATCCGCCCCGGCGCAAGAAGCAGCCTGCGCGCGGGCGACAGCGAAAGCCGGCGGCGCGTGGGCGCGCGCGTGGCAAGGGCCGCAGATCTCGCCCGAGGTGATGCAGCGCCGCCTCGACCTGGCCGGCTTGAGCTGCATCGGGCTGGCGGTCTACCTCGGCTACGTCCTCTACCTCGGCTGGAACGGGGGAACGGTCGGCGACGGCTCGGAGACGGCCCTCGCCTACGCGGTGGGAGCGGGGGCGATCGTCGTCCCGGTCGCCCTCGGGCTCGCCGGGATCGCCCTGATCCTGCGCCCGCTTCCTGCCCTCGCCCCGATCCGTGGCGGTCGGGCGTGGTGGCGATCGCCTGCGGGCTGCTGCTCGCTCTCGCGGCGCAGACCGCGGGCCTCGGCCCGGACGGGGTGCGCAAGGGCCTCTTCGACCCCGACTTCTTCCCGCATCACGGCGGCGGCGTGGGGGAGACCCTCTACTGGGCCACGACCACGCTCTTCCAGCGGCTCGGCGCGCACATCATCGCCGTGGTGCTCGTGGTGTCCGGGCTGCTCCTGATCTCGGGCCGCTCGGTCTCGGACATGGTTCGGGCCGCCCGCCGGGGCGCGGACAGGGCCAGGCGCGGCACGCGTCGGTTTCGCGACGGCCGTCAGGGAGAGCCGGATCCGCACCGACCCCGACCTGATCGACACCTCGCCCGCGTCGACCGAGCCGGTCTTCGGCCCGCCCGAGCCGGTCGAGGGCGGGGACGACGACTACCAGGTGCTCGTGCAGGGGGAGGATGAGCAGAAGACGGCTTCGGTCGCGAACTTCGACGAGGCGGTGCGGGTCGCCGACGAGCCCGACACGAGCGAGCTCGAGGACCTCGAGAGCGGCGAGGAGGAGATGCAGGTCGAGAGGACGGATGAGCCCGAGGACAAGCCGGTCGACGAGCCGAAGGCCGACGGTCGACCTCACCCCGATGGGCGAGAAGCGCGGCGGCGTCACCGAGTCCGAGGAGATCGACTACCGGCTGCCCGATCCGGAGCGGGTGCTCGAGCGCGGCGCGCCCGACAAGGGCCCCGACAAGAAGGACCACGAGGCGGTCGCGCGCACGCTGCTCGAGGCGCTCGGCCACTTCGGCGTCGAGGCGCGGATCGTCGGCACGGTCACCGGCCCGCACGTGAGCCGCTACGAGCTCAAGCTCGCGCCCGGGACCAAGGTCTCGAAGATCACCCAGCTGAAGGACGACCTCGCCTACGCGCTCGCCTCGACCGACATCCGGATCCTGGCGCCGATCCCCGGCAAGCAGGCCGTCGGCGTCGAGGTCCCGAACCAGCGCCGCCGCCTGGTCCGCCTCGGCGACATCTACGGCGGGCGCCCGCAGGGCTCCTCGCCGCTGGTCGCCTGGCTCGGCAAGGACATCTCCGGCAGCGCCGTCTGGACCGACCTGCAGAAGATGCCGCACGCGCTGATCGCCGGCACGACCGGCTCGGGCAAGTCGGGCAGCGTCAACGCGATCCTCAGCTCGATCCTGCTGCACGCCTCGCCGAACGAGGTGCGCCTGGTCCTCGTCGACCCGAAGCGGGTCGAGCTCAACCACTACGAGAGGATCCCGCACCTGCTGACGCCGGTGGTGACCTCGCCGCGGCTCGCCGCCAACGTGCTCAACAACCTGATCGCCGAGATGGAGAGCCGCTACGGCGTGATGGAGGAGGCGCGCTCGCGCAACCTGGCCGAGCTCAACCGCGTCCGCGAGCGGGAGGGGGAGGCGCCGCTGCCGCACATCCTCTGCGTGATCGACGAGCTCGCCGACCTGATGATGGTCGCGCCCGCCGAGGTCGAGGACGCGATCATCCGCCTCGCCCAGAAGTCGCGGGCGGTCGGCATCCACCTGCTGCTGGCGACCCAGCGGCCCTCGACGGACATCATCACCGGGACGATCAAGGTCAACATCCCGGCGCGGATCGCGTTCGCCGTCTCCTCGCAGGTCGACTCGCGGGTGATCCTCGACCAGGGCGGCGCCGAGACGCTGCTCGGCCAGGGCGACATGCTCTTCCGGCCGGCCGGCACCTCGAAGATGCAGCGCATCCAGGGCGCCTTCATCACCGAGGCGGAGATCGCCAAGCTCACCGAGCACTGGTCCGACCAGGGCGAGCCGGACTTCGCAGAGGAGCTGCTCGAGGCGGCGCAGCCGCAGTCCGAGGACGGCGGCGACGACGACTTCGACCCGGATGCAGACGACCTGCTCGACCAGGCGGCGCAGATCGTGGTCGAGAGCGGCACCGCCTCGGTCTCGATGATCCAGCGGCGCCTGCGCGTCGGCTACACCCGCGCCGGGCGCCTGATCGACATGCTGGAGCGCCGCGGGATCATCTCCGGCTACGAGGGCTCGAAGCCGCGCCAGGTGCTGGTCTCGATGGCGGACCTGCCCCGGGTGCTGGGCGGGGGAGAGGCTCCGAACACCGGCTGGCGAAGGCGAGCCCTCAGCCGGTCGCTGCTCCCGCGACGGCGACTGAATCGGACGCGCCATCGAGCGTCCTTATGCGACAGCAGAATGGAGCGGTCCATCTAGGGCACTCATGCCGGTTCGATGTTCGGGCTCCGGATCGGGAGAATGGGCACATGAGCGTCCGCGCGGGGATCCTGGTCACCGGCACCGAGGTGCTGAGCGGCTACGTCACCGACCGCAACGGACCCTGGCTCTCGGAGCGGCTGGCCGAGCTCGGCGTCGAGGTCGAGGAGATCACCGTGGTCGGGGACCGCGCCGGAGGATCTCGAGGGCGCCCTCCGGCACATGCGGGACCAGGGGCTCGACCTGATCGTCACCTCCGGTGGGCTCGGGCCGACGGCGGATGACCTGACGGCCGAGGTCGTGGGCCGCTTCGCCGGTCGCGAGCTGGTGCTCGATGAGCGAGATGGAGGAGAAGATCGCGCAGATCATCGCCCGCTTCGCCCGGCGGCTGCGCTTCGACCCCGAGGCCGTGCGCGAGGCCAACCGCAAGCAGGCGATGGTTCCGGAGGGGGCGATCGCACTCGACCCGGCCGGCACGGCGCCCGGCCTCGTCGTGCCCGCCGACGGCCAGGTGGTGATCGTCCTGCCGGGCCCGCCTCGCGAGCTGCAGGAGATGTGGCCTCGGGCGCTGGCGGCGCCGGCGGCCGAGGAGGTTCTCGAGCGCGCCGAGCCCTACCAGCACGATGTCGATCCGGATGTTCGGGATTCCAGAGTCCGAGCTCGCCAAGGCGCTGCGGGAGATCGAGGACGACGGGGCCGCTCTGGACGAGCTCGAGATCATCACCTGCCTGCGCGGCGGCGAGCTGGTCACCGACGTCCGCCACCGGCCGGGCTCGGAGGACGCGGCGGAGGCGCTGCGTCGCGGGCCTGGAGCAGCGGCTCGGCAGGTTCACCTACACCGAGACCGGGGAGTCGATCGAGGAGGTCGTCTTCCGCCTCCTCGGGGACCGCACGATCGCGGTCGCCGAGTCCGAGAGCGGCGGATTGCTGGCCGGCCGCCTCACGCTGCGACCCGGGTCCTCGAAGTGGTTCGCCGGCGGTGTCGTCGTCTACTCGAACGAGTCCAAGAGCGATCTCCTCGGGGTCGATCCGGAGCTGATCGAGGATCGGGGCGCGGTCTCGCCGGAGGTCGCCGAGGCGATGGCGGACGGCGCCCTCGAGCGCTTCGGCGCGGACGTGGCCTGCGCGATCACCGGCGTCGCGGGCCCCGACGGCGGCACCGAGGAGAAGCCGGTCGGCTACGTCTGCTTCTGTGCCAAGAGCGCCGCGGGGGAGGCGCTCGCCCGCGATCCGATCCTGCCCGGGAGCCGCAACGACGTGCGCGAGCGCTCCGTGGTCGTCGCGCTCCATCTCGTTCGCTACCTGCTCGAGGGCCGCGAGCCGCCGCGATGAGGGCGCGGGCGGGGGTATGGCTGGGTCTCGGGGCCGCGCTCGCCGCGGTCGCGATGGGGCTGTCCGCGAGTGGCACACCGCCGGCGCATGGGCAGACGGCCGGTCCCAGCGGCGATTTCGCCGGGAGGGTCGAGATCGCGGGCGGCCGGCAGCTCTACCTCGAGTGCCACGGCAGCGGCTCGCCGACGGTGATCTTCGAGGCGGGGCTGCGCAGCCGGGGAGACATCTGGACTGGATCGAGGGACGGGGTCGGGACGGGCGTCCTCCCGCGTGTCTCCCCGTTCACGCGGGCCTGCATCTACGACCGGCCCGGGACCCTCGCCAGCTTCCCCTACGTCAGCCGGAGCGACCCCGTTCCGATGCCGCGCAGCACCGGCGAGGTCGTGGCGGACCTGCACGCCCTGCTCTCGGCGGCCGGGATTCCCGGCCCCTACGTGATGGTGGGCTCCTCGACCGGAGGGCTGATCGTCCGGCAGTACGCGAGTCTCTATCCAACAGAGGTCAGCGGGCTGGTCCTGGTCGACGCGATCTCGGAGGCGATGGAGGGCCTGATGACGCCCGGCCAGTTCGCCCGCTACAACGCCTACTACCTGCAGTCGCCCTCGGAGGACGCCCGCCGCTACGGGGACCTCGAGTCGATCGACTTCTATCGGAGCTTCGCCGAGATCAAGCCGCTGCGCCGCACGCCGCGCCGGCTCCCGGTGATCGTGCTCTCCGCCGAATGGGGGTTCGCGGCCCCGCAGGGCGTGTGGCGCCGGTTCTCGGCGCTCGTCAATCGCACCTGGAAGCGCAGCCAGCTCTACCTGGCGTCCCTGCATCCGAAGACGAAGCGGGTGGTCGCCTTCGGCAGCGGCCACCAGATCCACGTCAACCGGCCCGCGCTGGTCGCGCGGTTCGTCCTGGGGATGGTGGCGAGGGCGCGCGGTGGGTGAACGGCCCCGGCCCGCCGGCGAGTAGGCGGGGGAGAGAACCGCCGCTCTGGGAATTAGCGTTCCCATGTGGCCAAGGAGCGGCTCAAGAGCCCCAGAGCTCGCCTGTTCGTGGCCCTCGACCTGCCCGACGACGTCCGCGCGGGCCTCATCGACTGGCAGCGCACCGCGCTCGCCGACCCGGCCCTGCGGGTCGTCCGCCCGGAGGCGCTCCATATGACCCTCGTCTTCCTCGGCTACCAGGCCGAGAAGGACGTCAAGGCGATCGCGAAGGCGGCATTCGACGTGAGCGCGCAGGCGCCTGCGGTCGAGCTGATCGCGGAGCCGGTGGGCGTGCCGGGCGGCAAGCGCCCGAGGCTGATCGCGCTGGCGGCGAACTCCGATGAGGCCGTGGAGCTGCAGAAGCAGGTCGAGACGCGGCTGGTGGAGGAAGGCTTCTACGAGCCGGAGAAGCGCGCCTTCTGGCCCCATCTGACCGTCGCGCGGGTGAGGCCCGAGGCGCCGGGCAGCCGCAAGGCCGCGCTGCTCAGGGCCCCGCCGCACCCGCTGCCCGAACACATGTTCCGGTTCTTCCGTCCGACTCGTCTGGTGCTCTTCAAGTCGCAGCTGCGCAGGAGCGGTGCCGAGTACGAACCCCTGGCCGAGTTGGAGCTTCCGACCGCCAACGACTAGAGCAGAGAGGTGACCCAATGGCAGATCAGAAGCCCAATTTGAGAGAGGCCGGCGAGAAGGACGCGAAGGCGCGCGACCAGGCGCTGCAGGCCGCGGTCAAGCAGATCGAGCAGAACTTCGGGCAGGGGGCCCTGATGAAGCTGGGCGACCTCGGCTCGCTGGACGTGGAGTCGATCTCGACCGGTGCTCTGCCCCTGGACATCGCCCTCGGCGTCGGCGGTGTGCCGCGCGGCAGGATCGTCGAGATCTTCGGCCCCGAGTCCTCCGGGAAGACGACGCTGATCTACCACATCATCGCCGAGGCCCAGGCGCGCGGCGGCGTCTGCGCCTTCGTCGACACCGAGCACGCGCTCGATCCCACCTACGCGCGGAAGATCGGCGTCAACACCGACGAGCTGCTGATCTCACAGCCGGACTACGGCGAGCAGGCGCTCGAGATCGTCGACGTGCTGGTGCGCTCCGGCGCCGTCGACGTGGTCGCGGTCGACTCGGTGGCGGCGCTGACGCCGCGGGTGGAGCTCGAGGGGCAGATGGGAGATCAGCACGTTGGCCTACAGGCGCGGCTGATGTCGCAGGCGCTGCGCAAGCTGGCCGGCAACCTGAACCGCGCCAAGACCGTCTGCCTGTTCACCAACCAGATTCGGGAGAAGATCGGCGTGATGTTCGGGAGCCCGGAGACCCAGCCGGGCGGCCGCGCGCTCAAGTTCTATTCCTCGCAGCGGCTCGACATCCGCCGCATCGAGACCCTCAAGGAGGGCACCGAGGCGGTCGGCAACCGGGTCCGGGTGAAGGTCGTGAAGAACAAGGTGGCGCCGCCGTTCCGCCAGGCGGAGTTCGACATCGAGTACGGCGTCGGCATCTCCAGGGAGGGCGCCCTGATCGACATGGCCCTGGAGCACGACCTGATCCAGAAGTCCGGCTCGTTCTTCTCCTACGGCGAGACGCGGCTCGGCCAGGGCCGCAACAACACCAAGGAGTTCCTGCGCGACAACCCGGAGCTGTCCGCGGAGCTCGAGCGGAAGGTGCACGAGAAGCTCGGGATCGGCGCCGACGGCAAGGCTCGCCCCGAGGCCGAGAAGGAAGCGGACGCGGCCAAGGCTGCCGAGGCGGTCAAGGCGGCGAAGAAGCCCGAGAAGAAGGCCGCCTAGGCGGCGTGCCCAACGACGCCTACGAGCTCGCGCTCAAGGCGCTCGGGTACAAGGAGCGCACCGAGTCCGAGCTGCGCTCCTGGCTGGCCGAGCGCGACGTCGAGGATGCGGAGATCGAGGAGGTCATCGCGCTGCTCGCCGAGGCGGGGGCGGTCGACGATGCGAGCTTCGCTCGCCGCTACGCGGATGACAAGCGCCTGCTGGCGGGCTGGGGACCGGATCGGATCGCCCGGGCGCTGGAGGGACGCGGGGTTGCCCGGGAGCACATCGAGGCGGCCCTCGGGGGCGACGATGAATCCGCTCAGCTCGAGCGGGCGACTCAGCTGCTGGTTGGTCGCGGCATGGGCGCGGGTGGCGAGCGTGAGCGTGAGCGCGCCCTGGCCCTGCTCGTCAGGCGGGGATACCCGCTGGAGCTCGCCTATGACGCCGTGCGGGACGCGGAGCGCCGCCTGCGCGAGGCGGCCTGATCCGCCTGGTCCGCGCCTGACCGCGGGTCGGCTCGCACGGGTAGGATCCGCGCCGAATGGACGGCAATTTCTTCTTCGTGGTCGGGATCGTGCTGGTGCTTGCCGCGGTGGGGCTGGCCTTCCTCGGCATCCGCGAGAGCGACCGGTTTCCCACCAGCCGCGCCATGCTGGTGGGCGGAATCGTGATCTTCGCCGCGGTCGTGGCGACGACGATGGCATTCGCCGTCGTCAAGTCGAAGGACGAGCAGGACAAGCGGAACGAGGA
Organism: uncultured Solirubrobacterales bacterium; assembly: GCA_963825825.1. Taxonomy (GTDB): domain Bacteria; phylum Actinomycetota; class Thermoleophilia; order Solirubrobacterales; family 70-9; genus DASUPK01. The sequence goes on along the minus strand of CAWGUT010000003.1, from coordinate 88,564 downwards.
GCTCGCCAAGGAGGATGAGCAGCAAGCGGGGAACGCCGCTCAGGCCGGTAGCGCCGGCACCACCCTCCAGATATCCACACCACTCAGGCACCGCGCTCGCCTACAACCAGAAGCAGGTCGGCGCGCCGGCCGGAGACGTGACGATCGACTTCCAGAACAACGAGCCCCTCGCGCACGACGTGGCCGTGGCGGACACCTCCGGAAAGGTCCTGGGACAGACCGAGCTGGTGACATCGGGCTCGGCGAGCACGTCGATCAACCTGCCGGCGGGAAACTACGTCTTCTACTGCACGGTTCCGGGACACCGCGAGGCTGGCATGGTCGGCAACCTTGTGGCCACCGGCGGGGCCGCGAAGCCGGCCGCAGGCGGCGCCAAGAAGAAGTAGCCGTCGCCATCTGGCCCGTAGCGGCACTGCCGCTAAATTGATCGCGATGGAGCGGCGCTATCACGTCACCACGTTCGGGTGCCAGATGAACGAGCACGACTCCGAGCGGATGAAGGGCATGCTCGACTCGCTCGGCTACGTCGAGTCCGAGGACCGGGACGGCGCCGACCTGATCCTCTTCAACACCTGCTCGATCCGCGAGTCGGCCGACAACCGCTTCATCGCGCACCTCGGGGAGGCGAAGCGGCTCAAGTCCGAGGACCCGGAGCGGGTGGTCGGCGTGGGCGGCTGCTGGGCGCAGTCCGTGAAGGACGAGGTCTTCCGCCGCTTCCCCTTCGTCGACGTCGCCTTCGGGCCGGGGCAGATCCACCGCCTCGCCGAGTTCCTGACCTCCGACTCGCTCACAGCACAGGGCTACTTCGAGTTCGAGGACGTCTCCGGCCACCTGCCGATGAAGCGCGAACGCGAGTTCCAGGCCTGGCTGCAGATCTCGCAGGGCTGCAACTGCGTCTGCTCGTACTGCATCGTGCCCTCGGTGCGGGGCCGCGAGGTGAGCCGTGACCCAGACGAGCTGATCGCCGAGGTCGCGCGCCTGGCGGCGGACGGTGTCCGGGAGGTCACGCTGCTCGGCCAGAACGTGAACAGCTACGGGCGCGATCTGCCCGGGGAGCAACGGCTCGGCTTCGCCGAGCTGCTGGCGCGGGTCGACGCGATCGATGGCATCGACCGGATCCGCTACACGAGCCCGCACCCGAAGGACACTCGCGAGGAGGTGATCCGTGCGCATGCTGAGCTGCGCTCCCTCTGCGAGCACATCCACCTGCCGCTCCAGTCTGGGTCGAGCGAGGTCCTGAAGCGGATGCGGCGGACCTACAACCGCGAGCGCTACATGGACCGCGTCGCGCTGATCCGCGAGCACGTTCCGGACTGCGCGATCACGACCGACATCATCGTCGGCTTCCCGGGCGAGACCGAGGCCGATTTCGAGCAGACGCTCGAGGTCGTCGACGAGGTCGGATATGACGGCGCCTTCACCTTCGTCTTCTCGCCGCGGCGGGGAACCAAGGCGGCCGACCTGGACGACCAGCTCCCGCACGCCGTCAAGCGGGAGCGAATGGAGCGCCTGGTCGAGCTGGTGCAGCGGCGGGCGCGGGAGCGGTCCGAGCGCTTCGTCGGGCGCACCATGGAGGTGCTGGTCGAGGGACCGAGCCGGACGGATGCCTCGCGGCTGCGCGGGCGCACCCGGCACAACAAGACCGTCAACTTCGATGGCACCGCCGCCCCGGGGGAGCTGGTCGAGGTCGAGATCGGTGGAGCGACCTCGACCACGCTGAGCGGATCTGAGCGCCTGCTCAGCCGCGCCGCTTGAAGATCCTCGCGCTCTTCGGACCGACGGCCGTCGGCAAGACGGGTGTGGCGATCGCGGTGGCCGAGCGCCTGCGCGAGCGCGGGGAGGACCCGGTCGCGGTGAACTGCGACTCGATCCAGGTCTACCGCGGTCTCGAGGTGCTGAGCGGGGCGGCGGACGCGGAGCAGCAGGAGCAGCTGGAGCACAGGCTGCTCTCCTTCGTCGACCCCAGCGAGGAGTTCAGCGCCGGTCGCTATGCGGAGCTGGCGCACGCGGAGGTCGACTCCTTGCTGGCGGAGGGCCGGCGCCCGATCGTGGTCGGCGGTACGGGCCTCTACCTGCGCGCGGCCCTCGCTGACCTCGACCTGCGGCCGCCCGTGCCCGAGGAGGTGCGGGCCGAGGTCGAGCGTGAGCTCACGCAGCGCGGATCGGCCGCGCTCCACGCCGAGCTCGACCCCGAGTACGCCGCCGGCGTGGACCCGAACGACCGCAAGCGGATCGCGCGCCTCACCGAGCTGGCCCGCGCCGGCATCGAGCCGGCCCGCAGCAGCGACCGTCTCTGGACGGCGGAGCTGCGGCACCCGACCCTGCTCGTGGGCCTGTCGATGGCTCGAGGCCAGCTCGGCGAGCGGATCGACGCGCGGGTGGACGAGATGGTGGCGTCCGCAGCAGGCGACGAGGCGAGACGTGCGGCGGCCTCAGGCGCCTCCCGGACGGCCCGCGCGGCCCTCGGATTCGAGGATCTCCTGAACGGCAATCCGCGCGCGATGAAGCGCGCGCCACCGCCAGTACGCGCGCCGGCAGCTCACCTGGATGCGTCGGATGGAGGACGTGGTCGAGGTCGACCGGACCGCACGGGACGACGCCGATGTGGCCGAGGAGATCCTGGGGCTGCTCGACGGTGAGGACGCAGATGATGGATCCTCGCAGCGAGAGGTGATCTTCCGCGAGTCGATCGATGCCTGGAACGCCGACGACTGGGAGGATCGGCTGAGGGATATCTGGAGTCCGGACGGAGCGATCGTGGCGCCCGAGGGGTGGCCGGAGAGCGGGCGAGTTCCAGGGTTGGCCGGCGATGGTCGAGGAGTGGGGGCGGCTCGAAGGACTCCTGGGCCGAGGAGCGGGTTGAAGCGATCGAGCTCGAGCCGATCGGCGACCGCCTGCTGGGCATGCATCCGCTGGATGATGCGGGGCGAGGCAAGCGGCGCGCCGCTCGAGGCGGACGTCGTGGGTCCTCTGCGAGTTCGAGGATCGCCGCCTCTCGAAGATGGCGTATTTCCTGAACGAAGAGGCCGCCCGCGCGGCCGTCGAGTCCCCGAAGCGGCCATGAAGTTCGAGAAGTGGACGGCGCTCGGCAACGACTATCTGATCGTCGAGGCCGCCGCGCTGCCCTGGGCGCCGACGCCCGAGCGCATCAGGCGACTCTGCGATCCGCACTTCGGGGTGGGCGCCGACGGCCTGCTCCTGCTCGCGCCGGTCGAGGATCCCGCCTACGTCGCGGAGCTGCGGATCTTCAATCCGGATGGAACCGAGGCGGAGCTGTCCGGCAACGGGGCGCGGCAGGCGGTGCTCTATCTGCGCCGCTCCGGCTGGACCGAGGCCGACGAGTTCACGGTCCTCACCAAGGCCGGGCCGATCACACCGACGATCCGCTCCGATCGCGAGGCGACGCTCGACCTGGGCCGTGCGAGCACCACGTCAGGCGATTACCCCACAGGATCGGAGGACGGCAGGGGGGAGGTCGTGGCGGCGGGCCGGTCCTGGCCGTTTCAGCACGTCTCGATCGGCAACCCACAGTGCGCGATCGAGATCGGCGAGGAGCTCGAGGCGCTCGCCGTGGGCGCGATCGGCCCGGAGATCGAGAACAGCCCGCTGTTCCCGAATCGCACCAACGTGAGCTTCTTCCGCGCCGACGGCGATCGCGTTCGCGCGCGGATCTTCGAGCGCGGGGTGGGGGAGACGCTCTCCTCGGGAACGGGCGCGTCCGGCGCAGCGGTGGCGGCTCACCTGGCCGGGGCGCCGAGCCGGCTGACCGTCGAGCTCGACGGGGGCGAGCTCGCGATCGAGATCGGCGATCAGCTGGAGGTTCGCCTGACCGGCTGGGCGGAGCCGGTCTTCTCGGGGGAGCTCTCTGCGGAGATGCAGCGGGCCCTGGAGGAGCTCGGCTGACCTAGTCTTCCGGCTTCGATGGCGGCACCGACCAGGAAGAGGGGCCTCGCCGCCCCGTCCCAGCGGCTGGAGGGGATCCCGCCGTACATGTTCGCCGAGCTCGAGCGGCGGATCGAGGCGAAGCGTGACGAGGGCATCGACGTGATCAGCCTCGGGATCGGCGATCCGGACACTCCGACCTTCCGCTACATCGTCGAGGCGATGCGCGAGGCGGTCGGTGACCCGGAGGCTCAGCGCTATCCGAGCAACCGAGGCCGCCGGGAGTTCCGCGAGGCGTTCGCGGACTTCTACCTGCAGCGCTTCGGCGTGGAGATCGACCCCGTCACCGAGGTGATCCCGGCGATCGGCGCCAAGGAGTGCATCTACAACCTCTGCTTCGCGTTTCTCGACCCGGGCGACGTCGCCCTCGCCTCCGATCCCGGCTATCCCGTCTACACGGGCGGGCCCGTGCTCGCCGGCGCGGAGGCGCACCTGCTTCCCCTCCGGCCCGAGCTCGATTTCGCTCCCGATCTGGACACGATCCCGGAGGAGAAGCTCGACGCCGCGCGCCTTCTCTTCATCAACTACCCCAACAATCCGACCGGCGCGATCGTGCCCGAGGGCTTCTTCGAGCGGGTCGTCGAGCTCGCCGAGCGCCACGAGATCCTCGTCGTCCACGACAACGCCTATTCGGAGACCACCTACGACGGCTACGTCGCGCCCAGCTTCCTGGCGACGCCCGGCGCGAAGGAGGTCGGGGTAGAGGTCTTCTCTCTCTCCAAGGGCTACAACATGACCGGCTGGCGCTGCGCGGCGATCCTCGGCAATGCCGAGGCGATCAAGACCTACTGGCGGCTGAAGACCAACGTGGACTCGGGCCTCTTCGAGGCGGTCCAGCTCGCCGGCGCCGCCGCGCTGCGGGGGCCGCGGGGCGAGGTCGAGGGGATGTGCCGGATCTATCAGCGGCGCCGGGACCTGGTCGTGGAGGCCCTGCGGGACATCGGGGTCGAGGTGGAGCCACCGAAGGGCACGATCTACATCTGGGCGCCGGTGCCGAGTGGCCACACGTCCGCCTCGTTCGCGGAGATGGTCCTCGAGGAGGCGGCCGTGGTGGTCTCCCCCGGATCGATGTACGGGCCGAGCGGGGAGGGGTTCTTCCGGATCTCCCTGACCACGCCCGACGAGCTGCTCAGAGAGGCAGTGCAGCGCCTTCGGGTTCATCTGACCCCTTAGCGGGTACTCAGTACTGGCGCACCGCGGGCCCCGAATCCGTAGCGTGCCTTTGGAATCGGGCCCGGGGGGCGAATTGGCCTTTATCGGCCACTCAGCTAAAGGCAAGAGCCTGCAAGGTCGACCCACCACTCAATGAGCGAACTCGGACTGATATTGGCGCTGGGCTGCGCCGCCTTCACGGGGGTGGCGATGCTCTGCAAGCACCGCGGCGCCGTCGCCGCGCCCGATGTCGCGATGAGGAGTCCGCTGCGCAGCACGGCGGCTCTCTTTCGATCGCGCTGGTGGGTGATCGGATTCGGCCTCGCCGCGCTCGGCTGGGCGATGCACGTGGTTGCCCTCTCGATGGCCCCTCTCTCGCTCGTGCAGGCCGTGATCGCAGGCGGGCTGGCGCTGCTGGCCGTTCCGGCGCGCCGCTGGTTCGGGATCGCTGTGGGTAGGCGCGACCTGATCGGACTCGGCCTCTGTGCAGCCGGGCTGACCTTCCTGGCGGTGACCGCCGGGAAGGGAAACGAGGACGGCGCCTTCACCCATTCGACCATGTTCGCCTTCGAGGGCGGGACGCTCGCGCTCGTCGGCCTGCTGCTGGTCGCGTCCGCGCATCGGCGGCTCGTCAGCCGAGGCTGGGTCCTCCTCGCCGTCGCCGGCGGGATCTCGGTCGGGGTCTCCGATGTCGCGATCAAGGCTCTCGCCGTGACCGTGCCCGGCTCGCCGCTGAGCGTGCTCAGCCCCTGGACCGCGCTGGCCATCATCGGCGGGATCGGCGGCTTTCTCGCGCTCGCTCGTGGCCTCCAGCTCGGGGAGCCCGTGGCCGTGATCGTTGCCGTCTCGGCCAGCGCCACCCTCGCCGCGATCGCAGGCGGGGTGCTCGTCTTCGGTGATCCGCTCGGCTCGGATGCCCTCGACGTGATCGCCCGCTGCCTGGCCTTCGTCGCCGTGATCGGTGCGGCCGCCCTGCTGCCGCTCGTGCCCGAGCGGCCCGAGAGCCGGATCGCGCCGCAGCCTGCCGCCTGACCGTAGGCGCTCCCCGGCGAGACCAGCAGCGCTCCCCCTACCATCAGGGGAGTGCAGAGAAACCGCAACGGACGCCGGGCGGAGAGCGGCTACTTGGACGCTACGGCCGGTGTGGTCAATCCCCGCGCCCGCCAGCGCGCCTTCGCGATCGGCATCGTCCGCGACGGGGAGCACCGCGAGGATCCGCTCGCCGAGCTGAAGGAGCTTCTGCGGACAGCCGGAGTGGCGACGGCCGGTGAGCTGACCCAGACGCGCGCTCAACCGGATCCCGACCGCTACCTGGGGCGGGGCAAGCTCGCCGAGGTGAAGCGAGAGATCGCGGCGGCCGACGCCAACCTCGTCGCCTGCGACGACGAGCTCGTGCCGCGCCAGGAGCGCAACCTGGAGCAGGAGCTGGGCGTCCCGGTGATCGACCGTACCGCGGTGATCCTCGACATCTTCGCCGACCATGCTCACACCGCGGAGGGCAAGCTCCAGGTCGAGCTTGCCCAGCTCGAATACAACCTCGCCCGCATGAGGGGCCTGTGGACGCACCTCGAGCGGCTCGGCGCGGGCCGGATGGACGGCGGCATCGGCACCCGCGGTCCCGGCGAGTCGCAGATCGAGACCGACCGCCGGCTGGCGCGCGACCGGATCACCGCGTTGCGCCGCCGGCTCCATGGGGTCGAGCGAAACCGGGCCGTGATGCGTGCCGAGCGCGAGCGCGCCGCGCTGCCGTCGGTCGCGTTGGCCGGGTACACGAACGCCGGGAAGTCGACGCTGCTGAACGCCCTGACCGGCGCCGGCGCCGGGGTGGGGGAGAGGCTCTTCCACACCCTGGACCCGACGACGCGAGCGTTCACCTACGAGGGCCGGCGCTACCTGCTCACGGACACCGTCGGCTTCATCCGCAAGCTGCCGCATCAGCTGGTCGAGGCGTTCAAGGCCACGCTCGAGGAGACCGTGCTCGCCGACCTGATCGTGCACGTCGTCGACGGCTCGGAGCCCGAGCCGCAGCGGGTGGATTCGATTGGCGCCGCGGACGCGACTCTCGCGGAGATCGGCGCCGGCGCCTCGCCACGCCTGCTCGTGATGAACAAGGTCGACCTTCTCGACGACGCGGAGCGGAGAGAGCTCTCGCTGCGGCATCCCGGCGCCGTGCTGGTCTCGGCTGAGACGGGCGAGGGGCTCGAGGAGCTGCGGTCCAGGATCGCCGACTCGATCCGGGCGACGCTCACGAGGGTGGAGTTGCTCATACCCTTTGACGCCGGTGATCGGCTTTCGGAGCTACACCAGATCGCTGGGGACCTCGAGCGCGAGGATCGCGCGGACGGGGTTCTCGTTCGCGCGCGGCTTCCTGCCGCGCTCGCCGATCGGTTCTCCGATCTCGAGGTCAACGGGCGCGGAGCGGGATCCGGGCGGAGCGTCCGCGCCGACTGAGCCCGAACTGAGGTTCGTCAAGCTGAACGAGAAGGCGACGCTGCCCACCCGCGCGCACGACAACGACGCGGGTCTCGACCTCTACGCCGCGGAGTCCGCCCAGGTAGCGCCCGGCGCGCGGGCAAGCGTCGGCACCGGGCTGGCCGTCCAGATTCCCGACGGCGTCGGAGGGTTGGTGCTGCCGCGCTCCGGGATGGCGATCAAGCACGGCGTGACCCTGGTCAACTCGCCGGGCCTGATCGATCCGGGCTACCGGGGAGAGGTGCGGGTCCTGCTGCTCAACACCGACCCGCATGCCGGGTTCCAGATCTCGCCCGGCGACCGGATCGCCCAGTTGCTGCTCGTCCCGGTGGCCCACGCCACGCCACACAACGCAGACGCGCTCGACGACTCCACCCGCGGCGGGGGCGGCTTCGGCTCGAGCGGCTTCTAGGGCTCGCTAACCCTGCTCGGCGGGCTGGCCCTGCGAGAAGGAGACCTGCGGTGCCTCGCGCTCGGCGGCCTCAGTGATCTCGAAGTACTGCTTCTCCGCGTAACCCATCTGCTTTGCGGGGATGGAGGCCGGGAACTGCTGGATGCGGGTGTTGAACTGCTGGACGTTCGAGTTGTAGATCCGGCGTGAGGCCTGAATCTCGTCCTCCAGCTCCGAGAGCTGGCGCTGCAGCTGCTGAAAGTTCTCGGTGGCCCGAAGCTGCGGGTACTGCTCGGCGACCACGCGCAGGCCGCCCAGGGCGGCGGTCAGCTGGCCCTCGGCCTGGCCGGCTTCGGCCGGGCCGCTCGCCTGCATGGCCGCAGCGCGTGCCTGGGTCACCTTCTCGAAGGTCTGGGACTCGTGCGAGGCGTAGCCCTTGACCGTCTCGACGAGGTTCGGCACCAGGTCGTGCCGCCGCTTCAGCTGCACGTCGATGCCGCTCCAGGACTCGCCGACGCGCTGGTTGAGGCTGACCAGGCTGTTGCGGAGCAGGACGTAGATCAGCCCCGCCAGGAGCAGCAGCACGACGATGATGATCACGATGACCATGCTCGGATCCTACCGGGGACGAGTCACGGGGCCCTGATCCCGCGCTAACCACGCTCGGCGGCACGCAGGGCGGTCGCATGGGCCGAGGCCTCGAGCTCGTCGTCGAGCGGCTCGAGCTCGGGCTCGGAACCCGTCCGGCGGCCGATCGCGAGCGCGATCAGCCGATCGGCGAGCCAGGCGTTCTTCGGCAGGAGCGGGCCGTGGAGGTAGGTGCCGATCATGTTTGCTCGCTTGACGCCCTCCTGGCCGTCCCGGCCGTTGTTCCCGTGACCGTGGAGGACACGGCCGAGCGGCTCGGCTTCCGGGCCGAGGTGGGTGCGACCGCCGTGGTTCTCGAACCCGGCGAGCACTCTGGGGCCCTGCCCGAGGTCGACCTCGATCGAGACGTTGCCGATCAGTCGAGGCCCGGGATCACGCACGGTTTCGAGGTCGGCGATGCCGAGACCGGTGATCGATCGATCGCCGAGCTGGTAGCGATGGCCGAGCAGCTGATAGCCGCCGCAGACTGCGAGCAGGGCGGCGCCGTCGTCGGCGGCCGAGGCGATCGCGTCGCGCTTGGTCCGGAGCATGTCCTCGGCCACCAGGACCTGGTCGCGGTCCTGGCCGCCGCCGATGTAGATCAGGTCGTGTTCGGCTGGATCGAACCCCTCGCCGGGGCCGGCGGCGGCGTAGGAGAAGTCGATACCCCGCCACTCGCAGCGGCGCTGCAGGAAGAGGATGTTGCCCCGGTCCGCGTAGATGTTCATCTGCTCGGGGTAGAGGGCGAGCAGCCGGAGCCCCGAGGCGCTCATGCGGGCACCTCGATCAGAACGACGGTCGAATCGGCCTCGTTGGGTCCAGAGCTGATCTGGCGCCTGCCCGCCGAGCGCAGTCCCGCCTCCTCGGCCTCGAGCTCGAGGCGGTCCGGGCTGACCCGGTGGAGGAGGTCGTCGTGGACGGTGCGCTCGATGTCGCCCTCGGGCGAGACGCGCTCACGCAGACGGCGGATGGTGAGCACCTCGTCCCCCACCTGGACCCAGAGCGGCTCGCTCGAATACACCCAGCCGTCGAGCTCGCGCATGTCCGGGAGGATCTGCGTCGCGGCCGCGCCCGAGCTGAGCAGGGTCGTCTCGTCGACCACCGTCAGGGCAATCGTCCCGCCGGGCGCCATCAGCTCGGCGAGACGGCGGAGCAACCCCGGCCGGGCGGCGCCGTCGAGGACCTGGACGACGTGCAGCGGGCCGAGCGCAAGCGTCGGGCGTCGAGGGCAGTCGAAGGTTCGTCGGGGATGCGAGGTCCGCGACGACCACCGAGACGGGCAGATCGCGCTTCGCGGCCATGCTCTCGAGCTGCTGCCGCGAGGCCTGGATCACGCTCCACTGCGATCAGCTCGCGGGCCGTCTCGGCGAGGTGCCGAGACACGCGCCCGGCGCCGGCGCCGAGCTCGAGCACCGGGCCGTCCGCTGCCTCGGCCAGCTCGCGCCAGAGGTCGAGGTCAGCCGTGTAGGAGCCGAACTCCACCTGCTGCCAGATCGCCGGGTTCCTCGAGGGCCGGCGTTCCGGTCTCTTGCTGGGAGCTCATTCCCAGTAGTCCGTCGCCAGCCCGCGGTGCGTGAGCAGCGTCCGCAGCTCCAGCAGGGCCGTGTAGGTGGGAAGTGCGAAGAGACGGCCGGGCGCCGCCGAGACGGCCTCGTCGAGCGATCGCTCGATCGGCTCCACGACCTCGATCGCGTCCTCGGGCCAGCCGGCGTACTTGAGGCGGAGCGCCATCTCCGGCGCCCGGGTGCCGGCGCAGACGACCCGCCGCACGCCGTCGGCAAGCAGCTCGAAGTCGGCGTCCCAGATCCAGGAGACGTCACGGCCGTCGGCGATCCGGTCATTGAGCGCGAGCCAGAGATCGATCCCGCCATTCGTGGACTCGAGCTGCAGGGTGCGGAGCACCTCGTTGGCGCCGGCCGGGTTCTTGATCAGCAGGATCGACATCGGCTTGCCGGAAACCTCGATGGTCTCCACCCGCCCGAAGACGGCGCGCATCGACTCGAGTCCGTCCCGAATGTGCGCGAGCGAAACGCCCGAGCGCAGGCCGGCTGTGATGGCCGCGAGCGCGTTGTAGACGTTGTAGAGACCGGGGAGGGGGAGATTCAGGTCCAGCTCGCCCTCCGGAGTCGTGACCTGCACCCGCGAGCCGGAGATGCCGTGGAGCTCGATCCGGGTTGCGGCGACGTCCGGTGTCGGCCGGTCGGCGTCGCAGTTGGGGCAGGTGTAGTGGCCGAGGTGGCCGACGAAGGCCCGGTCGTAGACGTAGGGGGCGCCGCAGCGGCGGCAGTGCTTGGCGTCGTGGGCGTGCTGGAGCTCGGGGAGCGCCTGGCTCTGGTCCTCGATGCCGAAGTAGGTGACGCCGGGCCGGCGCCGCAGCTCCTTGTCGCGGCCGAGATCGGCGATCAGTGGATCGTCGGCGTTCAGGGCGAACTCGCATGAGCCCTCGAGGCGCGCGACCAGCTCGGCCCATTCGTCGGCCAGCCGCTCCAGCTCCCCGTAGCGGTCGAGCTGGTCCCGGAAGAGGTTGCCGAGGACGAGCAGGCGAGGCCGGATCTGCGGCGCCACCCGCGGCAGCCACGCCTCGTCGAGCTCGAAGAGGCCCTCGTCGCCGGACTGCTCGAGCAGGGCGGTGGCGACGCCCCAGTGCATGTTCGAGCCGGCGCGGTTGTGCACCGGCCTTCGGCCGTCGGCCCGGAGGATCCCGGCGATCATCCCGGCCGTGGTGGTCTTGCCGTTGGTCGAGCTGACCACGATCGAGCCGCGGTCGAGCTGGGCGGCGAGCCGCTCGATCGCATCCGGGGCCATCCGGACCAGGAGGCGGCCGGGCAGAGTGGTGCCGCCGCCGCGGCCGCTGCGGCGGCTCAGGGCCCCGACGGCGCGGGCCATGCCGCGCTTCGCCGTGAACATCGCGCTCATCGCGGCGAGGTTAGGCCCCGCCTCAGCTCGGCGGGCCGACGAGCGGGCCGCGGCGGCGCGACCACGCGCAGCGCACCGGGGAGGACCCGAGTGTGGCCGGCAGGTCGGTGAGGTGCTCCCCGTCCGCGTAGACGGCGAAGTCGCGGTCTGCGCTGATCTCGACGGTGGCGGCCCGGTGCTCTGTGACCTCGTCGTTCTCGAGGTGGGTTCCCTTGAAGGCCTTCGGGAGGCCCCTGAGGTAGCGGAGCTTGCTGACGTCGCTGACCGTGATCACGTCGAGCATGCCGTCGTCGAGCTCGGCGTGAGGGGCGATGAACATGCCGCCGCCGAACGCGCGGCTGTTAGCCGCAGCGACGGAGTACCCCTCGAACTCGATCGGCGTAACCGGCGTCGAGGACGACCGTGAATCTCGCCGCCCGCCAGGACGCCAGGGCCCGGATGGCGGAGTACGCGTAGACGAGATTGCCCTTGACCAGTCGAGCCTCATTGGCCAATCCGATTGCGCTCGGAGTCGAATCCGCAGGAGGCGACGCCGAGGAAGCGGCGGCCGTTCGCCTCGCCGACGTCGATCTGCTCGCTCCTTGCCGTCGGCCAGCACCGCCACGGCTCCGGCCGGATCGGAGGGGATGCCGAGAACGCGGGCGAGATCGTTGCCGCGCCCGCCGGGGATGATTCCCATCGCCGCGTCGGTCTCGGCGAGGCGCCGCCGACCTGGCCGACGAGCCCGTCGCCGCTCATCACGACCGGAATGTCGCCCTCCTCGGCGGCCTGCCTGGCCTCCGCGATGCCGTGCTCGAGGCTCTCGGTGCGAACGACGCGATACGGGATCGACCAGCGCTCGAGCTCGCGCTCGACCTGCGGCAGGAGCTTCAGCGTCCGCCCGCCGGCCGAGTGCGGGTTGACCAGGAGAAGGTGTGAGCGGTCCGAGTCGATCCGGTGAATCTAGTTGGACGGGGCGTCGGTCCGGCGCGCGACGAAGTAGGTGCCCTTTGCCGCCTCACCGCTGTGGAGAGGCTCGATGCCGCGCCTGCCGAAGCCGCGTCTCAGGACCGAGTCGGGCGTGTAGAACGGGGTGCTGGCCCCCCAGCTGGCCGCGATCACGGCGAAACCGCCCGGGCGGAGCACGCGGGCGATCTCCGAGAAGAACGGCGGCACGTTGAGCTGGGCGACGAGGTCGAACGAGTCGTCCTCGAAGGGCAGGTGGGAGGCGTCGGCGACCTTGAAGGCAACCCGTCCCTCCGGATCGAGGCCGATCCGCGCCTGCGCCCGGCGCACCATCTCCTCGGAGAGGTCGACGCCGCGCACCCGCGCATGCGGGAACTCGCGGGCGATCAGCAGCGCGCCGTCGCCGAGCCCAGTGCCGATGTCCAGCGCTCGCTCGGGCTCGGGCCGGACGTTGAGCAGCGCTGCCGCGAGTGGAGCAAGGTAGTCGGGCCCCGAGCGCGTTGACGCGCTGGTCCCAGGTGGGGGCGGCGTCCTCCCAGAAGCGGTGGCTCCAGCCTCGGAGCAGGGGCCAGGTGACCGGCGCTCTCGCGATCAGGGCGGTGATCGCCCGGCCGATCAGCCGGACCCGTTTCGGTGGCGGTGACGGGTCCGGAGTGGGATCGGCAGCCGACATGCGCCGATCATCGCAGGCCCCGGGAGTACCCTTCGCGCGCTTTGATCACGGTACGCACAGCGGTCGCGGCCATCCTCGCATCGGTCCTGGTGGCGGGATGCGGCGGCGGGGGAGGGGAGACCTCGACCTCGGCATCGCTGCCCGCGGGCTGCAGCCAGGTGCAGAAGCCCGCCCCCAAGGACGTCCACCTGACGCGTCCGACGACCATCCTGCACGGCCCCGCCACGGCGACCGTCGAGACCAGCTGCGGAAGCTTCACGATCGCGCTCGATCTGGCGCGGGCTCCGAAGACCGCCTCCTCATTCGCATATCTGGCCCGCCGGGGCGTCTACGACGGCACGCCGTTCCACCGGATCGTGCCCGGGTTCGTGATCCAGGGAGGGGATCCGACGGGAACCGGCGGCGGCGGGCCCGGGTACTTCGTCGATGAGCCGCCGCCGAGCAATCTCTCCTACACCCAGGGGATCGTGGCGATGGCCAAGACCGCCGCCGAGCCGCCCGGTCGCTCCGGGAGCCAGTTCTTCGTCGTCACCGTCCCCGATGCGGGCCTGACGCCCGACTACGCGCTGGTCGGCAGGGTGAGCAGCGGATTCGACGTGGTGCAGCGGATCGAGCAGCTCGGCACCCCCAGCGGAGCGCCCAGGGCGCCGGTGGTGATCCGCCGCGTCACGATTCAGGGCGGCTGATGGCCGCGGAGCAGACTGGAGAGCTCGAGCCGCGCCCGTTCGAGGTTGCCTCTGGCGGCGTCCGGCTCGCCGGCGAGGAGGTGGGGGAGGGGCCGCCGATCGTTCTCCTCCACGGGTTGACCGCGACCAGGCGGTACGTCCTGCACGGCTCGCTCACCCTCGCCCGTCGCGGCTACCGGCTGATCTCCTACGACGCGCGCGGACACGGAGAGTCCTCTCCCGCGCCCGAGGACGAGGGATACGGATACGAGGAGCTGGTGCGGGACCTGGGCGCGGTGCTGGCCGACCGATGTCCCGGCGAGCGGGCGGTTCTCTGCGGCCACTCGATGGGCTGCCACACGGCGGCGGCCTATGCGCTCGACCACGCCGATCAGGTCGCGGCGCTCGTCCTCGAGGGCCCGGTGACCCTCGGCATTCCCGCCACCGACGAGGTTCTGGCCGGCTGGGACCGCCTCGCCGACGGCCTGGAGCGCGACGGCGTCGAGGGATTCATGGAGGCATACGAGGCGGGCCTGAGCGTCGATCCCTCGTGGCGGGAGACCGCCCTGCGGATCACCCGGGAGCGGATGGAGCGACACCGCCACCCGGAGGCCGTCGCGAGAGCGCTGCGCGAGGTCCCGCGCTCGCTGCCGTTCGAGGGCCTCGCGGAGCTCGAGACGCTCGACGTGCCGGCCCTCGTCGTGGCGAGCTACGACGAGGCCGACCCGGGCCATCCCTACGCGATGGCCGAGGCCTGGGCCGAGCGCCTGCCCTCCGCACGCCTGGTCAGCGAGGAGCCGGGCAAGTCCCCGCTCGCCTGGCAGGGTGGCCGGCTCTCGCGGGTGATCGCGGAGTTCCTGGAGGAGCCCCGGTGCGAGCGCGGCTGGGGTAGCTGCCTCCTGGGGTGGCGGCTCCGCGGATGCCCTTAGCTGAGGTTAATCCGAATCGCAGAGGCTGCCGGGCTGATTCACGGGACCTAGGGGGTGCCAGGGAGGGCAGTGCCAAAGAAATTGGTTGCAGAGGCTACACCGACGAAACCGGCGGCGCCTTCGAGCGTCGCGACCACAAGGAGGACTTCGATGACCAACAGACCGCTCTCTCTCAGGTCGATGCTGGCGCTCGCCGCCATCGTCGCAGCGGTCGGTGCGATCGCTATTCAGGCGACCGCAGGATCGGCCGCACCAGCGCCGAAATCGCTACATCTCGTCGCGAACTCACTGAAGAAAGTCGGCTTCTTCCCGAAGGGCAAGCCCCACCAGGGCGACCGCTTCGGTTTCGGCGACAAGCTCTCGGGCGACGACACGGGCTTCGACCGCGGTGTCTGCACCTTCATCGGCGGCAAGAGCCTCTGCAACGTCCAAGCCCAGCTCTCGAAGGGCACGCTGAGCCTGCAGGGCTTCGTTACCTGAGAAGGCGACCAACCTGCCCATTGCCATCCTCGGCGGGACGGGCGCCTACGACGGCGCGAGCGGCACGGCCGTGATCACCGACGTCAACAAGTCGACGACGGACATCAACATCACGTTCGACTAGGCCATGCCTGGGTGGGGACACGGGTCGGCCGTCCTGGCCGGCCCTGTCCTCACCCCTTCTGCGGGGCAGCGACTCCGCTCGCAGCGAGATACTGCGTGGCGATGTCGGAGGAGAACGTAGCGATGGCACGGAAGGCCATCGACGCTCTGAACCGCGGCGACTTCGACGCCTTGCTGGCCTTCCTCCGCCCTGATGTCGTATGGGAGGCCCTGGAAGGTGTCGCCGGGATCGGTGAGCTGTACCGCGGGCGGGCAGGGGTGCGAGAGTGGATCGAGCTGATGTGGGAAAACGCGGAGGACGGCGTCCACATCGAGATCGAGCAGATAACGGACTTGGGTGGTGACCGGGTCTTCATCGCCGTGATTCTCACAGCGCGCCGTAGGGGCAGCGGTGTGCCGTTTGAATACCGCACCTGGCAGATCCTCCGGTTCGCGGACGGCCTGATTGCGAGACGTCAAGTCTTCTGGACCCGCGCCGAAGCCCTCAAAACCGCCGGGCAGCGCGAGAGAGAGTCTCGAGCGACAAGCCGGGCCTGCCCTCGACGTATATTTCGTGCGTGAGCCAGGACGACGGTAATCCGATCCACTACGCCGCCGTGAAGCGCGGCACGGCCGTGTATGCGTCGGACGGAGAGCAGGTGGGCAAGGTCGACGAGGTGGTCGACAACTATCGGGAGCACATCCTGGATGGGTTCGTGATCGAGATGGCCGATGGCCAGCTCCGCTTCGTGGATGCACCGGAGGTGGCGAGGACCGCCGAGCGGGCGGTGCGCCTGACGATCGATTCCGACGCGGCGGGGCAGCTGCCGCCGCCCGAGCAGGCCGCTCCCAATTTCACTCCGCGTCGAGCCGGCCGCCTCGGCAAGCTCCTCGGGGGCAACTGGCGGAAGCGCTAGAGCGCGAGCTTCCGCCTGAGCAGCCTCGCGTTCCGAATCGCGTAGCCCTCCCAGTCGTTGTTGAAGTACGCGTAGATCTCCGTGTCTCGCCGCCACTGCGCGATCCGGCGGGCCCAGGTCTCGATCTCCGAGGACGAGTAGTTGCCGTGCCGTCCACGGCTGCCGTGGTGGAACCGAATGTAGGTCCAGTCTGCGGTGCGTACGTGCGGCGTGCTCACCCAGCGAGACGACTCGTCGCCGATGACCAGCGCAGCACCGTGATCCCTGAGCAGTGCGTAGACCTCATCGGTGAACCAGCTCTGGTGCCGAAACTCGAAGGCGTGGCGGCCGGAGGGCAGCTTCGGCAGGGCGGCGGCCAGGCGGTCGGTGTCGCGGTGGAAGTTCGGAGGGAACTGCCAGAGGACCGGCCCGAACTTGTTGGTGTCGGTGAGACCATCGAGCCGCTCGTAGAACCGCTCGGTGCCCTGCTCCATCATGGTGAGCCGCTTGATGTGGGTCATATACCGGCTCATCTTCACCGCGAAGATGAACCCCTCGGGGCTCTGGTCGAGCCAGCTCTTGACCGCGGCCGGAGAGGCGAGCCGGTAGAAGGTGCTGTTGATCTCGACCGTGTCGAACTGCTCCGCGTAGTAGGCGAGCCAGCGTCGCTGCGGGACTCCCTTCGGATAGAAGAGCTCGCGCCAGTGCGGGTAGACCCACCCCGAGCAGCCGACGTGGACGGGCCTGCGCCCCAATTCAGTCGCCGTTGCGGTCCAGCGCCATCCACGAATCGTAGGTCCGCACCCCGATAACCGGTAAACCTGGCGGATTGGTCGAGATTGGCGGCCTCACGGGAGGCGGTGCGTGCTTGGATGATGGTGTGGTCGACGAGACCAGAAACGAGGCGGATGATTCCCAGCTCGCGACGCGGAGGCTCGCTGGCTGACTGATCTTCGGCGTGGCGCTCTGTCTCAGCGACAGTCGGACTGATCGCCGCCTCCGCGCGTGAGTTGACATAAGACGGATTCCCGTGCATTCCATCCGCACGGCGCCTGGCCCTACCCAATCCGCTCGATGGCGGGTGATTCACGCCGGTCGATGAGGTCGAGCACGGCTTCCTCGATCGGCCTCTGAATCTCCGGCCAGTCCGCGGGATCGTCCGGCAGGCGCTCAAAGACCCCGCCGACCGTGATGCCGCCGTCGAAGCGGTCGAAGACCCGCGGGTCGATGTAGGAGGCGCGGCAGACGGCCGGTGTGTTCCCGAGGTAACGAGCCACCTGCTTGACCGCATCCCGCTTCGCTCGGTTGCGCCCTCCCTTGGTGCTCATGTCGCGCTCCCGCGCCGAGGCCGCCAGCACGACGGCCGCCAGCACGGTCGCGTTCCAGGTGCGGAAGTCCTTGGCACTGTGGCCGTCGCCGATCACCCCCTTGATGTACTCGTTGATGTCATCCGAGCGGACGTCGCGCCACTCCCCGTCGTTGCGGTAGGCGAGCAGCTCGTAGCCCCCTCCCCTGCGCTGGCGGAGCTTCCTGACCAGCCCGGAGATCGTCCGATCGCCGATCACCTGCACCCGCCGCTTGCCGCCCTTGGCCTCGTAGTCGAAGACCACCTTCTCGCCGGTGACGGTGACGTGGCGCTTCCGCATGGTCGCGATCCCGTAGGTCTCGTTCTCCTCCGCGTAGTCCTCGGACCCGATCCGGAAGAAGCCGCGGTCGAGGAGCCTGACGGCGCAGGCGAGCACCCGCTCGCGGGAGATCTTGCGCCTCCGCAGGTCGCGCTCGACCTGCTCGCGCAGCTCCGGGAGTGAGCGTCCGAATTCGAGCATCGCGCCGAACTTCTGGCGGTCGCGCCGCTCGCGCCAGAGGTCGTGGTAGCGGTACTGCTTCCGGTCCCTCGCGTCCACGCCGGTCGCCTGGATGTGCCCGAGAGGATCGGCGCAGATCCAGACGTCCTCCCAGGCCGGCGGGATCGCCAGAGCCCGGATCCGCTCGAGCACGTCCGGGTGTTCGATCCGCTGGCCGTCCTCGTCGAGGTACTCGAAGCCCCTCCCCCGCCGGCGGCGGGTGATTCCGGCAGCACCGCAGTCGACGCGTCTCAGGCGGGGCATGGTGAAGCAGGCATTACCCGGCGGGGGCCATAGTTAGCCGGTGTCCATCGTCGTCGGCACCTCGAGCTGGTCGGATCCCGGGTTCGTCGAGCACTGGTATCCGAAGGGCCTGCCTGCGAAGGAGCGCCTCGCCTTCTACGCAGAGCGCTTCGATGCGGTCGAGCTCAACTCGTCCTTCTACGCGATCCCGGCGACGTCGACGGTGGAGGGCTGGGCGAACGGGACCCGCGACGACTTCCGCTTCGACGTCAAGCTCCACCGGCTGCTCTCCCGCCACGCCTCGCAGCTCAAGGAGCTCCCCAAGGACCTCAGGGACGAGGCCGAGACCAATGAGCGCGGACGGGTCCTCCTCGATGCCGCTCTGCAGGACGAGATGGTCCGGCGCACCGCCGAGGCGATGAAGCCGCTGGCGGACGCCGGCAAGCTCGGTGCCTATCTCCTTCAGCTCACGCCCGCGTTCGATCCGCGACGGAACGAGCTCGACGAGCTCGCCCCCGTGATCGAGGGTCTCTCCCCCGTCCCGGTCGCGGTCGAGTTCAGGCGCCGCAGCTGGGCCTCATCCAAGCGCTTCGAGAGCGTGCTCGACTGGCTCTCCGCTCACGACGCCGTCTTCGTCTGCGTGGACACCCCGCCGGGAGACCACGTCCCGATCTTCCCGCCGATCGACGCCGTCACGAACGACGCACTCGCCTACATGCGCGCTCACGGGCGGAACACCGAGGGCTATCTGCATGGGCGGAGCGTCGCGGAGCGCTTCGACTACGACTACTCGACCGACGAACTCGAGGAGATCGCCGGGCGCGCGCGGGCGCTCGACTCCGAGGCCGAGCAGGTCCACGTGATGTTCAACAACAACGCCCGGGAGCTGGCGCCGAAGGCCGCCCGCGGGCTGCGGACGATCCTCGGACAGGACCCGGGGCCCGAGCCCTAGCGGACCGGCAGGCGTGAAATGGCCCGAAAAAAAGACCGGCGAGGCGACCCCAGGGGGATGAAGGCCGCCTCGCCGGGTTGGCCAACATGCTGGACGCCTTTTACGGTGTGCAGTTGGCCGGGGTTCCGGATGCAGGCTCAACCCTACGCACGGACGTATGAACGATCATCCGGGCCGATCCGCAGATCCTCTCCGTATTAAGCACGGTGCCCAGGCGGCGTTCCGGATCACGCCCGGCTCGGGCGTGACCCGTCCGCCAGAATCCCAGCTATGAGCGGGGATCCCGCATCCGGAGTAGGCGTCCTGACCGCGCTCGCGGCGGGCATCGTCTCGTTCCTCTCCCCCTGCGTGCTGCCGCTCGTTCCGGGCTACCTCTCCGCCGTCACCGGGGTGGCCGTCGCCGACCTCGAGCGGGCCGACTGGCGCCGCGTGATCGTCCCCAGCCTGCTGTTCGTCTCGAGCTTCTCGGCGATCTTCATCCTGCTCGGGCTCGGCGCAACCAGCATCGGCAGCGCCCTGCAGGAGCACCAGCTGCTGCTGGACAAGATCGCAGCGTCGCTGATCATCGCGATGGGCGTCTTCTTCATCTCCGCGCTCTTCATCCCCCTGCTCAACCGCGAGTGGCACGTCGAGGGCCTCCTGGAGCGGGCCGGCACCGGCGGGCCCCTGGTGGCGGGCGCCGCCTTCGGCCTCGCGTGGACACCGTGCATCGGCCCCACGCTCGCCGCCATCCTGAGTGCGGCGGCGCTCTCCGGCTCGGCCGCCCACGGCGCCTTCCTGCTCGCCGTCTACTCCGCCGGCCTCGCCATCCCTTTCCTGATCACCTCGCTGGCCTTCAGCCGGATGACGACCGCCTTCGCGGTCGTCAAGCGCCACTACGCCGTGATCATGGCGATCGGCGGCCTGATCCTGATCGCCTTCGGCGTCGCGATCCTGACCGGCTGGTTCGACACCTTCAACCGCTGGGCGCAGGACCTGCTCAACAACCTGGGAATCAACTGGTCGGCCGATGTCTGAGTGACTGGCCAGCTGGCCAGTCCCGACTAGACTGGACCGCTGCCATGACCGCCAAGCCGACCACCTGCATCATCGGCGCCGGGATCAGCGGCCTGACGGCCGGCAAGGCGCTCTCCGACTGGGGCATCCCCTACACGTGCTTCGAGGCGAGCGACGACATCGGCGGGAACTGGTACTTCGGCAATCCCAACGGCCGCTCCTCGGCGTACCGCTCGCTTCACATCGACACCTATCGCGACAGCGTCTCGTTCCGCGACATGCCGATGGGTGACGAGTATCCGGACTACCCCCATCACGAGCGGATTCGCGCCTACATCAACGAGTACGCCGATGCCTTCTCGCTCCGCGACCGCATCCGCTTCCAGGCGCCGGTCGAGCACGCAGAGCGCCACAGCGGCGGAGGTTGGAGCATCCGCCTCGGCGACGGCTCGACCGAGCAGTTCGACTTCCTGATCGTCGGCAACGGGCATCACTGGGATCCGCGCTATCCCGACTTCCCGGGCAGCTTCGACGGAGAGACGCTCCACTCTCACCACTACCTGTCTCCGACCGAGCCGCTGGATCTGACCGGTAAGCGCGTGCTGGTCGTCGGGATCGGCAACAGCGCCGTCGACATCGTCTCCGAGCTGTCCCGCAAGGGTGTGGCCGAGAAGGTCTTCATCTCGACCCGCAGCGGCGCCTGGGTGATGCCGAAGTACCTGTTCGGGCAGCCGATCGGCAAGCTCGTCAAGACCTCCCCCTACCTCCCACTCAAGGTTCAGCGCTGGCTTGCCCGGCCGCTGCCCTACCTGGCCTCGGGGCGCATGGAGGACTTCGGACTCCCCCACCCCAATCACGAGTTCCTCGAGGCTCACCCCACGGTCTCCAGCGAGCTGCTGCTGCGGCTCGGTTCCGGCGATGCCGTCGCGAAGCCGGACGTCAGGGAGCTTCAGGGGGACAGCGTCGAGTTCGAGGACGGGACCGTCGAACGCGTCGACGCCATCATCTGGGCCACCGGCTACAAGATCACCTTCCCCTTCTTCGACCCCGAGTTCATCTCGGCGCCCGACAACCGGTTTCCGCTCTACAAGCGCGTCTTCATGCCGGGCATCGACGACGTCGCCTTCATCGGCTTCGCGCAGACTGTGCCCACCCTGTTTCCCTTCGTCGAGCTTCAGAGCAGGCTCGTCGCCCGCTACCTGAACGGGGACTACGCCCTCCCCTCCCCCCAGGAGATGGAGGAGACGATTCGACGTGACCAGGAGCGGCACTTCGGGCGTGTCACCGATCGGCCGCGCCACACGATGCAGATCGACTGGTACATCTACGAGCACGACATCTGGAACCGCGAGATCCCGGCGGGACGCGAGCGCGCAGCCAGGGGAATGGCGCCGAAGCTCGCCGGCCGGGTGCTGACCGCGGAGGCCGCGGCTGCAGATGCGAGGGTGCTGCGAGGCGAAGCCGAGGAGCAACCCGTTTGACGGAGGACGTTTCCTTCCCGAGTCATGGGGAGACCTGCGCCGCCTGGCATCTCGTCGGCGAGGGCGACGCTTTTTTGGCCGAGCGCGGCCGTCCCTGTGCGGTGATGGCGCACGGCTTGGGGGGCACCAAGGACTCCGGCCTGTTGCCCTTCGCCGAGGCGCTGGCCGAGGCCGGACTCGACGTGCTCCTCTTCGACTACCGCGGCTTCGGCGAGTCCAGCGGTGAGCCGCGCCAGTTCGCCTGGCCGCCACGGCATCGCGAGGACTACGGGGCCGCTGTCGAGTTCGCACGCGGGCTCGACGGCGTCGATCCGGAGCGGATCGTCCTCTGGGGCACCTCCTGGTCGGGCGGTCACGTCGTCTACGTGGCTGCCGCAGACCCTCGGATCGCCGCCGTGATCAGCCAGTCGCCTGACGTCGATGGTCTCGCCACCCTCACCCAGATCCGCCGCTACGCGGGCCTCGGCCAACAGCTCCGCCTCTCCTGGGTCGGTCTTCAGGATGCGGTCCGGATGGCGCGCGGTCGGGAGCCGCTGATGGTCGCGACGGTTGGCCACCCCGGCGAGCTGGCCGGGATGACCACCGAGGATTCCGTGCCGGGGATGAGCGCGATCGCAGGGCCGACCTGGCGAAACGAGGTGACGGGGCGCGCCGCCTTCGCCGAGTGGACGAATCGCGCGATCACCCGGATGGACAAGCTCCGCTGCCCGATCCTGGTCCAGATCGCCGACCGGGACTCGATTGCTCCACCCGCTGCCGCACGCGCCGCAGCCTGGCGGGCAAAGGGCCGCGTCGAGGTGCGGGAGTACCCCTGCGCGCATTTCGACATCTACGTGGGCAACTGGCGGGAACGGCTGATCGCGGACCAGCTCCACTTCCTGCGCCGTCACCTCGGCTCCTCGGCGACCCAGCCGGATGCCGGCACAGCCGGACGAGCCGCGGCCAAGACTGCCAACTGAGGCCGCCGGGTACGCTCAGAGGCGTGATCAAGGACGTAACCGAGCAGGACTTTCAGGAGAACGTCGTCGAGCGCTCCAGGCAGGTGCCTGTGGTGGTCGACTTCTGGGCGGAGTGGTGCGGGCCGTGCCGGACGCTCGGTCCGGCGCTGGAGAAGGCGGTCAGTGCCCGGAACGGCGAGATCGAGCTCGCGAAGCTCGACACCGACCGCAATCCCGCGATCGCCCAGGAGTTCCAGATCGCGAGCATCCCGGCGGTCAAGGCGTTCAAGGACGGCAAGGTCGTCGCCGAATTCATCGGCGCCATTCCGCCCGCGCGGATCGAGGCCTTCCTCAACGAGATCGTCCCCTCGGAGGCCGACCGGCTGGCCGAGGCGGATGACGAGGAGTCACTGCGCAAGGCGCTCGAGCTGGATCCCGCGCCAGGCGCCGGCGCGGCGATCAGGCTCGGCCGCCTGCTGCTCGAGCGCGGCGACGCCGGCGAGGCGCTCGAGCCCCTCCGGCCCTTCCCCCACGACTTCGTCGCCGACGGGCTGGCCGCCCGCGCCGAGCTCTCGGCCTCCGGGAACGGCGCCGGCGCGGACGAGCTCCAGGCAGCCTTCTCGGCCTGGGACGGCGGCGATCCCGGAAGAGGCGCTCGAGAAGCTTCAGGAGGTGCTGGCCTCCGAGCAGGACACCGGCCGCAAGGATCTGCTCCGCCGCGTGATGGTCGCGATCTTCACCGAGCTGGGCGCTGACCACCCGCTGGCGCGCGAGCACCGCCGCCGCCTCGCTGCCGCTTTGAACTAGCGGGCCACCCTCCTTGAAGGTGGCCTTGATCTGCCCGGCAAGGAGCCTCCGGTTGCCGCTCCAGAAGCTCGCCGCGAGTTCTCGAAACTCCTCATCGCGCGCAGCCTGAGTCAGACACTCGAGCCAAAGGCGAAACAGCCAGCTCCCCTCCTCCCGCTTCTGCACGTCGCGCAGGCGCTCGGCGCCCCAGCGCAGACGATCCCGGGGCGTGCCCGGCTGCTCCTGCGCCTGCTCGGCCATCTCGTGCGTACTGGCGGTAGACACGATCTTGCAGCAGCTCGACGAAAAGCTCGTCCTTGCTCTTGAAGTTGGAGTAGAAGGCACCCCCGGTGAAGCCGGCCTCCGCTGCGATTTCCTCGACGCTCGACCCCTGCAGACCGCGCCGCAGGAAGACGCGCTCGCCGCATCGAGGAGGCGCTGGCGAGTCTCGGCCTGCTTCTCCTTGCGAGTGAGGCGCTTCGGCGGCGCCGGGCTAGGGATGGTGGTCTCAGCCATGGCGTCCGCCGACACGATCAGAAGGCGACTGACCGCCGCGGCCGATTTCGAGCACTTGGCCCCCGTATATGGGGGTCAATCGCACGAAACGGAAGTCGGGTGGGCCTACGCCGGCGGTTTTTCCGGGGTGGCGGGCACCGCCACCTCGATCGGGATGCCGAGGGCCTCGGCCTCCTCGATGCCCTCGCCCTCCTGATCGCGAGAGCAGATGATCCGGAAGGCGCCGGTGCCGAGCTCGGGGTCGGGAACGATCGGCAGGCCGCGGATCTCGTCCCAGCCGAGCCGCTCGACCTCGAAGGGGTTCATGCGGACCTCGCTGGCCGGGAACGGGCAGTTCGAGTTGTGCTGGTCGATCGCCCGGGAGATCGCCTCGAGGTTCTTTGCCTCCGCGTTCGTCACCGTCTCGCAACATAGCGCCCTCCATCGGAGGCCGGGCCTAATCTGCACCGGGCGCAGGTGATCGCCCACGTCGACATGGATGCTTTCTATGTCTCGATCGAGATGCTGCGGCATCCCGAACTGCGTGGGAAGCCGGTGGTGGTCGCCTACGACGGTCCCCGCGGCGTGGTCACGACCGCCTCCTACGAGGCGCGCAAGTACGGCGTCCACTCCGCCCTGCCGATGGTCACCGCCCGTCGGCGCTGTCCCGACCTGACCGTGCTGCCGGTCGACATGCAGCTCTACCGGCGCGGCTCGAACAAGGTCATGGAGACGCTGCGCGAGTTCTCCGACCAGGTCGAGGTGGTCGGGATGGACGAGGCCTACGTCGATCTCACCTCCTCCCCGGTCCCGCAGTCGCGGGCACACGAGATCAAGCGGCGGATCAGGGAAGTCACCCGCCTCGTCTGCTCGATCGGGCTGGCGCCGAACAAGCTGATGGCGAAGATCGCCTCGGATCTCGACAAGCCGGATGGCTTCTTCCTGCTCACCGAGGAGACCTGGCTGGCGACCGTGGGCGAGCAGCCCGCCTCCCTCCTCCCCGGCGTCGGCGCCCGGACCTTCGAGAGGCTGCAGCAGATCGGGATCGGGACGGTGGCGGAGCTTGCGAACGCCGACGGGCCGCTGCTCGAGCAGAGCTTCGGCCCCAAGCACGGCAACGGGCTGCGGGCGCGCGCCAATGGGCACGGCTCTGAGAGCCTCACCCTCGAGCGCGCGCGCAAGTCCGAGAGCCGCGAGACCACCTTCCCCGAGGACGTCACCGATCGTCAGGTCCTCCGGGACAACGTGGACCGGCTGGCCCGATCGGTGTGCGAGAGCCTCGCGGCGAACGGCCGCCGCGGGCGGACCGTGACCCTCAAGATCAGGTTGCGCCCGTTCAAGACCTACACGCGGTCACGCACCCTGCCCGCCCACACCACCGAGCCGGACACCGTCGCGGACACCGCGCTCGAACTGCTCGAGCGCTTCGACCCGCAGGCGCCGGTCAGGCTGGTCGGGGTGGGCGTGGCCGGGCTGATGAGCGACGAGGTCACCCACCAGCCCGGCCAGCTCGCCGTCTAACCGCTTACCGAGTGGTGAGCACGGTCCCCGTGGAGGGGAAGCCGAGCTTCGCCTTGGTGGCTGCGGTCAGGTCGTACTCACGGTTGCCCGCATACGGGCCACGGTCGATCACCGGGACGGTGACCGTGTTCCCGTGGTAGCGGAGCGTGACCATGGACCCGCAGGGGAGCGTCTTGTTGGCGACGCCCAGCTTGCTCGGGCTCAGCGCCCCGCCGCAGGCGAGGGCGCCTCCGTACAGGCCGGGGCCGTAGTAGGAGGCCTCGGCCGGACGGTAGGCGTTCACCCTGACGCGGTGCGAGCGGACGGACGAGCCGTCAACCCGCGCACGCGCTGAGTAGACGCCGGAACCCGGGGCGCGCCAGCGCACCGTGTAGGCGCCGTTGTCGTGCGAGTGCGCGCGGAGCTTGTGTCCGCCGACCTGCACGACGACGAGGCGGCTGCCTCCTGGGGTGACGCGGCCGCGGAACGTGACGGCCCGGTGGGCCATCACGTGGTGGCGAGCCTTGAGGCTCACCGCGGTGGGGGCACCGCCCGCGGCGCTCGCCTCGGGACCGCTGCCCGACAGCGCCGGGACCGTGTCCTGAGCGCCCGCGATACCAGCTGTGATCATCAATCCCATGACGGGCAGCAGCGATAGCGCTGCCCGCCTCCGCTTCCAACGGAAGCGACGCAAAGCAATACACCTTGCCTCTCTGTTTCGCCTGCGGGGTTAGCTGACGGGCTCGCGATGACGCGAGGGTGCGCCGCAAGGCGCAACCCGTTTCACGTCTGCCGCTAGAAGCGGATCACCGCTCCATTCGCCCCGGAAAATCAGTGGGTCCCCCGCTCGCGTGATGTCCGTCGACGCGATTAGGCGGGTTGTTTGGCGACTAATCGGCCGCGCAGGGTAGGTGCGCTATTTGCGTATTTCTGTGACCTGGCTCACAGTCGGTATGCGACCATCAGTGCGGTGAGTGACCGCCTGACAGGCCTGGATTCCTCGTTCCTCCACCTGGAGCGGGATGGGACGCAGATGCACGTCGCCTCGACGACCCTTTTCGAGGGCCCCGCCCCGCCCTACGTGGATTTCCGCGACCACATCGAGTCGCGGCTGCATCTCGTGCCCCGCTTCAGGCAGAAGGTGCGCTCCGTCCCCTTCGGCCAGGGCCGCCCGGTCTGGGTCGATGACCCGCACCTGAACCTGACCTACCACGTGCGACACACCTCCCTGCCCGCGCCCGGCTCGGAGCAGCAGCTCCGCACCCTCGCGGCCCGGATCTTCTCGGAGCAGCTGGACCGCTCGAAGCCGCTCTGGGAGATCTGGCTGGTCGAGGGCCTGAAGGGCGGCCGCTTCGCGATCGTGGGCAAGACCCACCACGCCATGGTCGACGGCGTCTCGGGCGTGGACATCACGACGGTCCTGTTCGACGTCGAGAAGGACCCGGCGGAGACCCCGATGGCGCTTGAGAGCTGGATCCCGAAGCCCGAGCCCAACGGCGCGCAGCTGCTGGCGGAGGCCCTCGTGGAGAGGGCGATCTACCCGCGCGAGGTCGCGCGCGGCCTGCGGCGGATCGTCCGCGGCCCCCGTCGCGCGCTTCGCCGGATCACCGATGCGGCCCTCGCCGCCGGCACGTTCGCGTCGACAGGCCTGGGCGCGCCGAGAAGCCCCTTCAACTTCGACGTCGGCAGCCACCGGCGCTTCGCCTGGGTGCGGGCCTCGCTGGGCGACATGAAGCACGTCAAGAACCAGCTCGGCGGCACGGTCAACGACGTCATCCTGGCCGCCGTCGCCGGGGCGCTCGGCCGCTACATGCGCTCCCGCGGCCACCCCACGGCCGGGCTCGAGCTGCGTGCGATGGTCCCCGTGAGCGTCAGGACCGCCGAGGAGCACGGGGCCCTGGGCAACCGCGTGACCTCGATGATGGCTCGGCTGCCCGTCTGGTGCGAGGACCCGACGCGGCGGCTGGAGATCGTGCGCCAATCGATGGGCGACCTGAAGGAGTCGAAGCAGGCACTGGGCGCCTCGGTGCTCACCCAGCTCGCCGACTTCGCGCCACCGACCATCGCCGGGCAGGCGGCGCGCCTGCAGTCGCGGCAGCGCTTCTTCAACCTGGTGGTGACCAACATCCCCGGACCCCAGTTCCCGCTGTACCTGATGGGCCGCCGGATGGAGCGGGTCTTCCCCATGGTTCCGCTGGCCAAGAACCAGGGCGTCTGCGTCGGCGTCATGAGCTACGACGGGCAGGTCAACTTCGGGCTGATCGGCGACTACGACGGTCTGCCCGATCTCGACGACCTCGCCACAGAACTGGAAGCCTCGATCGACGAGCTGATCGAGGCGGCCGGTGGCCGCCCCGGGTTCTTCCGGCGGTTCCGGCCACGCCAGGGAGTCGACGCTGCCCCCCAGAACGGCGGCAGCGAGCGCGAGGAATCGCCAGCGGGCTAGGTAGCCCGCTCCTGCGCGAAGGCCTCCTTCATGCTCACGCGTCTGGCGTCGCCCCAGACGGGCTCGTCGTAGCGGGCGCGCAGCATGATCTTCTGAAGCAGCGAGAGGTCCTCCTGACGGGCGAGGTCATAGCTCGAGCCCGACTCCGAGTCGGGGTGGCCCGGATGGACCATCCACTCGGTCACGCCCGTCGGCGGGTTGCGGACCTCGGGCGGCTCCGCGGGTTGCCTGCTCTCCGTGCGCCCGATCAGCAGGTCGGGCGTGTCGATGTTCCGCTCGCGGAGCCACTGCCGGTGGTCCGGGTTGACCGAGCGGACCGGCGCGCCGATCTGCTGGGCGGTCTGGAGGACGGGCGTCGCCAGCTCCGGCCGCGCATGACAGTGCTTGTGCCCGTTGAGGAACGAGGGCCAGCGGCCGAAGAGGTCGCCGAAGCGCTCGAGCTGGACCCGCAGCGCGGTCCGGGCGGACGCGCCGCTGCGCGGGCCCCAACGGCCCTCGAACTCGATGTGCAGTCCGATCTCCACCCCGGTGTCGAGGAGCGGCTCGGGCTCACAGTGCTCGCGCTCGACCATCACGCTGACGCAGTCGAGTCCGCCCATCTCGACAGCCTCCAGGATTCCCTCGTTGTAGGACGGCCAGTAGCCGTAGTCGTCGCCGGTGATCATCAGCATGCGGCGGTTGTCTCCCTGTGCGGCGGCCATCACTCACCCCATGATTGCCGACGGGAGCGGCCTGCGCGCCCCCGGGGCCGAACCTAGCTGACCTGCTGGATCGCGGCCTGGATGTCCGGGACCGTCGGAATCGTGGAGCCGCCGATCGCCTTCTGTCCCTTCGGGCCCTGCACGAGCGATCGACGGCGTGCCGCTGAAGCCGAGCGACTCGGCCTGCGTGGAGCCCTGCTGGATGACCGCGTCCCATTTCGGGTCGTTGCGATCGGTATTCCACTTGTCGATGTCCGGGACACCTGCGCCCCTCGCGATGCTCGTCAGGAAGGCGTCGGTCACGTAGCCGGAGTTCTCGCCCCCCTGGTTCAGGTAGAAGAGCTGCAGGAAGTTCCAGAACCGGCCCTGGTCACCGGCGGCCAGCGCGGCCTTCATCGCCGGCTTCGAGTCCGGCCCGATGATCAGGTAGGGACGGAACTCGTACTTGACGTTGCCCGGCTTCACCTCGGTCGGAGATCAGATCGGGCGCGATCTGCTCCGAGAAGAACTTGCAGCCGGTGCATTGGGGATCGCCGTACTCGATCACGGTCACGGGAGCGCTCGCATCGCCCAGCACCGCGCCGCTCTGCGAGAGGCCGCTGAGCTCGGCGCTCACCTGCTGCGCGCCCTGCACGTTCGAGGGCGTGCCCCCTCCCCCGCCGTCGTCCCCGCCGGACTGGCTGATCACGATCAGGGCGACGATCACCGCGACGGCCGCGAAGCCGCCGATGATCAGGTACTGGAGCCGCCGCTTCCGCGCCAGCGCCCCGGCCTGCTGCGACTCGGTCGCCTCGCGCTCCGCACGCAGGCGGTCTCGCTCCCGCTGCCTACCTTCCATGCGAGGACTGTAGCTGGGGGCCTTCGAGCCCACGCCCGGCGTAGACGAAGGCGCGGGTGGCCGCGACGGCCAGCGAGAGGGCCATCAGGATCGCGCTGGCGACGCACCACTGGCAGATCGCGTCGATCACGAAGAGCTCGAGGTAGGTCAGGTAGAGGCTGAAGCCGAAGCCGACCAGCGCCGTCAAAGAAGCCGCCGAAGCGGCCCGGGTCACCGGGCAGGATGGCGGCACCGAGCAGAGCCACGTAGCCGACGATCCCGATCACGGCGACGTTGATCCCGGCCAGATGGGAGTACTGGCTGTTCGCGACGGTCTCGCAGCCGCTGCCCCCGGCCAGGCACTTCGGCGCACCGCCGCCGCTCTCGGCGATCGCGATGTAGGTGGCGACGCCGATCCCGGCCAGGGCCAGGATCGCGGCCGCAATGCGCAGATTCCGCTCGGAGAGCACGACGCGAATGCTACGAGTGAACCTGAACGGCCCCCAAAGTCGAATAGACCGCTCGTCCGGGGGTATCGGGGTGTTGTAGACGGGGAGGATGGACAGGGACTGATGAAGAAGGCAGGCGCAGCTGCCCTCGCGGGCACTGGGGGTGATCCTGTTTGCGGCGTCCTCCGCCCCGGCCTCGACCGTCACGGTCACGGGGCCAACACGGTCAGGGTCGCCGAGACCGGTAACGAGGCGAACCAGATCAGGGTCAGCTACGACGCGGGAACGGACGTCTACCTGGTCGCGGACGCGGCATCCATGCTCACGCCCAGCGGCACCTGCACGATGGTCGACGAGCACAGCGCGACCTGCCCGGGTGCCGGCATCAAGACGATCATCGTCGCAGACGGGTGATCGCGACGACACGATCACGCTGGACGCGGCGACGATCCCGGGCACGATCACCGAGAACCTCGATGGCGGCTCCGGGAACGACACCGTCACGGGCGCCAACACACCCGGCACGCTCAGCGGCGGGTCCGGCAACGACAGCGTGAGCGGGCGCGGCACGCTGAACGCCGGCAGCGGCAATGACGTGCTGACCGGCTCGCCCGTGGCCGACAACCTCCGCGGCAGCACGCGGCAGGGACACGCTCGACGGCGGCTTCGGCGCCGACGACATCTCGGGCGGCAGCAACACCGACACGCTGGTCTATCCCGGCGAGGTCGAACGGCGTCAACGTCACCATCGGCTCCGGGAACGGCAACGACGGCGGGCCCGAGGATCAGACGGGAAGCAGGCGCGACACCGTCCACGGCGACGTCGAGGTCCTGTTCGGGACGGAGCTGGGCGACGTGCTGGTCGGAGACCGCACCTCGGAGACGCTGATCGGTCTCGGCGGCGACGACTTCGCGGTCGGCAACAGCGGCAACGACACGCTGCTCGGTTTCGATGGGAACGACCTGCTGATCGGTGAAGCCGGCAGCGACCTCCTGCGCGGTGGGCCGGGCGCCGACCGGCAGTTCGGCAAGTCGGGTCAACGACCGCCTGGCCGGCGGCCCCGACGACGACTTCCTTCGCGGCGGAGCCGGGCACGACGTGATGAAGGGCAAGACCGGGATCGACCGGATCAACGCCCACGACGGCGAGCGGGACGTGAAGATCAGCTGCGGCCCCGGGCCGAACCGCCTCGAGGGCGCGAAGCGGGACAAGCGCCTCGACCCGCGCCCGCGTTCCTGCTGACCCCTGTCCCTGAGCAGGTTCGTCCTCGCCGGCGTGGATGATGGCGCCGTGCAGCGGATCCACTACCGCTTCGGGATCGTCCTCGCGCTGATCATCGTCGCGGTCTTCTTCGTGATGGCGGCGCCGCACGGCGACGGGGCGCGCTTCGTGTCGGTCACGCTGCAGGCCTTGGTGCTCGTCGCCGCGGTGATCGCCTCCAAGGCGCATCCCTGGGTGATCAGGCTGAGCGTGGTCGCGGCGATCGTCGGAATCGCCGGGTCCGCCGCGGCGCTCTTCGGAACGGGCCAGTTCGGCAACAGCACCGCCGGGATCGTCGCCCTGCTCTACGTGCTGCTGACCCCGCCGGCGATCGTGACCGGCGTCGTCAGGCAGTTCCGCGAGGAGGGCGGGGTGTCGATCCACTCGATGTTCGGCGTCCTCTGCCTCTATCTGCTGATCGGCCTGCTCTTCGCGGTCGCGTTTGCGGTGATTCAGGACATCTCGGGCACGGACTTCTTCACCGCCAAGCACGCCGGGCGTGACGACTTCCTCTACTTCTCCTATGCGACCTTGACGACCGTGGGCTACGGCGATCTGATCGCGGCGACCAACCTGGGGCGCTCGCTGGCGATCAGCGAGGCGCTGCTCGGCCAGATCTACCTGGTCACGGTCGTCGCCCTGATCGTGGGGAACCTGGGCGGCCGGGCCGGCGGGTAGAGACCGACCGCTAGGCGAGCTCGAGCAGCGACCAGAACGGGTGCTCGCGCGGCGGGATCCGCGGCGGGACGCGGCGGTACTGGCGATTGCGCGCCCAGTCGAGATAGCCGCGCAGGCGCCGGGAGATCGAGCGGAGCGTCGCCGGCGTCGGCTCCACCACGGCGTGGTCGAGCGCCCAGAGCCAGGCGTTCGCCTCGGACTCGAGTCGGGGAGCCGAGCGACCGCGGCCGACCAGGTGGCCGATCTCGTGGAGTGCGATGAAGTAGGAGACCTGGCCGCGAATCGGGGGGATCGAGATCTCGAGCCTGCCTCCCCGCCAGCGGATCGCGCGCCCGCGCGAGGATGCCCCGGCCAGTTCGATGCCGTGCTCGCGGCAGAGATCCTCGACGTGGGCCTCCATCAGGTCCACGCCGCGCCGCTTCGGGGGCCTCCTGTCCTGCCTGAACACGCGCGGCAGGGTATTGCGGCCGGCGGCGGGATTTCGGCGGTGCCTGGCGGCTGAAGCCATACTTGAGATATGGCCGAGTCCACCAGTCTGCGCCTCGCGCTCGCCCAGATCGACCCCACGGTCGGCGATATCGAGGGCAATGTGCGGCTGATCTCCGAATCGATCGGCCGCGCCCGCGATGCCGGAGCGCAATTGGTCCTGCTGCCGGAACTGTGCGTCTCCGGCTATCCGCCCGAGGACCTCGTGCTGCGCCGCGACTTCCTCGCAGCCGTGCGAGAGGGCCTCGACGCGGTCGCCGCGGACGTCCAGGCAATCGTCGCCCTGGTGGGATTCCCGGAGCGCGTCGAGCGGCCGCCTGAGGAGCTCGAGCACTTCGACCCGTTGATCGACCCTCCCCCTCCCCCGGCCTACAACTCACTGGCGATCCTCGCCGACGGCGAGGTGCAGGGGATCTATCGCAAATGCGATCTGCCGAATTACGGAGTGTTCGACGAGCGCCGGTACTTCGAGCCCGGAACCGAGCCGGCGCTGATCGAAGTTGACGGCGCGCCGGTCGGCCTGACGGTCTGCGAGGACATCTGGCATCCGGGATTCCCTGAGAACGAGGAGACGGCTGCCGGCGCCAGGCTGATCGTCAATGCCTCCGCGTCTCCCTACCACCGCCGCAAGGGCTGGGCGCGAGAGGGCATGGTTGCCGAGCGGGCCCGCTCCAATGGCGCGGCGTTCGCCCTCTGCAACATGGTCGGCGGCCAGGATGAGCTCGTGTTCGACGGCGGGAGCGTCGTGATCGCGCCCGACGGCGAGGTGCTCGCCCGGGCGGCCCAGTTCGAATCCGAGCTCCTGCTCTGCGATCTGATCACCCCCGCCGCGAGGACAGATGGGGCGCCCAGCGGCCGCGGGGTACGAACTCTGGCCGTGCTCACCACCGGCGCCGATCGTTCCGGGCAGGTGGAGCCGCGAATCGCCGAGCCGCTTCCGAGCGAGGAGGCGGAGGTGTACTCGGCGCTGGAGCTCGGCCTGCGCGACTACGTCCAGAAGAACGGCTTCGAACGCGTCGTGCTGGCGCTCTCAGGGGGAATCGACTCGGCACTCGTCGCCCTGATCGCGGCAGACGCCCTCGGGCCGGATCGGGTCACCGTCGTGGTCATGCCCTCCCCGAACTCGAGCGACGAGACGCAGGCAGACGCCAGGGCGATCGCCGCGAACCTCGGTGTCGAGTTGATCGAGATCTCTATCGCCGAGGCGATGGAGACCTACGGTGACGCGCTGGCGCCGGCGTTCGAGGGCGCCGAGCCGGGCCTTGCGGAAGAGAACATCCAGGCGCGGATCCGCGGCAATCTGATCATGGCGCTCTCCAACAAGTTCGGCTGGCTGGTGCTCACCACCGGCAACAAGAGCGAGCTCTCGGTCGGCTACGCGACCCTCTACGGGGACATGGCCGGCGGCTTCGCGGTGATCAAGGACGTCTTCAAGCTGCTCGTCTACCGGCTGGTCCGCTGGCGCAACGAGCAGGCTGGGCGGGAGCTGATTCCGGCATCGGTGCTGGAGCGGCCGCCCTCGGCGGAGCTGCGTCCGGATCAGTCCGATGAGGACTCCCTGCCCCCCTACGAGCTGCTCGACCGCATCCTCGAGGCCTACGTGGAGCGCGACGAGGGGATCGAGGCCCTGGTCGCCGAGGGACTCCCGGAGGAGACGGTCATGGAGGTCGTGCGGATGGTCGACCGCGCCGAGTACAAGCGCCGCCAGGCCCCACCCGGGATCCGCATCTCCAACAAGGCATTCGGCCGGGACCGCCGCCTGCCGATCACCAACCGGTTCGGCTCGATGCGCCCGCTGCCGCGCTAGGTCTCTCGGTGCTTGGCGCATTACCCGTCCGTATAGGTGGGGTTATCCCGACCCATGTCTCGGGATCCTGGGTATTGCGCGGCACGTTCCCTGAAGCGATAGTGCGACGCATGGGAAAGGTGAGGAGAGCGCTGGCGACGGACGACGAGACTCGGTGGAACTCAGCACCGTGGCGATCGTGCTGGCGCTCATGGGGCTGATCGCTTGATCCTGATCGGCCTCTGGCTCGGTGGCGTGTGGACGGGCCTGATCATCGTCGGAGTCCCGCTGACCGCAATCACAGCCCTGTTCATCTGGGGCTACCGCAGCGCTCAAGCGAGCGATCGGGAGGAGGCGCAGGAGCGGTGAGGCTCGGGGGCGCCGAGTTACCGGCGGGGCGTACCGCGATCGTCACCCGCGCCAGGGCGCAGACCCGGCCGTCGTCGTCGGTGATCTCGACGTCCCAGACCCAGGTCGTTCGCCCGCGGTGGCGGGGCGTCGCCGCGGCGTTGATGTGGCCGTCGCCGATCGGGCGCAGGAAGGTCGTGTCGTTCGCCTGCCCCATGGCGACCATGTCCTGATCGTGTACGGCGCCGTAGGTGGCCGCCGAGGTGAGGCTCTCCGCGAGCGCGGCGAAGACGCCTCCGTGGACGATGCCGTAGGGCTGCAGGTGCCTGGGCTCGACCGCGATGCGAGCGCGGGCATCGTCAGGATCGAGGTTGAGCCACTCGATGCCGATCTCCTCGGCGAAGCCGGAGGGGATGTCCTCGGGCTGACCCATGGCGCGGCACCATAGTGTGCGGCCATGCGTTTCCTGGTGTGGGCGGGCGTCGAAGAGTGGCTCACAGAGTCGGCTGCGGTCGATCTGGAAGGAGATGGGCTGAGTGCAACGGGAACGCAGCTGGGTGCCGAGCCAGCCCCCTTCCGGGTCGACTACCGGCTCGAGGCGCCCGACTTCGTCACGCGGGAGCTCGAGTTGACCTCGGTTGCAGAGGGCTGGCGTAGACATCTGATGCTTCGGCACGATGGCGAGGGCTCGTGGAACGCGGAGGTCGACGACGACGGCGAGGTGCCCGGCGGCCCGTGGGACGGCTCCCTCCCAGACCTCTCCGAGGCCCTCGACATCGACATCCAGAACTCGCCGCTCACCAACACGATGCCGATCCTGCGCCACGGCTTTCACCGCGACGGCAGCGGCGACTTCCTGATGGCCTTCATCACGACCCCCACCCTGCGCGTGGAGGCCTCACCGCAGCGTTACGAGCACGTACGAACCACTGAGGACGGATCGGTCGTCAGGTACATCAGCCGAGACGGCGATTTCACCGCGGAGCTCGAGCTCGACTCGGACGGCCTGCTCAGCTTCTACCCGCGGCTGGCTCGCAGGGTCGAACCGGGCGACTGGGCCGGCGAGAGGCCCTTAAACGGGGGCTAAGAGATGCGCCAAGCGCCGCGCCTCTGCCCTACGCTTCCTCGCCCGTGGCGCTCACCGATGAACAGCGCGCGATGCTCCAGCTCCTCTTGGAAGGGGGGCAGAGCTATGACGACATCGGCTCCCTCCTCGGCATCGCTCCTGACGAAGTGCGCACCCGAGCCCGCTCCGCGCTGGGCGAGATCGGTGGCGCTGATCCCGACGCCCAGGTCGGTCTCAGCGACTACCTCCTCGGCCAGGCCGATCCGATCGGCCGCGCCGACGCGGTGCGCCACCTGCAGAACGATCCAGAGGCGAACGCCCTCGCCCAGCGGCTCGTCCAGAACCTGAAGCTGCTCGCACCGAAGGCGCAGCTCCCGGAGATCCCCGAACCTCGCGGTGGCCGCAGCGCACCGGCGCCCCCTCCCCCACCCGCCGCGCCCGCCCAGACACCTTCCATCCCCCAGGCCTCGGCCGCGCCGCCAACCCCCAAGGGACCAGGCTTCGCCTCCCGTGTCGCGGGCTTCTTCAGCAGCATCGGGGGATCGAGCGGCAAGCGCCGGACCCAGCTCTTGGTCGCTCTCACCGCCGCACTGGCTCTCGTCATCGTCGTGATCGTCGTCGCGACCAGCGGCGGCAGCAGCGAAGGCAGCGACTGCAAGGGAGTCGACACGACCACCGCCCAGCAGGCCGGCGTCCCGACGATCAAGCTCGTCGCCGCAGGTGCGGCGGCCGACGCGGACTGCCCGCCGAGCGGACAGATCACGCTCGGGGCGACGCAGCAGGCCGCCAATAGCCAGAACCAGGCCGCTACCTTCGCGCTCCAGGCGAACGCGGTCCATCTTCCGCCCACCGCCAACGGCGATCGCTATCTGCTCTGGCTGTACAAGTCGGACACCCAGTCGCTGCCGCTTGGGCAGGAGACGGTCGATGACAGCGGCAACCTGACTGGCGGCGTCCCCCTGATCGCCCAGCAGGTGCTCCTGCTGCCCGCGTTCGACTCGATCAGGATCTCCAAGGTGAACTCCACCGAGGCTCAGCAGCTCGAGCAATCCCTCCAGCAGCAGGGCAAGAAGGCCACGGGCGTGATCCAGTTCGTCGGGGAGCCGGTGCTCGAGGGCAGCATCTCGGAGCTTGGCCTCAACCAGTTGCTGCAGCAGGCCCAGGCACAGGGCCAGGCCGGGAGCGGCGCCCAGAGCACCGGCCAGGGCGCCGGCAAGAAGGGCTGAGCGCCCGAGCCTCACAATGGCCCTGAGCGAGGACCGGCGCGCCCTGCTCGGGCTGCTGCTCGCCGGAGACACCTACGAGCGCGTCGCCGACGTGCTCGGGACGAGCGCCGACGAGGTGCAGAAGCGGGCACACGACGCGGCCAACGAGCTCGAGGCCCAGGACGATCCGGAGTTCCCGCCTGGCGAGGTCAGGGAGCGCCTGGCGGCTCTCGAGGGCGACCCGACGGCAGAAGCCGCACAAGCCCCCGCCGAGCGTCAGGGGAGCGGTCGCAGGCGGCTCGGTCTCTGGATCGTCGCCGCCGGTGCCGCCTTGGTTCTTCTGGTGGTCCTCGTGGTCGTGGGCATCGGAGGCGGCGGTGGGGACGAAAACACGACGACGCCGGCCGGCGGGCAGGAGGAGGCCGTACCGGTCAGGCTCAGCCCCGTCGGCGGCTCACACGCGAGCGGCGGCCTCACGATCATCCGGATCGGGGACCAGCCCGCGGTCGACCTCGACATTCGCGGCCTCCAGCCGACGGGCAGAGATGAAACCTACGTCCTCTGGTTCGTCGGCTCGGGAGGGCGCAGCCTGCCGGTCGCCTTCCAGGCGGTTGGCGCGAACGGGCGCATCACCGGCAGGACGGCGATTCCGACCGCCGCCGCGGGCCTCCTGCCGAACTTCGACACCGCCGACCTCACCCTGACGCGCCAGCGCCAGGCCGCCGCCGCGGTCCAGCAGGCGGCGCAGGCCGGGACGCTGCCCCAGCGCGTCGGGCTCAGCGTGATGCGCGGCCCCTTGCGCGGCTAGGTCGCGCCAGGATTGACCGCATGCGAGGCTAGGGCGGAACAGACCGCTACCCGAGGAGAGAGATGGCAGACAGCGTGTATCGCGTCACCGAGGTCGTTGGCGTCAGCGCGGATTCGTGGGAGCAGGCGACCAGGAGCGCCGTTGAGAAGGTCAGCGAGACCGTGCGCGATCTGCGG
This sequence comes from uncultured Solirubrobacterales bacterium, assembly GCA_963825825.1. Taxonomy (GTDB): domain Bacteria; phylum Actinomycetota; class Thermoleophilia; order Solirubrobacterales; family 70-9; genus DASUPK01. The sequence goes on along the minus strand of CAWGUT010000003.1, from coordinate 50,912 downwards.
ATCGCGGAGGTCATTCGCCAGGACGTGACGATCAGCGATGGCAAGGTCTCCGAGTTTCGAATCCGGCTCGGAATCTCGTTCAAGTACGACAAGGAGTAGAGCTCCGGGGACCCGAGGTCGCATGCCGGCGTCGGGTCCCCGCGTCGCTCCTATGGCCCGGAATCGGGGCCGTGCTCAATCGGCGGGCAGTAGCTTGCCCGGGTTCATGATCCCCGTGGGGTCGAGGCGCTCCTTGACGGCGCGGAGCGCCTCCAGGCCGAGGTCGCCGACCTCGGCGCGCATGTAGGGGGCGTGATCGCGGCCGACCGCGTGGTGATGGGTGATCGTGCCCTCCGTGGCGACGATCGCCTCACACGCGGCCGATTTCGCCGCGCGCCACTGGTCGAGCTCCTCCCCCGGCCTCGCGCGAGTCAGGAAGGTGAAGTAGAGCGACGCCCCGTCCGGGTAGGCGTGCGAGACGTGGCACATGACGATCGAGCGCTCGCCGAGGGCGCCTCGCAGGGCATTCCCGACCGCCCGGTAGAGCTCGTCGAGACGGCTCCAGGTGTGCGCGGTCTCCAGGGTCTCCACCAGCACTCCGAGGCTGATCAGCTCGTCGCGAAGGTACGGCCCGCCGTAGCGGCTCCTGTACCAGGAGTTGCCCGCGGAGCGGCCGAGCGGCACGGCGCCGCCCAGTCTGAGCCTGGCCTGGCTGAGTCCCTGCCTGCGGCTGACGTCATCGCGCTCTCCCTCCCAGCCGCAGATCATCAGGCAGCCGCCCCGGCGGCGGCGGATCGACAGGTAGGCGTCGAGGGCCCGCCTGCGAAGACCCTCGGTCCCCGCGAGCTCCAGCGAGACCCGCGTCTCCTCCTCGTCGGAGAGGCGGAGGACGTCGGGCGCCTCATGCCGCTGGGCGAGGTCCCGGACGATCTCCCGCCCGGCGTGGAAGTCCTCCGCGATCCAGCCCTCGTAGACGCGTGAGCGCGGCGCCGGCCGCACCCGGCAGCTCACGTCGGTGATCACGCCCAGGGTGCCCTCCGAGCCCAGGACGAGCTCGCGCAACGATGGCCCCGCCGCCGTATGAGGGATCTCGCGGGTGCGCAGCCGCCCGGCCGGCGCGGCAAGCTCGATGGCGGTCACGACGTCGTCGAAACGGCCGTAGCCACTGGAGGCCTGCCCGGCGGAGCGTGTGGCCGCGAAGCCCCCGATGGTGGCCTCTTCGAAGGACTGCGGGAAGTGCCCGAGGGTCGCGCCGAGGGCGCCGAGCGCCGCCTCGGCCTCGGGCCCCGTCAGCCCGGGGCCCAGGCGGGCAGTCAGCGACTGGGAGTCGAGCTCGACCGACCGCAGGCGCGAGAGCTCGAGCGAGACGACCGCGGAGTGCCCATCGGCGAGCGCCTCCAGCCCTCCCACGACGCTCGTCCCACCCCCGAACGGGACCACGGCGACGCCCGCTGCCGCGCAGGCGTCGAGAACCGACTCCACGCCGGCGGCATCCGCCGGCCGCAGGACCGCGTCGGGAGCGTGTTCGAGGCGCCCGGTCCGCAGCCGGACGAGGTCGGGATAGCTGCGCCCTGTCGCATGCCGGATCCGGTCGTCGTGGCCGTCGAGGAACTCGCCGGCTGACGCCCGCACGGCGTCTGGAATCGGGCGCGCCTCCGGCAGCGAGACCTGATCGATCGAGACCGGCTCGCTCCCTTCGCCGGGCTCCACACCGAGCTCGTCGCGAATCGCGCCGACCGCCGTGGCGGGCAACTCCACCCGGCGCTCGGGATCCCCCCAGCCCCACCACTTCATTCCAGGCGACAGAGCGCTAGCCCTCCGTCCCGGTCGCAACCGTCTCGAGGCCGTCGAGTGCCTCGTTCAGGGTGCGACCGATGGCCCGCCGCATCATCGGAGAACCGAGCCGCGAGAGCCCGCGGAGCTGGCGGTCGAGGGCCATCGTCACCTGAGTGTCTCCGTTCTTGGGCTCCAGCTTGATCTCGGTGCGCGCCCTGCGCACGAAACGCTCGAAGGGCGTCCCCTCGACGGCCTGCTCGAAGACGTAGCGCTGGCCGTCGCTCTCCTCGACGCCGCGGAAATCCGCCCGGACACCGCGCCCCCCGCGCGTCCCGAGCACCTGCGTCCAGCTGCGCTCAGCCGCCTGATCGTCGCTGACGTTCTCGACGCGCTGGGTGTTGGGCCACCAGCGCGGCAGGTGGTAGGGGTCGGTGATCACGGCCCAGAGCGCGCTCGCGGGCGCGGCGATGCGGCGCCTGCGCACGACGCGTGCCATTAGGTCTGTTCCTAGTCCTCGCCGGTCAGCTTCCGCAGGTCCCGAACGAGCAGCATGTGCGTGAGGTTGCTGACGGCCGCAGCGAGGCTCTCCAGGTTCTCCATCGCCTCCTGGCGGACGTTGTGGTTCGAGGACCGCAGCCCGGCGCCCACCACGGCCTCGAGCAGGACCGCCTCGCGATCGGTGGCGGTGCGGAGGACCTTCAGGTTGCGCCCGCCGACGCCGAACCGAGCCAGCTCCGAGCAGGCCTTGATGATCTCGCGGTCGGTGTCGTCGTAGACCTTCGTTCCCTCGATCTTGCCGGGCTGCACCAGCCGCCAGTCCTCGAGGTCCTTGATCAGGTCCGGGGCGACCCCGGTCTCGTCGACGAGCTCCTCGAGCGTCAGGCGCGAGCCCTTGCTGGCCTCGACGCTCGCCGCCCGGCGCAGGGAGGCGGACTCACCGCGCTCCTGGCGGGCGCCCGCGGCGAGCTCCTGGCGGATCACTCGCAGGGGCAGGAACTCGTCCCGCTGCATTCGCAGGATCGCCCGGAGGCGCTCGACGTCCGCCTGGCTGTAGAGGCGATAGCCACCGGGCGTGCGGCGGGGTGAGAGCAGCTTCTGATCCTCGAGATAGCGGATCTTGGAGATCGAGATGTCTTCGAACTCCCGCCCCAGGATCTTGGCGACCGCCCCGATGGTGAGCGCCTTGCGGTTGGATGGCGCACCATCGGTCGTTCCTTCGATGGCGCTTCGGTCAAACGGTGTCGGGGTCGAGGCTTCCATCACTTCTCCAGGTAGCTGAGCTTGTATTTGCCGATCTGGATCTCGTCGCCGTCCTCGAGCTGGTGCGACTCGATCCGGCGGCGGTTGACGTAGGTGCCATTCAGCGAGCCGAGATCGTCGATGTAGAGCCCGTCGTTGCGGCGGACGAGCAGGGCGTGGTTGCGGGAGACCGTGACGTCGTCCAGAAAGACGCCGGCATCGGGGGTTCGGCCGATCGAGATGCGCTCGTCGTCGAGCGTGAAGCTCTCCCCGGCTCGACCGCCGCCGGAGCGGATCACCAGAGCCGCGCCATGGCGGTCGACCACCTCGTCGATGTCGACCTGATGCATCTCCCCCGACTCGTCGACCGTGTAGGTCATCGTCGTCGGCTCGTCCTTACCGTCGGGACGGGAGAGGTACGCCCCGCACTTCTGGCAGTAGTTGGCGCCCTCGGCGTTGACGAAGCCGCACTCGGGGCAGTGGATCGCCACGATCGGGCCCGCTTAGGTCGGAGGCTTGGTCGAGGGCTCTGAGCGTCCGGCCAGGATCTCGCTGAGGCGCTGCACGTCGTCTCCCTTGATCATCGTCGCGCCCTCGGGCCGGTTTTCGCGCAGGCGGTTGACCAGCTCCGCCCTGAGGATGTCGATCTGACCGTGCAGGATCCGCCGGCGGTAGGAAACCTCGTGCTCCTCAGCGGTCAGGTTGTCGATCAGCTCCTTGAGCTCCTGATCGTTCATCGAGCCGATATCGGGAAAGGTCTCGTCCTCCAACTACTCCTCCGCAGGTGCGAGGGGCGCACTGCGCGCCCCGTTTGATGGTGTGGGCAGGCGATTATAGGTCCGCAGCACAGCCTCAACCGCGACTTCAGGGTTTTGGCTAAGCGGTTGCAAGCTCCCGGAGCCCAGTGCGGACGTAGGCGATGGTCCCGAGGACGCCGAGGATGACTCCGACGATCAACATCGCGCTCCAGACCCAGCTGTCGGACACCATCGCGAAGAAGATCGCCGCCATCACAGGCGTGACCGCTATCCGCCCGAGCCAGTTGATCTCGAGCTCCCCAACCCGGCGCAGGTAGACCTCGCCGAGGATCAGGGTGACCACCTCGCGAATGACGAGCAGGGCCAGCGCCCAGCGCGGCAGCAGATCGAAGTGCCAGCAGACGACGACGCCGCAGAGGATCGTCAGCCGGTCGACGATCGGGTCGAGCAGGGCGCCCATGCGGCTGTACTGGCCCGTGGCGCGGGCCAGGAAGCCGTCCACGTAGTCGCCCGCGGCGATCAGCCAGAAGATCGCCGCCGCCCAGGGATCCCTTCCGTCGCCGGAGGAGAAGGCGAGGTACAGAAAGACCGGCAGCCCGGCGAGCCGGATGTAGCCGACGGCGTTGGGGATCGTCCATGGCCGCAGCGGCTGTCCGGGCCTGGTCTGGCGGGGCGGCGGCCCGGAGCGGTCGAGGCCGAACTGCCGCCGGAACCCCTTTCGCCGTCCCGTACGCAAGGATTGTCCGCGGCCACGGGCCATCTAGGCGAGCATATGGAAGGCAAGGCGAAAACCGGAATTTCCCCGACTCGGGCCGAGGACTTCCCTCAGTGGTTCCAGACGGTGGTGCGTGACGCGGAGGTGGCGGAGCTCGATCACGTCCGTGGGGCGATGGTGATCCGGCCATGGGGCTACGGGATCTGGGAGCTGATGCAGCGCTCTCTCGACGACGGGATCAAGGAGACGGGCGCGGTCAACGCCTACTTCCCGCTGCTCATCCCGCTGAGCTACTTCGAGGAGGAGGCCAAGCACGTCGAGGGCTTCGCCAAGGAGATGGCGGTGGTCACGCATCACCGTCTCGAGCAGGGCCCGGACGGGACACTTCATCCGGCCGCCGAGCTTCCCGAGCCGCTGATCGTCCGCCCCACCTCCGAGACGATCATCGGCCGCTCGTTCGCGAAGTGGATCAACTCCTACCGCGACCTGCCGCTGATGATCAACCAGTGGTGCAACATCGTCCGCTGGGAGCTCCGCCCGCGCGTTCTGCTGCGGACCACCGAGTTCCTCTGGCAGGAGGGACACACCGCCCACGCCACCGAGGAGGAGGCGCTCGAGGAGACCCGGCGGATGCTGCAGGTCTACCGCGACTTCACGGAAATGCAGCTGGCGATCCCCGTGGTTGCTGGCGAGAAGCCCGAGTACGAGCGCTTCCCGGGCGCCGAGATCACGCTCTCGATCGAGGCGATGATGCAGGACGGCAAGGCCCTCCAGTGCGGGACCTCCCACTATCTGGGGCAGAACTTCTCCGAGTCGATGGAGATGGAGTTCACGGACGAGGACGGTGAGCGCAAGCTCTGCTACACGACCTCCTGGGGACTGACCACGCGGATGATCGGCGCCGTGGTGATGACCCACGGCGACGACAACGGCCTCCGGGTGCCGCCCCGGATCGCGCCGCGCCAGGTCCGGATCGTCCCGATCACGAGGGATGACCCCACCGCGGTCCTGCAGGCCGCGGACGAGCTGGGCGCGGAGATCGCCGCTCGGTCCTGGGACGGCCAGCCGGTGCGCGTCGAGGTCGACACCCGCGAACGGAAGCCTGCCGACAAGCGCTGGGAGTGGATCCGCAAGGGCGTGCCGATCGTCATCGAACTGGGCGAGCGTGACATCGAGGGCGGCGTGGTGACGGTGACCCGCCGGGACGATCCGGAGCTCACTCGCGACGCGATCCCGCGCGAGGGCGCCGGCGACGCTGTGGTGGGCGTCCTCGACGACATCCAGATCGGCTACTACCAGGAGGCGAGCGAGCGCCTGCGGGAGCGCACCCGCGACGACATCACCACCCTGGAGGAGTTCCGCGAGTACTTCTCGGGCGAGGAGACCGACTCCGGGGGCTTCGTCAAGGCGCCCTGGAGCGAGGAGGCGGGGACCATCGAGACGATGGGCGAGCTCGGGGTGAGCGTGCGCGTCATCCCCTTCGATGAGGAGCTGTCCGCCGACGCCAGGTGCGTGATCACGGGCGGTCCCGCGACAACTGTCGCGATCTTCGCCAAGGCGTACTGAGCCGCTGACTCGCCTGAGGAGCTGATATAAGATCGCCACTAAAGTCGAACCAGAGGAGTCGGGAGCGGTCTGAGGGGGCCGCGGCTCCGTTCGGGAGGAGAGCGAATCAATGGAAAGCACTGGTGTGGTGGAGTCCCCTGTCAGGGGCGTGGGTCTCGTGCGATCGGCGCTTTGCATCGCCGCGATCATGGTGGCCAGCGTGCTGGCTTTCGCCAGTTCGGCTGGGGCCGCCACTGTGACGGCGGGCAACGGAATCTACGACGTCTTCGTCGACGACTCGAACGGCCAGTACACGGCGATGACAGCCGCCGGCCATCCCTCCGGGGGCGGCCTGAACGTCATTTTTGGCGACGGCGATCCTGGGACGAGCTTCAACTCACTCCGCTCGTATACCACCTCCACCAACTACACCCAGGGCGGAGGTGGGATCGACCTTCGGTTCCTTCAGCTCGACGGCTCCTCTCGGCAGCACCGGGTTCCGCACCACCTACGTGCTTCCGGGGCCCGACTCTCCCGGGACACCCGATCAGCTGACGATCGTTCAGGACGTCCGCGTAAACGGCACGACCTTCGACAACTCGACGATCGAGATCACGTGGAGAGTCACCAACGATGGCGCCGCGGCCGTGAACATCGGAATTCGCTATCTCTGGGATTACCAGATAGGTAGCGACGACGGCCCGACCTTCCAGCAGCAGAGCCCAGACGGAGCCGTGCTGCTGAACGAGGCGACCTTCCCCACGCCCGGATTCCAGTTCTATCGGATCCAGGACAACGACGTGAATCCCTCGCCCCCGACCTTCAACGTGCTCGGCACGGTCACGGGTCCAGCAGGCGTGGTGCCAACACCCGTCGCACCGACGTTGCTGCAGAACGCCGACTGGGATGCGTCAGTTGGCACCGCGTTCGACTACGCGACCACCGGAGGAGTGGTTTCCGACGAGAACGGGGCTGACAACGACAACGCAGTCCTCTACTACTGGGGCGACAACGCAGGCAACGCGATCAACCTCGCCCCGGCGGCGACCACGCAGGTTTCGCAGTCGATCGTTGGTGTGCCGCCGGGAGCCAGCTTCCCGGGGACCACTCCCCCGACACCCGTGGCTGCGCCGGCCAAGACGCCCGGCAAGTGCAACGGCACTGAGGCAACGATCGTCGGCACCCGCGCGTCCGAGACGATCAAGGGCACCCCGCAGGCCGACGTGATCCAGGGCTGGGACGGCAAGGACCAGATCATGGGACTTGGCGGCAACGATCTGATCTGCGGCGCGAACGGACGGGACACGATCAAGGGTGGAGGGGGTAAGGACACCCTGATCGGCGGGGCGGGTCCGGACAAGCTGATCGGTGGCCCCGGCAAGGACCGGGTGTTCGGCGGCACGCCGGGCGCGCCGCCGCAGAATGCCAAGGACACCTGCGTCGGCGGGCGGCGACGCGCTCAAGAACTGCGAGACAGCGTTAGCGCCCTTCTCAGCTAGCCAAGGTCGGACGATCCCGGGCTCACCCGCGACGCGATCCCGCGCCAGGGCGCGGGCGATACAGTGGTGGGCGAGCTCGGCGTCAGCGTGCGCGTCATCCCCTTTAATGAGGAGCTTCCCGCTGACGCCCGGTGCGTGATCACCGGCGGCCCGGCCAGGGTGATGGCGATTTTCGCCAAGGCGTACTAGTTTGTTTCTACGGGGGGCCCTGGAAAGCGCTCTGAGGGAAATGCAAGGGAGCAACGGGCCCACAAAACCAAATGAGTTTCGTCTTGTCCTCTCGCCAGACACCGAGGCGGGCTGGCGAGCACGCCAGGCGCTCCGTCAGCGTTTCTCACGCTCACTGCCCGCCCCAACACTCATCGACCTCACGGCGGTCGTCACGGAGCTCGTCAACAACGCGGTCGCGCACGGCCCGGGCCGGCCGATCACGCTCGCGCTTGCGATCGGCAACGAGACGATCCGAGGAGAGGTCGCCGATCAGGGCAACCCGGCAGCCGCCATTCCGGAGATCCGTGAGGCCACCGAAAAGGGAGGCCGCGGGCTCGAGGTCGTGGAGAAGCTGACCTCGAGCTGGGCGGTCTTCGAGGGGAGCACCCACGTCTGGTTCGAAATGCCGCTCGAGACGTAGCGCCGGCTAGGCGCGTGTGAACCGGCGACCGGCGGTGGGCGACGCTTCCTCGTCGAGCTCCGTCCGCTTCACCTTCACCGGCTTCATGTAGGGCTCGCCGTCCTCCAGCTCTGGCCCCTTGCCGTCGGCGAGCACCCGCTCGGACTCGGTGGGCGTCTCCGTCTTCTCCATCTGCGCGATTCGCTCGGGCGTGAGCTCGTCCGCGTTCTCCTCCTCGATCTTCGCCAGCCAGTCAGCGCCCTCGCGCGACTTCTGCTCATCCACGTGGACCTTCCCGCGGTCGAGGGACTTGTCGATCTCGGCGAAGAGCGCGTCCACCAGCTCCTCCTGCTTGACCTTCCGCAGGGGCTTGCCGTGAGCGAAGATCAGCCCCTCGTCCTTGGCGCCGGTGATGCCGAAGTCGGCGTGCGAGGCCTCGCCGATCCCGTTCACCGCGCAGCCGAGGACCGCGACCTCGACCGGCTCGGTGTAGGCCTCCAGCCTCTGCTCGATCTCGGCGACCACGGTGTCCATGTCGAACTGGAGCCGCCCGCAGGTCGGACAGGCGATCAGGACGGGGCCGCGCTCGCGCAGGTGCAGGGCCTTGAGGATCTCCCAGGCGACCTTGACCTCCTCCTCGGCATGGAAGGTCGAGAGCGAGATGCGAATGGTGTCCCCCACCCCATCGGCGAGCAGCGTCCCCAGTCCCACCGACGATTTGAGCGAACCGGACCACTTCGTCCCCGCCTCGGTGATCCCGAGGTGGATCGGGTAGGGGATCTTCTCGGCGAGCAGCCGGTTGGAGGCGATCGTGTTCGGGACGTTGGTCGACTTGATCGAGACCTTGAAGTTCTCGAAGTCGAGCGACTCCATCAGCTCGACGAACTCGACGGCCGCCTGCACCAGGGCCTCCACGGGGCTCTCGCGCTCGAGCGCGTGCAGGTGCTTGGGCAGCGAGCCGGAGTTGACCCCGATTCGCATCGGCACGTTCGCCTTGGTCGCCCTCTCGGCCACCTCAGCGACCTTCTCGGGACCCCCGATGTTGCCCGGGTTGAGGCGGATGCAGTCGGCGCCGGCATCGATCGCCTTGAGCGCCAGCGTGTGGTTGAAGTGGATGTCGGCGATCACCGGGATCGGCGAGTCCTTGACGATCGTCTTCAGCGCCTCGACGTCCTTGTCGCGAGGCACGGCTACACGGACGAGGTCCGCGCCCGCATCGGCAACGGTGCGGATCTGGTCCATCGTCGCCTCGAGGTTCGCCGTCTCGGTCTTGCACATCGTCTGCACGGCGACGGGCGCGCCGCCCCCGATGGGTACGTCGCCGACGAAGATCTGGCGCCTCGAGGCCACGGGCACAGGGTAGCTGTGGGGCCTTTCGTGGCGTTTAGCGATTGTGATCCTGGCGCAAACCTATGCTTTCGCAATCTCCGGCCCGCCGGAGCGATAGGTGCAAGAAGAAGAAGCGGAAGTAGCTAACCGCCGGCCTGCTCGAGCTTCGTCGCGAGCCCGCTGACGCCGTCAGAGCCGTCCACCCGGATGCGGTGGAGCTCGAACATCCGGGTCCGAGAAGCCTCGCCCGGGAGCTCGGTGGTCGCGCCGAGGTAGCCGGCCCCCCGAACGGCCCGGATCGTCGCCGCGTCGAACTTGCCGGCCGGGTAGCAGAAGAAGTTCACCGGCTGGTGGAAGCGCTGCTGGAGGATCCGCCGCGAGCCCGCGACCTCCCGGCGCAGCTGGGCGCCGCTCAGCGTCGTCAGGTCGAGGTGGCTGATCGTGTGGGCGTCGAGCTCCCAGCCGTCATCGATCAGGCGATCGACCATTTGCTCCGTGAGCTCGCTCGCCGAGATTGCCGACGAGCAGGTTGAGGTCTCCCGGCCAGCGCAGCCGGCGGAGTGTCCGGCGCGCATAGACGTAGTCCCCGCGGTAGCCGTCGTCGAAGGTGAGGACCACCGGCCTGTCCGGAAGCCTGCCGTCCTTGAACCAGGAGTCATAGACCTGGTTCAGGCTCACGGCGGTGTAGCCATTCTCCCTCAGCCACTCCATCTGCGCCTGTGAATGTCTTCGGGTCGACGAAGAGCTCAGGGAGCTGGGCGGTGGCGGGCGCGTTCGCGATCACGTGGTACATCAGGATCGGGACCGGCTTCTTCCAGGCGACGAGCCGCTGATCGCTCCGCGGCGGACCCAGGCCCCCGCGGCTGGGCCTCGCGATACCGGCCCTGACGTCTGCCGGACCGCCACCCGAGCCCGAGCCGACGATCGCTCCCACCACCGCGCTTGCGATCGCTGCGCAGAAGAGTGCGTTGCGGCGCCGAAGCGCCGCCCTCCTCCGCTTCTCCTGTAGCCGGCGTGCCCGCCTTCGCCGCCGGACATCGTCAGGCCCCCCGGCAGGTGGACGCCGCCGCTCGCTTGCCATCGGGCTAGCCCGAGTAGAGGGCCTCGATCTGCTCCGCGAACTTCTCGTCGATCGGCTTGCGCTTGAGCTTCATCGTCGGGGTCAGCTCGTCCCCACCGGGCTCCCACGGCTCGGGCAGGATCGTGAACTTCTTGATCTGCTCCACTCGCGCCATCTTTGCGTTGGCCTCGTCCACGGCCGCCTGGACGGCCTCGCGAGCCTTCTCCTCCTCCGCGAGCTCCTCGAACGACTTGCCGTCGAGGCCGTTCTGCTTCGCCCAGACGGGCGCGTAGTCGGGGTCGAGCGTGATCAGGGCGACGTTGTAGGACCGAGCGTTGCCGATCGCCACGGCCTGACCGATCAGCGGACTCGCTGTCTTCACGTGCGACTCGATGTTGGCGGGGGACATGTTCTTGCCGGCCGCGTTGATGATCAGCTCCTTCTTGCGGTCGACGATCTTCAGATAGCCGTCCTCATCGATCTCGCCGATGTCGCCGGTTCGCAGCCAGCCGTCGTCGGTGAAGGACTCCTCGTTCTTCTCCGGCAGGTTCCGGTAGCCGGGCATCACGCAGTCGGCCTTGACCAGGACCTCGCCGTCGTCGTCGAGTCGGATCTCGACCCCCGGCGTGGGCGGACCGACCGTGCCGAGCTTGATCCGGTCGGGCGGGTTGATCGTGCCGAGGCCGCAGGTCTCGGACATCCCCCAGAGCTCGCCGATCGGGATGCCGATCGCGTGGAAGAACTCGAGCACCTCGAGCGGGGTCGGCGCGGCGCCGGCGTTGACGGCGAGCGCCTCGTCGAGGCCGAGCTGCTTGCGCAGCTGGGAGAACATCTGCTCGTCCGCCTGGGCGGCCGCCTCGGCGACCTCGGCCGGCACCTCCTCCCCGGCCTGCTCGAGGCGGACCTTCTGGAGCGACGCCTCGAGGCCATCCTGCACCGGCCCGCGCTGCTCCTCGGGCAGCCCGGCCATCATCGCCTCGAGCCCGGACTTGAGCTTCTCGAAGATCCGCGGGACGGCGAAGAACCAGGTCGGGTTCACCTTGGGCAGGAACTCGGCGATCTTGCGGGGGTCGGCGCAGACGGTCACCGAGAGCCCCTTGGTGACCGGCAGGTAGTAGTGGGCGTTCCGCTCGGCGACGTGCGCGGCCGGCAGCCAGGAGATCACCTTCCCGCCGCGCTCCGGCAGCTCGATCATCTCGTCGGCGGTCGCCACCGCGAACAGCAGGTTGCGGTGCGTGAGCTGGACTCCCTTGGGGGGACCGGTCGTCCCCGACGTGTAGATCAGGGTGAGGAGATCGTCGGGTCCGATCGACTCGACGGTCTCGGCGGGATCGAACTCGGAGTCCATCTCCATCAGCTCGTCGAGCGTGTGGTCCCCACCCTCTCCGTCCACGACGATGACGTGCTCGAGCGTTGAGACGCCCTTCCGCGCCTCCTTGACGTTGTCGAGATAGGCCTGCTCGGTGATCACGACCTTGCTCTCGGCGTCCGAGAGCAGGTACTCGATCTGCTCTGGCGCGTACGTCTGATAGATCGAGAACGGGATCGCGCCGAGGGAGACGGCCGCGAGGTCCGTGGGGATGAACTCCCAGCGGTTGCCCAGCATGATCGCGACGGTGTCGCCCTTCTCCACGCCGAGCTTCGCCAGGCCGCCCGCGATCCTGTGGACCGCATCGCGAAGCTCGTTCCAGCTGAGCTCCTTCTCGCGCGCCTCGTCGCGGATGGCGAGGTCGTCGCCGAGCCGATCGACCTGCGCGTAGAAGGCCTTGACCAGGTTCTGCGCCGGCAGCTCGGGCGCCTCCCCGCCGCTGGCGTGGCGCTCTGAAGTCGTGACCTCCACTGGCAGCTCCCCTCTCCTCGGTAGAACTTGGGAAAACGCTACACCAGGAGGACGCGAAGCTGGCCTAGCGTCCGCGGCTAACGCGGGTTCAGGGCGTCGTCCCCGAGGCGGCCGAGGTCGTTCGTGAGGCCGACCGCGAAAAGCAACAGGATGAGCAGGAACCCGATCGCGCTCGCGCGCTCGATCACGCTGAACGGGACGCGGCGCCCCCTGACCTTCTCCACCAGGCTCCAGAAGATGTGGCCGCCGTCGAGCGGCAGGAACGGGAAGAGGTTGATGACCCCGAGCGAGAGGCTGATCAGGGCGAGGACGAAGAGCGCCTCCTGAGTGCCGAACCCGATCGCCTCGTTGAGGGCGCGCGAGCTCCCCACCGGGCCCGAGAGCTGCTCGCGCTGCTCGGGCAGGAAGATGCGGGCGATCGCAGACACCGTCTTGGAGGTGATCAGCCACATCGTGTCGGCCGCGTAGTCGGCCGCTTGCGCGGGCGTGTTGATCGGCGTGATATCGGTCGGTTCGAACCGAACCCCGAGCAGCACCTGCTGTGCGCCGGGGTCGTATTTCGGAGTTATCTGGAGCGGCACGCGCTGCCCGTTTCGGTCGACGACTATCGACACGGGCGTGCTCGCCTGGCAGCCGTCGGTCTGCTGGCCGGCGCACTTGTGCGATCCGATCAGGTTGCGGAACTTGTCGGCGCGCTCGGTGCCATCCAGGTTCTCGAGCGTCTGGCCGTCGATCGAGATCACCTTGTCGCCCGGCTTGAGCACCGCCTTCGCGGGTGAGTCATTGGTCAGATCGGCGATCTTCAGGCCCGGACCGGTGATCTGGTTGAGGCTGAACGCGAGAAAGAACAGGATCACGAAGGCGATCAGGATGTTCATCGCGGGCCCGGCGGCGATCACGACGACGCGCTTCCAGACCGGCTGGTTGTAGTAGGCGCGCTTCAGGACCTCGGGCGACAGCTCCTCGCGCTCGTTCGGGTCCTGGCCGGCGGCCTCGACCCGCTCGAGCAGGCCCTCGGGAGTGTCCCGGCCCGGCCTCTGTCTCCTCGCCGAGGCCTGCTCGGGCTCCAGCTCCTCGGGGTTCATCCCGGTGATCTTCACGAAGCCGCCGAGCGGGATCATCCCGATCCCGTACTCGGTCTCGCCCCGCTTCACGCTGACCAGCTTCGGCGGGAAGAAGAGGAAGAACCGCTCGACGCGCATCCCGGTCGCACTTGGCGACGATGAAGTGCCCGAACTCGTGCAGGATGATCAGCGCCGAGAAGCCGACGATGACGAGGACCCAGCTCACGCTACGGCCAGGCCCTCGATCAGGCCGCGGGCCTGCTCACGCGCCGCTGCGTCGGCTGCGAAGAGATCCTCGAAGCTGCGGACCGGAGCTCCGGGGATGGCCTCGAGGGTGCGGTCGATCACCTCGGGGATGCCGGTGAACGGGATCCGGCCGGCGAGGAAGGCCTCGACGGCCACCTCGTCGGCGGCGTTCAGGACGCAGGGCGCCGTCCCCCCCACCTCACCGGCCTCGCGGGCCAGGCGCAGGCAGGCGAAGGTGTCGGTGTCCGGCTGCTCGAAGCTGAGCTCGCCGACGCTCGCCAGGTCCAGGGTCGGCACGTCGACGTCGGCTCGCTCGGGCCGGTGGAGCGCGTAGGAGATCGGCACCCGCATGTCGGGATAGCCGAGGTGGGCGAGCGAGGCGCCATCGTTCAAGTGGATGAGCGAGTGGACGATCGACTGCGGATGCACCACGACGTCGATCCGCTCGTACGGGACCCCGAAGAGGTGGTGCGCCTCGATCATCTCGAAGCCCTTGTTCATCAGCGTCGCCGAGTCGATCGTGATCCGGCCGCCCATCTCCCAGGTCGGATGGGCGAGCGCCTCATCGGGGCTGACCCCGGAGAGGTCCGTGCGGCCGCGGAACGGCCCGCCCGAGGCGGTGAGAACGAGGCGCTCCACCGTGCCGGGCTGCTCTGAGCGGATCAGCTGGTAGAGCGCCGAGTGCTCGGAGTCGACCGGCACGATCTGCGCGTCCGTTGCCTCAGCGAGCGCCGTGACCAGCTCGCCGCCGATCACCAGGCTCTCCTTGTTGGCGAGGGCCAGGTCGATGCCCTCGGTGAGGGCGACGATGGTCGGGCCGAGCCCGGCGGCGCCGACCACGGCGTTGAGGACCAGGTCGGGCTTCGATTGGGCGATCAGCTCGCGAATGCCGTCCTCGCCGGCGAGCACCTGGCCGCCCCACTCCGAGGCGGCCCGCTCGGCGGCCTCGGGATCGGCCAGCGCGACCGCCGGCACGCCATGCTGCTTGGCCTGCTCCAGCAGTTGCTCCCAGCTCGAGTCCGCCGACAGGCCGACGACCCGCAGTCCGTCGCTCGCGGAGATCACGTCGAGGGCCTGCGTGCCGATCGACCCGGTCGATCCGAGTACGAGGACGCGCTTCACGGCGCCCCAGTGTAGGTCTCAGCCGAAACGGTCCGTAAAAGGGCAGCTTCACCCCGGAACGCGGACGGGAGGCCCATCCGGGGCCTCCCGTCGTCGCTGCGTCGTCTGTATCCGGGCTCTAGCGAACCTGGACGGCCGAGAGCTCGAACTGCGGAACCTTCAGGTCGGCCGTCGTCTCGTTGCAAGCAAGCGAGAAGGTGTGCTTGCCGCCCTGTGGCGTGGTGACGATGTTGATGCCGAATGACTGGATCCCGCCGGCTGTGTGCACGTTGGTCTTCGTGCCGTTGATCTCGGTGCCGTCGAACTCGAGGTGGCAGATCCCGTTCGCGGGGGACCCGTCACCGTCGATCGTGCCGTCAGCGATCAGCAGGTAGCTGCGCGGGAATCCCGTCGATCCGTCGACGTTCACCGAGGTGCACTTGGTGAAGGTCGAGCTGGTCGGGTCACACGGCGTGGTGCCGGTCTGCGCGTTCGTCTCGCCGACGCCCAGAACCTTCAGGCGAGCGTCCTTGCTGAGGCCCTTGTACTCAATCTTCTTCTTGCTGGCTGCGTATGCGCCACCGCCCAGAGCCACACAGAGGGCGATGAATCCGATCACAAGCGCCGGCCGACGGCCGGCGTCCGAACAGCTTTCTCATCCAGAACCACTCCCTTTCATGCCGTTGTGAGCGTTCGCTGACGAAACAGCTTGAGGCGAAGAAGTTGCGCCATTGCGAGGATGCATGCATGGCGCCCAGGCGTGCCAAGCGGAAGAAGTCCGATCCGCCGGTCGATGCCGAGTCGATTCGGGATGTGGTGCGGCGAACGGACGCCAACCCCCAGCTGGTCAGGACCGCGCGGTTCCTGCGGGGACTGATCCCCGGCGGTGAGCCGGAGACCTCCGAGATGCCCGAGACGATGCAGCGCCTCGTGGAGGAGGTGCAGCCGAAGGGCCCGAGCGCGATGCGCGAGATCGGCAAGGGCGCGCTGCAGGCGTGGCAGGCGCTCTCCGAGGCCCAGAGGCGGCGCCGCGGCAACGCCGACGTGGCCATCCTGTTCACCGACCTGGTCGGCTTCTCGGACTGGACGCTCGATGTCGGGGATGAGGCCGCCCTCGACGTCCTGCGGCAGGTCGGGGACGCCGAGCAGAAGGCGATCTCGTCCAACAAGGGAGCGGTCGTGAAGCGCCTCGGTGACGGGGCGATGGCGGTCTTCAGCGAGGCGGAGCAGGCCGTCAAGGCGGCGCTGGAGTCACAGCGCGCGATCTCGAAGATCAAGGTCGAGAACTACAGCCCCGAACAGCGCGCCGGCGTCCACCGCGGCACGCCGCGCAAGGTGAAGGGCGACTTCCTGGGCGTCGACGTCAACATCGCCGCCCGCGTGGGCGACGCCGCGAAGGGCGGCGAGGTCCTCGTCTCGGACCGTGTCCGCGAGGAGTTGGACGGCCGCCGCTTCAAGTTCGGCTCCCAGCGCCCCCTCGACGCCCCGGGCGCGCCCGATGAACTCACGGTCAGCTCGGTGAAGGCACGCCGCGGCCGCTAGCCGAGCAGCGTCGCGATTCGCATCCAGACCTCGCGGTTCATCCCCATCCCCACGTGGGTCGTGCTCACCTCGATCTGCTCGGCGGCCGGATCGAGGCAGGCCTGCCAGCTCACGATCGCATCCTCGCGCGAGTAGAAGGCGAGATAGCGCACGTCCTCGGAGATCGGCGCGGAGAGTTGTCCCCGCGCGAGTTCGCAGCAGGCGCCCTCGCGGCAGCTTCTGCCGAAGAGGCCCGGCACACCGATCGTGCCGAGCAGCCCGACCGCGGTGACCATCGCCCTGGTTACGCGACTCGTCGCCATCTGATCGAGCACCGGGGAGCCCAGCGTGACCAGTGTCTCGATCAGATCCGGGCGCCGGACGGCGAGCACGCGCCCGAAGGTCCCGCCGCGGCTCTGCCCGACGAGAAGCGCGCGGCGACCCGTGTCCTCGACCGTCTCCTCGAGCCGCGTCTCCAGCGCCTGCAGGGTCGGTTCCATGCAATCGACGTTGAGCCGGATGCCGGAGCGTGTGGTCCTCCATCCGCCTGACTTGAGCCAGCTTGCCATCCGCGAGAGGCTCGGGTCGCCCGCGAGGAAGCCCGGAACGAGCATCGCCGGACGCTCTCGCCCGACCGGCGGCTCGGGCCAGCCGGATATCGCGCGAGTCGACATCGCGTCTCGCAGCAGTAGGCGGGAGTGCCCGAGAGTCGGGCTGGGACGGGCGTAGCTGACGGCCTCGGCGTTCACAGGTTGGTCAGTAGACGAAGGCGACTGAAAGGTAATACCCGGCGACGACGGTGAAGATAACCGCGTCGAGGCGGTCGATCAGGCCTCCGTGGGGCCCGAAGAGGCGGCCGGTGTCCTTGACCCCCAGGTCGCGCTTCAGCATCGAGGCGAACAGGTCGCCGATCGGGGCGATGACGGCGATGCACAGGCCCATCAGCAGGGCGTCGATTCCCGGCAGCCAGTCCTGGTAGAGGCCGGCGAACCAGAAGCCGAGCGTGCCGCCGACCAAGCCGCCGAGCAGCCCCTCGAGTGTCTTGTTCGGCGAGATCCGCGGCGTGATCTTCCGGGTGCCGAAGAGCCGGCCGGCAGCGTAGGAGGCGGTGTCGCTGAGGAAGGTCGCAACGAGCACGTCGATCAGGAGCGCGGCGCCGTGCGTGGGCAGGTCGCGGAGCAGGACGGCGTGGGAGAACCCGAGCCCCATCCAGGCGACGCCGAGGACGGTGAAGGCGATCGAGGTCGTGATCAGCTCGTGCGAGCGCCGGACCGCCGCGAACACGAAGGCGATCGGGAAGAGCGCGGCGAAGACGAGGAGGATCTGGAAGGAGTCGCCGAAGTGCGCCGCGATCACCATGGCCGCGACCGTGGCATAGCCCGGCAGCACGATCGGATGGATCGAGGCGCTCATCCGGAAGAACTCCCGCAGGCCGAGGATGCCGAGGCCGACCATCGCCAGCGCGAAGACGTCCCCGCCGATGCCGACGATTGCGATCGCGAAGACGATCCAGGGGATCGCCACCACGACGCGGGCGGTGGTCTCGGACATCTCGGGCACCAGGCGCTGCAATCTCGAGCGGGCCGGCGGCGCGGGCTCCGGCGCGGTCTCCTCCACCGGTTCGTCGAAGTCGAGGAGGTCGTCGGGGTCCGGCAGGAAGCTCGGCTCCCGTTCCCGGGTGCGGTCGCGCTCCTCGCGATCTCGCCCGAACTGGAACGAGGGCGGCTCGAGGTCCTCGATCATCACTGCCTTGCCCCGAAGCGCCGCTGGCGCTCCTCGTACTCGGCCAGGGAGGATTCGAAGGCCTCGCGGTTGAAGTCCGGCCAGAGCTCTTCCCGGAAGACGAACTCCGAGTAGGCGCACTGCCAGAGCAGGTAATTGGAGATCCGCTGCTCGCCGCTCGTGCGGATCAGCAGGTCGGGGTCGTGCATCTCCGGGGCGTAGAGGTGCTTGTGGAACTCCTCCTCCCCGCCCCCCTCGTACGCCGCGGCGGCGTCCAGGATCTCCGCTCGCCCGCCGTAGTTGAAGGCGACGAAGAGCGTGATCCGGTCGTTCGCGGCCGTCTCGGACTCGGCCCAGTCCATGCGGTCCGGTGAGCTCCTCGCTGATCCCCTCGCGGCGACCGATGAAGCGCATTCGCACGCCCTCCTCGTCGAGCTCGGGCGTCTCGCCTGTCGATCCGCTCGGCGAACATCGCCATCAGGCCGTCGACCTCCTCCCGAGGCCGGGTCCAGTTCTCGGTCGAGAACGAGTAGACGGTGAGCTCCTTGACGCCGAACTCGACGGCGTCGCGGAGGCGCTCCTTGACGACGTCGGCGCCCGCCCGGTGTCCCTCGATCACCGGCAGCCCTCGCTGTTGCGCCCAGCGGCCATTGCCGTCGGTGATGATCGCGACGTACTCGGCTGGCATCAGGAGGACCTCCAGGACCAGCCGCGGCTAGACCTCGAGGATCTCCTCCTCCTTGCCCTTCAGGAGAGTGTCGATCTCCCCGATCGACTCGTCGGTCTCCTTCTGCAGCTCGGTTTCCCCGTGGTGCTCCTCGTCCGAGCCGGCCTCGCCCTCCTTCTTCAGCTCGCGGAGGTCCTGCATGACGTCGCGGCGGATGTTCCGGACCGCGACACGGCCCTGCTCGGCGACGCCGTGGACGACCTTGACCAGCTCCTTGCGCCGCTCCTCGGTGAGCTCGGGGATCTGCAGGCGGATCACGTTGCCGTCGTTGGAAGGGGTGAGCCCGAGGTCGGACTCCATGACCGCCTTCTCGATCGACGAGATCGAGGACTTGTCGTAGGGGGTCACCGTAAGCAGCCGGGCATCCGTCGCCGCCACCTGGGCGAGCTGCTTGATCGGCGTCTGCGCGCCGTAGTAGTCGACCTGGAGGCGGTCGAGCAGGTGCGGCGAGGCACGGCCCGTGCGCACGGTCGAGAGCTCGTTGCGCGTGGACTCGACGGACTTCTGCATGCGCTCCTTGGCGTCCGCCAGCAGCTCGTCGATCATCTCGATGCTCATGTGCTCACCCGTGTAGCCGGCTCGGTAGCGGGCTTCGAGGACACCAAGGTGCCGACCCTCTCTCCGCTGACGATCCTATCTATGTTCCGCTCGTCGGCCATGTTGAAGACGTAGATCGGCAGGTCGTTGTCCATGCAGAGCGAGAGGGCGGTCGAGTCCATCACCCGCAGGCCTCGCTCGATCGCCTGGCGATGGCTGATCTCGGGCAGGAACTCGGCGTCCGGGTCGATCGAGGGGTCGGCCGTGTAGACGCCCTCCACCCCGTTCTTCGCCATCAGGATCGCCTCGGCGTGGATCTCGAGGGCCCTCAGAGCGGCCGCGGTATCGGTGGTGAAGAACGGGTTGCCGGTGCCGGCGGCGAAGATCACGGCGCGGCCCTTCTCGAGGTGCCGGATGGCGCGGCGGCGGATGTAGGGCTCGGCGACCTCGGTGACCGCCATCGCCGAGAGGACCCGGGTGTCCACCCCGACCTTCTCGAGCGCGTCCTGGAGCGTGAGCGCGTTGAGGACCGTCGCGAGCATCCCCATGTAGTCGGCGGTGGCGCGGTCCATCCCCTCCGCGGCCCCCTCGAGCCCGCGGTAGATGTTGCCGGCGCCGACCACGATCGCGACGTCCACGCCGCGGTTTCTCACCTCGCGGACCTGGTTCGCGATGCGCTCGATCTGGGCCGGATCGGTCCCATAGGCGAGATCGCCCATCAGGGCCTCCCCGGAGAGCTTCAGCAGGATCCGGCTGAACTGCGCCGAGGCCAAGCGGCCTACTCCTGCCCCACCTCGAAGCGGGCGAAGCGGGCGATGCGCACGTTCTCGCCGGTGTTGGCGGCGAGCTCGGTGCGCAGATCCTCGATCGTCTTGCCCTCGTAGCGCTCCTCGTTGAAGTGCTTCTGGTCGAGCAGCACGATCTCCGACGCCCACTTGCGCAACTGGCCCTCGACGATCTTCTCGACCACGTCGTCGGGCTTGCCGTCCGCCCTCGCCTTCTCCTCCAGGATCCGCCGCTCGTTGGCGACGTCATCCTCGGGGATGTCCTCGAAGGAGACGTGCTCGGGGTTCATCGCCGTGACGTGGATCGCCACCTGACGGGCGAACTCCTTGAAGTCCTCGTTGCGCGCCACGAAGTCCGTCTCGGACTGAACCTCGACCAAGGCTCCCTTGCGCCCGTCGGCGTGGACGTAGGAGGCGATCACGCCCTCGCTGGTGCTGCGACCGCCGCGCTTGGCGGCGGACGCGGCACCCTTCTTGCGGAGGACCTCGATCGCCTTCTGCTCATCACCTTCGGCCTCCTCGAGGGCGTTCCGCACATCCATCATCGGCGCACCGGTCTTTTCCCGGAGCGCCTTCACCTCCGCGGCCGACGGCTTGTAGGGCGCCATCAGGATGAATCACCACCGCTCTTCGCCGGCGCGGTTGCCGGCTCCTCCGTCGGTGGCGGCTGAGGGATCGCCTCCCCCGCCTCGCGGTTGGCCTCGGCCTGGTCCCCCTGCCGGTCATGCGGCGTCTGTCCAGAGGGCTGGGGCTGGGGGATCTCCTCGCCCGCCTCCCGGGTCGCCTCCGCGCTGCCGGCGACAGCCTGTTGCTGCTGCTTCTGCGCGGCCTCCTGGCGGGCCTTCTCCTCCGCCTCCTGCTTGGCCCGCTCCTCGGCCTCCTGCTTGGCCTTCTGCTCGGCCTCGCGGCGCTGGCGCTCCTCTTCCTCGCGGCGCTTTCGTTCCTCCTCCTCGGCCCGGCGGCGTGCTTCCTCCTCGCGCCACTTGGCGGCTGCGCCCTCGATCGCGCCGCCGAGTGTGCCGATGATGAGCTCGCAGGAGCGGATCGCGTCGTCGTTGCCGGGGATCACGTAGTCGACCGGCGTCGGGTCGCAGTTCGTGTCGACCAGGCCGACGATCGGGATCTCGAGCCGGTCGGCCTCGCGCAGCCCGATCTCCTCGGTCTTCAGGTCGACGATGACAACGGCGTCCGGCAGGCGCTGCATGTCGGCGACGCCGCCGAGGTTGTACTCGAGCTTGCGCAGCTCGGCCTCCATCGACATGCGCTCCTTGGTTGGCAGCAGGTCGAGTCGGCCGTCGTTCTTGAGCTCGCGGAGCTCATGCAGGCGCTGGATGCGCTTGCGGATCGTGTTGAAGTTGGTGAGCAGCCCGCCCAGCCAGCGCCGGTTCACGTACGGCATCTCGCAGCGCTCGGCCCATTCCTGGATCGAGTCGCGGGCCTGCTTCTTGGTGCCGACGAAGAGGATGACGCCGCCCTTCGCCGCGACCTCGGTGACGAAGTCGGTCGCCTGCTTCAGCAGCTGCTCCGTCTGGAGCAGGTCGATGATGTGGATCCCTTCCCGCTCTCCGAAGATGAAGCGGCGCATGCGCGGGTTCCAGCGCCGTGTCTGGTGGCCGAAATGAACTCCGGCCTCCAGCAGCTCTCTGATGCCTACTTCGGCCATCTGACCTTCCTATCGCTTGTTGTATTCGAGGGTGCTCCGAACACGAAGCAGAGGAGCAACCCGTCTCATGTCGATCCGCTGCGGCCGCGGGAACCCGGGCGTGCCCGGGCAGCGTCCCGTGCCTCTCAGCGGGGGTTGGGGGCAAAGTCCGCGGGATTGTAGGTGCTGGGCCGAAAACCCCGATTTCCAACCGATCCAGGCGGCATTTGTCGCCTTTGTTCCGCCCAGGCTGTCGCTTTTCGCGCGAAGGACCGCCTAGACTGGCTCCTCGGGTCGAGCATGCGTTCGATCAAAGTTGTGCCCCGCGTTTTCGCCGTCGTTGCCTCCGGGCACCCTCCGCGTTCGCAGTGCACCCACATGGAGGGACCGAGATGGCCACAGGAACCGTGAAGTGGTTCAGCGATGACAAGGGCTTCGGATTCATCACGCCAGATGACGCAGGCAAGGACCTGTTCGTGCACCACAGCGCGATCCAGGGCGACGGCTTCAAGTCGCTGGCCGAGGGCGCAAAGGTGAGCTACGACGCCGAGCAGGGCGCCAAGGGCCCGGCGGCCGCGAACGTCCAGGCGCTTTAAGGAGAAGAGACATGGCCTCAGGTAGCAAGCGGAAGACCACGATGGCGAAGCTCAACCGTGAACGCAAGGTCCGCGAGCGTCGGCTTGAGAAGCAGGCCAAGAAGGCTGCGCGGAAGCAGGCGGCCGCAGACGCCCGGGCCGACTCCGCGACTAGCTAAATCAGCAACGTCCGCGTTAGTCAGCTCCAGGGCATCGCTCGATTCATGTTCCATCTCGGTGTTGGCCCCTAGCTGACGATCTTGGCCTTGGCTTGCTCGTACTCCCGGTCGGAGATCTTCTGCTCGTCGTGGAGCTTCGCCAGCTTGGCGAGCTCATCGGCTGTGGAGCCGCCCCCGGCGGTCTGCCGGACATAGGTATCGAGCTGCTTCTGTGCCTCCTGTTGCTCGGCAAGGGCGCGCTCGCGCATGCCGCTGCCGCGCACGATCAGGTAGATCAGCGAGCCCAGGAACGGCACGAAGATCAGGAAAAGGGACCAGGCGGCCTTCCCCCAGCCCGAGGTCTGGTGATCACGGAACAGATCCCCGAAGATCGAAAACAGGACCATCAGCCAGGCGGCAAAGAGAAAGATCTCCAGCACGGTGAGCAGCCCCTGGCCGAAGGTGTAGTCAGCGAGAATCATGGTTTTCCTCCAGTGGCGTGGTTAATGCGCGCTTCTCGTTTCAAGCCGTTTCGTGGCGAAGCCGGCCCTCGTCGACGCGTCTAGGTGCCGTTTTCGGCGAGCCAAACCTTCGCGTCCGCCAGCTCGGCAACCGGAAACGCCTTCGCCTTGCCGGGGAGCAGGAACGACAACGCCCGCATCGCGGGTCGCATCCAGGTCTCGTCGCTGACCACCGCGACGCGGTCGAACGAGGTCGCAAAGCGGGCGCGGAAGCCGGTGTCAGCGGTCATCGCGTCGCCCTCGACCTCGCGGGCCTCGGGGCCGAGCAGGTAGAGCAGGCGGATCTTCTGACCCTCGGCCATCTCACTCCGCAGCACGGGCTCGACCTGCTTCTCCCAGTCGTCGTCCTCGACCTCGCCGATCGCCTCGAAACCGATCGTTCCGGGCGGCATGTCATCGATCCGTCGCAGAGCCATCCTTGCCTACTCCTCTCCCCTTCGACTTATGGCGGGCCGAGCCTATTACAGGTGATGCTGGACTGCCGACAACAGTGCTGCTTTCCATGCAAAGCGCTGCTTCTCGTCTAAAGCGGATCGAGCTAGTCAGCCCACCAGTCGCGCTGGCCCTCGACGTCTTCGCGCCGAGCCTCGCCGAGATTGGGCGCGCCGATGACGAGGATCTCGAGGCCCTCCGGTCCGGCCTCGTAGCCTCGCCACGTACCGGGCGGGACGCGCACCGCGTCCCACTCCTTGAGCTCGACGATCTCGTCGTCGAGCTTCATCCGCCCGCTCCCGCGCACGACCACGTACACCTCCTCCTGCTTCTCGTGCGTGTGGCCGTACGGAAAGCGATAGCCGGGCGGGACGCGCTGGTAGCTCAGGCCGGATTGCTCGAGCTCGAGCGCCTCGGTCGCCAAGCGGAACTCCAGATCCGGCGCGCCGTCGAAATTGGACCCGACGTCCTCCAGGTCCTCCTTGAGGTTCCTGAGCGTGAACGGCACGGCCGCAATCCTACGGTGCCCGCTTTCCATGCAAAGCGGCGCTTCTCGTCCAAAGCGGAGACGCCGCTATTGGCCCTCGCTCAGAACGAGAAGTGTTTCCGGCTTGACGCCGTCGTGCTTCATGGCATCCGCCGCGGCTTCGCTCTTCATGAGCTCCTGGAACGCCTCCATGTCCGGGATCTCAGCGATGAGCGCGGTCTTGTTGGATCCATTTGGGTCCGAGAAGGTCCGAACACTGACGCCAATTGGCCCGAATACCTCTTCACGCTTCGGCGAGCTCAGCCACTGGTCGACATCGTCCACTTCATGGGTGATCACGTACGTAGCCATCGAGTACTCCTTTCGTCGCCTTAGCCGGATGTTGGGTCCCCTGCTCCCCCCACACTGCGGGCGACCCTACACATGGCCGAGCCGGGTGTCAACCGCGTCGCTGGGCGGCTTCGGCGGCCGCTTCTCGTCCAAAGCAGCTACTCCGACAGCCCGGCGGCTTCGAGGGCTTCGTCTCCGGTGTCGAGTACGAACGCCGCTCGCGCGAGAAGGCCGTCACGGATCGTAAAGACCTGCGACGGTCGAAGGTCATTCGACCTCGATGCCGCGCTTCGGCACCGCGTGCAGCTGATGGTCAGCGACGACGACTTGATCACCGGCGTCGAAGAGTTCCTCTGCCTCGATCCGCACTCTTTCGAAGTGCTCGCCATCACGCTCTCGAAGTACTCCCGAACGGCCTCGCTTGCCGTGGTAGACTGCCGACCTCCGGGGATCGAGGGTAGGCATGAAACTCGATCTCCGGGTCGGAAAGTACGACACCAGGGCGTCGCTAATCACCCTGGTTGCCCGCCTCGTAGGTTCGCCGCACAAGCTCGACGTTCTCCTCCGACATCGCCTACGCAGTATCTCGTCGGCGGAGTGCTGCTTTCCATGCAAAGCGGCGGTTTTGGTCACACGACTTCGCCGCGCGCACGGTCGAGCGCCTTGCGCAGGTCGTCAGGCAGCTCCGAGCGGAAGCTCAAGCGCTCTTCGGTCCGCGGGTGCGTGAACTCCAGCCGCGACGCGTGCAGGAACTGGCGCTCCAGGCCGTGGCGGCCGCGGGTGCCGTACTCCGGGTCGCCGGCCACGGGGTGGTCGATGGCGGCGAAGTGGACCCGGATCTGGTGCGTACGGCCGGTCTCGAGTCGCGCCTGGACGAGGGTGTCGGCGGGGAGCGTCTCGAGAACCTCGAAATGGGTACGAGCTTCGCGCGAGCCGGTTCCCTTGACTGCCCGCTTCGTGCGCTGGCGCCGATGGCGGCCGAGCGGGGCGTCGATCATGCCTGTGCGACTGCCCAGGTGACCCTCGACCAGGGCGGTGTACTCGCGGACCACCTCGCGGCGCTTCACCTGCGGCCGACAGGGCCCGATGGGCCTGCGTCGTTCCGCGCGACCAGCATCAGCCCGGAGGTGTCCTTGTCGAGGCGATGGACGATGCCCGGCCGGCCACCCTCCCCACCGCCCGCGATCCCCTCCAGCAGGTCGACCAGCGTCTCACCGCGGTGCGAGGGCGCCGGAGTGGACGACCAGACCGGCCGGCTTCTCGATCACCGCGAGGTCCTCGTCGAGGTGGACGATCAGTCGCTCGACCTCGGGCCTCACGGCTTTTCCCGGCGATTCTCCGAGCGCTCGACGTCGAGCAGCAGCAGGAGCACGCCGAGCGTGATCGCGACGTCGGCCAGGTTGAAGGTCGGCCACAGCGGCAGGTCGATGAAGTCGGTCACGGCCCCATCTCGCACCCGGTCGGCCAGGTTCCCGAGCGCACCGCCCAGAACCAGCGCGGCGGGCAGCCAGACGAGCCAGCCGCTGCCGCCCCTGAACGCGAGGAAGACGAGCAGCCCGACCAGGAGAACGATCGTCACGCCGATCAGGGCGGCGGAGATGTCGCCGCCGAGGCCGAAGGCGACCCCCTTGTTGCGCACGTTCTCGAAGGCCAGGAAGGGCAGCACCTCGACCCGGTCCCCTGGGTCGATGAGCGAGGTCGCGAGCGCCTTTGTCCCCTGATCGACCGCGACGACCGCACCGCAGGCGGCGAGCCCCGGAACCAGCAGTGCGAGGAGCTGCGGCTCGCTCAACCGGCGATCAGCGCCACGACCACGCGCGAGACGATCGCGAGGACGATGATCGCCAGGATCGGGCTGATGTCGATCCCCATCCCGCCCGCGCCGAGCGGCGGGATCACACGCCGGAAGATGTTGAGGTAGGGATCCACCACCTGGTGGATGAAGTCGACGGTCGCGCGCAGCCACGGGTAGTACGGCATCCGGGGAACCCAGGAGAGCAGGATCCGGATGAAGATCAGGATGAAGTAGACGACGAAGATCGCGCTGACGTAGTCGGCGACGTCGTCGCGCGTGATCGCGAGCAGGAAGCTCACCGCCGCGCGACCTCCAGCGAGGCCTCGACCGCGG
The DNA here is from genome assembly GCA_963825825.1 of uncultured Solirubrobacterales bacterium. Classification (GTDB taxonomy): domain Bacteria; phylum Actinomycetota; class Thermoleophilia; order Solirubrobacterales; family 70-9; genus DASUPK01. Next base: position 24,586 of record CAWGUT010000003.1, on the reverse strand, counting down.
CCCGCAGCGCATCTCGCAGCTCGCGCTCCTCGAGCGCCTTCAGCCCGGCCTCGGTCATCCCGCCCGGCGAGGCCACCGCCTGCTTCAGTTCGCCCGGCTCGCGCAGCTCGAGCAGGCCGCCGGTGGCGCTCATCGCCTTCGCGACCATGCGCCTGGCCTGGTCCTCGGTGAGCCCCTCCTCGACCCCGGCCTCCACCAGAACCTCGGCCATCAGCGCCAGGTAGCCGGGCGAGCAGCCCATGATCGCCGTCGCGGCGTCGATCAGGCTCTCGTCGAGCTCGATCACCTCGCCGACCAGGCCGAGCAGCTCCGTCGGTCCGCGCGCCGGCGGGCGTCGTCGGTGTCCTTCGGGAAGGCCACGCAGAGGACGCCCTGGCGCAGCTGGGCGCCGAGGTTGGGCATGACTCGGATCAGGTCGATCCCGGGCAGCGCCTCGTGCAGCGTCTTCAGCGAGGTGCCGGCCAGGATCGAGAGGACCGGCGTGCCGGCCTGCACCAGGTCCGGCGCCACCTCGTCGAGCACGTTCGGCTTGACGGCGAGCACGACGAGATCCGAGTTGTCCGCGAGGGCGACGTTCCCCTCGACCGCCTCGCCGCCCACCTCCTCGGCGAGCTTCCTGGCCTTGTCCGGGATCGGCGTCGGCGAACAGCATCGCCTCCGGCGCGCCCGGCTCACCCTCGGCCGCGGCCCAGCCGCGGGCGAGCCCGCCGGCCATGTTTCCCGCACCCACGAAGCCAACCTTCATGGGCGGGACTCTATTCGGAGGCCGCTTCGCGCCCCCCAGCGCTCCTAGGACTGGTTGAAGAAGCCGCCCTCGAGGAGGCGGGCCTTCTCCTCGGCCGACACCTCGACGTTCTCGGGCGTGAGCAGGAAGATCCCCTGCGAGATGCGCTGCATGCCGCCGCCGAGCGCGTAGGTCATGCCCGAGGAGAAGTCGATCAGCCGCTTGGAGAGCTCGCGGTCGGTCGACTGGAGGTTGATGATCACCGGCTTCGAGCGCTTGAACTCGTCGGCGACCTGCTGGGCGTCGTTGAAGCTCCGCGGGGTGACGACGTGCATCGAGGCGACTCCGCTCCCACCGCCGTTGCCCGCCGGCGCAGCGCGCCGGCGGCCGCGGCGGGGCCGTGGCTCCTCGGCGGTGTCGTCGACGGCGCCGGACCCGCGAGCGCCGCGGCGGTTCCTCGTCGCCGAAGATGTCGTCGATGTCGTCCTCCCGCCCGCGACGGCGCGACGCCGAGCCGACCGGCTCGCGAGGCGCGACGGCCGTGTCGTCGAGCGCCCTCTCGGTGCCGGTGTCGCCCTCCTCGTAGTACTCGCCCTCCTCGATGTAGTCACCCTCGACGAGGCCGAAGTACTCGAGCGCGCGTCTCCATGTGTCTCTGATCGCCATCTCAGGCTCAGATTCGGCTTGACGGAGGTTATTCCTGCCGTCTGATGTCTCCCGATTATGAAGCCTGCGGCGGCCGATGGGCGACGGTTCATGCCCAGAGAACCGAACCCAGGCGGATGATCGTCGCCCCCTCCTCGACCGCCACGCGCCAATCCTGGCTGGTTCCCATCGAGAGGCGCTCGAGACCGCGGTCGCCGGCGAGCTCGCGCCAGGCGCGCGAAATACGGCCGGGAGGCCTCGGGGTCCTCGGTGAAGGGCGGCATCGTCATCAGCCCGGAGACCCTCACGGGGCAGCGCTCGATGAACTCGTCGAGCTCGGCCGGGGTCGACGCCGCCCTTCCCCTCCTCGCCCGAGAGGTTCACCTCGACCAGGACCTCGGTCTCGCCCTGCCATGTGCTTCCCCAGCTGCTCGAGCACCGAGTCCGAGGCGACCGAGTGGATCAGGCGCACGAGCGGCAGAATCCGCTTCACCTTGCGGCTCTGCAGGTTGCCGATGAAGTCCCAGGTGAAGCTCTCGCGCCAGCGCTCCTGCTTCGCCTCGAGGTCCTGGAGGCGGTTCTCGCCGACCAGCGTCGATCCCGGCCTCGGCCAGGGCGCCCATGTCGTCGGGGCGCACGTACTTGGTGGCGGCGAGGATCTCGACCTCCGGGCCGGCGTGCTCGCGAATCCCCTCGAGGTTGGAGCGGATCGTTGCCGGGTCGAGGTCGGTGACCGGTTCGACCACGGCTACTCCATCCAGACCAAGCCGGCCTGGCGCCCGGTCCGCTCGCCGTCGCGGCGATGGGAGTAGAAGAGCTCGGGATTGCAGCTCGTGCAGAGGCCGGAGGACTCGATGGCATCGACGCCGGCCCGCTCGAGCAGGGCCGTCGCCACGGCGGTGAGGTCGAGCATCCGCCCGCGCGCGACCCCGTCCAGGCCATCGAACGCCGACAGCACCTCCTCCCCCACCTCGTAGCAGCACGGCCCGATCCCGGGGCCGATCGCGGCCGCCTCTGCCCTCGACCGCGCCCGCCGCCTCCCCGACGATTCCGCCGGCGAGCCCGCGCCAGCCGCAGTGCGCCATCGCGACCCCGTCCGGCCCCACCATCGCCACCGGGAGGCAGTCGGCCACCATCACGAGCGGCGTCAGATCCGGGTTCGAGGTCGCCTGCGCGTCGACCTCGTCGGGGCTCTTCACCACGTCCGCGTAGACCCGCGGCTGCTGCGGTCGCTCGTGGCGGCGCAGCTCGGTGCCATGCACCTGGCGGCCCATCACGACGCCGCTCCGGGTCGCGCTCGATCGAGTCCGCGAGCCTGCGGCGGTTCTCCCGCACGCTGGCGGGCTCGTCGCCGGTCAGGACCGCGACGTTGAGCGCCTCATAGGGCGCCTCGGCTCACTCCTCCGATTCGCGTCGAGAACGCCGCCCGCGCCCCGGGCAGCTCCGCCTCGAGCCAGCGAACCCCGTTTTCGTTCGCGCCACTCCACCCCGGGCAGGCTAGATCAGCCCCTCGGGGCGCCCGGACGGCCTAGGCGTCGGCTTCCACCTTGACCTCGCACATGTCCACCGATGCGCGCGTGCCGGGCGTGTCACTCGGGTCCATCGCCTCGAACACCTCGGCCGACTTGCGCATGTCCTCCTCGGTTGCGAACTGGCCGACGAAGATCGCGGTTCCCTGAGCCTCGTCGACGAGCAGCTGGAACCCCGTCGACACCACGCCCTCCGGCGGGCCCTCGTTTGCTTCGACGCGCTCCGCGATCGCGGCGATCCGGTCGGGGCTGACGTCCGTGAACCTGACTACACGTGCATACATCGGGCACCTCTCCTGTAGGAAGACATCGATCCTATTCGGGAATCTCGCCCCTGGCGGCTGCCAGCGCGATGCGAAGCTCCTCATCGCGGCCCGAGATCTCGCCGTCCAGCTTGCCGGAGAGAGCGGCCTCGAGCCCGCGGCCGATGGCGGGGCCCTCGGGGATCCCCTCCGCGAGCAGGTCGGCACCGGTGATCTCGAGCCCGACCTGGCGCCACTCAGCCGCGTAGCGGTCGAGCCACTCCGCCCCCAGGGCCCGCGCGACCAGCAGCTGCGCCGGGTCCCAGGCGGCTGCCAGGCGGACGGCCTCCGAGGGCCGCTCGGGCGTCGCCGCCGCCAGCTCCCGGATCTGAGGCAGGGGCCTGACGATCGCCAGCATCACGGCCAGCCGGCGATCGACCCACTCCGACCAGGGTGGAGCGGAGGCGAGCCGCGTCACCTCCGCCACCCGATCCGCTGCCTGCGGGTCGAGGCTCGGCATCACCCCCCACTCGGCGATCAGGCGAAGCGCCGCGGCCGGGTCATCCTCGGCGGCGATCCGTCGCAGCTCGTTGTCGATTCGGTCCTCGGAGACGGTCGAGAGGTCGGCGTCGCGGAGCAGCCGCTCGGTCTCGGGCTCGAGCTCGAAGCCGAACCGGGCGGCGTAGCGAGCCGCCCGCAGGGCCCGGGTCGGATCGTCGAGGAATGAGCGGTCGTGGAGGACGCGCAACACCCCGGCTCTCAGGTCGCCGAGCCCGCCGTGCGGATCGAGCAGCTCCCCGTCCCCACTGAGCGGAAGCGCCATCGCGTTGATCGTGAAGTCGCGGCGGGCGAGGTCCTCCGTGATCGAGGCGGGCCGGACCTCCGGCAGCGCTCCCGGCGCGGGGTAGCTCTCGGCACGAGTCTGCGCGACGTCGATCTTCACATCGCCCTGCTCGAGCCGTCCCGTCAGGAAGAGGCCCTCCCGCTCCAGGCTGAAGCCGGGCAGCTCGCTCAGTGCCTCGGCGCCGTCCTCGATCGCGACATCCAGATCCGCCACCTCCCGGCCGAGCAGCAGGTCGCGGACGACACCTCCGACCAGATACGCAGGCACCCGGTCGGCGATCTGGCGCAGCTGCTCGATCGCCGGCAGCGACTCGACCTGCTCCCCCAGGCGGCCGGGATCGATGTCCGTTGAGCCGGGCATTAGCGGCTTTCCTACCATGCTCCGGCGATCAGGGACCTCTGGAAGAACATCCGGGAGCGCGGGAAGAACCTGTGGAGCAACCACAGGTGGGCGACGCTGGGGGTCGCCGCGGGCCTGGGGGCGATCGTCATCGGCCTGGTCGCATACGCCGCCCTGAAGAGGCCAGGCGACAAGTCCTGTCCGGACCCGTGCACGATCACGGCCACGACCCCGGAGCCCGTCAGCGGCCTGACGAACTGGCCGATGTACGGCCTGAATCCGGAGCGGACGCGATACCTCGACGCTCCGGCGGTCAAGCCCCCTTACTCGATCCGCTGGCGATTCAAGGGCAACCACCTGCTCGAGTACTCGCCGATCCTGGTCGGCAACCAGCTCTTCGGCGTCAACAACAACGGCATGGCCTTCGCGGTCAAGGCGACCACCGGCAAGGCGCGGTGGAAGCAGCAGATCGCTCATCTGAACGCGTCCTCGCCGACGTACAGCGACCGGATCCTGTACGTCTCGAACCTCGAGCCGGGACAGGTCGTCGCTCTCGCGACATGGAACGGTCAGGTCCTCTGGAAGCACCCTCTGCCCGGCCGGAGCGAGTCGTCCCCGCTCATCGTCGGCAACAAGGTGATCGTGGGCTGCGAGTGCAACACGGTATTCGCGCTCGACCGGCGCACGGGCAAGACGATCTGGGAGCGCCACGTGAACGGCGCTGTGAAGGCGGCGCCCGCGTTCGCGGACGGGATCGTCTACGTCGGGGATTACAGCGGCGAGATGAACGCGATCCGCGCCAATGACGGCACGATCAAATGGCAGACGGGCTCGCAGGGCACGGGCTTCGGCCGCTCGGGTCGTTTCTACGCGGCGGCGACCGTGGCGTTCGGGCGGGTCTACGCCGGCAACGTCGACGGGCGGATGTACAGCTTCGACCAGCAGACCGGCAATCTGATCTGGAGCCACTCCACCGGCAATTACGTCTACGCGGCCGCCGTGGCGGCGCGCACGCCGGACACCGAGCCCACCATCTACTTCGGCTCCTACGACGGGACCTTCTACGCGCTCGACGCCCGCACCGGCAACGAGCGCTGGAGCGTTCCGGACCTCGGCGCGATCTCCGGTGCCTCGAGCCTGATCGGCGGCACCGTCTACGTCGCCGATCTGCAGACGACCTCGACCTACGGCTTCGACGTCCGCAACGGCCACAAGGTCTTCCAGTATCAGGACGGCGCCTACAACCCGGTGATCTCGAACGGCAAGGAGCTCTTCCTCACCGGGTACAAGACCCTCTACGCGATGCGGCCCTCGTCCGGCCCGGCCAAGGACGGGATCGTCGAGAAGCAGCCGAAGGCGCCCGCGACACCCGCGCCGCCGAAGAAGCAGGGCAAGAAGGCGAAGTAGCGCGCTAGGTCGGCCGGACGGGGATCCCCGCCCGCTCCATCGTCTGCTTCGCCTCGGCGACCGTGTGCTGCCCGTAGTGGAAGATCGAGGCGCAGAGGACCGCGTCGGCGTGCCCGGCCTCGACCGCCTCGACCAGGTGGTCCAGCTCGCCGGCGCCGCCCGAGGCGATCACCGGGACGCTGACCGCCTCCGCCACCGCGCGGGTGAGCTCGAGGTCGTAGCCGTCCGTGGTGCCGTCGCGGTCCATGCTGGTCAGCAGGACCTCGCCGGCGCCGAGCTCGGTCGCCTCGCGCGCCCACTCGACTGCCTCGCGGCCCTCGACCCTGGTGCGGCCGCCGTGGGTGTAGACGTCCCACCCATCTCGCGAGCGCTTCGCATCGATCGCGATCACGACGCACTGCGAGCCGAACACCTCGGCGAGCTCCGAGATCAATTCCGGCCGATCCAGAGCTGCCGAGTTCACCGAGACCTTGTCCGCCCCGGCGTCGAGCACCGCCTGCGCGTCCTCGACCGAGCGGATGCCGCCGCCGATCGTGAACGGGATGAAGACGTTGTCGGCGGTGCGGCGGGCGAGCTCGACGATCGTGTCCCTGCTCTCGTGCGAGGCCGTGATGTCGAGGAAGACCAGCTCGTCTGCGCCCTCGGCGTCGTAGCGCTCGGCGAGCTCCACCGGATCCCCGGCGTCGCGGATGTCGACGAAGTTCGTGCCCTTGACCACCCGGCCGTTGTCGACGTCGAGGCACGGGATGACGCGCTTCAGAACCATGATTCGAGGTTAACGTCGCGCTCAGTCCCAGTCGCCCGCGGCATAGGCCCAGGCGATGAAGAGCAGCTGCACCGGCAGGCGGGCGTAGAGGGCCGCCCGGCCCCCGGGAACGGCCTTCTCGTATTTCTCCCACTCGATCGCCATGTGCAGGTTGGCGGGGAAGACCGCGATCAGGGTGGCGATGCTCCAGGCGCTCCCCGCTCGGCGTGTGCTCGGGTGCATCGTGGCCAGGCCGCCGGCGATCTCGGCGACGCCGCTCACGTAGACCACCTCGCGGTGACGCGGGACGTATGGCGGCATGATGCGCTCGTACGCACGGGTCTTGACGAAGTGCATGATCCCCGCGAAGACGAAGAACGGCCCGAAGAGCCTCCTCATGGCCTGAGCCTATGGCCCGAGCGCCGCCCGCGCCTCGGCGACCGTGAAGCGCTGCTCGTACAGGGCCCGGCCGACGATTACGCCCTCCACGTTCTCGATGCCGAGACCGGCGACCGCGCGCAGGTCGTCGAGGGAGCCGATGCCGCCGGAATAGATCAGATCGCCATCGGTCGCCTCCGCGACCTCGCGCAGCGAATCGAGGTCGGGTCCCTCCATCAGCCCGTCGACCTCGACCGGCGTGTAGACGAAACGGCTCAGCCCTCGCCGCGTCAGCTCGGCGATCACCTCGGTCGTGCGCAGCCCTGATTCCTCCGTCCACCCCTCGGCGGCCACCTTGCCGGAGCGGGCATCGACCGACGCCACCACGCGGTCGCCGTGGGCGGCCGCAATCGCCTCGGCCATCTCGGGATCGCGCACCGCCGCCGTGCCGAGGACCACCCGCTCGGCGCCCGCGGAGATCGCCTCCTCAACCTTCTTGGAGTCGCGCAGCCCGCCGCCGAGCTGCACCGGCACGTCGACTGCGGCCACGATCCGGCGCACGTGATCGAGATTGACCGGCTCGCCCGCCCGGGCGCCGTCGAGGTCGACGATGTGCAGCCACCTGGCGCCTCCGTCGACCCAGCGCCGCGCCGCGACGACGGGATCGTCGTCGTAGCGCGTCTCCTGCTCGTAGTCGCCCTGGATCAGCCGGACGGCCCTGCCGTCCCGGATGTCGATCGCCGGGAAGAGGATCAACTGCAGATGCGGATGAAGTTGGCCAGCAGGTTGAGTCCGGCGGAACTCGACTTCTCCGGGTGGAACTGAACCCCGTAGAGCGGCGGTCGCTCCACCGCGCACGCAAACCGCTCCCCGTAGGCGGCGGTGCCGAGCACGTCCCCGTTCGCCGCCGGACGGGGAGCGAACGAGTGGACGAAGTAGAAGGGCGTCTGATCGCCGAGCCCCTCCGTGAGCTCCGAGTCGTGCTCCCAGTGCACCGGCGACCACCCGATGTGCGGGACCTTGTAGCCGTTGGCCTCGATCGGTGCGACCACACCGTCGAGCAGGGCCAGCCCGCTCGCCCCCTCGTTCTCCACCGAGGACTCGAACAGAAGCTGCATTCCCAGGCAGATGCCGAGAACCGGAGCGCCCGCCTCGATCCGCGTCGCGACGAGCTCGTCGAGCCCGAGCTGCCGGACCCGCTCCATTGCCCGCGGGAAGGCGCCCACCCCGGGCAGGATCACCCCGTCGGCGGCCTCGGCGCGGGTGGAATCCGAGGTGATCTCCGCCTCCGCCCCGACTCGCTCCAGCGCCTTCTCCACGGAACGGAGGTTGCCCATCCCGTAGTCGAGGATCGCGACCCGGGTCATTCGGTGAGTGTGCCCTTGGTGGAGGGCACGCCGGTCTCGTCCGGATCGATCGAGACCGCCTCGCGCAGAGCCCGCGCGAATGCCTTGAAGGCCGCCTCGATCATGTGGTGGGCGTTCGAGCCCGAGCGGACCCAGATGTGGAGCGTGATCTTCGAGTTGTTGGAGACGGCGCGGAAGAACTCCTCCGCGAGCTCCGAATCGAAGCCCGCGATGCTCACCTCTGGGAGATCGGCGTCGAAGGCGATGTAGGGCCGGCCCGAGATGTCGATCGCGCACTCGCCCAGGGCCTCGTCCATCGGAACCAGAGCGGATCCGTAACGGCGAATCCCGGAGCGGTCGCCGAGGGCCTCGTCGATCGCCTGCCCGAGGCAGATGCCGACGTCCTCCGTCGTGTGGTGCGCGCCGGTCTCCAGGTCCCCGCTCGCCTCGAGGTCGAGGCCGAGGCGGCCGTGCCGCGCCAGCAGCTCGAGCATGTGGTCGAGGAACCCGACGCCGGTCGAGACCTTGGCCTCGCCGCCGTCGAGGTCGAGGCGCAGACGGACCTTCGTCTCCTTGGTCTCGCGGTTGATCTCTGCGGTGCGCGCCATCGCCTAGTCCTCGAGTCCTTGCCTCAGCTGACTCCGCGTGCAGCGGGAACCCCTCGGCGCGCGCCAATGTAGCGACCGTCGGAGCGAGCTCCCGGGCCGCCCCCTGCGTGAGCTCGACCGTCGATATCCAGCGCCGGAAGGTGCCCGGCCCGAGCGGCCCCTGGAAGCGACCGGCTCCACCGGTGGGCAGGACGTGGTTGGAGCCGGCCGCGTAGTCACCGAAAGCCGTGGCGCCGCCCTCCCCTATGAACACGCAGCCCGCGGTCGTCGCGGCGGCCGCGAGGAGCGAGGCGTCCTCGGTGACCACCTCGAGATGCTCGGGGGCGATCGCGTTCGCGAGCTGCACGGCGGCGACCGTGTCCGGCACGGCCACCAGTGCGAGCGGTGCATCCTCGGAGATCCGGTGCTCCGCGGCGACGCGCTCCACCGCCTCCTCGATCGCGTCGAGGATCACGGTCTCCACCGCCGCCGCGATCACGAGCCCGTCGGATCCATGCTCCGCCTGGGCGCAGAGGTCGAGTGCGATCCACTCCGCCTTCGCGGTGTCCCCGGCGATCACCATCAGCTCTGAGGGGCCTGCGATTCCGTCGATGCCGACCTCACCGACCAGCTGGCGCTTGGCCTCCTGGACGTAGCGGTTGCCCGGTCCGGCGATCACGTCCACGGGCTTGATCAGCCGCGTGCCGATGGCCAGCGCCGCGATCGCCTGGGCTCCGCCCACCGGATAGACCTCGTCCGCGCCGCCGATCGCCGCGGCCGCCAGCACCAGATCCGAGACCGGCCGCTCCGGGTCGGCGGGCGGCGTCGCCAGCACGACGCGGCGAACACCCGCGATCTTCGCCGGCAGGCAGCCCATCAGGACGGTCGAGGGGTAGGAGGCGGTCCCGCCCGGCGCGTACACCCCCGCGGAGGCGACCGGTACCTCGCGCAGCTCGACCGATTGGCCCTGCTCGAGCTCCACCCGGATCTCGGCGCCGAGCTGTGCCTCCGCGACGGCCCGGATGTTCGCGGCGGCGGTCTCGAGAGCCGTGCGCATCTCGGGATCGAGGCGGTCGAGCGCCGCCCGGACCTCCCGGTCCGGCACCGGCAGCATCCGGGGGTCCACGGGACCGGCGCCGAAGCGCTCCTCGAGCTCCGCGACGGCGTCGTCGCCCCGCTCGCGAACGGCGGCGACGATCTCGGCGACGGCCTCGCTCACCTCGCCCATGGGGGGCTGCAGCCCACGAATCTCGGCCGCGAGCGCCGCCGCGTCCTGGCCGTCCCAGTCGAACGACTCGACTCGCATCAGCGGCCCTCCGGTCGCAGTCGCTCCACCAGGTCGTCGACCTCTTCGGCCCGCAGCTTGTGCGAGACCCGGTTGGCGATCAGCCGGGCGGTCGAGGTCGCGATCTCCTCGCGGACCTCGAGACCGTTCTCGGCCAGGGTGCGGCCCTGTGGCGACCAGATCGACGATGCCATCGGCCAGGCCCGAGAGGGGCGCCAGCTCGACGGAGCCCTTCACCTCGATCACCTCGGCACGGTGGCCCGTCTCCTCGAAGTGACGCTCGGCGATTCGCGGGTACTTGGTCGCGATCCGCATCCCGCCGAGGCGGCGCTCGTCCTCGTCGAGGGCGGTATCGCCGGCCCTGCCGGCGAGGACCATGCGGCAGGCTCCGTAGCGGAGGTCGAGCACCTCGTAGACGATCCGGTCCCGCTGCTCCAGCAGCACGTCCTTGCCGGTGATCCCGAGGTCGGCGGCTCCCGCCTCCACGTAGGTGGGGACGTCCGAGGGTCGCATCGTCACCAGGGTCAACCCGCCGGACTCGAAGACAAGCGAGCGTGAGTCCGAGCGAAGCTCGGAAGTGTCGACGTCGATCCGATCGAGCGCGTCGAGCGTCTCCTCCCAGAGCGCGCCGCGCGGCAGCGCGAGCTTGAGCGGACCGGCCTCCCGGGCGCGCGTGACCTCCACCACCCGCGGCATCAGCCGTCCGCCTCCCCACCCTGGCGCTCCTCCTCGGTCTGGGCGACGTGCAGCCGCTCGAGGTAGAGCGCGAAGCCGGCCGCCGGCAGCTCTCGGCCGAACCGCCCGAGCAGAGTGTCGTAGCGGCCGCCGCCGCCGAGGATGTGCCCGAGCGCCGGGTCGTAGACCTCGAGGATCGCCCCGGTGTAGTAGCCGAGGTCGCGCAGCAGTCCGAGGTCGAGCCGGACACGGTCGGCCACCCCGCGGGAGGCGAGTGACTGGTACGTGGCGCGCAGTCTCGCTGTGGCCCGCTCGACGGCCTCCCCGCCGAGCTCCGTGGCCCTGTCGAGGACCTCGGGGCCGCCGCGCATCGCCGGCAGGGCCAGAAGCGTGGCTCGAGCCTCGGCGTCCAGCCCCTCCACCTGGTCGACCGCCAGCTCGAGGCCGACGAGGTCGTGCGTCGCGAGCCGGTCGAGGATCCGATCGCGCGCCTCGCCGGCAACCTCGAGCTCGGCGAGGAGCTGGCGGTAGAGATCCGCGTCGCCGAGCCCGACGACGGCCCGGGTCAGCCCCGCGGCGTCGAGCGCGGCGCTCAGGACCTCGATCACCTCCGCCGTTCCCTCCGGAGCCGGAGCCCCGATCAGCTCCACCCCGGCCTGGGTGAACTCCCTCATCTGGCCGCGCTGCGGGTTCACGGCTCGGTAGGCGCGTGCGATGTAGGAGAGGCGGAACGGCGGCTCGGAGTCCTGCATCCGGGTGGCGACCAGGCGCGCAATCGGAATCGTCATGTCCGAGCGCATCGCGAGCAGATCCCCGCGCTCGTCGAAGAAGCGGTAGGCGGCGTTGGCGTACCGCTCGTCACCGCGCCGCAGCACCTCCGCGTACTCGATCGTCGGGGTCGCGACCTCGCCGTAGCCCCGCTCCTCGAAGGCGGCGCGCAGCGCGGCCTCGAGCGCGCGCAGCTCGCGCATCTCCTCGGGCAGGATGTCGCGTGTCCCCGGCGGGGTCGGGTGGATCATCGGCCCATCATGGCGTCGCGCTCTTTAACAAGCTGCAAGGTCCGGGGCGGTAGGGTCGGACACCAGCTACCCGACTCGAGGAGGAGACGCAATGGCAGTTTTCATGGAGATGGACCTTCCGGTGACCCCGGACCAGTACGACGCCGTCGAGGCGGCGATGAATCCCCAGGGGGATCCCCCTGACGGGCTGATCGCCCACACGGCTCGCCTCGACGGCGACACCCTGAAGGTCCTGGACATCTGGGAGTCGCCCGAGGCATTCGGCGCCTTTGCGGAATCGCGGCTCGGACCGACGATAGGCGAGACGCTCGGCGACGACGCTCCCCCGGCGCCTCAGCCGAAGTTCACCGAGCTGCACAACGCCTACTCCGTCTGACCAGCTAGGCCGGAACGCGCTCTGAGGCGACCCGCTCGATGCGGGCGCCGAGGTCGCGCAGGCGCATGTCGATCCGCTCGTAGCCGCGGTCGATCTGCGCGACGTTGCCGATCTCCGAGGTGCCGTCCGCCGCGAGCGCGGCGATGAGCATCGCCATGCCTGCCCGGATGTCCGGGCTCTCCAGTCGCGCCCCGTGAAGACGGCTCGGGCCGCTGACGATCGCCCTGTGGGGATCGCACAGCGTGACCCGAGCGCCCATCGCGACCAGCTTGTCGACGAAGAAGAGGCGGTTCTCGAACATCTTCTCGTGGATCAGGATCGTCCCGTCGGCCTGGGTTGCCAGGGCGAGGGCGATCGAGGTGAGGTCCGCCGGGAAGGCCGGCCAGGGGCCGTCATCGATCTGTGGAGTCATCTCGCCGTGGTCGTCGCGGATCGTCAGCTTCTGCTCCGGTGGGACGAGCAGGTCCTGTCCCTCGACCATGGTCTGCAGCCCGATCCGGCGGAAATGCCGCCGGATCCCCTCCAGGTCCTCCTCCACGACCCCGCGGATGCGGAGCTCGCCGCTGGTGGCGGCAGCGAGGGCCATGAAGCTGGCGATCTCGATGTGGTCCGGGCAGACGTCATGTTCGGCGCCGCCGAGTTTCTCCTGCCCGTGCACCGTCATCACGTTCGACCCGATCTGGTCCACCTGCGCACCCATCTTGCAGAGCGCCCGAGCGAGGTCCTGGACGTGCGGCTCACAGGCTGCGTTGACGATCGTCGTCGGGCCGGGTGTGAGCGCCGCGGCGAGCAGGGCGTTCTCGGTCCCCATCACCGAGGGCTCGTCCATGAAGATCCGCTTCGGCTTCAGCCCGTCCGGCGGCGCCGAGAGCTCGATCCAGACGTCGCCGTCGACCTTCGCTCCGAGGTCGCGGAACGCGTCGAGGTGGGCGTCCAGCCGGCGGCGTCCGATCGTGTCGCCGCCCGGCGGCGGCATCCGCACCTCGCCGAAGCGGGCGAGCAGCGGGCCGGCGGCCAGGAAGGACGCGCGGATTCGGTTGGCGAGCTCCTCGTCGACCTCGGTGCCCGAGATCTCGTCGGCCTGCAGGCTGACCTCGTTCTCCCCCGTCCAGGCGACCTTGACGCCCAGCCGCTCGAGCAGGCCCAGCATCGACTCGACGTCGCGGATCCGGGGCACGTTGCGGACCAGAAGCTCCTCATCGGTCAGCAGGCACGCCGCCAGGATCGGGAGCGCGGCGTTCTTGTTTCCCGCCGGCACGATCTCTCCGGACAGGGGAACGCCGCCCTGGATGATGAATTTCTCCATGGGCGCCTAGAGTAACCAGCCGCATGGCGGAGGTCTCACGAGACGATGCATGGCAGCTGGTCACCGAGTGGATCGAGTCCGACTCGTTGCGAAAGCACCTGCTCGGCGTCGAGGCCGCAATGCGCGCCTATGCACGCAAGTGGGGCGAGGACGAGGAGACCTATGCGGTCACGGGCCTCGTCCACGACCTCGACTACGAGCGCTATCCGGATCTCGACACGGGCCACCCGCGCTACGCAATCAAGGAGCTGGAGGAGCGCGGCTACCCCCAGGAGGTGATCGACGCCGTCGCCGGGCACGCCGACTTCATGGGCGTTCCCAGGGAGACCCGGATGGCGAAGACGCTCTACGGGGTCGATGAGCTCTCGGGCTTCGTCGCCGCCTGCGCCCTCGTGCGCCCCACCGGGATCGAGGGCATGAAGCCGAAGTCGGTGAAGAAGAAGCTCAAGACCCCGTCGTTCGCAGCGGCGGTCAATCGCGAGGACATCCAGCGGGGGATCGAGGAGCTGGACGTCGACCAGGACGAGCACATCGCCCTGGTCATCGAGGCGCTGGCGGAGCGCGCCGACGAGCTCGGCCTCGAGCCCTCGGGAAGACGCCGCTCCCGACAGTTAGATGTAGCCCGTGCCGCGCTGGCTGAAGATCACCCTGGGCGTGATCGCGGGATTGATCGTCCTGCTGCTGCTCAACGCGCTCGTCGTCTCGAACGCCACCAAGGACGCCTATGTGCGGGACCGTGGCGCGCGATTGGTCGAGACCTCCAACGGGACCCTCCAGGTCCTCGAACAGGGCAATCCGCGGGGCACACCAATCGTGCTGATCCACTGCTACACGTGCTCGATGAACTGGTGGGACGACCTCGCCCCCCTCCTCGAGCGAGATCACCAGGTGATCCGGGTCGATCTCCTCGGTCACGGCGGCTCCGACAAGCCGAGTGCCGGCTACTCGATCGACGACCAGGCGACCGCCGTGGCCGAGGCCCTGGCGAAGCTCGGGATCGTCAACGCCACCGTGGTCGGCCACTCGCTCGGCGGCAGCGTGGTGACAGCGCTCGCGCAGCAGAGCCCGCAGCTCGCATCCAGGGTCGTGATCATCGACCAGGCGCCACAGGACGGCTTCGACAACGAGTCCTTCGCCCAGCGTGTCAGCTACTGGCCCATCCTTGGGCAAGCGGCCGACCGGCTGATGCGGGTCGCCCCCAAGTCCAAGGTCCGGGATCAGTACGAAGACGCCTTCGCCCCCGGCTACGAGATCTCGAGCGGCTTCGACAATCCGGATCAGCCCGTGGACGACCTGCGGGCGATGACCTACACGGCCTACAAGGACACCTACGACGCCGAGAAGGACTTCGTCGCGGAGAGCCCGCTGGACGAGCGCCTCGCCGTCGCCCACGTGCCGACGATGGTGATCTTCGGCGCAGAGGACCAGATCTACGACGCGCAGGAGGCTGTCGACCGCTACCGGCAGAACGTGCCCGGCGTCCAGACCCACCTGATCCCGGGTGCGGGCCACTCCCCGAACGTCGAGCGGCCAAATGCGGTGGCGCCGCTGATCCTCTCCTGGGCCGCGCCGCCACCCGGGGCCCTGCGCCCGGCGAAGAAACGCGGGCAGGGCGCGAAGAAAACTGGCACATGACGGGTTGCTCTCGGCTTCGCCTGCGAGCACCCTCGCAATAGCGAAAGGGCCCGATTTCTCGGGCCCTTTCTAAGAACAAGGTTTCCCTTGTTCCATTGATAGCCACCCTACCCCTCGTGAAGGCAAAGTCAAGCCCGGGTGAACGGACGTTCCCGCTCGGTGCGGGGTTTGCGCTAACGCCGCCATGTTCCGCCCCCTCCCCGGAACAGCGAAACGGCCCGGTTGCCCGGGCCGTTTCTTTGAACTGAACCTGATTGACCCGAAGGTCAACCTGTTCTGTCCAAGTGGCGGGCACCCTAGCGACGCGAAGCCGCGTCGTCAAGAGGCCGTGTGAAGAGGACATCCCGCAATCTGCGCAACTTCACCGCCAGCGACCCCCGGCCTTCGCCCACTCGGTCAGGTGGTCGACGCCGCAGAAGGCATCGGCGACGCGGTGCTCGCCGCGGTGGCGGACCAGCAGGACGTGGGCTTCGGTGAGCTCCGCCCCGCAGTGCGAGCAGTTCGTCGCGCCCTCGTCAAGGTTCGGCGGCTCGGACATCTCCCCGGCCTCCCAGTGCGCTCCCTGGATCGACCAGGGGATCAGGTGCTCGAGGCGGCAGAAGACGGCTCGCCGCTCGCCTGCCGGTTCGTAGGCACGGAAGCCGTCGTCGGCCTCGACCTCCACGCCGCACCAGGTGCATGTCTCGTTCATGGCTATAGCCTCGCATCACCGAGATGTCCGCTCTGCGGATAGTCGTGCTCGAGGGCGACCAGACCGGACAGGAGCTGCTCGAGCAGGCCGTCCGCGTGATCTCGCCAGACGTGATCGGACTCGACCTGGAGCTCGAGCGCTTCGACCTCTCGCTGGAGAACCGGCGCCGCACCCAGAACGCGGTCTGCACCGAGGCGGCGACCGCGATGATGCGAGGGCGCGCCGACAGGCACGACCCGTTTGGTGTTGGGCTCGGGATCAAGGCCGCGACGATCACGCCGGAGGGCGCCGATGACGTGGGCAGCCCCAACCGACTGATCCGGGAGGCGATCGACGGCAAGGTGATCGTCAGGACCGGTCGCCGGATTCCGGGGATCAGCCCCATCGCCGGGATACACCATCCGATCTCGGTGGTCCGGATGGCGGTCGAGGACGCGTACGGGGCCGAGGAATCTCGGCGCCCCGAGAACGGTGACGAGGTGGCGCAGAGGACCGAGGTGATCCACCGCTCCAACTGCCGGGCCGTGGCCGAGTACGCCTTCCGGACCGCGGCAGGGATCCGCGGGAAGGTCTACGGCGGGCCGAAGTGGACCGTCAGCCCGGTCTACGAGGGGATGCTGAAGGAGGAGATGGACGCCGCGGCCGAGCGGCACCCGGGGGTCCAGTACGAGCCGCTGCTGATCGACGCCACCTATGCGGGGCTGCTCACCGGGCGGGCCGATGCTCCGCTGGTGATCCCCAGCCTCAACCGCGACGGCGATCTGCTGTCGGATCTCGTTCTGCCGCTCTACGGGTCGATCGCCGGCGCGGAGTCGGTTCTCCTCGCTCTGGATGAGGACCTGCGCGTGCGGGTCGCGATGAGCGAGGCGCCTCACGGGACCGCGCCGGCGCTGGAGGGCAAGGACATCGCCAATCCGATGGGAATGATCCTGGCCGCGGCTGCGGTCCTCCACTACGCGGCCGAGGCGGGTATTCAGGACGCGGAGCGGGCCTCAGGCGCGATCTACGACGCGGTGATGGAGACCGCGGCGTCCGGGATCCGGACCCCCGACCTGAAGGGGCATGCCGGCACGACCGAGTTCACCGACGCGGTGATCGAGCGCGTCCGGACTCAGACGACCGGGCCCTGAGGCGTCGTCGCCTCGTCGCCACTGCTGACGACGCGGCGCCACTGAGTGATCAGCCCTTTGCGAACCACGAAGGCGGTCTTGGCGGTCTCCCCCACGCCGTTGCCGCACTCGCCGGGGCCGGGACGCTCGGTGAGCTTGAAGGTGGCGATCGTGAACCTGTCGACCGCCACCGCATCGGTCAGGGTCGCTCCGCAGGGCAGCGAGCGGTTGAAGGCCTCGACCTCGGCCCGTGTGGTCAGGCGGAGGGCGGGTGTCCCGTTCTGGACGACGGTCGGGATCGCGAACCGCCTGCTCGCCGCGGCCACGTCTCCAGCGCGCAGCTCGTCGGCCCAGCCCTTGATCACCTGAACCGTCTCCGGAGCGGCGCCGCCCCCGATCGTGTCGGTCTTGTCTCCGGAGGACCCGCAGCCGGAGAGCACGGCGACGGTCAGGGCTGCGACGGCGGTGAGAGCGCGAGCGGTCACGGACAGATCACCACACCTGGAACTACGTTCTCGAGGTCGAGGGAGATCTAACTCAGTCCCGCTCCGGGTCGCGCTCGGAGCGCTCGCGCTTCGCCAGCATCCGCTCGAGGTAGGCGGACTTGTCGGCCCGGCGCCGGTGCTGGCGCTCCTCGTCCGGGGTCACGGAGGAGTCGATGGCCTCGTGCTCCCCGGTCGTCCGCTCCTCCTGGACCTGGCGCAGCTCCTCGGTTGTCGGCTCGCGCTTGGGCACTGTGGAGGAGAGAGTACTGCCGCTAGAAGGGGGACTTGGCGCGGCCTTCCCGGCCTTTCGCGCCGCTCTTCTCAACCGCCCGTTCGCCCTTTGAGAAGGGCTTGCGCAGCCACTCGCCGAGCTTGCCCGGCGCCTTGCCGCCCGTCCGTTGACCGAGCTCGAGCGGCTTCTCGCCGGCTTTCTGGAAGTAGCGCGAGAGGCGCGGTGCGAGGAAGGCCAGCACGAGGAGAACGATGCAGAAGACGATCAGCCCGGCGATCAGCATGCTCTCAGGCATTCCCGATCGATGGCTTCTTAACCCGTCGCTTCTTGACGGATCGCTCCGGGTGTACGAACATACGTTCGATGCCTGTCGCATGCGCCCTGATCCCCCGCTTCCGGCTGATCGCTGCGGTCGGCAGGGACGGGGAGATCTTGCGACGGCCGGCGGCGCTCGCGCCCGAGCCGGGTACGGCGCAGCTGATCGGGGAGGTCACGGCGGCGGCCGAGAGGTTCGGGCTGCGGGCCGGGATGAGGATGGGAGAGGCGCTCTCGCGCTGCCCCGAGCTGGCCCTGATCCCACCCGACGCGGAGAGAGCCGAGCGCTCATGGGAGGAGGCGCTGCGGCGGCTGGAGGGGATCGGCGCGGAGGTCGAGTCCGATCGGGCCGGTGAGGCGTTCTTCGAGGCGGGCGGCCTGGCAGGCCTCTGGGGAGGGATCGAGGGGGTGCTGGAGAGCGCCCGCCGGGAGTTGGGAGGCCGCCGCGCGGATCGGAGCCGGGCCCGGACGCTTCTGCTCGTACGTGGCCGCCCGGAGCTCCGCCATCGTTCCCGACGGAGCGGCGGCGAAGTTCCTGGATTCGATCCCGGTCTCGCTGCTCTGTGGGCGCCTTGGAGATGATGCCGACGACCTGCCCAACGAGCTCGAGCGGCTCGGGATCTCGACGCTCGGCCAGCTCGCTGGGCTGCCGCGCGATGCGGTCGCGGATCGGTTCGGGCGGCTGGGGCTGAGAGCGCTGCGGCTGGCGCGCGGCGAGGACGATCCGCTGCGGCCGCGACCGGTCCGGGAGGCGATCGCGGTCGAGCTGGAGTTGCCCGAGGCCGTCTCCGGCCAGCAGCTCGAGCGGGTGCTGGAGCTGTTGATCTCACGGCTGCTCGCGCACGGCGAGCGGCGGGGCAGGACGCTGCGGGCGCTGCGGCTCTCGGCCCGGCTCGCCGCCGGTGGAGGTTGGCGGCGCGAGGTCGCTCTGCGGAGAGCGAGTTCCGATCGGGCCCGGCTGGCCGATGCACTTCTCCCCCACCTCGCCCTGCTGCCCTCCCCGGCCGCGACGCTGCGGCTCGAGGCCGTCGCGCTGGGACCGGAGACCGGCGAGCAGCTGACGCTCTCGAGCCCCGAGCAGGAGCGGCGCCGGCGGATCTCCGAGGCGGTGCGCCAGACGCGCTCGGCCGCCGGAGCCGATGCGGTGCTGCGGGTGCTCGAGGTGGATCCGGAGTCGCGGGTGCCGGAGCGCCGTGAGGTGCTCATGCCTTTCCCGGAGGAGACTGTGAGGCCCGGCCGCGTCAACAAGCCCTGGCCGGTGCCGGTCCAGACGGACCCGACGGAACGCCGCAGGCGGTCGGGCGGCTGGCGGTGGAGTCGGTGCGCGAGGAGTGGCTGGTCGAGGACGGCTGGTGGACGCAGAAACCCCTGCAAAGGCGCTACTTCGAGGTGGTCCTCTCCGACGGCAGCGACGTCGTCGTCTTCTGCGAGCAGGATGGCCGCTGGTTCCGCCAGCGGGACTGATGGGCTACGTAGAGCTGCACTGCCACTCCGCCTACTCGTTCCTGGACGGTGCGTCGGACCCCGCTGAGCTGGCGGCCACGGCGGCCACCCTCGGACACGAGACGCTGGCGCTGACCGATCACGACAACGTCTGCGGGGCGATGGAGTTCGCGCACGCCTGCAAGGGCGTCGGAGTGCGGCCGATCTTCGGCTGCGAGCTGACCGTGGAGGTGCCTCGGCGTCTGCCCCGTCCGGTGCACGTCACGCTGCTGGTCGAGAACGCGAGGGGCTGGGCCAACCTCTGCCGGCTGATCACCGGGGCCCACCGGGGTACCCGCGAGGGCAACGGCATGCGGGAGCCGCTGCCCCCCTCGCTCCCGGTCGACGAGCTGGAACGACACACGGAGGGGCTGGTCTGCCTCTCCGGCTGCGCCCGCGACGGTGCGGTCGCCGGGACCTGGGAGCGGGGCGATCCGGCTGGCGCCGCCTACCTGGCGCGGCGGCTGCTGCGAGCCTTCGGCCCGGATCGCTTCCGGATCGAGCTGCAGCGGCCGCTCTGGCGCCATGACCGCTCGCGGAACCGGTGGCTCGTCTCGCTCGCGGAGCGGCTCGGGGTGCCGGCGGTGGCGACGGGCGATGCGCACGCACACGAGCCCTCGCGCCTGCACCTCCAGGATGCGCTCGTGGCGGTGCGGCTGGGGGCGGCGCTGGATGAGACCGAGGGGCTGCGGCGGGGCAATTCCGCCTCCACCCTGCTCTCGCCTGAGCAGGCGGCGGCGCGGTTCCGCGACCACCCGGAGGCGGTGGCGGAGACCGAGCGGCTGGCCGAGCGGCTGCGCTTCGACCTCACTCGGGAGCTGGGCTACAGCTATCCGGGCGCCGAGGACCGCGGCGCGGACCGCCACCTCGCGGAGCTCTGCCGGGTGCGGCTGGTTCATCGCTATGAGGGGACTCCCCAGCGCGCCGAGGC
This sequence comes from uncultured Solirubrobacterales bacterium, assembly GCA_963825825.1. Lineage (GTDB taxonomy): Bacteria > Actinomycetota > Thermoleophilia > Solirubrobacterales > 70-9 > DASUPK01. The sequence goes on along the minus strand of CAWGUT010000003.1, from coordinate 4,259 downwards.
CGAGCGGCGGCTGGAGGAGGAATTGGCGCTGATCAGGCAGCTGCGGCTCTCGGGCTTCTTCCTGCTGCACCAGGACATGCTCGAGCTGGCGCGGGAGGTGGCGGTCGAGGTGCGTGGGCCGGATTCTGCGAGGCGGCTGCTGCCGCCCGGCCGGGGCCGGGGCTCGAGCGTCAGCTCGCTGGTCTGTTATCTGACCGGGCTCTCGCACATCGATCCGGTGAAGAACGATCTTTTCCTGGGCCGCTTCCTGAACGAGGAGCTGACCGAGGTCCCGGACATCGACCTCGACTTCCCTCGGGACATCAGGGAGAAGCTGATCCCGCGGGTGCACGAGCGCTACGGGTCGGAGCGGTCGGCGCTGGTCGCGTCCTTCGCCACCTACCGGGCGCGCGGTGCGATCCGCGACCTCGGCAAGGCGCTGGGGCTGCCCCCGGGCGAGGTGGAGCGGTTCGCGCGGGCGGTCGACGTCTATGAGGCGAGCCGGGACGCGTGGGGGCGGATGGAGGAGACCCTGGGCCGGTTGCGGGCGCGCTCCGAGCGGTGGCGGGCGCTGGCCGAGCTCTTGCCGCAGATCGCGGGGCTGCCGCGGCACATGTCGCAGCACCCGGGCGGGATGGTGATCTCGACCACGTCGCTGATCGAGCTCTGCCCGGTGCAGCCGGCGGCGATGGAGGGGCGGCAGATCGTGCAGTGGGACAAGGACTCGTGCGCGGACGCGGGGTTCCTGAAGATCGACCTGCTCGGGCTGGGGATGCTCTCGGCGGTGGAGCGGTGCGTGGACGAGATCGCGAGGACGCGCGACGAGCGGATCGATCTCTCCCGGGTGCCGCTCGATGACGAGCAGGTGTGGAGTGCGATCCAGCGGGCGGAGACCACGGGCGTGTTCCAGATCGAGAGCCGGGCGCAGATGCAGATGCTGCCGCGGACGCTGCCGGAGAACTTGGACGACCTGACGGTGCAGGTGGCGCTGGTGCGGCCGGGTCCGATCCAGGGGGGCGCGGTCCATCCCTACATCGAGCGGCGCAAGCGGCTGCGGGAGGATCCCGGCTACGAGGTGCCGTACGAGCATCCATCGCTCGAGCCGGTGCTGCGGGACACGCTGGGCGCGATCGTCTTCCAGGACCAGGTGCTGGAGGTGGCGATGGCGCTGGCGGGGTTCTCCGTCGGTGAGGCCGAGGGTCTGAGGCGGGCGATGAGCCGGAAGCGCTCGGAGGCGGCGATGCTCCGCTACCGGGAGCGGTTCATCGAGGGCGCGGTCGGGCGCGGTGTGTCGCGCGAGGTGGCGGAGCGGGTCTTCGGGCAGATCGAGGGGTTCTCGGGGTTCGGATTCCCCAAGGCGCATTCGGCGGCGTTCGGCCTGCTCGCCTACCAGTCGACCTGGCTGCGGGTGCACTACGGACCGGAGCTTCTCTGCGCGCTGCTCAACGAGCAGCCGATGGGCTTCTATCCGCCGGATGCGCTGGTGCACGAGGCGCAGCGGCGAGGGGTCGAGATCCTGCCGCCGGACGTGAACGTGAGCGAGGCCGGATGCCGGGTGGAGACCACGGGAGCCGCAGCAGGGTCCTCGGGAAATCCGCCGGTGCGGATCGGTCTCGGGTACGTGTCCGAGCTGGCGGAGATCGACTCCCGGGCGGTGGTCGAGGAGCGACGGCGGGGCGGCCTCTATCGCAGCGTCGCGGACCTGGCCGGCCGGTCTGGCGCCGGCGCGGCCGCGCTGCAGCGCCTGGCCTGGGCTGGTGCCTGCGATTCGCTGGTCGAGGCCGGTGCCGCGCCGGTCGATCCCGACAGGGACCTGAGGAGGCCGGCGCTCTGGCAGGCCGGCGGGGTTGCGCGCGCTGCCCGCACCGATGACGGGGCGCAGCTGGCGCTGGCGCTCGACGGGTCCGCCACTCCCCCACTGCCGCCGCTCGGGCCCTGGGACCGGATCGTCGCCGATTACCGGACGACCGGGATGACGCTCGGCAGGCACCCGATGGAGCTGCTTCGCGAAGGGCTCCCCTCCGAGGTGCTCTCAGGCGCTGACATCGCTCGCACCCGCGACGGGGCGCAGGTGAGGGTCGCCGGGATGGTGGTGGCGCGGCAGCGGCCGGCGACGGCCAACGGTGTGGTGTTCATGCTGCTCGAGGACGAGACGGGGACGATCAACCTGATCGTGCCTCCGCCGGTGGTCGAGCGGTGCCGGCTGGCGGTGCGGACCTCGGGGTTCGTGCAGGCCACCGGCAAGCTCCAGCACCGGGAGGGGACGACCAACGTGGTCGTCTCGAGGATCGAGCGGCTGGAGCCCGGGGACCTGCCCGCGCCGAAGACGCGCGAGCTGGAGCCGCCCGTCACCGGGAGACGCAAGCAGCCGGAGCCCGCTCTTGCCGGGTATTCAGCGGTCGGTCTCTCAAAGCGGGGCTTCGACGGCGTGCGCGAGGCGGCGATGGCGGAGCTGGCGGCCTCGCTCCCCCCGCCCCACAGCTTCGGCCGCCGCGGGCGCTAGCCGAGGCCGGGCTTGGTGGTCATGAAGAAGATCGCGGCGATCAGCAGGATCCCGACGATCGAGCCGACGATCCCCTCCGCTCTCCCCCACCGCTGATATTCCGGAGGCAGGTCCGCCAGCTTCAGCTCGCGGTCACCGGCGTCCGCGATCGCGCTCTGGATGATCGGCAGCAGCTTCCGGTCGGTGGGGATGAAGAAGAAGACGTTGATGAGCAGGATCACGACCAGGATCGTGATCGTCGCGCTGACCCAGAAGTCGCCGTAGTCCCAGCCGCCCTTGTCCATCTGGTAGATGCCGGTGGCGGCGACGACCACGACCGCCGGCAGCGCGAAGAACTGGTTCAGGACGAGCTGCAGGCGATGCACGTAGGGCAGGTTGCGGGCGCTCATCTTCATCGCCACGGGAAACATCACGGCCTCGGCGAAGGTCGATCCGAACCCGAGGACGACCGCCGTGACGTGCAGGAAGACGGAGAAGTTGTAGTTCGTGACGGCGAGCAGCATTCGGGGCGCCCCATTCTGGACGCGACTTTCGCCCGCAACATATCCCGCCCGCGGGCCGCTGCAAGTTCCCCTGCAAATGGATGGGTCCGTCCGAGGCCATCCATAGCTTGGCCCCCATGACAGGCAAGCTCATAGACATAAGAGAGCGGCTGCTCGATGCGGCCGACCTGATGATCGACTTCGCGACGCTCGGCGAGTACGGGATCGAGCCCGAGCCGGTGCGGGACTGCGAGCGGCGGCCCTCCGGCCTCGCCTCCGGTGCGCCCCACCCGCTTCACGATCGGGCCGGCGTGCCCGAGCGGATCGCCGCTTAGACAGCTTCCGGCGGATCCACCGCCCGGACCTCTCGAGCCGATCGATTTGGGAGGGCCCGCGATGCGGGCAGTCGGGCCGCCTTTGCGGTCCAAGCGGAAGAGCCGCCCTTCGGGGCGGCTCTTGCGTCTCAGGCGTTAGGCTCGGCGCAGAGGTTCAGCGAGAGGAGGGCGAAATGGGGAACTTCCGTGTGAATCGAGCGGGAAGGCTCAGCGGGGTCCTGACCATCGGGGTGGCCTTGGCGGTGGGAGCGTTCGCTGTGGACTCTTCGGACGGTTCGAGCGATGGGCCGATCGCCGTCGCGGCCAAGAAGAAGAAGTGCAAGAAAGCGCTTTGGAAGTGCGCTCCGAAGCGGTACCACCTCTCGGCGACCGATACCGTCGGGCCCGGATCTCAGAGCTCAGGCTTCGCGGAGACACTGGAGTGCGGAGGTCGATCTCGTGCGCCTCAGGAGGAGCATCGGCACGGTGGTTTACGGCTCGGCGGGAGGGACGGTGAGGGCGAGCGGTTCCTACGCCACGCAGTGTGCGGACGGCAGCCCAGCCACGGTTCGGATAGAGCCCCAGACGGTTGCGGTGCCGGCGGGCCCTGGCTACCCGTTCCTCGGCGATTTCGGTGTCGAATTCAGCCTGATCGGGTCGGACAAGAACACGTACGGCGGCCCTCTCGCTAGCGAGGGCTCTGGCCACTCGGGTATCTACGTGACGGCCATCGACCCGTGTCCCGACGGGCCAGGCGCCTTTCAGACTGAGCTGGCTTCGGGGAGGATCGGTATGGAGGGCTCGGGAAAGGTCGGAAAGGTCCTCACGGGGAGTGGTGTTTTCAACACGATCTTCCAACACCACTCCTTCAGCTGGAAGCTGACGCCCAAGAAGTGAGCTCGCGCGAAGGCGAGGGCGAGGACACCTCGACGAGGACGTCCTGAACGACGAAAGCCGCCCCGAGGGCGGCTTTCGTAAAGG
>CAWGUT010000002.1:0-348906 GCA_963825825.1 uncultured Solirubrobacterales bacterium | reverse complement strand
TCCGTTCGTGGAACAACGATCGTGCGATCGCCTACCGCCGCCTCGAGGGAATCCCCGATGAGCTCGGTACTGCGGTCACCGTGCAGCGGATGGTGTTCGGCAACCGTGGCTCGGACTCCGGCTCCGGGGTGGCCTTCACACGAGATCCGACCACTGGGGCCCCCGCACCGGAGGGTGACTTCCTGCTGAACGCCCAAGGCGAGGACGTGGTCGCGGGCGTCCGCAACACCGAGGACCTGGCGACCTCGCCCGCCGGATGCCGGAAGCGCATGCCGAGCTGATCGACGCTTTGAAGCGGCTCGAGCGCCACTACCGCGACATGCAGGACGTCGAGTACACGATCGAGCAGGGTCGCCTCTACATCCTTCAGACGCGCAACGCCAAGCGACCGGCGCAAGCTGCTGTTCGCTTCGCCTCAGACGCGGTCGGTGAAGGCCTGCTCGGCCGGGAAGAAGCCCTTGCGACGGTCGACCCAGGCTCTCTGGACGCACTCCTCCACCCCACCTTCGACCCGGAGCAGACCTACACCGAGTTGACCCGGGCCGTCCCCGCCTCTCCCGGTGGAGCCAAAGGCGCGATCGTCTTCACGGCCGAGGAAGCCGAACAGCGCGCGGAGGCCGGCGACGACGTCATCCTGGTGCGCGAATTCACCTCTGCCGACGACGTCGGAGGGTTCCACGCGGCCAAGGGGGTGCTGACCTCGCGGGGCGGGAAGTCGTCGCACGCGGCAATCGTGGCGCGAGGCATGGGGCGCCCCTGTGTCTGCGGCGCATCCGAGCTCGAGATCGACATCGAGGCAGGTGTCGTGCGGGTCGGGGATACGGAGCTCCATGCCGGAGACACGATCGCGATCGACGGATCGACCGGGGTGGTGACCGCAGATGACGTGCGCCTGATCGAGCCAAAGGTCGGCGAGGACTTCGCGGCGGTCTTGAGCTGGGCGGATGAAATCCGCCGCCTCGGGGTGAGGGCCAACGCCGACACGGCCGAGGATGCTGCGCGGGCGCGCGAGCTCGGCGCGGAGGGGATCGGCCTCTGCCGGACTGAGCACATGTTCTTCGGCTCCGACAGAGAGGAGCTGGTCAGAGACATGTTCATCGCCGGCGAGCTCTGGCGCAGCGGGCGCGAGCAAGGGACCGGCGAGCCTGCGCTGGCCGACGAGGAGTTCAGCCGAGCGCTGGATCGATTGCGCGAGATGCAGAGGGCCGACTTCATCGAGATCTTCGGAGTGATGAGCGGTCTGCCGGTGACCATCCGGCTGCTTGACCCGCCGATCCACGAGTTCATCTCAATTCACGACTTCGAGCAGGCCCTCGAAGAGGCCGAGCGTCAAGGAGATTCCGACGCTGTGGAGCGTGCTCGCCTACGGCTTGCGGTAGCCCGCGAACTCGAGGAGACGAACCCGATGCTGGGTACCCGCGGAGCGCGCCTCGGCCTGCTGCTGCCCCCGCTCTATGAGATGCAGGTCGCCGCGATCCTGGAGGCTGCCCTTGCGGTTGCTGCTACGGGGAAAGCGCCTAAGGTCGAGATCATGATCCCGCTGATTGCCTTCGAGGGCGAGCTCGAAAAACTGCGGGATCTGGTCCATCTCAGGGCCGAGCGGGTCATGCACGATGCCAGGTCCGAGGTCGAGTACTCGGTCGGCACGATGATCGAGCTACCGCGAGCCTGCCTGCGAGCCGGTGAGATCGCAGCCGACGCAGACTTCTTCAGCTTCGGAACCAACGACCTCACGCAAACGACGATCGGCCTCTCAAGGGACGACGCCGAAGGATCGTTCCTGCCGATCTATCTCTCTGAGCGGATCCTGGTGCGCAGCCCCTTCGAGACGGTCGATGTTCCTGGCGTCGGTGAGCTGGTCAAGATCGCAGTCGAGCGCGGCCGCGCCACCAAGCCGGACTTGCAACTCGGCGTCTGCGGAGAGCACGGCGGCGACCCGGCGAGCATCGAGTTCTTCGACTCCGCGGGACTCGACTATGTGAGTTGCTCGCCCTTCCGCGTTCCGATTGCGCGGGTCGCGGCCGCACAGGCCGCCGCTGGCCTCTCAGCGTCGCGGCGATAGACCGGGCCCAGCTGCGGACGGATGCTTCAGCTGCTGACCGTCGTGGCCCTAGGTGCCGCGACAGCGCTGGCGACGGGTCTCGGCGCAATCCCAGTCTTCTTCCTCGGCCGAAGGGCCTCGCACTGGGAGCCTGCGCTCTGGGGGCTTGCTGCGGGGGTGATGACCGTGGCATCGATCGTGGGCCTGCTTCTGCCGGCCACCGACGAGGGCTCGGCGGCGGAAGTCGCGATCGGCCTTGCGGTGGGCGTTGCCTTCCTGACGATCGCCCAGCTCGCGCTGCGCGGTCGCGATATCCACGTTGGCGAGATGAGCGGTGCCGGCGTGAGGTTGTCGGCGCTCGTCTTCTTCGTGCTCTTCGTCCACAGCCTGCCGGAGGGTTTCGCGATCGGCACCGCTTACGCCTCCGACACGGCGGGGCTCAGCCTCTTCGTCATCCTGGCGATCGCTCTGCAGAACATTCCGGAGGGCACGAGCGTCGCGATCCCGATGGCTGATGCTGGCTTCAGCAGGACGCAGCAGTTCTGGGCCGCGGTGCTGACGAGCGCACCGCAGCCGCTCGGTGCCGGGATCGCGTTCGTGCTGGTCGACACCGTGAGGTCCCTCCTGCCGGTCTCCTTCGCGTTCGCCGCCGGAGCGATGTTGGCCCTCGTGATTGCGGATCTGTTGCCTCGATCTCTCTCACCGGTGGGTTGGCGTGGGCCGCTTGGGCTCGCCGCGGGCGCGCTCGTCATGCTCGCCCTCAGTGCGGCGCTCGGCGTCTAGGTCAATCGACGCGGGGCGGTTCGTTTGGGTCGAGTGCCATCGGCTCCTCGTGCCAGTCCTGCGGCAATGCGACCTCCACGTCGAGGGAACTCCCGGGCGGCTCGGGTTCGGCATGAACCTCGCCGTAGTGGAGCAGTGACGTCAGGTAGCGGGAGCTGATCTTGTGAGGCGGCCACCACAGGTAGTCGAGCGAGGCGACACCCTCGCCACCCCCGCCAGCAACATCCGCCCTCATGCTCATCGACTCTCCGCCCGTCAGCAGCTTGCCGCGGAGGACGGGCCTGAATGGCTCGGGCGTCTCCCCGGCGCCGACCCGGTGGGCTATGTGCGCCGCAACGGCGTCGGCCTGCTGAGTTCCCAGGCCGCCCTGCTTGATCGGGAAGTTCGTCCCGTCGCCCGCCGCATAGACGTCCTCCACACCCTTCACTCGTCCGTGACCGTCGACCGGAATGAAGCCGTCCTCATCTGCCGGGAGTCCATCGATCCTGGGGCCTTCCATCCGCGGGAGGGCGATTGATTCCGACGGCCCGATCCTTCGGTCACCGGGGTTCAGCGTGATCCCTGCTTCGCCGAGGTCTCGCACGGTGGAATTCGTGAAGAGCTGGATGCCTCTCGCCGCGAGCAGCTCGCCAACGGCGGCGCTCGCAGCTGGCCCGAATATCGCCAAGGGAGCGGATTCGGGCGTGATCACCGCGATCTTCGCGTCGACGCCCCTCTCTGCGGCCCGGCGCTGGGTCATCAGAGCGAGCTCGTAGAGCGGGAGCGACCAAGTCACGCCTGCCGGGACGATGAACGCGACGCGGTGGTCCTTCGCCTCGGCTCGATCGAGGAGCTCGTCGGCGCTGAAAGCCTCGCTCATCGTCCGGAAAGGTGGTCGCCCCGTCGATCGCCGGCTTGAACCGACCCCCTGCGCAGACCACCAGGTAGTCGTATTGCAGGGTTGAGCCGTCGTCGAGTTCGACGACATGGTCCTCGGGCCGGACCGAGCTGACGGCAGACAAAACGAACTCGGCCCCCTTCTCAGCCGTGAGCGGCTCGAGTTCGTGTCGCTCGGCCGGCCCGAGGTCGAACGGCTCCTCGACCAGCAGCGGCTTGTAGACGAAGTCCGGCTGCGGCGCGACCAGCGTTAAGGCGACTCGGTCGCCGGCAAGATCATCCAATGCCAGCAGCGTCTCGAGCCCGGCAACGCCCCCGCCCACGATGACCACCTGGGTTCCGTTTCCACGCTGCTCGTTGCTCATCGCCCGCATCGACCCAGGTTTTCCGCCATTCGCCAAAGCTATCGCCATAGAGTCGCCGAATGGACGCGGGGCTCGCGATCGCGGTCTTCCTCGCTCTGGGCTTCGCGGTGACCAATGGTCTCCACGACGCCTCGAACGCGATCGCGACCCTGGTGGCTACCCGTGCCGCTCGGCCCTCGCAGGCAATCGTCATGGCCACGTTCTTCAACCTGCTGGGCCCGCTCCTGCTCGGCGCAGCCGTCGCCGACACGATCGGGGGAATCGTCACGGTCTCGCCCTCGGAGGCGATTGCGGTGATCGGGTCGGGCCTTGCGGCAGCCACCGCTTGGAACCTGACGACCTGGCGTCTCGGATTGCCCTCGAGCTCAGGTCATGCCCTGGTCGGCGGTCTCGTCGGAGCGGCCGTCGTCGAGGGAGGCGTTCATGCCGTCAACTGGGGCGGGATGGACGGGCTCCATCCCGTTGGTGTCTTTGGGACCTTGATCGCGCTCGCGGTCTCGCCAGTACTGGGATTCCTCGTCGCGCTTGCCGTGATCCGGATCCTCAGGCGAGCCGCGAGGCGTGCAACTCACCGCTGGCGCGGCGGCGCACAGGCCGGCCAGTGGGTCACTTCCGCGGCGCTCTCCTTCAGCCACGGGGCCAATGACGCGCAGAAAACGGTCGGCGTGGTCGCTGCCCTGCTGCTGGCGGACGGACGAATCGACTCCCTCTCGGCGCCCACCTGGGTGATCGTCGCCTGCTCTTTGGCGCTTACGGCAGGCACAGCGCTGGGTGGTTGGCGCATCATTCGCACCGTGGGCCGCCGCATCTATCGCATCCATCCTCTCGAGGGACTCTCCTCCCAGAGCTCATCGGCTGCCGTAATCCTCGGTGCCTCGTTCCTCGGTGCGCCCGTCTCCACAAGTCAGGTCGTCGCATCGTCGGTGGTCGGAATTGGTGCCGGACGCCGACGCCTGCGACACGTCAACTGGTATCTGGTCCGTCAGATCGGGCTGGCCTGGCTGGTCACGCTTCCGGCCTCGGCCGCGATCGCAGCGGCGTTCTTCGGTGTCTTGAGCGTGGTGAGATGACAGCCCGCAGAAACCACCGCTGGTTTCTTCCGGACACACCAGACGCCATCGGGCTACTTCGCCGGCAGATGGCGGTGACCATCGAGGCGCTCGAAGGGCTGAAGGCATGGGCAGAGGGCGACGCAGCGGCCGCTGAGATCGTTCGCGAAGCCGAGCCCCGTGGTGATGCTGCGAAGCGCGACCTGCTGAATGCGCTGCGGGAGGCCTTCATCCTCCAGATGGAGCCCGAGGACCTGTTCACGCTCTCTCGCGGGATCGACTGGATCCTCAACCACGCGCGCGACCTGATCGAGGAAGCGCAGGCGATGGGCGTTTCCCCCACTGCCGGGCTGGCCGCGATGGCGGCTCTGCTCTTGGAGGCGACCCGGCAGATCGACGATGCCATCGCCCGGCTCGGGTCAGACGACGACGCCAGTACCACGGCCGCCGACGCGGCGATCAAGACTGCCCGGCGTCTCGAGCACGTCTACTACGCCGAGACCGCCAAGCTGCTTGAGGTCGAGGACATGCGCGAGCGGATCTCGCTTCGGGAGCTATACCGGCGCTGTGATCTGCTCAGCCATATCGTGGTCGACGTAGCCGAGCGTGTGGTCTATGCCGTCGTCAAGGAGAGTTGAGACGGTCCGGTTCGCTGCCTGCCAATCGTGAGTGTCCGTGGCAGGATGAGCGCCGTGGAGACCGGGAGCGAGACGCAGCGGCTGCGGCTCGGGGCTTCGCTCCGCCAGGAGGACCGGGTGCTGCCGCTCGAGCTCTTCTTCGACCTGGTCTTCGTCCTCGCGATCACGCAGTGCACGACCCTGATGTCGGAGAACACGACCTGGGAGGGGCTCGGCCAGGGCATGCTCGTCCTCGCCCTGCTCTGGTGGTCGTGGGCGGCCTATGCGTGGCTGACCAGCGTCGTCGATCCGGAGGAGGGCGGGGTCCGGATCGCGCTGTTCGCCGCGATGGCGGCGCTTCCTGATCGCCGCGATCTGCGTCCCGGAGGCGTTCGGCGAGCCTGGCGACCGAGTTCGCCGTCGCCTATGGCGCGGTGCGGTTCGCGCAGATCTTCCTGCTCGCGATCGCCGGCCGCGACGATCCCGAGCTTCCGGCGCTCGGTGACCGGGCCTCGGGATCGGGACCGCGATCGGCGTCGCGCTGCTGGTCGCGGGGTCCTTCCTCGACCCCGGGCCGCAGGCGGCGGTCTGGGGCGTCGCGCTGGTCCTCGACATGAGCGAGCCCTACCTGTTCGGCTCGGAGGGCTGGCATCTGGTGCCCGGCCACTTCGCCGAGCGGCACGGGCTGATCGTGATCATCGCCCTCGGCGAGTCGATCGTCGCGATCGGGCTCGGCGCCGGGTCGCCATCTGACCTGGGGGATCGCCGGCGCGGCGGCGCTGGGGATCGGGGTGGTGGCCGCGATGTGGTGGACGTACTTCGACATCGTGGCGCTCGTCTCGGCCCGCCGGCTGGTGCGCGCGCCCGAGGGCAAGGTGCGGAACGAGCTCGCCCGCGACTCCTACTCCTACATCCACTTCCTGCTCGTCGCCGGGATCATCCTGCTGGCGCTGGGCCTGAAGAAGGCCATCGGCCACCCGACCGACCCACTCGAAGACGTCCCCGCGTTCGCCCTGGTCGGCGGCGTCGCCATCTATCTGCTCGGCCTGGTCGCCTTCCGCTACCGGCACATCCAGACGGTCAACCGGCACCGGCTCGGCCTGGCCCTGCTGCTGTTCGCGCTCTTCCCGGTGGCCACCGAGGTCTCGGCCCTGGTGATGCTCGGCCTGCTCAACGTGTTGCTCTGGGCGATGATCGCCTACGAGACCCGGGGCTACGGCGAGGGCCGTGCCGAGGTCCGCCACGGGGACGCCGCCCCGGGAGCCCAGAGCACGGGCTGAGATCGAGCCGGTACCCGCGCTTAGAGTCTCGGCGATGACTCAGGTGCCGCTAGGGACGGTGGCGGCGGGCGTCGATGAGACGTCCGCCCTGGTCATCGTCATCGCGGCTGCCCTGGCCGGGGTGATCGTGCTCGCGCTCTCGCCGCGGCTGGCGATCCCGGTCGTGGTCGTCGAGCTCCTGCTCGGCATCGTGATCGGCCCCCAGGGAGCTGACCTCGCCAGCGCTCGACCCGACCACATCGCTGCTCGGCGACCTCGGCCTGGGGATGCTCTTCTTCTTCGCCGGCTACGAGATCGACTTCGACCGGATCAAGGGCCGGCCGCTCGAGCTGGGCGCCGTCGGCTGGGGGCTCTCGCTGGTGCTCGCCTACGGGATCGGCGGAGTGCTCGCGGCGGCGGGAGTGATCCTCTCGTACCTCTACACGGGCTCGGCGATGGCGACGACCGCGATCGGGACGCTGATCCCGATCCTCAGCGATGCCGGTGAGATGCGCACCCGCTTCGGCACCTACCTGCTCGGCGCGGGCGGCGATCGGGGAGTTCGGCCCGATTCTGCTGGTGACGCTGATCCTCTCCACCGGCCATCCGCTCCACGAGGCCGTGATCCTGGTCCTCTTCATCGCGCTGGCCGTGATCACGGGACTCCTCGCCGTGCGCACCGCGTGGAGGGGATGGCCGCTGGTCGAGAGGACGTTCGAGACCTCCAGCCAGCTCGCCGTCCGGCTCGCGGTGGTGCTCGTCTTCGCGCTCGTCGCCCTGGCGGCTCAGCTCGGCCTCGACCTGCTGCTCGGCGGGTTCGTGGCCGGCATGATCACCCGGATCGCGCTGCGCGGCCGCGAGGTCGCCGTCTTCGACTCCAAGCTGAACGCGGTCGGGTACGGCCTGCTGATCCCGTTCTTCTTCATCACCAGCGGGATGGCCTTCGATCTCGATGCGCTGACCTCGAGCGTCAGCGCCCTGCTCAAGGTGCCGATGTTCGTCGGCCTCTTCCTGGTCGTGCGCGGGCTCCCGGCCCTGCTGCTGTATCGAAGCGAGCTCGGACTTGCGCGACAGGTTTGCGCTCGCCGTCTACTCGCGCGACCGAGCTGCCCCTGGTCGTGGCGATCACCACGCTGGCGATCGAGGCCGGGCACATGACGCTCGTCCACGGCCGCCGGCCTGGTCGGCGCCGCGATCCTCTCGACGCTGATCTTCCCGCTGCTCGCGGCGCGGATCAGGCGCGGCGGCGAGCCGGTCGCCGGGCCGATCGAGGCCCCGGCCACCGCTAGCGCTCAGTCGACGATCTGAAGCTCCTTCGAGGTGCCGCTCAGGTTGCGATACCCGTCGCCCGTGACCACCACCAGGTCCTCGATCCGAACGCCGAAGCGCCCGGGCAGGTAGACCCCGGGCTCCACCGTGACGGCGTTGCCCTCGCGCAGCTCGTCCTCGGAGTTGATCCCCAGCCGCGGGCTCTCGTGGACCTCGAGGCCGACCCCGTGGCCGAGGCCGTGCCCGAAGTGATCGCCGTGACCGGCCTCGGCGATCATCTCCCGCGCCACGGCGTCGACCTCCTTGCCGGAGGCGCCGACGCGGATCGCCGCCAGTGCGGCGAGCTGCGCCGCGAGCACCAGGTCGTAGACCTCGCGGGCCTCATCGCCGGGCTCGCCGGTCGCGAACGTACGGGTGCCGTCCGAGCAGTACCCGTCGAGCTGCACTCCCATGTCGAAGACGACCAGCTCGCCCGAGCCGATTTCGCGCTCGCCCGGCTCGGCGTGCGGGAGGGCGCCGTTCTCGCCGGCCGCGATGATCGGCGGAAAGGAGGGCTCGGCGCCGAGCTCGCGGATCCTCGCCTCGCAGGCGCGCGCGACGTCCCTCTCGGTGCGCCCGGCGAGGCCGCGCTCGAGCGCCCAGCGGAAGACGTCGTCGGCGAGCTCGGAGGCTGCAGCCATCCGCTCGATCTCCTCGGGCTCCTTCACCGCGCGGAGTCGCTCGACCAGGTCGCCGGCGGGGACGAAATCGACATCGTCTGCGACCGCGGCCTCCAGGCGGGCGAGCTGCCGGACGCTCAGCTTGGCGTCCTCGAAGCCGACCTTCCCGGACATTCGAGCGGCGATCTGGGGCACCAGCTCGCGCTCGGCCTCGGGACGCTCCCACTCCTCCCCCACCTCGCGCTCAGCCCGCTCCGTGTAGCGGAAGTCGGTGAAGAAGATCCTCTGCTCGCGGCCCACCAGGCAGGCGCCGTTGGTCCCCGTGAACCCGGTCAGGTAGCGGACGTTCGTCAGGTCTGAGACGAAGAGCTGGTCGAGCTCGCGCTCGGCGATCAGCTCGACCAGGCGATCCGCCCGGCTCATGCGCCGAGCCGCTTTGCGATCAGCTCCAGTGCCTCGCGGTAGCCGTCCGGTCCCTTGCCGTAGATCTGACCGATCACGAGGTCCAATCCCTCGAACACGGAATGGCGGCGCCACTCCTCGCGCTTGCTGATGTCGGAGAGGTGGACCTCCACGGTCGGGATCCCGGTCAGGTCGAGAGCATCCCGGATCGCCCAGGAGTAGTGGGTCCAGGCACCGGCGTTGACGATCGCCGCGTCGGCGATCTCCGGCAGCCGGTGCAGGTGCTCGACGAACTCCCCCTCGGAGTTCGTCTGGAAGAAGAACGCCTCGAGCTCCAGGTCCCGGGCGAACCGCTTGATCCTCACCTCGAGCTCGGGCAGCGTGAAGTCCCCGTAGATGTCCTTGTCGCGGCTGCCGAGCATGTCGAGGTTGACGCCGTGCAGCACCTCGACGCGGTTGCGGGTAGTCGGCATCAGCGCAGCTCCTCCACGGCCGCGCGGACCCTATCCGGCTCCACGCGACTCGCCCCAGCGCGGCTCGCCCGGCCGCTCGATGAGCACGAAGCCGAGGCCCTCGCTGGTCCGCTTCTTGTCGCGGCCGATCGCCTCGACGACGTCGTCGACCCCGACCGCCGGGTCCAGGGACACGGGCAGGCCGTGGGAGGCGAGCAACGCCTCGACCTCCGTACGCAGGCCATCGGCGCCCGACAGGCGCAGGGCGGCAAGGAGGCCGAGCCCGACCGCCTCGCCATGCCGGTAGCGGGAGTACCCGGTCGCCGCCTCGATTGCGTGGCCCACGGTGTGGCCCAGGTTGAGAACGGCGCGCCGGCCCGAGTCACGCTCGTCGTCGGCCACGATGGCGATCTTCGTCCGCGCGCACTCGAAGATCAGGTCGCCGAGGGTGGCCGGATCCAGTACGTCGATCTGGCGCACCCTCTCCCACAGCGGGTCGCCTGCGATCAGCCCCGTCTTCACGACCTCGACGAAGCCGGCGGCCAGCTCCTCGGCGGGCAAGGTGGCGAGGACGGTGGGGTCGGCGAGGACCGCGATCGGCTGGTGGTAGGCACCGACGTAGTTCTTGGCCTCCGGCAGGTCGACACCGGTCTTGCCCCCGTAGGCGGAGTCCACCTGCGCCACCAGCGTGGTGGGAGCCTGGACGAGCGGGATGCCGCGCTGGTAGGTGGCGGCGCAGAAGCCGGCCAGGTCCCCGACGACGCCGCCTCCGAAGGCGAGCACGCAGTCGTCGCGCCGGGCACCGGTCTCGGCAAGCTCGCGGAGCACGCGCTCGGCCTCCGAGATGGTCTTCGATGACTCGGCGCCCTCGACCTCGATCGTCACCTCGCGCCGTGGGAGCAGGCGGGCGTGGTGCTCGAGTGCGGCCGAGTCGGCGACGCAGAAGGTGCGCGCCGGCAGATCCCCGGGCAGGGCCTCACTCGCGTCGTCGAGCAGCCCGACCGCGCCCTGGCCGACCACGGCCGGGTACGCGCCGCTCTCCGACTGCGCCCACGCCATGCGAACGCTGCGCTCGCCCTGCATCGCGGCCAGCCAGGGTGCGGCCGCCTCCGCCGCAGCCCTGGCCTCCGACGGCAGGATTGCCCGCGCCAGCTTCTCGTAGGTGGGGCGGCGAGCCGCGAAGAGCCTGGAGAATTCCTCGCGATCCGCTGCGAGGGGACGCCCGGAGCCCGAGGCACGTTCCCATGCGACCTCCTCGTCCACGTCGCACCAGACGGGCAGGTGCTGGGCGAGCGCCCGCTGCACGGCGAGTCTCTCGACCGCGCCGCCACCGAGGGAGACGACCGAGGACGGCCCGCCGACCTGCGCCGCCAGCGCGTCGAGCACCGAGACGACCAGGCGCTCCTCGCGGCGCCGGAACTCCTCCTCTCCCTCGCGCTCGAAGAAGGACGCGATCGGCTCGCCGAACTCCGCCTCGAGCAGCTCGTCCGTGTCGATCAGGCCGAGCTCCGAGCCGCTCTGCGACGGCCTGCGCCGCGCGCGTCTTGCCCGCCCCCATGAAGCCGATGAAGACGAGTCCGTGGTGGGCCGTTACCTCCGCCATCCGATGCGCTCCTTGTAGGCCGAGAGCGCCGAGAGCACGTCGTCGATGTGGTCTCCCCCGAACTTCTCGCGGTAGGCGGCGGCCACGACCAGCGCCACCATCGACTCCGCGACGACAGCCGCAGCGGGCACGACGGTGGAGTCGGTCCGCTCCCGCATCGCCTGCGCCGGCTCCTTGGTCTCGGTGTCGACCGAGCGGAGCGGCTGCGTCATCGTCGAGATCGGCTTGATCGCCGCCTGGACGACCAGCGGCTCGCCGTTCGTCATCCCGCCCTCCAGGCCGCCGGCGCGGTTGGTCTCGCGGAACCAGCCGCGGTCCTCGGACCAGAAGATCTCGTCGTGGGCCTCCGAGCCCGGCCTGCCGGCGACGTCCCAGGCCTCGCCGAGCGAGACCCCCTTCACCGACTGGATCGAGCAGATCGCCTGCGCCAGCCGTCCGTCGAGCTTCTCGCTCCAGGAGACATGCGAGCCGATGCCCGGAACGAGGCCGAAGGCGCGCACCTCGAACTTGCCGCCGAGCGACTCGTTCTCCTTCCGCAGGCGGTCGATCTCCTCCACCATCGCCTGCGACGCGTCCGGATCGAGACTGCGTACCGGGGAGTCGTCGACGCCCTGCGAAGTCCCCGGGTCCCAGGTCGTCGCGTTCGGGGGCCGTCACCGAGGCGATCTGGATCACGTGGCTGTAGACCTCCACCCCGACCGCAGCGAGGAAGCCCTTCGCGATCGATCCGGCTGCGACCCGCGCGGCGGTCTCCCGCGCGCTGGCGCGCTCGAGCACGTTCCGAACGTCGGAGTGGCCGAACTTGAGGGCGCCGGCGAGGTCTGCGTGGCCCGGCCGCGGCAGGTGGGTCTCCTCGACCTCTCCCTCCACCGGCCACGGGTTCATCCGCTCCTCCCAGTTGGGGTAGTCGCGGTTGGCCACCAGCACCGCGATCGGGCTGCCGAGCGTGCGCCCGTGGCTGACGCCGGAGCGGATCTCGACGGCGTCGCTCTCGATCTTCATCCGGCCGCCCCGCCCGTGGCCGAGCTGGCGGCGCGCCATGTCGCGATCGAGAGCCGCCCGATCGAGCTCGAGGCCGGCCGGCATGCCCTCGACGATCGCGACCAGCCCGGGGCCGTGCGATTCGCCCGCTGTCGTGAACCTCAAAGTCACGCCGGGAGCGTAGATGGCGGCCACATCCCGCCACGGTCTCGGGATTGCGCCGGCCGTCCTCAGCGGGCGAGCGCCATCGCCACGAGCGCCCCGAGGGCGAGGAAGGGCGCGAACGGGATTGTCCGGCCGCGGGCCGCCCATCCGTGCCGGGCGATCAGCGCCAGCCCGACCGCGGACCCGGCGGCGAAGGCCACGATCATCGCCTCGATCACGGCGGCGCCGAGATAGACGCCGAGCACCCCGGCCAGCTTGACGTCGCCGAGTCCCATGCCGTCGGGCCGGACCAGCGCGGCGGCCAGCAGGAAACCGGCCGCCCCGGCGCCCGCCGGCGAGCCGCTCCGGCAGCTCGGCGGGAGCGAGAACCGCCACAGATGCCCACTGCCAGCACGAGGCCGACGACGAGCGGTCCGTCCGGGACGAGCCGCGTGCGCAGGTCGCTGACCGTGACCACGCCGAGCATCACGACGAGCGAGGCGTCCAGCAGCGCGGCGGCCATATCGTTGAGAGCGCCGTGGCGCCCGACCTCTCCCCCGTATAACCGATGGCAGCGCGACGCCTGCTGATCGTGATGCTGGTCCTGCTCGGTCTCTCGACGCTGGCGGCTGCGCTATTGCCCCAGCGCACGCTCAACCAGGGCGACACCACCGGCACCACCACGACGCAGGCGACGACCACCGCGCCGGCGGCCACACCGAATTTCGCCTTCCTTCGCCCGACGAAGATCACCGTGGGCGGCAAGAAGTTCCCGGTCGTCTCCCCCATCCACGTGGGGGATCAGCTCAGGCTGCTGGTCCGCTCCCGCTTTCCGGCGGAGATCGCGATCCCCGAGTTCGGCCTGGTGGGGTTCGCCTCGCCCGACGCGCCGGCGCGGTTCGAGCTGCTGCCCGACACCCCGGGCACCTTCGGGATCCTCTTCGCCGCCTCCGACAAGCCGGCCGCGCAGATCCGGGTGGTGGCTCCGACCGCGAACGGCGGCAAGAAGGCGAAGAAAGCGAAGGAGGGGAAGAGCCCTAGGTCTCGAGCTCCCGCGGGATCAGGTCGAGCTTGAGGAAGGCTCCCGTCGCGGACCACCTCGACCTCGACCCCCTGCCCGATCCGCTCGGCGACCATCAGTCGCTGAAGATCGCCGACGTCGCCCATCGGCTCACCGTCCACGGCGACGATCAGGTCCTCGGCGCGAAGCCCGGCGCGGGCCGCCGGGCTGCCCGCGACGACCTCGACCACCTCGATTCCCTTCTCGCGGCCAAGACGGGTGGCGATCCGCGGTGGCAGCGGCCGCGAGCCGCCGACGATGCCGATGTAGGCGCGGCGGACCCGGCCCTCGTTCATCAGCGACGAGATGATCTTCCGGGTCGCGTCGTTGATCGGCACGGCGAGGCCGAGCCCGATCCCGGCGACCGCCGTGTTGATCCCGACGACGCGGCCGAGGCCGTCGGCGAGCGCGCCGCCGGAGTTGCCGGGGTTGAGCGCGGCATCGGTCTGGATCACGTTCTCGACCAGGCGGCCGGCCGAGCCCGAGCGGGTCGGCAGCGAGCGCCCGAGGGCTGAGACCACGCCGGCGGTCACGCGTGCCGGCCAGCCCCATCGGGCTGCCGATCGCGACCACCAGCTGGCCGACGCGCAGCTCGTCCGCGTCGCCGAGCTGGGCCGGGCGCCAGGTCGCGCGCGTCCACACGGACCACGGCCAGATCGGAGAGGGCATCCGACCCGACCACCTCGGCGCTGAGCTCGCGCCCGTCGGAGAAGGTGGCACTGACGCCGTTGCCGCCCGCGACCACGTGGGCGGAGGTGAGCATGTAGCCGTCGGAGGAGATCGCGACGCCGCTGCCCGCGCCCTCGGCCCGTCCGCGACGGGTGCGCCGCGAGACCGCCAGATGGGCGACCGAGGGCGTGAGTCGCTCGGCGACCCCGGAGACCGTCCGGGAGTAGGCGTCGAACGCGTCGGCGTCGGGCAGGCGCTCCGCGACGGGAGGCGGGTGCGGCGTCGGCGACGCCGTCGGAGATCAGCTTGAGCTTCGGCACTAACGAAAAATTAGCAGCGAGGACTCGGGGCTTCGCTCGCTTGATCGGCTAGGAGCCTCGGGCGGCGCTCCGCATGACGTCGAGCGGAGCCTCGCGACCGGTCCAGATGCGCAGCGACTCCGCACCCTGCCGGACGAGGACCTCGAGGCCTTCGACCACGGTCGCGCCGCGCGCGCGAGCCTCCAGCACGAGCCTGCTTTCCGACCCCGCGTAGACGAGGTCGACGACGACGACGTCCTTGTTCAGGCGCTCGGGATCCAGGGGCAGGTACTCGAACGGGTCCTCGTCGCCCATCCCGATCGCCGTGCAGTTGACGATCACCTCGTACCCATTGCCGCGGACCTGCTCGCCGGTCACCGCCCTGAGGCGCCCCTCCGCCGTGGTCCCGGACCCAGCCCCCGCGAGGTCCCGGACGAGCTCGTCGGCGCGCTCCGGGGTCCGGTTCCAGACGGAGACCGAGGCTCCCTGCCCCGCCAGCGCCCAGACCGCCGCGCGAGCCGAGCCTCCCGCGCCCAGGACCAGGGCCGTGCGCTCCCTCGACCGGGCCGGGAAGGGCCGCCAGCAGGCCCGAGGCGTCCGTGTTGTCCGCCCGGATGGACCCGCCTCGGAAACTGAGGGTGTTGGCGGCGCCGATCTCCTCGGCGGCCTCCGAGGCCTCGTCGGCGAGCGCGAGCGCCGACTCCTTGTGCGGGATGGTGATGTTGGCGCCGACGAAGCCCTGCCCGGGGAGGTCTCTGGTGCGCTCGGCGAACTCCGCCGGCTCGACGTCGATCGCCTCGTAGCTCCACTCGCCTCCCAGGCCGAGCGCGTCCAGGGCGGCGTTCTGCATGGCAGGGGAGCGCGAGTGCGAGACCGGGTGCCCGAGCACCGCGAGGCGCTTCATCCGCAGGCCGTCAGCTCCTGCAGTTCGGGGTCGCGCGACCGGAGTTCGAGGCGGCGACGAGCTGGTTGAACTCCTGCTCGCTGGCCGTGAAGCAATGGTGACCGCTGCCGTCGCCGTTCACCACGTAGAAGAGGTAGTTGACCTTGGCCGGGTGAGCGGCCGCCTGGATCGCGGCGAGTCCCGGATTGCCGATCGGCGTCGGGGGCAGGCCGGCGTGGGTTCGCGTGTTGTACGGCGAGGGGGACTGCAGCTGGGACTGGGTGATCTCGCCGGTGTAGTTGTGGAACTCGAACCGGGTGGTCGCGTCGATCCCGAGCGGCATGCCGCGGTGGAGCCGGTTGTAGATCACTGCGGCCACCAGCGGGCGCTCCGAGGGGACCATCACCTCCTTGTCGATCATCGAGGCGATCGTGAGCACGTCGTAGACGGTCAGGTTCTTCGACTTCGCGTACGAGAGGTTCACACCCGCGATGTTCTGCCGGAAGGCCTGGAGCTGCTCCGAGACGAGCTGGTCGACGCTCGCCCCCGGGTCGAGCTCGTAGGTCGCCGGGAACAGGAAGCCCTCGAGCGACTTCGGATTCTGCGCGCCGTATCGGCTCGGATCGAAGCCCTTGAAGCTCTTGCTCGCGGCGAGGTAGTCGCCGCTCAGGCCGAGGTCCTTGATCGTGGCGGCGATCTGGGTCCGGTCCTCCCCCTCGGGGATGGTCACGTTCACCTTGCCGCCCGCGCTGGTCAGGCGGTCGATCGCGTCGCTGTAGCTCATGTTGTGCGCCAGGACGTAGCGGCCGGGCAGGATCTGGTCCGTCTTGCCCGCGAGCTTCAGGCGCCACTCGAAGAGCGTGCCGTTCGAGACCACGTCGTTCTCCGAGAGCAGGTCGGCGACCGTGCTGGCGCTCGCGCCCTCCGGGACCGTGACGATCGCCTCGCCCGAGCCCTCGCCGGGATCGAAGGGAGGCGGCTGGAAGAACGCGATCAGAAACCAGGCGACGAGCACCCCGACCAGCAGCAGGCCGAGCGCGAGGATCCGGCGTCGTCGGAACCTGCCACGTGGTTTCGGCGGCGAGGGATCTCCGCCGTCCCCGCCCGACTCGGCGGGCGGCGGGGTCGCGATGGGCTCCTTCGGCTTCGGGCGCCTCTTCGGGCGCGGAGCCTCGGCGGTCGCGGCCGGAGGCGTTTCGGCGACGGGAGGGGCCTGCCGCGATTTGCCTCGCCGCGCCTCCCGCTCCCGGCGTCGGCGCTCGCGCTCCAGGGACGCAGGATCGTCCCGGCCGAACTCGTCGGTCGGAGGCTTCAACCCCTCGCCCGGCGGAGTCAGGTTGCCCTCGGTGTCCGCCGACCACTCCTGCTCCTCCGGCACTATCCCTCCCTCGCCGCGAGGTAGGACTCGAGCAGATGCGCGGCCGCGAGCGAGTCGCGGTCAGCGCGGGCTCCCTCGCGGGCGCTCCGCTCCGCCATCCGGGTCGTGAGGCGCTCGTCATAGGTCTCGACCGGCACCTCGAGCAGCTCGCTCAACTCCCCGGCGAACTCCCTGCTCAGCCTGGCCTGCTCGCCCTCCTCCCCCGAGAGGGTGGTGGGCAGACCGACGATCACCTGCTCGGCCTCCTCGGCGGCCACCAGTTCGGCGATCGCCTCGGGGTCCGGCGGCTCGACCGCCGCCAGCGGGCGCACGAGGGTCCCGCTCGGGTCCGAGATCGCACAGCCGCAGCGGGCGGTGCCGTAATCGAGCGCGAGCACCCGCAAGAAGCTATCGGGTAGCGGCCGGTTCCCGCTCGGCCTGGGAGGGCAGCACGTCGCTGGCGGACTCGGGCTGTCCGGCGGCGACGGTCGCGCCCGCGATCATCCGCGAGTCGACGTTCCGCGGGTGATGGCAGGCCGCCGCCTGGCCCGGACTCGTACTCGGCCAGCGGCGGCTCGTCCTGCGAGCAGATCTCGGTCGCCCACGGGCAGCGGGTGTGGAAGCGGCAGGCCGGCGGCGGGTCGATCGGGCTCGGCGACGTCGCCCTCGAGCACGATCGGCTCGCGCGCTGCGTTCTCCTTCGGGTCGGGGATCGGGACGGCCGACAGCAGCGCGACCGTGTAGGGGTGGATCGGCCGCTCGTAGAGCTCGTCGGCCGGGAGAGCGCTCGACGATCTTGCCCAGGTACATGACCGCGATCCGGTCGGAGACGTGGCGCACGACGCCGAGGTCGTGGGCGACGAAGATGTAGGAGAGGCCGAACTCGTCCTGGAGGTCCTCGAGCAGGTTGATGATCTGCGCCTGGATCGAGACGTCGAGCGCCGAGACCGGCTCGTCGGCGATGATCAGCTTCGGCCGCAGGGCCAGCGCCCGGGCGATCCCGATCCGCTGGCGCTGGCCGCCGGAGAACTCGTGCGGGAAGCGGTTGTAGTGCTCGGGCTGAAGCCCGACCCGGTCCAGCAGCTCCTGGACCTCGCGGCGCAGCTGCTGTCCGGAGCCGAGGCCGTGCAGCTGCAACGGGTCGCCGACGATCTGCCCGACCCGCTTGCGCGGGTTGAGCGAGGCGTAGGGGTCCTGGAAGACCATCTGCATCTCGCGCCGCACCGGCCGCAGCTCGCGGCGCGACAGGCCGGCGATCTCCCTGCCGCGGAACCGGACCGAGCCCGAGGTCGGCTCGAGCAGCTGCAGGATCGTGCGGCAGAGCGTCGACTTGCCGCAGCCCGACTCGCCGACCAGCCCGAGCGTCTCGCCCTCGTGCAGCGTGAGGCTGACGTCGTCGACGGCGTGCACGCTCGCCGACCTCGCGGTCGATCAGGATGCCCTGCTTGATCGGGAAGTGCTTGACGAGGTGCTCGACCTCGAGCAGCGGCTCGCCCTTGGCCATCAGGCTGGCGCCTCCGAGGCCGATCCGTCCCGTCGACCTCGCGCAGCTTCTCGCTTCTCCTCGGCGGGCTCGAGCCAGCAGCGGTCGGCGGTGGCCCTTGGCCGTCGGCAGGCGCTCCTCCAGCGCCGGCAGCTCGCTGCACTTGCTCGAACGCGTGCGGGCAGCGCGGCCGGAAGTGGCAGCCCTCGGGCGGCGCCAGCAGCGACGGCGGCTGCCCGGCGATCTGCGGCAGCCGCTCGGGCGGCTCGCTGGTCGAGCCGCGTGATCGAGCCGAGCAGGCCCCAGGTGTAGGGGTGCTGGGGGTCGTAGAAGATCTCGTCGAGCGTGCCCTGCTCGACGATCTGCCCGGCGTACATGACCAGCACCCGGTCGGCGATCTCGGCGACGACGCCGAGGTCGTGGGTGATCAGGATCACCGACAGGCCCGCGCTCCTCGTTGCAGGTCGCTGCAGCAGCTCGAGGATCTGCGCCTGGATCGTCACGTCGAGCGCCGTCGTCGGCTCGTCGGCGATCAGCAGCGCCGGCTCGAGCGCGCAGCGCCATCGCGATCATCGCCCGCTGGCGCATGCCGCCGGAGAACTCGTGCGGGTAGTGGTCGGCGCGCGTCTCGGCGTCGCGGGATCCCGACCGACGCCGAGCACTCGACCGCCTGTGCGATGCGCCGCGGCCTTGTCGCGATGTCGCGGTGGGCCCGGATCTCCTCGACGATCTGGTCGCCGATCCGCTAGACCGGGTTGAGCGAGGTCATCGGGTCCTGGAAGACCATCGCGATCCGGTCGCCGCGGATCGCCTGCAGCTCCTCGTCGCTGGCGGTCGTGAGCTCCTTGCCGCTGGTAGCGCACCGAGCCCTCGATCCGCGCGTTCGGCCCGCGGGTGAGGCCCATGATCGTCATCGCGGTCACGGACTTGCCCGAGCCGGACTCGCCGACGATGCCGAGCACCTCGCCGGCCGTCGAGCGAGAAGGAGACGCCGTCGACGGCGTGCACCGTGCCCTCCTCGGTCGCGAAACTCGACCCGCAGGTCCTCGACCTCGAGCAGGGGCGTCCCGCCATCGGAGCTGGTCATCCGCTCAGCCGGATCCGCGGGTCGAGCAGGGCGTAGATGATGTCGACGACCGCGCTGAGGACGACCACGAAGAAGGCGCCGAACATCGTGATCACGAGCACCGGCGGCACGTCGAGCTGCTCGATCGACGTCGGCGGCGTACTGGCCGACGCCCTGCAGGTTGAAGACCGACTCGGTGAGGATCGCGCCGCCGCCGATCACGGCCGCGAAGTCGAGGCCGAAGAGCGAGACGACCGGGATCAGCGAGTTGCGCAGGACGTGGCGGATCAGCACCCGGCGCTCGCTGAGGCCCTTGGCCCGCGCCGTGCGCACGTAGTCCTCGTTGATCGTGTCGAGGATGTTCGAGCGCAGCACGCGGGAGTAGAAGCCGATGAACAGCACCGACAGCACGAACCAGGGCAGGATCAGGTGCGTGAACCATCCCCAGGGGTCCTCGGTCAACTTGCACGTAGCCGCCGGCCGGGAAGATCTGAGCTTGTAGGCGAAGAGCAGAGGACCAGCGCGCCGAGCAGGAAGACCGGGCGTCGAGACGCCGATCAGCGCCAGCACGGTGAGGCTCGTGTCGGTGAACCTGCCGGCCTTCACGGCGCTGATCACCCCGAAGAGGATCCCGAAGCCGAGCCAGATGATCCCGGCGCCGATCGCCAGCGAGAGCGTCGCGGGCAGGTCGCGCTTGATCTCGTCCACGACGTTGATCTGCTGCGTGTAGGAGACGACCGTGCCCGTGAAGATCTTCTTCATCGTGATCAAGTACTGCTCGTAGATCGGCTTGTCGAAGCCCCAGTCCTTGCGGATCGCCTCGCGGGTCTCCGGCGTCGAGTTGCGGCCGCCGAGCCGCACCGCCGGGTCGCCGTTCGGGATCGCCTGGAAGATCAGGAAGGTCAGGACCGAGATCGCGAACAGCACCGCGACCATCGAGAAGAGCCGGCGGACGATGAAGCGCGCCATCAGTGCTCGATCCGCACCTCGGCGCGCGGGTCGAGGGCGTCGCGCACGCCGTCGCCGAAGACGTTGATCCCGAGCACGGCCAGCACGAGCATCCCGCCGGGGATCAGCGTCAGGTGCATCGCGCTCGGGATCAGCCGGATGCCGTCGCCGATCATCGTCCCCCAGGACGGGTTCGGCGGCTGCACGCCGGCGCCGAGGAAGGAGAGCGCCGGCCTCCAGCAGGATCGCGTTGGCGATCATCAGCGGGATGAAGACGATGATGCTCGAGGCGAGGTTGGGCAGGATCTCCCGGAACATGATCCGCAGGTTGCCCGCGCCCTGGGCGCGCGCGGCCTCGACGAACTCCTTCTCGCGCAGGCCGAGCACCTGCCCCCGCAGCGGCTTCGCCATGTAGGGCACGTAGACGACGCCGATGATGATCGCCGGGATCCAGCAGCGAGTTGCCGTTGACGGTGAACAGGCCGAAGTCGAGCCCGCCCAGCGCCAGCGCCGTGCCGAGCGCGACGCCGAGCAGGATCACCGGGATAGGCCCAGATCAGGTCCATCGTCCGCGAGAGGACGCCCGTCGACGACGCCGCGGAAGTAGCCGGCGACGAGGGCGATGATCGTCGCCAGGAGCACGCTGATGAACGTGGCGATGAAGCCGATCTCCAGCGAGTTGCGCCCGCCGTAGAGCAGCCGGACCGCGACGTCGCGGCCGTTCGAGTCGGCGCCGAGGAAGAACTTGCCCGTCCAGGTCGGGCCGGTCGGGATGCCCGTCGGGCGAGACGACGTCCCTCTCCTTGCCGCCGACCGTGATCTGTCGGTGATGTGGTTCGCGGACGGCGTGGTGTGCGCGACGTGCTTCGCGTAGAGCGGCGCGCAGCAGGCACAGGACGCACGATGAGCAGGAAGATCGCGCCGAAGGCGAGCGCCGTCTTGTTGCGCCGCAGCCGGCGCGCGCGCCAGCTTGTACGGGCCGACGCCGCCCTCGCCCTGCGTCTCGCTCGAGCCCAGGGGCATCTCCGGCTCGAGTGCGCCGGAACGCCCGGGCTTGGAGCGGTCGGGTCTACTGCCATCTCGTCATGGGGCGCCCTGGCACGCCCCAATCGTCCTTTATTCGGTTCTCGGTCCTACTTCAGCTGCCAGGTGCTCCAGTCGTTCAGGTAGGTCGGATGGACCACGCGCCGACTCGAAGTCGATCCGGTCGCTGAAGAACTTCGGCACCTGCTCGGAGCCGTACACGACCGACGTACGCCTTCTTGGCCATGTACTCGTCGAGCGCCTGCCACTGGCTCGCCACCGAGTCCAGCTCCGTCGACGGCGACGGTTCGAGCTTCGCCAGCTGCTGCTGGATGTGCGGATCGTTGACGTTGCCGAAGTTCTCGTTGTTGACCGGCTGGATCGAGTTCGTCGTCGAGCAGCAGGTAGAAGTCGACCGGGTTCGGGAAGTCCTGGATCCAGTCGGCGAAGCCGGTCTGCGGCGTCGGTCTTCGCGTTGCCGATCGTCGGGAAGTAGGTCGTGTCCGCGATCATCTTCGGCGTCGCCTTGTAGCCGATCTTGTTCAGCAGGTCGGCGTAGTACTCGACGTACTGCGTCCGCGGCGCCGCGCTGCTCGCCCCAGACGGTGATCGATCTGCCCGGCCGTGCCCGACTGCTGCACGAGCTGCTTGCGCCTTCGCGATGTCGCCGTGGCCGTCAGCCGCGCCGTACGGGCACTCGCCGTCCGGGTGCCCGACGATGCCCTCGGGGAGGAAGAAGCACGCCGGCTGTCAGGAACCGCTCGCCAGACGCTGCAGCGCCGGCCGGTCGATGGCGGTGTTGACCGCCTGCCGCGCCAGCTCGTTGTTGAACGGCGGGATCTTCGTGTTCAGGAAGAAGTAGAACGTCGACGGGATCGTCACCGCGCTCGAACCGATCGCTCGCCTGCGAGCTGGACCTGCGGCACCAGCGACGGCGGCAGCGTGTCGCCCGCGTCGAAGTCGTCCGCCTGGTTGTTGAGCACCTGCTGGGCCTCGGTCTGGGTGTTCGACTCGATCGTCACGTTGATCTTGTCGAGGTGGCCCAGCGGGATGTCCGGGACGTTGTTGCTGCCGCGAACTTCGGGTTCTTGACGACGCTGAACGACTTGTTCGGGACGATGTCCGTGATCATGTACGGGCCGACGCCCGGCGGCAGGTCGGTCGTCAGGGTGTGCTCCGGCGTACCGCACGGGACCAGACCCAGCTCGGGGAACGCCAGCACGTTCGTGAACGCGCCGTAGGGCTTGTCGAGCTTGATCGTGATCTTGCCCGGTCGCGTCGTCGGTCGTGATGCCCGTGATGTCGATTCGCCTTGCCCTCGTCGAAGTCGGTGGCGCCCGTCGACGTTGTCGGTGAAGAAGCTCTTGCCGCCCCAGTTGCACCTTGATCATGCGCTCGACCGTGCACGCGAAGTCGCTCGCCTTGACCGGCGGCCGTCCGAGAACACGAGGCCCTTGCGCAGGGTGAGGGTGTAGGTCTTGCCGTCCTGCGAGATCTGCGGCAGGGCGGTCGCGAGCCCCGGGATCACGCTCGTTGCCGCCCGGCGCGTTCTCGTGCTTGTAGGTGACCAGCGGCGTGTAGCTGATCCAGGTGGCCTCGGCCCCCTGCGTCGTGTACTCCTCCTGCGGGTCGAGGTAGTCCGGCGCGGTGCCCATCAGCACCGTGGCCGTGCCGCCCTCGCTACTGCCACCGCCACTGCTGCTACTCCGCCGCCGCAGGCGACCAGTCCAATTGCCGCCACCGCAGTAGCCGAGCCCAATAGGCCAGCTTTCGGAGCTTCCTCACCCTGTTCCCTCCTGTTTTTGTTCCAGATCCCAACGGGATCTGCCTGCACCCAACCGGAGTGATATATCCGCGCACCGGGCAAGTCAAGCAATTCTTATTAACTGCCAACAGATGGGAGCGGGATCGCACGCTCACCCCTGCCGAATCGGCACATCGGCCTGCGCAGCCCTCTACCGGAGTGACCAGCTGCTCCAGTCGCTCAGGAAGAGCGGGTGGATCACGGCGGAGCTCGGGTCGACCCGCTCGCTGATCAGCTTCGGGACCCGCTGCGTGCCGAAGACGGCCAGATAGGACTTCTTCGCCGCGTACTCATCGAGGTCCCTCCACTCGCCGGCCGCCGAGCCCAGATCCTGGGCCTGGACCAGGCTGAGTTTCTCGAGCTGCTGCTGGATGAAGAGGTCGTTGACGTGCCCCGCGTTCGGGCTTCCCGGCGGCCCGATGGAGCGGGAGTCCAGGACGGAGTAGAAGTCGAGCGGGTTCGGGAAGTCGTTGAACCAACTGGCGAAACCGGTCTGCGGTTCCGTTCGCACCTTTCCGACCCTGCCGAAGTCCTGCGCGGTCGCCACGGTCTTGGTGCGGGCATCGAAGCCGATTCGGTTGAGCAGCTTCGTGTAGTAGCGCGCGTAGGCGCGCTCGGGCGAGCTGTCCTCAACCCAGACGACGACCGGGAGCCCAGCGGTGCCCGACTCCTGCACGAGCTGCCTCGCCGTCTTCAGGTCGCCGGGGTCGTCCGCGTCGCCGTACGGGCAGGAGGCCGTCGGGTGCCCCGCGACCCCGTCGGGGATCAGGTAGCAGTCCGGGACCAGTGCGCCCTTCGCGAGCTTGGCCATGTACGGCCTGTTCAGCGCAGTGATCACGGCGCGCCGCGCGAGCTCGCTGCTGAAGGGCGGCTGGACGGTGTTCATGAAGAAGTAGAGCGTCGAGGGAACGCCGACCATGTCGAAGCGCTTGGACCCGAGCGCCCGTGCACGCTCCTGGATCCCGGGTTCCAACGGTGCGCCGGGGTCGTAGCCGTCCGCGCGGCCGGCAAGCACCTGGTCGGCCGCGGCGCCCGGGCTATGCACGATCTTGACCGAGATCCGCTCCAGGCTCCCCGAAGGGATGTCCGGGATCTCGAGGTGATCGAAACGGTGGTTCCTGACCATCGTCCAGCTGCGGCCCGGGACGACCTCGGTGATGCGGTAGGCGCCGACACCGGGAGGCGGCGTGGCGCTCAGGTCGCGCATCGGTGTTCCACTCGGGACCAGCCCGGTGGCGGGGAGCGCCAGCACGTTCTCGAACGCACCCCACGGCCGGACGAGCCTGATCGTGACCTGACCGCTCGCGTCATCTGTCGAAATGCCGGCGATCTCCTGCGCCTGGCCGCGATCGAAGGCCTCGGCGCCGACGATGTTCGCGGTGAGGAACCGCTTGCCGGGCCACCCGAGCCGGATCGCGCGTTCGATCGTGTACGCGAAGTCGCTCGCCACCACCGGCCGGCCGTTGGAGTAGACGAGCCCCTGTCGCAGCGTCAGGCGGTAGATGCGGCCGTCCGGCGAGATCCGCGGCAGCCGCTGCGCCAGTCCGGGAATGAGCTCGGTCCCGTCGGCGCCGCCCTTGTGCCGGTAGGTGAGCAGCGGGGTGTATGCGATCCAGTCGGCCTCGGCCGCCTCGGTCGTGAAGGCGAGCTGCGGGTCGAGATAGTCGGGCGGGGTCGCCATCACGACCCTCGCCGACCCGCCGACCACCTGCTCGGACGAGCCGGACGAGCTCAGCACGACGATCGCCGCGACTGCGGCGGCGCAGAGGGCAGCGGCGATCACGACGCCCAGGCGAACGCCTCTATTCATCAGGCGGTGAGCTTGGCCTCGATCGCCTTCCGAGCGACAGCCAGTGCCTCGTCGAGCTTGGCCGGGTCGCGGCCGCCGGCCTGGGCCACGTTCTCGCGGCCCCCTCCCCCGCCCCCGATCGACCTGCGCCGCCTCCCTGATCACCTCCACGGCGGAGAGGTCGCGGTCGGTGACCTCCTTGCTGAAGCTGGCGACAAGCGCTGCCTTGCCGTCCCCGGCGCCGCCGAGGACGACCGCCGCCGCGCCCGCGCGGGACTTGATGCGGTCGGCGAGATCGAGCAGCGTGCGCTGGTCGGCGTCCTCGCCGCGGCCGACGAACACCGTGATCCCCCCGATCCGCTGACCGGAGGCCGCGATCTCCTCCGCCTTCTTGGAGAGGTCCTCGGAGCCCGCCTTCTTCGTCGGCTCCTCCAGCTCGTCGATGCGCTCGGCCGCGCGGCGGGCGCCGGCGAGGGGGTCCTGCTCCGAGCCGAGGATCCGGCCGATCTCGGAGAGCTCGCGGGAGCGGCGGCGGAACCAGTCGATCGCCGCCGGGCCGGTGAGCGCCTCGATGCGGCGCACGTTCGCCGCGCTCGAGCCCTCGGAGGCGATCGCGAAGATCCCGATCGCGGCGGTGTTGGCGACGTGGGTGCCGCCGCACAGCTCGCGAGAGACGCCCTCCACCTCGATCACCCGGACCCAGTCGCCGTACTTCTCGCCGAACAGCGCCATCGCGCCGAGGCGCTCCGCCTCCATCCGAGACATCTCGAGAGCGCGAACCGCGTGGCTCTCCTTGATCCACTCGTTGACGCGGTCCCCGATGTCACCCAGCTCCTCGTTCGTCAGCGGGGCGCCGTGGGTGAAGTCGAAGCGCAGCTTGTCGGGTCGCACCGCCGAGCCCGCCTGCCGCACGTGGGTGCCGAGCCGCTCCCTGAGCGCCGCGTGGAGCAGGTGGGTCGCCGTGTGGTTGCGCATCGTCGCGAAGCGGGCGACATGGTCGACCTCCGCCTCGACCCGGGCGCCTGGCGCGAGCCCGTCCAGCGGGCTGTCGAGCTCCACCGCCTGGTCGTCCCCGATCCGGTAGACGTCGGCGACGCTGGCGCTGCCGCCGTCCCAGCGGACCTCCCCGGAGTCCGCGACCTGGCCGCCGCCCTCCGCGTAGAAGGGGCTCTCCTCGAGCTTGACCAGGGCCTTCCCGTCGTCCCCCTGGACGGCGAGCAGGCTGGTCTCGGCGCGCAGCTTCTCGTAGCCGACGAAGCGCGACGGCGGCGCCGCCGAGGCGAAGCTCAGCACCGCCCCGTGGTGGTCCTCCGATCCGTGGGCGGTGGCGGTCCCCGTCCGTGCGCGCGAGCGCTGCTCCTCCATCAGCTCCTCGAAGCCCTCGTCGTCCACCGAGAGGCCCTGCTCGGCGAGCAGCTCCTTGGTGAGGTCGTAGGGGAAGCCGTAGGTGTCGTGGAGCCTGAAGGCGTCCTCGGCATCGATCCACGAGGTGCGGTCCTCGTGCGCGTGGCGGATCAGGTCAGCGAGCATCTGGGTGCCGCGTTCGAGCGTCCGGCCGAAGTTCTCCTCCTCGTCAGACGCCCAGCGCAGCACGTTCTCGCGCTCCGCGGCGAGCTCCGGGTAGGCGGGCTCGAGCAGATCCAGAGCGCGGTCGGCGAAGCGCTCCATGAAGGGCGAGGGGAGATCGATCGAGCGGCCCTGCTGGATCGCGCGTCGCATGATCCGGCGCAGGACATAGCCGCGGTCCTCGTTCGAGGGCACGACGCCGTCGGCGATCAGCGCCGCGGTGCCGCGGGCGTGGTCGGCCAGGATGCGCATGGCGCGAGTTGTCGCCCCGCCGTCAGAGTAGGAGCGCCCCGAGAGCTCCTCGGCGAGCTCGATCAGGGGGCGCAGCGAGTCCGTCTCGAACACGGAATCGACGTCCTGGAGGATCGCCGCCATCCGCTCGACGCCCATCCCGGTGTCGATGTTCTTCGTCGGAAGCTCGGTGAGCGTCCCGTCCTCGGCCAGGTCGTAGGTCATGAAGACGTGGTTCCAGTACTCGAGGAAGCGATCGGTGTCGTCGCCCGGGCAGCTCGCCGGGCCGGCCGAACTCCTCACCGCGGTCGAGGTACATCTCCGAGCACGGGCCGCACGGCCCGGTCGGGCCGGCCTGCCAGAAGTTCTCCGAGCGGGGCAGCCGGACGATCCGCTCCTCGGGCACGCCGACCGCGCGCCAGATCTCGATCGCCTCCTCGTCGGGGCCGAGGCCGAGCTCCTCGTCGCCCTCGAACACCGTCACCCAGATCTGCTCGGGGTCGAAGCCGAAGCCCTCGGTCGAGAGCTCCCAGCCCCAGGGGATCGACTGCTCCTTGAAGTAGTCCCCGAAGCTCCAGTTGCCGAGCATCTCGAAGAAGGTGAGGTGCCGCTTCGTGTTGCCGACCTCCTCGATGTCGGTCGTGCGGAAGCAGCGCTGGACGTCCGTGACCCGCGGCGCGGGCGGCTTCCCCTGGCCGAGGAAGTACGGCTTGAAGGGCTGCATCCCGGCCGTGGTCAGCAGCACCGAGGGGTCGTGCACCGAGGGCACGAGCGACGCCGAGGGCACGATCCTGTGCCCCCGCTCCTCGAAGAACGAGAGGTAGGTCCTGCGGATCTCGTCGGCCTTCACGGGGCGGAGTCTAGGAGCGACCCACCGCCGCTGGTGGCCGCTAGCAGCTCTTTACCTTCAGGTCCTTCTTCTTGTCGACCTGGGCGGACTCTCTCTTGTTGCTGCCCGCTCCGCAGTTGATCGTCGGGTTCCGGAGACCGTTCCTGGCAAAGAGGTGGTCGATCCCGCCCCTCCCCTGCAGAATCTGATTGCTGCCGCTGCGCAGGACGTCGTTGCCGGGGCCGCCATCGAGAATCGAGCTCGACGAAGGTGTCGCCCGTCGCGGGGCCGCTGCCGGAGAGGGTGTCGTTGCCATCCTCGCCCTTGATCGCCTGGGCGACCTGGTTGAAGCCCGAGTCCTGCCTGAATGCCACATTGACGACGTCGTCGCCGTCGCCCATTTCGATCCTGAGGGCGTTGTCCGCGAGCGGTTCCACGATCGGGCCACCGCAGATCAGGGTCTGGTGAACCCCTTCGGCGGCATTGCTGCCATCGGGGGCACGACAGCTCAGATACAGCGGCGTTACCAGCCCGGCCGAATCCGTGAACACGTAGTCGAAGAACCCTCCGCTGCCGGGCTGCAGGCTGACGCTCAGGTTGTTCGTCGTGCCCGGGGCGGCGGCGAGCTTGTAGTTGTAGTCGTTCTCCCCACCGCCGGTCACCGTCGTCGGCGCCGCCTGCGCAGCGGGCACCAAGACCGCCAGCAGAGCCGCGATGACGATCGGCAGGACCACGATTTGAACTCTCCCTTGCTGCATGCTCCCTCCCATTCCTGGTTTCCGGCAGCCTAAACCCGGAAGGGATCCATTGTTTCGGCCCGGTACGAGAGCGCCCGGCGATTGCCCCCCGCCTAGACGATGGTGCCGTGGCCGACGACGAGGTCGCCGTCCAGCAGGCAGGCCACCTGCCCGGGCGCCGGCCCGTCCACGGGCTCGGCGAGAGCGACTATCGCCTCGCTCGGATCGCCGTTCACCTCGAGGCGGCAGTCGCGCCTCGGCGAGTGGTAGCGGAGGCGGACGCCGTCGACCCTCTCCGCGGGCCGGTGCAGCCGCGCGCCGCGGATCCTCACCCGCCGGGTGGCGAGCTCGCTCTCGCGAACCGGCGACGACCGTGTTGGTGGCGGCATCGGTGCCGAGGACGTAGAGCGGCTCGCCGCCGCCGACGCCCAGGCCTCGCCGCTGGCCGACCGTGAAGTTGTGGTGGCCGCTGTGCGTCCCGAGCCGGCGGCCCCGCCGGTCGACGACGTCTCCCGGCCGCGTCCTCGAGCCCCGCGTGGCGCCGCAGGAACTCACGCTTGCCCTGCCCGGCGAGGAAGCAGAGGTCCTGGCTCTCCGTGCGCCCGGCCACCTCGAGCCCCGCGCGCGAGGCGATCTCGCGCACCTCGGGCTTGGTCAGCTCCCCGAGCGGGAAGCGCAGGCGGGCGAGCGAGCCGGGCCGGAGCCCGGAGAGCATGTAGGTCTGGTCCTTGGCCGCATCGGCGGCGGCGGCGAGCAGGGGCCCGTCGCCGTCGTCGACGATCCGCGCGTAGTGCCCGGTCACGAGCCGCTCGGCCCCGAGGCGATCGGCGAGAGCGATCATCGCGTCGATCCGCAGATCGCCGTTGCAGAGCACGCACGGGTTTGGCGTGCTGCCCTCCGCGTAGCCGCGCAGGAACGGACCGACCACCCCGGCACGGAACTCGTCCTCGAGGTCGAGCGTCAGATGCGGAATCCCGAGCGAGTGGGCGACGCGGCGCGCGCCGAGCACCGCCTCCGGTGAGCAGCAGCTGCGCTCGCCGTCGGTGCGCTGATCGGCCCAGAGCTTGAGCGTGACCGCGATGACCTCGCGCCCGGCCTCGCGCTCGCGCAGCGCCGCGACTGCGGAGTCCACCCCGCCGCTGAGGGCCACCAGCACGCGCTCGCCGTCGGCGGGCGCCTCCGCGAGCGGATGCCCCGATCCGGCGAGACCGGAGAGCGCGCGGTGGAGCGCGTCCGCGGAGAGGACGGCCGCGTGGCGGTGGCTCGGCCCGAGGCCGCCGAGCTCGGCCTCGACCTCGTCGGGACCGATCCGGGCTGCGTCGAGCACCGGCGCCCCCTCGGCCAGCTCCGCGGTGGCGGCCGCCGCGGCCGCGGTCGCCGAGCAGCCCTCATGGTCGAAGCTGACCCGCTCGATGCGGCCGTCGCGACACCAGCACCGAAAGACGGACGAGATCGCCGCACGGCGCGCCCCCGGCGGAGCCGCTGAACGAGCCCTCGGGCGCCGGCCCGCGGCGCGAATCGTCGGCGAGGTACTCCTCGAAGAGCTCCCGATTGGCTGCGGCCTCCTCACGCGCCGAAGGGTAAACGCGGATACCGCGCGATCCATGCGCCAATGACGTACGTTCAGAGAGGCTCCAACCTGCCGTTTTCCGCTCCGGCTTGGTAACCCGTGTCGCATAGGTGGTGGTCTACCGACGACCCCGAGGGACCGCCGGAAATCGACCCCCAAGCCAGTTGTGTTGGGTCAACGTTTGAAGCGGTTCGCGTACAGGCTCGGGCCTGCGTGCAACCCTAGCACCGGCTCCGAGCTACTCCGGCTCGTCGAGCAGGTACCAGGAGGAGATCAGGCCGTCGCGGATCCCGAGCTCGATCGCGACCCGGGAGGTGTCCCCCACCTCGCCCCTCTCCCGCCAGACGTACTGGAGCTCGGCGTGGACCAGGACCCCGCTCGGCGTCTCCTCGATCTCGACCGGGACGTAGCGGCGGACCAGGTGGTCGAAGACCTTGCTCGACCACTCCATCGCCGCCTTCCGGCCCGCGGTGGACGGTCCGCTCGGTGCGGATCTCGACCTCGGGATGGACGAGCTCGCCCACCGCCGCCCGGTCGCCCGCGCTGAGGGCGGCCAGGAAGCGGCGAGCGAGCTCGTCAGGGTCCTTCGTCTCGGTCAGCTCCCAGGCCGGCGCAGGTTCTCGATGAAGCGCCGCGGCTGGTCGCCGAGGCTCGCCTCACGCGTGAAGCTGAGCCCGATGCCGATCAGCCCGAGGACGAGCAGCACCCACGGCCAGACCCCGAGCTTGAACGGGTCCGGCGGCGTCGAGTCGAGATCGAGGCCGGCGATCAACAGGAACAGCACCAGGCCGATCGCCGCCGACGTAGACCGGGCCTCGGGTCCCGATCTGCGAGCCGATCGCGACCAGCCCGAGGGAGACCAGCAGCAACATGATGTCCCAGAAGTTGCTGGTCTGGATCGGGCGGCGTGCTCCCGCTGAGCGGGTTCAGGTTGCCGATCGAGCGGTGATTCCCAGAGCGCAGCCGATCACCGCCGCGATCCCCGCGCCGGTGACGAGCTCCGACGCCTTCCAGAGCCCCAGATCACCCGCGGGACCCGTCGCGCTGGCGCCCACGTCGTCGCCGCCGGGATTCTCGCGCCACACGTATAGGGCCGCCGCCAGCAGTCCGATCGCGAGGATGCCGAGCAGCCCGCGGTAGATGCCCCAGTGGGCGCCGATCCCGCCCGAGAGGATCTTGTCCCAGAGCGCCGTCCAGGAGATGATCACCGCGATCGAGCCGAGCAGGAACTGGACGCGCACTCCCGCCCTGGCGCCCGCGTAGAAGGCGAGCGCGGCGGTCGCGGCGAAGATCCAGAAGAGGTTCAGCGGGGCGCTCGGCGTGCCGCCGATCAGGTCGACGAACTGGGCCAGCGCGAAGGGCACGAAGATCAGGCCGAAGACGCTGTGCACCGCCTGCCAGGGCCGGAGCTCGCCGGTCTGGGGCCGGGTGAAGATGCTCCCGTACAGGTAGACGGCGGGGATCGCAACCACCAGGAACATCGGGAACGTCGCCCACTGCTGGTCGTTCGCCGTGAGGAACGGGCCCTTGCGGATGTAGATCATCGCGGCTGCGAGCCCGATCAGAAGCCCGCCGATCTTGCGCAGCGCATCGCGCGTGTCGTCGGGCTGAAGGAACTCGTTCATGGTCTCCCTCCGGTCGGAGAGTGGACAGGCAGTTCGCGCGGCACCCTATCCATCGGGCAGGATCGGACTCAGCCCGTCGGGCTGTCCTTCAGCGAGGTGATCCGGTCGTAGGCCTCCTGGAAGAGCGAGCGATTGAGGTTGCCGCTCTTCACCTCGCTGACCAGCGACCCGAAGGCACGGTCGGAGGCGCCGGCGCTCGTCCCGTAGAGCAACATGTCGTCCCCAGCCCTGATCGCGCTGGTCGCCGCCACCACCGGCGAGGTCGTGTTGGTCACCGCGGGCGCCTCGAGGTCGTCCGTGATCACCACGCCGTCGAAGCCGAGCTGATCGCGCAGCAGGCCGCCGACGATCCCGGCGGAGAACGCCGCCTGCTTCTTGGAGCCGAGCGTCGGGTAGCCCGCGGTCGAGACCATCACCATCTTGATGCCCGCCGCGATCGCGCCCTTGAACGGCTCGAGATCGTTCTGCAGCTGGTCGCTGGTCGCGGCGATGTCCGTGGGCTGGTCGTCCGTGCTCACCGTCGCAAAGCCGAGTCCCGGGAAGTGCTTGGCCGTCGCCACCACCCCACCGTCCTGCAGCCCCTCGGCGAAGGCGACCCCGACCTTGGTGACGACCGCCGGGTCCGATCCGAAGGTGCGGCTCTTGATCGTGCCCGCGGTGTTCTGATGGGCGACGTCGAGCACCGGCGCCAGGTCGACGTTGACGCCGAGGCCTCTCAGGTAGGAGCCGGTCGCCTTCCCCTCGTCGCGCGCCTGGTTTTCGTCGCCGCTTTGGCCGAGCTGGGCGGGCGAGGCGTTGGGCGGGCCCTGCGGAAGCCGCTTCACGTCGCCACCCTCCTGATCGACCATCACCAGCAGTGGCGGGCTGTCGCCGGCGCTCGCGGCCTGCTGCAGGGTCGCGATCTCCGCCTTGAGCTTCGTGGCGTCCCTGTTGAAGGCGATCACGCCCCCGACTCTCCCCTGCTTCACCCTCTGGAGCAGCGCCTGGTCCGGCCCCTTTGCTCCGAGCCTCGCGACGATCGTCTGGCCGACGAGTCGTTTGAGACCGATCGCGGGCTCGCTCCCGCCGCCTCCGCCGCTCGAGATCGCCGCGATCAGGAGAACGATCACGGCCACCGCGGCGGCGCCGACCATCAGGTCCTGGCGGCGACGCACCCTCGCCGGCAGGTCGCGCCGACGCGCGCGGCGCCCGGACGGCGGCCGCCTCCCACCCCGCTCGAACTCGCCGGTGTCGCCGCGGACCCGACGCCTCTCCTCCGTGTCGCTGCGACGCCCGGCCCGATCGCGCTCGCCGGTCCCGCGCTCGCGCTCCCGCCGAGGCGGCCGCGCGGGCGCGTCCGTCCACTCGAACAGATCGTCGTCGTCGGGCGGAAGCCGGCCTTCCATCGGACTAGCCCCTTCCACCCCCGCTTCTCACCGAGATCCCCAGTTCGCGCAGCTGTCGCTCGTCGACGGGCGCGGGGGCCCCGGTCAGCGGATCGCCCCCCGAGGCGGTCTTCGGGAAGGCGATCACGTCGCGGATCGACTCGGTGCGATGAAGCAGGGCGACGATCCGGTCGAGGCCGTAGGCGATGCCGCCGTGGGGCGGGGCGCCGTAGCGCAGCGCCTCGAGGAGGAAGCCGAAGCGCTCCTCGGCCTCCTGCTCGTCGATTCCGATCGCTCCGAACACCTGTCGCTGCACCTCGGGGTCGCTGATACGGATCGAGCCCCCACCAATTTCCCATCCGTTCCAGACGACGTCGTAGGCCTTGGCGCGGGCGGCGCCCGGATCGTCGGGGTCGAACGTGCCGTCGGGGGAGGTGAACGGGTGGTTCAGCGGATCCCAGCGGTCCTCCTCGGCGTCCCACGCGAGCAGCGGCCAGTCGACGATCCAGGTGAGCTCATTCGCCTCTGCATCGATCAGGCCGAGTCGCTCCCCCAGACGGCGCCGCAGCTCGCCCAGGACCGCGCCCGAGACGAGCGGTTGGTCGGCGACAACCAGGAGCACATCGCCCTCGCTCGCGCCGAGCTCCTCATTGGCGCTCGCGATCTCCTCGGCGGAGAGGAACTTGGCGACCGGCGAGCGCCAGCCGTCGGACTCGACCACGGCCCAGACGAGCCCCTTGGCGCCGAGCTCGGTGGCCTCGGCGACCAGGCCGTCGAGATCGGCCCGCGACATCTCGCGCGTGCCGGCGTTGAGGCCGCGCACCACCGCCCCGCCCTCGATCGCCTGCCGGAAGGCGTTGAACTCGGATTCGCGGAAGACCTCGGTGAGCTCGTGCAGCTCGAGCCCGAAGCGCAGGTCGGGCTTGTCGGTGCCGTAGCGGTCGATCGCCTCGTCGTAGGGGATCCGCCGCATCGGCAGCGAGACCTCGACGCCGCACCGACCCAGCACGAACGCCAGCAGGCGCTCGTTGAGCTCGATCACGTCGTCGGTGTCGACGAAGGACATCTCGATGTCCAGCTGCGTGAAGTCCGGTTGCCGATCCGCGCGCAGGTCCTCATCCCTGAAGCAGCGCGCGATCTGAAAATAGCGCTCGAAGCCGCCGATCATCAGCAGCTGCTTGAAGAGCTGCGGCGACTGCGGCAGCGCGTAGAAGGAGCCGCGCTGCAGCCGGCTCGGGACGAGGAAGTCGCGGGCGCCCTCGGGCGTCGAGCGGGTGAGGATCGGCGTCTCGATCTCGACGAAGCCCTCCCCGGAGAGGAACTCGCGCATCGCGGAGCTCACCCGGTGGCGCAGCTCGAGCGCCTGCCTCATCCGGTCGCGGCGCAGGTCGAGGTAGCGGTAGCGGAGGCGGGTCTCCTCGCTCACCTCGCCCGAGAAGGACTCGATCTCGAAGGGCGGGGTGTCGGCGTCGGAGAGGAGCCCGGCGTCCCTCACCCGGATCTCGACCTCTCCGGTCGGCAGTTCCGGGTTGACCGTCTCCTGGGAGCGCCTCACCACCGGTCCCGAGGCGGTGATCACGTCCTCGGAGCGAAGCTCGTGGCCGAGCTCGAATGCCTCGCCGGCCTCGTCGGGGTTGAAGACCAGCTGCACCAGCCCGGTGCGGTCCCGCAGGTCGATGAAGACGAGCCCGCCGTGGTCGCGGCGGCGATGGACCCAGCCGGCGACGCGGACCTCGGAGTCGACCCGGTCGGGCAGCACCTGGCCGCACCAGGTGTCTCGGTACTCGTTCGCCCGCAGGGCCGGGAACCCGTCGCTCATCGCGGGGAGTTTCTCAGCTAGGAGCGGATTTCCTCGGCGACGCGGGACGGATCGACCTCCCGCTCCTCGCCCGAGGCCATGTCGCGAAGGGTCGCCCGGCCATCGCCCGAGAGGATCAGCGCGTAGCCGCGCGCCGACGCGGTCCGCCTGCTTCATCTGGCCCTTGGTCGCCCGGCCCGGCGAGGTCGAGGTCGGCCGCGATGCCCGCCGCGGCGCAGCTCGGTGACCAGCGCGAGCGCGCGCGGCGCGGCCGTCGTCGTCCGGCGACGACGAAGACGCCGTCGCGCGTCGGCTCGGCCTCGCCGCGCCTCCGCCTCTGCTCGAGCGCGAGCGCGATCCGATCCACCCCGAGCGCCCAGCCGCAGCCCGGCGTCGGCGGCCCGCCGAGCTGCTCGATCAGGCCGTCGTAGCGGCCGCCGCCCCCGATCCCCGACTGCGCGCCGAGGCGCTCGCACTCGAACTCGAAGACGGTGCGCGTGTAGTAGTCGAGGCCGCGGACCAGGGTCGGGTCGAGCTCGTAGGCGACGCCGTTTCGATCGAGGAGCTCGCGCACCTGCTCGAAGTGCTCGGCGTCCGTCGGGATCGAGGCGGTCGAGCAGCGTCGGTGCCTCGGCCATCACCTTGCGGGTTCCCTCGTGGTCCGCGTCGAAGGCGCGCAGCGGGTTGGCGTCGATCCGGTCGCGGACCTCCTCGGAGAGCTCGGCCTCGTGGGAGCGCAGGTAGTCGCGAAGCTCGTCGAGATAGGCGCTCCGCGTCGCGGGCGTGCCGAGGCTGCCGAGCCGCAGGCGGACGCCCTCGACCCCGAGCTCGGCGAGGATGTCGCTCGCCAGCATGATCATCTCGGCATCGACCAGCGGCGAGTCCGAGCCGATCGCCTCGGCGTCGATCTGGGTGAACTGGCGGTAGCGGCCGGCCTGCGGGCGCTCGTGGCGGAAGAAGGGCCCGTCGGTCCAGAGCTTCACCGGCTGCGCGCAGCTTCTGCATGCCGTGCTCGAGGTAGGCGCGGCAGATCGAGGCGGTCGCCTCGGGCCGCAGGGTCAGCGACCGCCCGCCCTGGTCCTGAAGGTGAACATCTGCTTCTGGACGATGTCGGTGGACTCGCCGACGCCGCGGGCGAACAGCTCGGTGTCCTCGAAGACGGGCGTCTCGATCCGCCCGTAGCCGGCCGCCTCCAGCAGCCCGCCGCGAGGCCGTCGTGGATCCGGCGCGCGAACCGGCTGCTGCTCGGGCAGGACGTCGAAGGTGCCCCGCGGGGCCTTGAACCTCTCGGGCATGGCGCAGCGACCTTAGCCGCGGCTAGCGGGCGAGCTCGGCCAGGAACGGGTTCGTCGCCCGCTCGGCGCCCAGCGTGGTGATCCCCATGTGCCCCGGATAGACCGTGGTCTCGGGCGGATGGGAGTCCACCAGCGTGCGGATCGACTCGAGCAGCGTCGCCCAGTCGCCGCCGGGCAGGTCGGTGCGCCCGACCGAGCCCTGGAAGAGGACGTCGCCGGAGAAGATCGCCTGCCTCGTCGGGGACCGAGTAGGTGACGTGGCCCGGGCTGTGGCCCGGGGTGAAGATCACGTCGATCTCCATCCCCGCGAGCTCGAGCTTCTCGCCGCCGCGACACGGTGTGGTCGGCGTCGTAGCTCTCGTAGGGGCCGAACCCGGGCCAGGGGACGAACGAGTTGATGTCGGCCAGGACCGGGGTCTCGATCTCCGGGCACCAGACCGGCGCTCCCGTCGCCTTCGCGACCGGGGCGACCGCGCCGATGTGGTCGAAGTGGGTGTGGGTGAGCAGGATCCCGTCGATCGTGACGCCGAGCTCCTCGGCCGCGCCGAGGATCCGCGGGGCCTCGTCGCCGGGATCGACGATCAGCGCCCGGTCCGAGCCGTCCCTGCGGAACAGGAAGCAGTTCTCGGCGATCTGGCCGACCGTGAACATGCGGACGTCCATCGGCTCAGCCCTCCCGGCGCCGGTGCGCTGCGCCTCGCGCTCGGCGCGCTTCTGCGCCTCCTTGCGGAGATGGCGCTGGTAGAAGAAGCGGTCGAGCGTGAAGGCCATCGGGACGTAGAAGCCGAGCATCAGCGACCCCGACCACCAGCTGCCACGGCCAGGCTCTGACCGAAGACCGTGATCACGGCGACGAAGAGGACCGCCGCGATCGCCGCCCTTCTTCAGGGCGCTCGACCAGCTCGCCGGCTCGGGCACCGCGCGGGCCACCCTTCTTCTTGGTCCGGCTGCGCGCCCGGGACTGCGCCTCGGCGCGGCTCCGCGGCCGGCCGCGGGCCGGGCGGCTGTCGATCCGGCCGCCCTGGGTGCCGCGGTGCTTGCGGCGGCGCTTCTTCTTCGTCTGAGCCATCGATTGGAGGCTAGCCGAGGCACGTTCTCGATCACGTCGCGCTTGGGATCGAAGTCCCTGATCGGGGGCTCGTCCGGATAGCCCTCGAGCGCCGCCGCCGGGGCGAGCCCGACCAGCTCGGCCTCGACCGCGCCGGGCGCCGTGCTCCGCGGCGAGCCGCTCGATCTCGGCGACCACCTCGGCGAGCGGCACCGCGATCGGGATCGTGGACGTTGACCGAGACCTGGCGATCGCCCCCCCTCGCGGGGCAGCCCGAGCGCGCGGACCCCGGCGAGGCCGCCGCCCGCCTCGCGCAGCTCGGCCGCGACCGCGCGCGCGACCTCGGGATCGGGCGTGTCGAGCTCGACGTTGAAGGCGACCAGTGGCTCACGGGCGGTGACCAGGGTCGCCCCGGCGCTCGGGTGCGGCTCGGCAGGGCCCAGGTCCGGCTCGAGCTCGCCCGCCTCCATCCGCCGCGCCAGCTCCGTCGGACCGCCCTTGCGGAAGTAGGCCCGCTCGACCCGCTCCGGGCTGGTGGCGAGCTCGCCGTAGAAGAACACCGGGACGCCGAGAGCCGCGATGCGCCTCGGCGGCCTTGCGGGCCGCCTCGATCGCGTCGTCGTGGCGGTTCTCCTCCTGCCAGACGACCGGGCAGACGTCGAGCGCGCCGATGTGCGGGTGCAGGCCCTGGTGGCTGCGCAGGTCGATCAGGTTGATCGCCTCCTCGGCGCCGGCCACCAGGGCCTCGACGAGCGGCTCGGCTCCGCCGCGATCGTGAAGACGCAGCGGTTGTGCTCGGTGTCGAAGTGGCGGTTGAGGACCCTCGCGCAGCCGCCCAGCGTCGCCTCGAGGGTCTCGATCACCCTCTCGCTGCGGCCCTCGGAGAAGTTGGGAACGGCGACCAGCGGCAGGCGCCAGTCGACGTCGGGACTCGCGTCGTTCACCGGACCAGCAGCTCGCCGTCGCGGACGATCGCCTCGCCGTCCAGCTCCACCGTCGGCTTCATCACGATGCAGTCGAGGTGGACCGGCACCTGGACGGTGCCCCCGATCCCCGCGGAGGCGCCGAAGGCGACGTGGCAGGTGCCGAGGATCTTCTCGTCCTCGAGGATCTCGCCGGTCAGGATCGCCTTCTCGTTGGTGCCGATGCCCAGCTCGGCGATGTTGGTCCCGTCCTCGCCGTGGACGGTGAGCAGCTCCATGAACGCCATGCCCTGCCCTCCGCGCGCCGAGGTCAGGTGGCCGCCCTCGACCACCAGCTCGACGGGGTCGTCGACCAGGCCGATGCCCGCCATCGAGCCGTCGATGACCAGGGTGCCGTCGCCGGCGGCCGGGGAGATGAAGCCCTCGCCGCAGGGCAGGTTGCCGAAGGCGCCGCGGCTCGGTCAGCTCGCCGGCATCGGGGATCGCCGGCCGGTCGGAGAGATCGAGGCGCAGGTCGGTGCCGTTTGCGTCGGTGATGCGGGCCTCGGAGGCGCGCGTCGAGCGCCTCGGCCACGGCGTGTCCCTTCCGCCGCAGCCCCTCCATGTCGGCGCTCATCACCCGCGCCAGCATCTCCTCGGTCACCCCCGGGAGCGTCGCGCAGCGCGCGCCGGCGTCGGTGGCCCGCTTGCGGGCGGCCGTGTGCGAGAGGGACTGGACGGTCGGCGCCATCAGCACGTCCGCGGCGGCCATCGCCTCGGCGACGACGCCGCGGGCGGCTCGGCCCCATGCGAGGCCCGCTCGGAGATCACCGTGAGCACCGCGTCGGCGCCGGCCTCGGCCGCCTCCTCGCGGAGCCGCTCGCCGACGCGCCTGCGTCGCCGGGATTGCAGACGACCAGGGCCTCCTCGCCCTCCTTCACGCCGAGGCATTCGTGCACGACGGCGTGAACCGCGCGATCCAGATCGTCCATTCCCAGGCAGCCTATGTGTACGACCCCCCGTCTCGTGGATAGATTGCTGGCCATGGAGGCCAGTCCTCTGGCCGAGCCGGCGCCGTCCGCGCTCGGCGAGCGCCTCAAGGAGAGTCTGCGACGACCGTGGGTCGGCGCGCGTCTTGGTGATCGCGGCCATCTTCCTCGCGCTGGTCATCAGCCACGGGCTGCACGCCGTTGCGCAGACCGGGCTCAACGGGCTCTCCCTGGGCGCGATCTACGCCCTCGGCGCCGTCGGCCTCACGCTCGTCTACGGGATCCTCAAGCTGGTCAACTTCGCCCAGGGCGACTTCCTGACCTTCGGCGCCTACATGGCCTACCTGGTCAACGTCACCTGGGGCCTGCCGCTGGTCATCGGGATCTTCTGGGCGATGGTGGCGACGGCCCTGCTCGGGCTGCTCTTCGAGCGAGTGCTCTGGGGGCCGATGCGCGCGAAGCACGCCGGCTTCCTGCAGCTGATCCTGATGTCGATCGGGCTCGCATTCCTGCTGCGGGCGATCATCCAGTGGTTCTGGAGCACCGACATCCGCGTGCTCGACGTCGACACGACCAGCACCGTCCAGTTCCTCGGGCTCCGAATCGGGCAGACGCAGCTGGTCGTGGTGATCGTCGGCATCGTGGTGCATCGCGGCGATCGGGCTGATGCTGCGCCTCACCCTGCTCGGCAAGCGGATGCGGGCCCTCTCCGATGACCTCGAGCTCGCCGAGACGGCGGGCATCGACACCCGCCGGATCATCAACTACACCTGGATCTTCGCCGGTGCGCTCGCCGGCCTGGCCGGGGTGCTGGCCGCGGCCACCACCAACCTGCGTCCCGAGCTCGGATTCGAGCTGCTGCTGCCGATCTTCGCCGCCGTGATCCTGGGCGGCATCGGGGACGCCTTCGGGGCGCTGGCGGCGGGTTTGGTGATCGGGGTGATGACCGAGTGGTCCACCCTGGTCATCGACGCGCGCTGGAAGACCGCCGTCGGATTCCTGGTGCTGATCGTCGTGCTGATCATCCGCCCGCAGGGCATCTTCGGAAAGGCGAAGGCGATATGAGCCTGCCCCTCGCCGTCACCTTCGACGCGCTCACCAATCTCAGCTTCTGGATCAGCGTCGGCGTGATCGCCGGCACCTACGCCGTCGTCGCGCTCGGGCTTCAGCTCAACACCGGCTTCACCGGCATCGTCAACTTCGGGCAGGCGGCGTTCATGGCGATCGGCGCGTACACGATGGCGATCCTCGTCCTGAAGGCCGGGTTCTCGTTCTGGCTCGCGCTGCCCTGCGCCGTCCTGGTGACGATGCTCTTCGGCGTGCTCATCGGCCTGCCGTCGCT
Source organism: uncultured Solirubrobacterales bacterium (assembly GCA_963825825.1). GTDB lineage: Bacteria > Actinomycetota > Thermoleophilia > Solirubrobacterales > 70-9 > DASUPK01. The sequence goes on along the minus strand of CAWGUT010000002.1, from coordinate 308,729 downwards.
GCGGCTGCGGGCCGACTACTTCGCGATCGTCACCATCGCGATGGCCGAGGTGGTGCGCCTGTTCGCGCAGAACGCCCGGGGGCTGACGGGCGGCAACGAGGGCCTCTTCTGCAACATCGACGACCCGTCCAACTGCTACACGAACTCCTGGCGGGACCTCTCGGACCACATCAACAACTTCGTCTCCAACTTCTGGAGCGACCCGGATTCGCTCTTCCCGCTGCTGCTGGTCATCTGGGCCACGGTCGGCATATCGATCTTCCTGCTCAGGCGCCTGCAGCGCACTCCCTGGGGACGGGTGCTGCGGGCGGTCCGCGAGGACGAGGACGCCGCCCTGGCGCTCGGCAAGCACACCCTCGTCTACAAGCTCCAGTCGCTTTCGATCTCGGCATGCCTGGGGGCGATCGCGGGCTTCTTCCTGGCTCTCAACCTGGCCACCATCCATCCGCTCGACTACGAGCCGGCGGTGACCTTCTTCGCCTACAGCGTGCTGATCCTGGGCGGCCTCGGGAGCTATCGCGGGGTCGCAGTGGGAGCGGTGCTGTTCTGGTTCGTCCTGGAGGGGACCCGCTTCATCGACCTGCCGGACCCGCCCTTCACGGAGACCCGCATCGCGGCGGTCCGATTGGCGATCACCGGCCTGCTGCTCATCGGACTGATGGCCTTCAGGCCACAGGGCCTGTTCGGCAAGCGCGAGGAGATGGTCCTCGGTGAATGAGGCCGTGAGCAACGGCCACACGCTGCTCGAGGTCCGAGGACGTGGTCAAGCGCTTCGGAGGGATCCGCGCGGTCAACGGGGCGACGCTGAATGTTCCCGAGGGCGGGATCACCGCCCTGATCGGCCCGAACGGGGCGGGCAAGACCACGCTCTTCAACGTGCTGACCGGCTTCTACAAGGGCGATCAGGGGTCGGTGCGCTTTCGAGGCGAGCAGATCCTCGGCGATCCCCCGTACGAGATCGCGCAGAAGGGAATGGTGCGGACCTTTCAGATCACCAAGGCCCTGGCGGCGATGCCGGTGATCGACAACATGATGCTCGCGGCGCCCGACCAGCCGGGCGAGCTCCTGCGGAACGTCATCTTCCGCCCGCGGGCTTCGAAGGCACGGGAGGAGGAGGTCCGCAAGCAGGCCCTGGAGCTGCTCGGACTCTTCAATCTCAGGGACCTCGCCGACGCCTATGCCGGCACGCTGTCCGGCGGCCAGCGCAAGCTCCTGGAGCTCGCCAGGGCGCTGATGGCCGAGCCGAAGCTGCTGCTCCTCGACGAGCCGATGGCCGGCATCAACCCGACGCTCGGGCGCCGGCTGCTCGACTACTTGCAGGGGCTGCGGCGCGAGCTCGGCGTCACGGTCCTCTTCATCGAGCACGACATGGAGGTCGTCATGAACCACTCGGACCGCGTCATCGTGATGGCGGAGGGCCGGGTGATCGCGGACGGCGAGCCGCACGAAGTCCGCAAGGACAAGCGCGTGATCGACGCCTACCTCGGCGAGGTCGCCGTGGACTCAGCCCCGGCGGGGAGCGGCGGCGGGTGACCGCGGGAGAGGCGAACGGGGTCGTCCTCGCGGTCGAGGGCCTGGTCGCGGGATACGTCCCGGAGGTGGACATCCTCACCGGCGTTGACCTGACGGTGCAGGACGGCGAGATCGTCACCGTGATCGGGCCGAACGGCGCAGGGAAGTCGACCCTGATCAAGTCCATCTTCGGGCTGCTCCCCCCGCGAGAGGGTCGCGTCTTCCTGCGGAGCGAGGACCTCACGGGCATGCGGCCGCACCTGATCACGCGTCGCGGGATGAGCTACGTGCCGCAGCTCGACAACATCTTCGAGTCGCTCACGGTGGATGAGAACCTCGAGATGGGGGCGCTCGACCGGGGGACGACCCGCCGGCGGATGGGCGAGATGTACGAGCTCTTTCCCAGGCTTGGCGAGCGCCGGCGGCAGGCGGCCGGGACGATGAGCGGTGGCGAGCGGCAGATGGTCGCGATGGCGCGCGCGCTGATGCCCGACCCCTCGGTGCTCCTCCTCGACGAGCCGTCGGCCGGCCTCGCGCCCGCATTCGTCGAGGCGATCTTCGAGAAGATCGCCGAGATCAACCGGCACGGCGTGACGATCGTGATGGTCGAGCAGAACGCCCGCCGCGCCCTCGGGATGTCGACGCGCGGCTACGTCCTCGATCTCGGCCAGAACCGGTTCGAGGGACGAGGCGAGGAGTTGCTCAACGATCCCAAGGTCGCGGAGCTCTATCTGGGCGGCACGGCCAGGATCGACCGGGCCTCGGACGAGGCGCAGAACTGAAACGGCCGGGGCTCTCGCCCCGGCCGTTCCGCTCGCGAGCCGTCGGCTCGCTTCCTTCTCAACTACTGGTTGGGCTCCGCCACGGGCGTCTCCCCGATCTTGTCGAGGGTCAGGGTTGAGCCCTTGAACGTGTAGATGTCGTAGACACCCGCGGTGGCGTCGCCGGCGTCGTCCATGTCGATCGCGCCGGAAGCGCCCTGGTAGTCGATGTCATCGCCGTTCTGCAGCGCCTTGATCGCCTCGGGCAGCTGCTCCCACGTGTAGGGAGCACCGGGCGGTGCGCTCACGTCGACGAGCTTGTCGGCCATGTCCTTGCCGTCGGTCGAACCAGCTGCGACCGCGGCCAGGTAGCAGAGGATCGTCGCGTCGAAATTCTGGGTGTCGAACGTCTGACGATCGACATCCTTCGGGTCCGAACTCGTGTACAGCGTGTCGAACGCCGTCGACGCCTCTCCCTTGTCGGGCGAACCCGGCGCGGTGCCTCGCATCCCGTCGATGACCTGCGCATCGACGGAGTCCGGTACGTCGCCCGAGGCCAGACCGTCGGTGAACCAGCCCTTCGACGGATCCCAGTTGCCCGTGCGCTGCAGCGCGGGGCCGACCTTGGCGAAGGTCTCCGGGAAATCGATGATCACGATCGCATCCGGGTTCCCGGACGTGATCTGCGCGGCCTCCGAGTCGTAGCTCGGCTGCTCCGGGTCATAGATCACCTGCTGCCCGACGGTGCCGCCCAGGTCCTTCCAGGCGTCGCCGAACGTCTGGGCGAGGCCGGTTCCATAGGAGTCGTTGCGGGCGCCGATGTTGACCGTCTTGCCGTTGGCGCCGCCGATCGCGTCGTCCATCGTGTTGGCCAGCGTCGGACCCTGGAACGAATCCGGCGGCGACGTGCGGTTCACCAGCCCGTCGTCGTCGAGAGACGTGATCTCGTCGCTCGTCGAAGCGGGTGAGATCTGCAGAACCCCGTCCGGAATCGAAACCGACTGGGCCGTCGGGATCGTGTCCGCCGACGCCCAGGCACCGGTGATGCAGCTCGCATTGTCAGAATCGACCAGCTTGCGCGCCGCCTGGACGGCAGCCTGCGGGCTGGTCTCGTTGTCCTCGTGAACGACCTTCACGGTCTGGTCGACACCGGCTTGCTGGATCGCCTTGTTGATCTCGGAGACCGCAAGATCCGACGCCTTCTGGCCGGGCGGCCCGAAGTCGGCGAGATCGCCGGTGAGCGGAATCGAGTCGCCGATCGTCAGGTCGAACGATTTGTTACCGCCGCCACCACCGTTGTCATCGCCTCCGCCGCAGGCGGCCAGACCGAGCGCCAGCGCCAGTCCGGCTCCAGCGGCGAAGACCCTCCACTGCTTGAGAGCTCGCATCCAATTCCTCCTGTCCTGTGGGGCCCTCCCTCAGGCCTCCTTGAACGTCGCGGCGTAGTTCTATCGGTTCGGCCGTAGAAAAGGGTTGTGCGGCGGTTGAGATGCGCCCGGAATCGCCGCGGCTGCCCACCGACCCGTCGCTACGATTGACCGCCCCGCCGGAGTAGCTCAGTCGGTTAGAGCAGCGGAATCATAATCCGCGTGTCGGGGGTTCGAGTCCCTCCTCCGGCATGAAGTGCCTGCAAATCGGATTTTTGTGCGGGCGCTCAGCACGCGGATTCGAGTCCAGCGGCAGAATCCGCGTGTTCGGGAGATTCGTCAGCTGAGGCCCACTGAGTTCGGTCCGCGCACGACAGGTCCAGTCGGTTCGTCGAATCGCCACCACCGCGAACTGTGCGTCGAACTCAGTTCGGTGTGGGACGAGCAGCTCAACCGCGCACCGCTTCGTCGAGGCCCTCTGCCACGATCAGCCGCGCGGCCCCTTGTGCCACCCACGCCGCGTGGATGAGCCTCGCTGCAACCAACCCCAGCAGTGCCGGGCCCTCCGGATCGTGTTCACGGTCAGCCTCACGGACATTCACACTCGCCGCTTTCGTCTCAGGATGCGTCTGCCGTCGCGCTTGCCCAGCGGCAACGTGGCGCGACATCCGCAACGATCACACGCCTGGGCAGCTCGGCCGTCGCCATCGCTGGGGCCGCCGTTGTTGTCGGCGTCGTGGTCGCCGCCGTTGTGCTGGGGGATGCCGTGGTGGTGGTGATGATGGTGGTGTCCGGCGATCGCGACAGGCACCGCGGCCGCGCCAACGATCCCCAGCACGGCGAGAGCAGCGGCGATCCGAGCCTTCGTCTGCTTGAGCATCGTGTCTCCTTTCCTTGGTCGGGTTCGTTTCAGGTGAGAAAGCTGGAGATGGCGCGTTCGATCGCGAGGTCCCTGCCGCGGCCAGTCCTCGGGCGGCGCCGCTCCGACGACCACCGTCGACGCGCTCGCCCCGGCGACGATGCAGGCGATTTCGCGATATCCGTGCCCGGTCGAAGACGTGTAGGTGTCGATCACGCAAGAGCCACGGCCGTTCCGAAACTGCAGGTTGGCCGCGGAGGCGACCACCGCTACGTCGACGTCACCCTCATCGCGGTTGTGGGCGGGACGGAAGCTTCCCCAGTTCGCGAGCGTCTCCGCCCCCTGACGCGGCGTCGCATTCAGGTAGCCCCGGATCTCCCCGCTCGCCGAGCGCACCGCCGCGGTCGCGGTCCCCGGGTCTGAGCGGATCGCCCGCCAACCGGCCGGATAAGCGAGCTGTGCTGAGCCGTCGGGAAGCCGGCGCTCCCGCCAGGCGCGCGGCGGGGGCGAGGGGCGAAGCCAGCCAAAGGCCTGAGCCTGCACGGACGGAGGCGACGAGGCGGAACCGCAGGCGGCGAGGGCCGCCGCGCCCGCCACGGCGAGCGCGGCGACGATCGCGAGCGCCAGATGTCTGGCTGTTGCCGCGGTCGTTTCGGGGGTGGGCATATCGATTCCGTTTCGGTCCTTGCTGTTTCCCTTCGCCCAAGTACGCCGATCGCCACGGTGCGATTGGGATGTGCGACCAGGATCCGGCGATCAGGGCCGGAACGCATCGGTGACTTCGCCAGTCGGGGTCGCCGGTCCGCGGCGCGCCGGGCCAAACCGTCGCGTCAGACGCCTAGCCCGGGATCGCCGCTGGGTCGTCGAGCCCTCGGGCTTTCTCATCTCCAGCTCCCTCGGATCTCCGTGCCGAAAGTCAGGGCCGCGACATCGACAGCGGCGAGCTCCAGCTCGTAGCGGGCCATCTCGCGGAGCGTCTCCGGCGGGTGCAGCTTGTCCGCGCCGGACCGCTCGAGAACCGTCGCGAGCTTGTCCGCGGCCTCGTCGAGGATCTCGGCGACCTCCAGGATTTCCTCAGGGCGTCGCATCACTCAGTCCTGGCGATCGCTGAGGATGGAAGCCGCTGTGTGCGGCTTGCACTCGGCGGCGACCGGTACGTTGGCGGGCGTTTCGAGCCGCCAGCCGGCCTCGGGCGGGTCGGCGAGGACGAGGACGCCTTGGGCGGAGCGGGGAAGCTCGTAGCGTCCGTTGGTGAATGTCGCGTCTGGTGCCTCTGTTCGCATGGCGTCAGGATCCGCCCGAGAGCAACCCAACGCATCGGTGAGATCGCCAGTCGCTATCGCCGGTCAACGCCGGCGTGAGCCCTCGACCCGTTCCCTGAGCTCTAGCCCGCCGCGGCCGGCGCGCTCAAGCGCTCCGGCTCCGGCTCCGGCACCCCATCTGCACCAGCTCCGTCCGCGAGGCGACGCCGAGCTTGCTGAAGACCTTGCGCAGGTGGTAGTCGATGGTGCGAGGGCTCAAGATACAGCTGGGCGGCGATCTGGCGGTTGGTCATCCCGGAGGCGACCAGACCGGCGATCTGCAGCTCCTGAGGCGTGAGCTGGTCGAGCGTCGAGGGGTCCCGCTCCCTCGCCTTTTCCCCCGTCGCACGGAGCTCCGCTTCGGCGCGCTCCTCCCAGGGGGTCGTGCCGACCTGGCGAAAGAGATCAGCCGCCCTTCGCAGGTGCGGACGTGCCTCACGCCGCTGGCGCTGGCGCCGGAGCCACTCGCCGTAGAGGAGCTCGGTGCGCGCCATCAGGAACGGCGAGACGAACCCGTCCGGCGCCAGCGCCGCCTCGAATTGCTCCCGCACGTCCCCATCCCCCACCAGCGCCCGGCAGCGCGCCAGCACGGACCGGCGGGGCGCGGAGGGCGAGTACTGCACCCAGCTCGCGTAGCGGTCGAATCGGTCCGCAGTCTCGTCGAGCCGCCCGGACCGCGCCGCCGCCTCGATCAGGTCCGGGATCGACCAAAGCCCGATCAGTGGATTGAATTCGGGCCGCTCGATTGCTGTCAGGAGCAGAAGGCGCTCGGTCGCCTCGTCAGGTCTTCCCAGCGTCAGATCGAGCAACCCGAGCATCCACTCGGCGTGGGCCAGGATCAGGGTCCCGCCCCCGATCGCGGCCAGTTGGACCGCCTCGTCGAGATGGCTGCGCGCCGCCGACTCCTCCCCCTGCAGCGAGTCAAGCAGGGCCGTTACGTTCAGGTTCCAACTCGCGCCCGAACGGTGTCCGAAGTCGCTCGCGAGCCTGATTCCCTCCTCCGCGGCAGACCGCGCGAGGTTGAAGCGCCCGAGCCCGACCAGCGCGGTCGCCTGCGCCCAGAGCGCCAGCGGGAGCACGCTGAGGAGTCCGCGCTCGCGAGCAATGGCGACCGCACGACTCGCGTGCGGGAGGCCATCTGCGAAGTTGCCCCCGGTGAGACCCATGGTCGCCAGAAGCGACGCCGAGACCAGAGCGCCTGGATCCTCGAGCTGCTCGCCGCGCCGGATTGCCTCCCGCACGAGCCCCTCGGCTCGTTCATGGTCGCCGGCAAGCTCCGCCGCCATCCCGGTCAGCGTGGAGACGCGGAAGCGGTCGAGTTCGTCGTCTGGCTCGATCGCGTCGGCGCGGGCGCCGATGTCAACGCTCAGCGCGGATTCTCCCGCGAACACGGCCGCCTCATGCGCCTCGCTCAAGGCGTCGAGCTGGAACGAGGGGCTCTCGCTGGTCTCGGCCGCCTCGACCAGGACGGCGAAGGCGCCGCGAAGATCGCCCGTTCTCGCCTCGATCACGCCGCGCAGATAGAGAAGCTCGGCGCGGAGCTCATCCGGCGCGAGCGGGAGGACCCGGGCGATCAAGTCCCGGGCCTGGTCCGGCTGGCCGGCCGCCCAGGCCGCCTGGGCTGCAGCCGCGAGCCTGCGCATCCGGCTGCCGTCGTTGCTCGACAGCTCAGCCGCGCGCGCGAACGCGGTAGCGGCCGAGGCGTGCCCGGCGCGCGATTCGTATCGACGCGCTGAAGCCTCGAGCGCGGCAGCGACCTCTTCGTCGGCGCTGACGCTCGCGAGCGCCTGATGCCAGACGCGGCGATCGGCGTGCTGGTCGCCGCTCAAGCGCTGCCGCCAGGGCCGCATGCCCGGCCCGGCGCTGGCTGTGCGTCGACGACTCCAGCAGGGCGGAGCGCACGAGCGGATGCCGAAACTCGACCGCGCCGTCCGCGATCCGGAGGAGCCCGTCGCGCTCGGCGGCATCCAATGCGTCGGCTGGCAGGCCCGCTTCGCCCGATGCCCGCATCACCGTTGCGACCTCGTCTCGGTCGTCGAGCGCGGCGATCAGCAGAGCGGCCTGCGTCTCGGCGGGCAGCCGCTCCACGCGCTGCACGAAGGCCGCCCGTAATCCGGACGTCAAGCGGGTCGTCTCGGGAAGGGCCGCGCGACCCTGGAGCTGCTGCGCGCTCAGGCCCCTCGGCAACTCCAGCAGAGCGAGAGGGTTTCCGGCGGCTTGCGCGAGCAGCCACTCGCGCACGGGCCCCGCCGCGGCGGGAGCGCTTGCCTCGAGCAGCCGCGCGGCGGTCGTCGACGTCCAGGCCCTCGAGCACGACCTCAGGCAGTCCCGGCGTTGCGACCTCCCGTCCCGCTCCCTCCCGCACGACGAAGAGCATCGCCACCGGCTCGGCCCCGAGTCTGCGCGCGCTGAACAGAAGTGCTTCCACCGAGGCGACGTCCAGGAACTGCACGTCGTCGACCAGGCATAGGATCGGTTGGTCGTCGGCCGCCGCGGCAAGCAGGCTCAGCGCCGCGGCAGAGACCAGCAACCGATCCGAGCCGCCTGACGGCGCGAATCCGAGAGCCGCCGAGAGCGCATCCGCCTGGGCCCGGGGCAGCTCATCGAGCTTCCCCGTGATCGGTCGTAGGAGCCCTTCCAGACCGGCGAAACCCAAGTCCGACTCGGCCTCGACGCCGGCGATCCGAAGAACCGTTCGCTCCCGGCTGCGCTCCGCGGCATAGGTGAGAAGAGCGGTTTTGCCGATCCCGGCCTCGCCCCGCAGGACGAGCGAGCTGCTCTCCCCGCCGGCCGAGACCTCCAGCAGGCGGTCGATCGCGGCGCACTCCTCCTCACGGCCAACCAGCGCGCCGGAGTCGGCTGTCGCCATCGACCCATCGTAAGGCCGAACGGCGGTGTGCATGGACTGGCGACGGCGACTGGCGAAGTCACCGATGCGTTCGCGCGCTCGCGCACCGACCCTGAAGACGCTGCGCACCCAACCCAAGGAGCACACAGATGAGAACCAGGAAGACCGATTCACGACGACGACGCTTTCGAGTCAGCCCCGCGCTGATCGTGGCCTCAATCGCCCTGTTCGCGGCGACGAGCGGCTTTGGCTACGCGGCGGTGCAGATGAAGGCGAACAGCGTCAAGACGAAGAACATCAAGAACGCGGCGGTGACTACCAACAAGATCGCCGACGGCGCCGTGACCACGCCGAAGTTCGCGCCGGACGCGGTCGCGCCGAGCGCGACGAACGCGATGAACGCCACCAATGCGGCGAACGCCGCCAGGCTCGGTGGGGCCGCCCCGGGCGAGTGTCAGACCGGCTGGCTCAAGTCCTCGCTCGTGGTTGACACCTCGGGCCTGGCGGACGCGACGCCGGACGCAACCGTTCCCGGAGCGTTCGACTGCGCCAGCAAGGCCGCTGATGCGGTGACGATCCACAGGATCGGCACTGGGCGGTACACGCTCACTCTCGCCGGCCTTGACTCGGGCGTCGCGATCTCCTCGAGCGCAAACGTTGGCGGCGGAGCGGCGAACGTCGTCACGGCGGCCAGCAAGGTCGACGCTCAGGGCAAGGTGAATCTCAACGTCTGGAACAACGGCGATGCCGCCCTCGTCGACGGCAAGACGGTCTCGCTGATCGTTTTCTGAATCGGCGGCTCGGAGTTCGAGGGCCCCGGCCGTAGAGCCGGGGCCCGCCACTCCGACGGAAGTGTGCCGGGAAGCTCTAGCTCATCCGGCGATAGCGCCAGACGCAGAGCGGCACGAACACCGCGAGCAGCCCGAAGGTCCAGGCCAGCGCCCCTCCGAGGGATGCCGGTGTCCCGGTCAGGGCCAGAGAGCGGGCGGCATCCGCGGTCAGCGTCACCGGGCTCACCTTGGCAATCGCCTCGAGCCAGCCGGGCAGCGTGGCGAGGGGGACGAAGATCGAGCTCGCAAAGACCAGCGGGAAGGTGACGACGAAGCCGGCCGACTGCGCAGCCTCTGCGCCCCGGACCGTGAGCGCGACGAAGGCGAAGATCCAGCTGAGCGCGAAGCCGAAGAGCGCGACGACCGCGATGCAGCCCAGCGCGCCTCCCAGGCCCCCCTCGAACCGGAAGCCGACGATGTAGCCGACGACGATCATCAGCAGGATGATCAGGATGTTGCGCACCAGGTCCGCCGCGGTTCTCCCGATGAGGACGGCCGACCGCGCCATCGGCATGGAGCGAAAGCGGTCGATCACCCCCCGCTGCAGGTCCTGGGAGAGCCCGACGGAGGTCTGCGTCGCCCGGAAGACCACCGACTGGACGAAGATCCCCGGCAGCAGGAAGTCGACGTAGGAGACGCCGGCCGGCAGGGAGCCCTGGATCGCGCCGCCGAACACGTAGACGAACAGCAGCACGAACATGACCGGCTGGATGGTCGAGAAGAGCAGCAGGCCCGGCTCCCGGATGAAGTGGCGCAGGTTGCGGACGGTGACGACGACCGCATCCGTGACAGAGCTGCGCATGCCCGCCAGCGACGGGACGCGCCATTGCGGCCGCGGCACGTGCAACGCGCCGGCCCCATCTACCGCGGCGCGGGCGGGCCGGTCGCCGTCCTCCCCGGGAGGCGCCCCCGTGAGCTGCAGGAAGACGTCGTCGAGGGTCGGCCCCCGGAGCGCGAGTTCGCTGACCCGGATCCCTTCACGGCGTAGCTCCGCGGCGGCGTCCTCGATCAGCTCGAGGCCGTCCCGTGGGGCGGGCATCGTCAGCCGGTCCGGACGCTCGTCCGGCTCGGGATCCCCACAGCCCACCCGGGTGAGCGCCTCCTGAGCGAGCTCGCGCTGGGCCGCGTCCGCAAGCTCGACCTCGAGGATCTGACCGCCGACCCTTTCCTTGAGCTCGTTTCCCGTGCCTGCGGCAATCACCCTGCCGTGGTCGATCACGGCGATCCGCTCGGCGAGTTGATCGGCCTCCTCCAGGTACTGGGTGGTCAACAGCAGCGTCGTGCCCCTGGCGCTGGAGGTCCCGGATCGCAGCCCAGATCTGGTTGCGGCTGCGCGGGTCGAGCCCGGTGGTCGGCTCGTCGAGGAAGAGGATCCGGGGCCGCGTCAGCAGGCTCGAGCACAGGTCGAGCCGCCGTCGCATCCCCCCGGAGTAGGTCCGGGCCGGGCGGTCGGCCGCATCGGCGAGATCGAAGTCGTGGAGCAGCCGATCGGCGCGTTCGGCCGCCTCTTCCCGGGAGAGGTCGAAGAGTCGCCCGAACATCTCGAGGTTCTCACGCCCGGTCAGCAGCTCGTCGACGGCAGCGAACTGGCCGGTCAGAGCGATCTGCTCGCGGACGGCCGCCGGCTCCTGTGCGACGTCGTGGCCGAGGATCTCGGCTCGGCCCGAATCCGGCGGGACGAGCGTGGAAAGGATCCGGACGAGGGTGGTCTTGCCCGCGCCGTTCGGGCCGAGCAGCCCGAAGACGGCTCCTTCCGGAACCTCGAGATCGACTCCCGCCAGCGCCTGGGTTTCGCCGAAGCGCTTCGCGACCCCCTCGACCCGGATCGCCGGACCGCCGCGCCCCAGCTCTGGGGACTCCGACCGGTGCGCGGGCGACACCACGGTCGTTTGATCCTCAGGAGCGATGCCTAATACCTCCCCTTATCCCGGGGGTCAGCCATTCGCCGGGAGACCGAACTCCGAGCGGTATCCCTCGGGTACGAGGTCGAGGTACTCGCCGGTGTGGTCCGCGATGAATGCACGCACGAACGGGCAGAAGGGGAGGACCGCGAGGCCCGCGCCACGCACCTCGCTGAGCGCGTCGGTGACCAGTCGGGTGCCGAGCCCCTGGCCCTCGAAGCGCGGATCGATCAGGGTGTGAATGAACGCGATCAGCCCGGGGCTGCGGCGGTACTCGGTGAAGCCGGCCAGCTCCCCGTCGACTCGAATCTCGAAGCGCTGGCGCTCGGGCTCATCGACGACGGTGACCTCGGGAGCCGTTGTGGCAGCCATCAGAAAGATTCTCGCGCACTGGCTCGACCGGCATGCGGCGTCACTGGGCCGCTGCCAGCCTGCCTCCCTTACGCCTGCCCCGGTCCGGGAGAGCCAGCCGGCAGATCTTGCGGACGACGCTGCCGAACTGCTTGCGAAGGGGACCGCTGTTGTAGGGAATGCCGTAGCGCTCGCAGATCTCGCGCACCTCGGTCGAGATCTCCGCGTAGCGGTTGGCCGGCAGGTCCGGGAAGAGGTGGTGCTCGATCTGGTGGCTGAGGTTGCCCGAGAGGATGTGGAAGACCTTGCCGCCCTCCAGGTTCGCCGAGCCGAGGATCTGGCGGAAGTACCACTCGCCGCGGGTCTCGTCCTCGGTCTCCTCCTCGGAGAACTCCTGCGTGCCGTCGGGGAAGTGGCCGCAGAAGATGATCGTGAACGACCAGAGGTTGCGGGTCAGGTTGGCGGTCGCGTTGCCGGCCAGGGTGAACAGGAACCCGGGCCCGGACGAGCGCGGGGAAGAGGACGTAGTCCTTCAGGGTCTGGCGGCGGACCTTGCGCCAGATCTGCTTCAGCATCTCGCGCTTCTCCTTCAGCGTCGTCTCGCCGCTGACGATTCGCTCGATCTCGACGTCGTGGAGCGCGACCCCGTACTGGAAGAAGGTCGCGAGCAGCGGTCGCGTAGAGGGGGTTGCCGAGGTAGTAGGGCCGCCACTCCTGGTCCTCGGACATGCGCAGGACGCCGTAGCCGATGTCGCGGTCCTTGCCCACGATGTTGGTGTGGGTGTGGTGCATGTAGTTGTGGGAGTGGCGCCACTGGTCGCCGGGGCAGGCCGTGTCCCACTCGAAGCCCTTGCTCGAGAGCTTCGGGTCGTTGGTCCAGTCGAACTGGCCGTGCATGACGTTGTGGCCGATCTCCATGTTGTCGAGGATCTTCGACAGCGAGAGGGCGGCGGTTCCGGCGAGCCAGGCGGGCGGGAACCAGCCGACCCACAGCAGGCCGCGGCCGGCGACCTCGAGGCCGCGCTGCGCCTTGATCACCCGCTGCATGTAGTTGACGTCGCGCCTCGCCGCGGTCGTCGATCACGCGCTGGCGGATCGCGTCGAGCTCGGCTCCGAAGGCGTCGAGCTGCTCGGAGCTGAGCCGAATCTCGCCGCTCTGGTCGACGGCGCCATTCGTCGCGGCGCTCGGCTCGGGGATTGCCGTGGTTGCGGTTGCTGTGCTTGACATTGCTGTTCTCCTCAGTGGAAGTGGTTGTCAGAGCTCGACGACGACGTCGCCGACCGGTGCTGAGACGCAGATCTGGATCTCCTCGTCGTCGCTCGAGGAGACCTCGCCGGTGGAGAGGTTGCGAACCGTGCCCGCCGTCTTGCGGCAGCTGCAGGTGTGGCAGATGCCCATCCGGCAGCCCGATGCGGGACTGAGCCCGGCCGCCTCGGCCTGCTCGAGCAGGGCGGCGCCGCTGTTCGAGACGCGGACGTCGGAGCCGGCGAAGTGGATGGAGCCCTCGGGAACGCCGCTCGCCGGAGCGAGAGTCGGCGGCACGAAGCTCTCGACGTGGAGGCGGGGCTCGAGATCCTCGGCCGCCCAGACGCTCCCTGACCGCGTCGAGCAGGGCCGGCGGGCCGCAGGCGAAGGTCTCGGCCTCGGCGTATTCGGGATCGATCTCGGCGAGGTGGCCGGGAAGAAAGTGCCCGTCGACCTCGCCCGCGCCCGGGGCCCGCGTGTAGGAGCGAACCAGCCGGACGTTCGGGTGGGCGGCGGCGATCCGCTCGAGCTCGTCGCGGTAGATCGCGAGCTCGGGATCGGGTGCGTAGTGGAGGAAGGCGATCGGGCCTTCGTGGCCCTCGGCGCAGAGCGTCCGCAGCATCGAGATCACCGGCGTGATGCCGCTGCCGCCGCTGATCAGCAGGATGCGCTCGGGACGCTCGGGCGGGAGCCGAAAGTCGCCCTCGGCGGGGCCGAGCCCGAGCACCATTCCGGGGCGCGCATTCTCGATCAGGAAGTTGGAGACCAGGCCTTCGGGGTGCGCCTTGACCGTGAGCTCGAGCGAGCGCCCGGACCCGGCCGCGGAGGCCGGCGAGTAGCAGCGCGTGCGTCGCGACCCGTCGATCTCGACCGCGACCTGCACGAACTGGCCGGCCTCGAATCCCTCCCAGGCGCGATTGGCGCGCAGCGACAGGGTGACGCTGTCGGGGGTGCGGCGGTCGGCGGCGATCACCTCGGCGCGGCGGTCCCGCACGGCCCAGGCTGGGCGAATCTGCTCCAGGTAGCCGTCGACCCCGGGCGGTCCGGCGAGCAGGTCGAGCAGGCCCGAGCCCAGGATCCTCTTACCGATCAGACGCTGCTTGGGCGGGACTGTGGTGGTCGAATTCATCTCTCTCCTCGCCAATTCGTGCGTAGTTGCCATAGGTACCCGTGTCGGCGGACAACGTAACATCATTTGATGTCACGATGATTGATGAGACGGCGCTCAGTGATAAGGTGCACACATGGGCACCCAGGAGCGGGAAGCGGCCACGAACGGCGTCTCAGCCGCCGAGAGCGACGACGAGAACGAGCTGACGATCGAGGAGCTCGCGGCCGAATCGGGGATGACGGTCCGCAACATCCGCTCGCACCGCGCCCGCGGCCTTCTCCCCGCTCCCGAGGTCCGCGACCGCGTCGGCTACTACGGCCCCCAGCACCTCACCCGTCTGCGGATGATCCAGGAGCTGCAGTCGGAGGGCTTCAACCTGAAGGGAATCGAGCGGCTGCTCGAGCAGAGCCCCGGCCCGGCGGAGCAGTTCCTCTCCTTCAAGCGCTCGCTCGGCGCGTCATTCGAGACCGAGGAGCCTCAGGCGTTCACCCGCGAAGAGCTGGCGAGCCGCTTTCCCTCCGAGAAGCCCGACGAGACGTTGAAGCGCGCGATCGACGCGGGGATGCTGGTTCCGGTCGAGGACGGCCGGTACGAGGCGCGCACACCCTCGCTGCTCGACGCGGCCGAGGGAGTGATCCAGCAGGGCGTCCCCCTGGATCACGCCCTGGCGGTGATCGCCAAGGTCCAGGAACGCTGCAAGTCGGTCGCGCGGGAGTTCGTGAAGCTGTTCATGGAGGACGTCTGGAAGCCGTTCGAGCGGGACGGATACCCCGAGGACCGCTGGCCCGAGGTGCGCAAGTCGATCGAGCAGCTCCGCCCCCTCTCGTCCAAGGCACTGATGGCCGTCTACCAGATGACCATGTCCGACGAGGTCGACAGCGCCTTCGGCAAGCAGCTCGAGCGACTCTCCAAGAGCAAGAGCTAGTTTGGGCCGGCTTCGCGAGCTTCGTTGGCCGGGGAGGACTCGAAGCAGTCGGGCTGCGGGAGTAGTCCACAACTACCGCTTTGGACGAGAAGCGGCGTTTTGATGGAAAGGCGCGCTTAAGAGCCAGCGTCCGCGTCTCGCGCACAGGGAGGCACTCTGAAGAGGGCCGCGTCAGCTCAAAGGGGAAGCTTCTTGGCCTTCTTGATGCACTTCTTGCGCTTAGGGCCCTTTGGGAACTTCTTCTTGCACTTCTTGATCGCGGCCGCCTGCTGTCCAGTTGGCCCTGATGAGACCGGCGGCGGTGGCGGCGGTGGTGGTGGGGGTGGCGGCGGTGGTGGGGGTGGCGGTGACGGCGGGGTGAGCATGTAGAGCTCGGCGTCTCCGCCGTGTGCCGCCCGGTTGTCGGTCCACGCGGGATAGAAGATGCCCGCGCCGGCAGCGGCTCCCTCGTAGTCGCCGTAGTCGAAGCCGTTGCTGTTCGCCCCGCTGAAGTCCGAGGAGGCCGTCGAGATCTGGCTCATCGCCGAGTAGCTCACGCCGCCGTTGGTGGAGACGACGTAGAACTGATTCGTGGTCGCGCCCGTGGAGTCGAGCTTGGTGCTGTAGAGGCTCGACTCGACCCGGCCCGCCACCGAGGGATCGGCGGCGAGGGTGGGGAAGAAGTGGTCATTCGCGGCAGTGGCGGCGTCGTCGCTGATCCGGACTCCGGAGTTGAGCGCCGGGAAGGTGTTGGCGGCCCCGGCGGCGATCCTGCTCTCGAAGGTGCGGTCGGTTCCCGACGCAGTGCATCTGCTCGTCCCGTTGTTGCGCAGCTCGCTGTAGGAGACGTATACCCGTGAGTCGGGGCCGACGGCCACGTATGTCACCGGCCCGACCCGACCGCCCGGGGCCGAGATGATCGGGCAGAAGAAGGGCAGGGCGGTGGCCGAGCCCGGGTCGAGATCGTTGTCGATCGCGGTTGCCTCGTTCCAGCTCGCGCCCTGGGTGCAGTCCTCGGAAGCAAGGCAGCGGTCGATCATGATCGAATCGGCGTCCTGGTCCCACCAGGCGACGTAGACATCGCCGTTCGGGGCCGCGGCCACCGAGGGGTAGCTGTTGGTCCCGGAGCCGGCCTCGACGACTGCCGGCGTGTCCGGCCAGTTCTCGGGGCTGTCGCAGTTGGAGGCGGTGGCGGCATTGCACTCGGAGATGACCACGCCTGCCCGGGGTTCTCGATCCAGACGTCGTAGAGGCGGTAGCGCTTCGGGCTAGTCGCCCAGCTGTCGATCGTGGACATCGGCTTGTCCTGGACGCCCGTGGTGAACCTGGGGACGGCTACGTTGCTCGCCTGCAGGGTGGTGCCAGTCGGGCCCGCGATGCGGTTGGTGAGGATGTAGTCCGGCCCTTCGGCGAGGTGCGTGAGCCAGATGTTGCCCCGGTCATCGGCGGCGAGGGTGGGGTCACAGCAGATCGTGGGGCTGACGGTGCCGCCGCCCTCGGAAGTGCGGCGCAGCGACGAGCTCGGCATCGTCCGCATGACCTCGCTCCCGGGCTGCATCGAGTTGTTCGAGATCCAGACATCGGGGTTCCCCGTGTCCGGATTGACGCTGGCGGCGACGCGGGCCGAGTTGTCCGGCTCGACCGCGGCGTAGGTCTCGGCCTGGTCGCCGGTCTGGTTGCTGACGTTGTTGTTGGTGCTCGGGCTCGACAGGGCCCTGGCGCCGGCCTTGGCGCCGTCGCCCGTCGAGTCTCGGCCGGCGCCGGGGGGCAAGCGATCCTGCGCGTAGACGACCACCTTCGCGCCGCCGATCGGCTTGCCGGCCCCGTCGGTCAGGCGGAGTCTGTAGTCGCCCGGCGGAAGGTTCAGGTCCTGAAGGGTGAGGCTGCGAGCGGAGTCACCGGCGAGGCGGAGCGAGCGCTGGGGGCCGTTGTAGCGAGGGAGACCACGGCCCACGCTCGGCTCGGCGGGCCGGTAGAGGTGAATGCCGACGCGAACGGGACCCCCCGCTCTGCCGGGATCGAGGGTGATGCGGATGTCCTGGTCCTCCGCCCCGGCAACGATCGCGGTGGGCTTGACCCGGAGATCCCCGAGCGCGAAGCGACGGGTCCCGTCGGGAGGCGCATGGGTGACCAGTGGTTGCAAGCGAGCCTTCGTCGGCCCGCTGCTTTGGCGCACGGAGCTACCCCCGGAAGCGGAGGCGACGCCGACGCCGACTGCGGCGAGGCAGATGGCGAGAACCACAATCCCACCGGGATTGTTTTGCCTGTATCGAAATGGCCAGGTCGCTCTCAACGCCTGCTACGCCTATCAAGTCTCGTCCCTCCGAGTCAAAGAATTCGTGGTGCGAGGAACTCGCCGACGCGAGTGGCGAACCCGGATTGGCTGCGCGGCGTTGTCGGCGGTCTGCGAACCCCACCCACTTGGTGAGGCGACTTATGAGGGGCAGTCGGGCGTTCATCATCGTCTTCCTTTCGACTGAGAGCTCGAAGCGATCGTCGGAGCGATGTTGGATGGACGGGGCGATTTGTCGTCGGGCCGAAGGCGACTCTTTTCCGTACTCCGTGGGGAGTAGTCGGCGTCTGCCCGCGCGACTTGCCGACCTGACCGTGGCCGGGTTAGGCTGGCCGCATGGCCGCCGCGCAGAGGCCGATCGAGTTGATCCAGGCACGCAGCCTGATCGCTTCACTGACCACCGCGGCCTTCCTGGTCGACGAGGCCGGCACGCTGCTTTTCTACAACGAGGCCGCCGGCGAGCTGCTCGGGATGCCCTTCGACGCATGCGGGCGAGATGCCGCCCGAGGACTGGGGCAGCCGCTTCCGCCCACGTGAGCCCGGGGGGCGCGAGCTGGCCGTGGAGGAGCTGCCGCTGACGATCGCACTACGCGATGGCGAGCCCGGTCATGCCCGCATGGAGATCACGGGCGCCGACGGCGACGATCGCCAGATCGCGGTCAGCGCGATCCCGATCCACGGCCACTCGGGGCCGCACGGCGCCTTCGCGATCTTCTGGCCCGCCTAGGCGAGGTGGTCAGCGGCGGTCGGGCTTCGGCTGCCAGAAGGCGACCTCGCCCCCGTCCGGGGTGGCGACGACGCTGCGCCAGCCCTCGGGCCCCTCCCGCGGGCCGAGGAGCACCTCGCCGCCCAGGCCCTGGGCCCGATCGGTGGTCGCGCTGACGTCGCGGACCTCGACGTAGGGGAGCCAGAGCGGCTGGTCGGCGGCGCACTCGACGACCCCTCCCCCGACCCGGTCGCCCATCCCCAGCGCGAGATACGAGCCGTCCCCGGCGTGGATGCGCTCGGGCCGCCAGCCGAAGAGGTGCGCGTAGAAATCCACCGCGCCGCGCAGATCGCCCGTATGCAGCTCGAGGTGGACCACGGAATTGGAGTTGGGAGGGCTCATGCCCTGCCATTTAGACCGACGGCGGGGCACAGATTCATCGCTCGGCGATGAATTCCGCCGGTCGCGGGCCGTCTAGTCTCCAGAGAACCGATGACCCCCGGCCCGACAGAGTCCACGGTGCAGCAGAGGGAGCTCCTCGAGACGGCCAAGGAGGGCAGCGAGGACGCCTACCGGCGCCTGGTGGAACCACACCGCTCCGAGCTCCATGCCCACTGCTACCGCATGCTCGGCTCGGTGCAGGACGCCGAGGACGCGCTCCAGGAGGCACTGGTCCGCGCCTGGCGGGGCCTGCCCAGGTTCGAGGGCCGCAGCTCGCTGCGCTCCTGGCTCTACCGGATCGCCACCAACACCTCGCTCGACGCGATCGAGCGCCGGCCCAAGCGGGTGCTGCCGATCGACTACGGGCCGCCCGCCGACCCGCACGGCGGCGTCGGCGAGCCGGTGGTCGAGTCGGTCTGGATCGAGCCCTATCCCGACGAGACGCTCGGGATCGAGGACGGCTACGCGTCCCCCGACGCCCGCTACGAGCAGCGTGAGTCGGTCGAGCTCGCCTTCGTCGCGGCTCTTCAGCTGCTGCCCGCGAACCAGCGGGCGGTGCTGATCCTGCGCGAGGTGCTGGGCTTCTCCGCGCAGGAGACGGCCGACACGCTCGACACCAGCGTCGCCTCGGTGAACAGCGCGCTGCAGCGCGCCCGCGCGACGGTCGAGAAGAAGCTTCCCGAGCAGAGCCAGCAGGAGACGCTGAGCTCGCTGGGCGACGAGCGAGCTGCGGGAGATCGTCGAGCAGTACGCCGACGCCTGGGAGCGAAACGACGTCGACACGGTCGTCTCGATGCTGGCCGAGGACGCGGCCTTCACGATGCCGCCGATGGCCCGCTGGTTCCAGGGCCACGACGGGATCCGGGGCTTCCTGGAGCGCTGGTCGATGCTCCCCGACTGGGGCTGGCGCTCGATCCCCACCACCGCCAACGGCCAGCCGGCGCTCGCCTTCTACAGCTGGGACGCGGAGCAGGGGGCGCACGTCCCCTTCGCGGTCAACGTGCTCACCTTCGAGGGCGAGAAGATCAAGGAGGTCGACGCCTTCATCGTGCGCGCCTCGATGGATCCGGACCCGGACGTGCAGGCGCGGACGCCCGAGCAGCCGGCCGACTACGAGAAGCTGCGCGGCCGCCTACGAGCGCTTCGGGCTGCCGGCGCGGCTGGATGACTGACGTTTCACGATCGCTTGACTTCGACCTAGGTCGAACCGCTACAAAGACCGATTAGTTCCGGGGGCGAGGCCGGTCGTAATTGGAAACGACCGAACACATGCGCAGGAGGAAGATCTAGATGACGCAGGCACAGGTGGGAACGACAGACAGCAGCCGATCAGCGACCGCAACCGGTGGGTCGCGCTGTACGTGCTCTGCATCGGCGATGCTGATGATCGTTCTCGACATCACCGTCGTGAACGTCGCGCTGCCCTCGATCAAGGACGACCTGGGCTTCTCGCAGTCGAGCCTCGCCTGGGTCGTGAACGCCTACCTGATCACCTTCGGCGGGCTGCTGCTGCTCGCCGGCCGGCTCGGCGACCTGATCGGCCGCCGGACGATCTTCCTCTACGGCCTGGCCGTCTTCGTCGTCGCCTCGATGCTCTGCGGCGCTCTCGCAGAGCGAGGCGATGCTGATCGGCGCGCGGCTCCTCCAGGGCATCGGCGGCGCGATGACCTCGGCCGTGATCCTGGGCATGATCGTGACGATGTTCCCGGAGCCGCGGGAGCAGGCCAAGGCGGTCGGCGTCTACGCGTTCGTCGCCTCGGCGGGCGGCGCGGTCGGCCTGCTGATCGGCGGCGTCGTCACCCAGACGATCAGCTGGCACTGGATCTTCTTCGTCAACGCCCCGATCGGGCTCGTCACGGCGATCTACGCCCAGCGCCTGCTCGAGAAGGACGAGGGCATCGGCTTCGGCCAGGGCGCCGACGCGCTCGGCGCCGTGCTGATCACCGCGTCCCTGATGCTCGGCGTCTACACGATCGTCGAGCCCGCCGCCAAGGACGGCTGGGGCGCCGCCACTGACCCTGGGCCTCGGCGCCGGCTCGCTCGTCCTGCTCGCGCTGTTCATCGCACGCGAGGCGACCACGGACAATCCCCTGATCCCGCTGCGCATCTTCCGCTCGCGGAACGTCACGGGCGCGAACCTCGTCCAGGTGCTGACGGTGGCCGGGATGTTCGGGATGTTCTTCATGGGCTCGCTCTACCTGCAGCTGGTCCAGGGCTACGACGCACTCCAGATCGGGCTCGCCTTCCTGCCGGTGACGATCATCATGGGCACGCTCACCGGCCGCTACTCCGAGCCGCTGATCATGCGCTTCGGCGCGCGGCGGCTGCTCTTCCCGGGCCTCGCCCTGGTGGCCGCCGGCCTGGTGTCTTCACGCGCGCCCCGGTCGACGGCAACTACGTGGTCTACGTCCTGCCCGTCCTGGTCCTGCTCGGCACCGGCATCGGAATCTGCTTCCCGGCGCTGATGACGCTCGCGATGTCGGGTGCCACGAGGGCGGACGCCGGACTGGCCTCGGGCCTGGTCAACACCTCCGCCCAGGTCGGCGGCGCGCTCGGCCTGGCCGTGCTCGCGACGCTGTCCACGTCGCGCAGCGACAGCCTCGAGGCCGCCGGCCACTCGACCGCCTCGGCGCTGACCAGCGGCTATCACCTCGCGTTCTGGGTCGCCGCCGGTCTGGTCGTCGCGGCGATCGGCGTCGCCGCGACGGTGATCCAGCCCGAGGAGAAGGCCGCCGAGCAGTTCGCGGACGAGGAGTCCGAGGAGATGCCGAGCGAGGCCGCCTACTCGGAGGCGGCGTAACGTTCGTCCGGTGGACGAGCGGATCCAGCGCGCGCTCGAGAACGACCGGACGATCGACATCACCACGACCGGCCGCAACAGCGGCCAGCCGCGGCGGATCGAGATCTGGCGCTACCGCTACGACGGCCGGACCTTCCTGAGCGGCTCGCCGGGCACCCGCGACTGGTACGCGAACCTGCTGGCGAATCCGGAGTTCACCTTCCACCTGAAGGGGAGCGTTCAGGCCGACCTGCCCGCGATCGCGCACCCGATCACCGACGAGGCGGAACGTCGCGAGGTGATCCGCGGCATCCTCGACGACCTCGGACGCGGCTACGGCAGCCTCGAGGAGTGGGTCGCCCGCAGCCCGCTGGTCGAGGTCGAGTTCCGGACTCAGCCGATACCTCCGGTAACGGCTCCGTTACCGTCCCGGCCGTGAGCTCCGAGGTATCGGCGGGAAGGCGGCGGCTGCGGCCGCTCGTGCTCGGCGACGGCGGCCTCGTGGCCGCTGGCCGCAGCGGGCTGCGGCGAGAAGTCCGAGCCGGCGGTCCACCCGCCGACCACCGCGGCCGCGACCACCGACCGCGCCGACGACCACGGCGCCCGGCGCCCACCACCACGCAGCCGACGCAGACCCCGACCGCACCGGTCCCGAAGACGACGCCCTAGCCCTGCAAGGCTGCTGGGCGTTCGCCGCCCCGGACGCGACTGCGCGCGGAGGAAGTCCGCGAGCTGCCTCGCCTGGGTCGCCGGGATCGTCCGAGCGCGGGACCGCGACGGCCGCGCGGCTGCTCGGCGCTCCTGCTTCGCGCTGCGTCGGCGAGTCGGAGCCGCCCGGAGCCGAGCGGCGATCACCGCGCCGACGATCGCAGCGGCCGCGATCAGCGCGAGCGCCGCGACGCGCATGCGGCCGCAGCGACGGCGCGGCGCCGGGCCGTGACGTCGGTCGGGGCGGGCCAGCCGGCCGTGGCCCGCCGGCCGGGAGCGGCTCGGTGGTCCTGGCCTGCGACTTGATCCGGCGGACGACGCCGACCGCGCCGTTCCCCGCTCGACCGTGGCGAGCGCCTCGCCGAGCGTCGCGCGCATCCGCGAACCGCTCGTCCGGGATCCTCGCGGAGGCAGCGGGCGACGATCTCGCGCAGCTCGGGCGCGCGGGCCTCCGGCAGGAGCTCGTCCGCCACCACCCCGCACGCGTAGACGTCGGTGGCCGGGGTGATCTTCCCGTCGGCCAGCTGCTCGGGCGCCATGTAGTGGTCGGTGCCGATCACCTTGCCCGGCCTGGTCAGCCGCGTGGTCTCCTCGGCGGCGCGGGCGATCCCGAAGTCCGTGATCTTCAGGCAGTCGTCGGAGTCGCGCAGGAGCAGGTTCTGGGGCTTGATGTCGCGGTGGACCAGCTTCTTCGAATGGGCGTGGCCGAGGCCGTCGCAGAGCTGGCCGAGCAGGCGCAAGCGCCTCGTCGCTGTCCATCGATCGGCGTCCGGCGGCTCAGCCGGTCCGCGAGGGTGCCGCCGTCGACGTGCTCCATGACGATGTAGGGCCGGTCGTCGTCCTCGCCGACGTCGAAGACCTGGACGACGTTCGGGTGGTCGAGCCGGGCCGCGAGGCGCGCCTCGCGCGAGAACCGCTTGCGGACCTCGTCGTCGCCGGCGAAGTTGTCGGCCAGGAGCTTGATCGCGACCTCCCGGTCGAGCTTCAGGTCGCGGGCGAGGTAGACCGTGGCCATGCCGCCGTGGCCGAGCCGGTGCTCGAGCTCGTAGCGCTCGGCGCCGAGCTGCCGGTTCATCCCGGCTCCCCCTTGAGCTTCGCCTTGCCGGGGGGCACGCATCCGCCGTGCCCGGGTGGCCGGGCCGTTGTCTCCGCCGCTGTGCCGTGTCGCCGTTGTCCTGGTCGCCGTTGTGCTCGTCGCCGTGGTGCTCGTCCTTCGGCTTCTTCGGGCTTCGTCTTCTCCGGCTCGGCGGCGGCGGGCGGCGGCGGCGGCGGGCAGTTGACCTGGTCGACCAGGTCGCCCGGCGACCGCATCGACGCCGGGGCGCAGGTTGGCCGGCAGGTCCGACTCCTGCGACGGCCGCCTTCAGGTCATCGGCGGCGTGGGCCGCGTGGCAGGTGTCGCCCGCGTCCAGGTCGGAGGCGACCCGGTCGCTGAGCTTGGCGAGGCGGCCGGCGGTCGCGCGCGAGACCGCCGGGCGGGCTGCGGTCGTGGTCGTCTCGCATCACCGGAGCCGCAGGCCGCCGAGGACGACGGCCGCCAGGACGAACAGCATCGTCAGCCCTGCGGCCTTCCGATTCCCCGTCCACATCGCTCGAATCTCCAGTCGCTCAGCCATTACCCAGGGCGCGTTCCTGGAAACCGCGGCAGCTTGTGCACCGGCAGGCGGGGATAGCGGGGGAAGTCGGGGTCGGTCTTCGATCGCTCGCAGAGCGAGAAGACTCGAGCCGCGCGTGTTGCGGATCAGGCGCTGGTGGCGGCAGCGGTCGCAGAGGCCGGCGTCGGGACGGCTCACCGCTCCGGGATCCGGAGGCCGTGCGGACGCCTCGTGCTCGGCGCTGCTTCCCCTTGCTCGGCGATGCCTCTTCCGCGACGACCTCCGCCTCGATCGCGGCCTGCGCGGCCTCCTCGGCGCCGAAGAGCGCTCGCTTCAGGCCGCTCCGCGACGTACTCGCCGCCGCGCTGGGCCCGCTCGAGCGGCTCGGTGAGCCTGACGACGCGTGCCGAGGAGCTCGTTCATGCGCTCGGCCTGCTCGAGCGCCTGGTCGGCCTGCCGGCGCATCACCTCGAGCTGCTCGCGCGAGACCTCCATCAGTTCGTTCGCCTCGCGGATGCTGCGCTCCATCGCGCGGGGCAGGTCGATCGCCGCGCGCGCCACCGAGATCGGCCAGCTGATGAGCTCTCTGACCACTGGCCGGAGGGTAGCGAAGCGACGCGCGGCGCGAGGCTCGGCAAGGTGTCGTTACTTCACTTTGTATAGTCGAGGTATGCCCACTTTCCGGCGCCTGCTCGGCTTTCTGCGTCCATATCGCCGTCCGCTGATCTTTTCGCTGCTGCTCGCCTGGCTGGCGATGGGGCATGACCGTGCTGATCCCGCTGCTGATCGGCGGCGCCGTCAACGCGATCGAGTCGGAGCACCGCGACGACATCCTGCCGCTGGTGCTGGCGCTGCTCGGCGCCGGCATCCTGCGGCTGCTGCTCACGGTCGGCCGGCGCCTGATCGCGGGCAAGGTCTCGCTGGCGGTCGAGTTCGACCTGCGCCAGGTCTTCTACGAGCACCTGCAGAAGCTCGAGCTCGCCTTCTTCGACAGCCAGCAGACCGGCCAGCTGATGTCGCGGGCCACGGTGGACCTGCAGTCGATCCGCTTCTTCCTCGGCTATGGGCTGATCTGGGTGAGCCAGAGCGCGCTGACGATCCTGTTCGCGGCAGTCGCGATGTTCGTTCTCGACCCGCTGCTGGCGCTGCTCGCGCTGGCGCCGGTGCCGTTCCTGGTCGTCGACCGCGACCCGCTACAGCCGGCGCAACCGTCCTGCCGAGCAGGAGGTCCAGCAGCGGATCGGCGAGGTGACGGCGAGCGCCGAGGAGAGCATCTCGGGGATCCGCATCGTCAAGGCGTTCGCGCGAGAGCGTCACATGCTCGGGCGGTTCCGGCACTCCGTCGAACCGCGTCTTCGAGCAGAGCATGGTCTCGACCCGGCTGCAGTCCTTCTACACGCCGCTGATGGGATTCCTGCCGAACCTCGGGCTGGCGGCCGTGCTCCTGGTCGGCGGCCTTCAGGTGATCCACGGCAGCACCAACGTCGGCCATCTCACCGCCTTCTACGTCTACGTCGTGCTGCTCTCCGGCCCGGTGCGCTGGCTGGGGATGTCGCTGAGCATGGCCCAGCGCGCCGTCGCCTCGGGCAACCGGATGTTCGAGATCCTCGACCGCGAGCCGTCGATGGAGAGCCCGCCGGGCGCGCCGCCGCTGCCGGAGGGCCGCGGACAGGTCTCGCTGCAGCGGGTGACGCTCCGCTACGACGGCGCGGAGCCGGCGCTCAGCGGGATCGACCTGGAGGTCGAGCCGGGACGCACGGTCGCGCTGGTCGGGCCCGACCGGCGTCCGGCAAGACGAGCCTGGTCGGGCTGCTGGCGCGGCTCTATGACCCGAGCGAGGGACGGGTCGTGATCGACGGAGCCGACATCAGGGAGGTCGACCTGGCGTCGCTGCGCTCGCGAGATCGCCTTCGTCGCCGACGACAGCTTCCTGTTCTCCGACACCGTCGCCGGCAACATCGCCTACGCCCGGCCCGGACGCGACGCCAGGAGCAGATCGAGGCGGCGGCGCGGCGGGCCCAGGCGCACGACTTCATCACCGAGCTTCCGGACGGCTACGAGACCGTGATCGGCGAGCGGGGCCTGACGCTCTCCGGCGGCCAGCGCCAGCGGATCGCGATCGCGCGGGCGCTGCTCGCCGAGCCGCGGATCCTGATCCTCGATGACGCCACCTCCTCGGTCGACGCTCGTACCGAGGCCCAGATCAAGGCCGGGCTGCGCGAGGCGATGGAGGGCCGGACGACGTTCATCGTCGCCCACCGCCTCTCCACCATCTCGCTGGCGGACGAGATCGTCGTCATGGACCGGGGCCGGATCGTCGATCGCGGCACGCACGAGGAGCTGCTCGAGCGCTGCCCGCTGTACGAGGAGATCGCCGAGAAGGGTCTCGAGGACTCCGTCTACCTGCAGCGGGACCTCGAGGACCGCGAGGAGCTGGCGAAGCTGTGAACGAGACGAACGGCGCCCAGAACTTCTTCGCCCTCTTCCGCTCGCTCTGGCGGCTGATCCGGGGCCAGGACAATCGCTGGCGGAAGGTGCGCTGGCTGCTCTCGCTGCTCGGGCCGTACCGGCGCCAGGTGCTGATGATGCTCGGCGCGCTGATCCTCGCCACCGGCGCCACCCTGGCGCCGCCGTTCCTGGTCGGCAAGGCGATCTCGGCGGTCCTCGACGGCGACACCACCGCTCTGATCCTGATCGTCGGCGGGATTCCTGGTCGCTGCACTGGTCGGCTGGGGCACCAGCTACGTGCAGACCTACCTCGTCGGTTGGGTGGGCGAGCGCGCCCTGCAGGACCTGCGCATCCGGATCTTCACCCACGTCCAGCAGATGTCGATCGGGTTCTTCACCCGCAACCGGCCCGGGGTCCTGATCTCGCGGATCACCAACGACGTCGACGCGCTCGACCAGCTGATCAGCACCGGCGTGGTGACGCTCTTCTCCAGCACCCTGACGCTCGTCGGGGTCGTCGTGATCATGCTGGTGGCGGACGTCCAGCTGGCGCTGGTGGTGTTCCTGACCCTCCCGCTGCTGGCGATCGCGAGCCTGATCTTCCGGATCGTCGCGGCGAGCGCCTATCGGATCACCCGGGAGCGGATCGCGGAGGTGACCGCCTACCTGCAGGAGAGCCTGAGCGGCGTTCGGGTGGTGCGGAGCTTCGCCCAGGAGAGCCGCCACATCGAGCGAATGGCCGAGCTCAACGAGCTCAACCGGCGGGCGAACCTGAAGACCGTCTACCTGAACGCGTCGTATTTCCCGGCGGTCGAGCTGCTCTCGGCGATCGGGACCGCGGTGATCCTGCTCTACGGCGGCTACCAGGCGCTGGATCTGGCGACCGAGTCGGCGCGGAACGCGCAGATCGGGATCGTGGTCGCGTTCGTCGGCTACCTCTCCACCTTCTTCGACCCGATCCAGCAGCTCTCCAACCTCTACACGACCTACCAGCAGGGGATGGCGGCGCTGGACAAGATCTTCGACCTGCTCGACACGGAGCCGGACATGGTCGACAAGCCGGGCGCGCTCGACCCGGGGACGCTGCGCGGCGAGATCGAGATGGACGGCGTCTGGTTCTCGTACGGGCTCGATCGGACCGCCGGGCTGAAGCGGTCGAGCGGGAAGATCGAGAGGAGTGATGACGAGGACGAGGACGATGCCGCCTGGGCGCTCGAGGACGTCTCGGTCCACGTTCCGGCCGGCGAGACCCTGGCGCTGGTCGGCGAGACGGGCGCCGGGAAGTCGACGTTCGCGAAGCTGGTCTCGCGCTTCTACGACCCGCAGCGTGGCCGGGTGCTGGTCGACGGCAATGATCTGCGCGATCTGAGCTCGACCTGCCTGCGCAGCCAGCTCGGGATCGTCCCGCAGGAGGGGTTCCTCTTCTCGGGAACGGTGCGGGAGAACATCGCCTTCGGGCGGCCCGACGCGACCGACGAGGAGATCGAGGCGGCCGCCGACGCGATCGGGGCGGGTGATTTCATCCGGCGGCTCTCGGATGGGTTCGACACCGAGGTGGGCGAGCGCGGAGTTGCGCTCTCGGCCGGTCAGAGGCAGCTGATCGCGTTCGCCAGGGCGCTGCTGGCCGAGCCGCGGATCCTGATCCTGGACGAGGCGACCTCGAACGTCGACGTGCGGACCGAGCGGACGATCGAGGTCGGGCTGGAGCGGCTGCTGCAGGGACGGACCGCGATCGTGATCGCGCACCGGCTCTCGACCATCCGGAACGCGGACCGGATCGCGGTGCTCGAGAACGGGCGGATCGTGGAGAGCGGCACGCACGACGAGCTGATCGCGGCCGGCGGGCGGTACGCCGAGCTGTACGGAACCTGGGCGGAGGTGGCCGCTTAGCGGCGGCAGCCGGCTCGGCTAACCCGGGCCGACGCCGCCGGAGTTGCCTCCGGTGCCGCCGGTGCCGAGCCGGACGTGCCGCTGCCCGTGCCGGACCCCGAGGTGCCGCTCCCGGTGCCGCCACCGGTCCCTCCGGCGGTTCCGCTGCTGGAAGGAGGCGCGGTGCTGGGTGCGCTCGGAGCGACGGCGCCGCCGCTGCTCGAGGAGCTCGAGCTGCTGGAGCTGGAGCTGCTGGTGCTGGTGCCCGACGAGGTGATCGGCTGGCCGCACTCCTTGAAGCCGTAGGAGGAGGCGGCGGTCTCGGCCTCGGACTTGGCGTTGTCGAGCTCGGTCTCGAACTGCGTCGGTGTCCTCGCCGCGCTGGACGGCGAGGCCGATCTTCTGGCCGGCCGAGACCTGGTCGGACATCGCCTTCAGGAACTGGTCCAGGGTGGGGTCGCTCGGCGGGTTGAGCTGCTTGATCTGGTCGACCACGCCCTGGCGGAGCTGGGCGATCTGGTCCGCCTCGGTCTGGCCCTGGCCGGAGGCGGCGAACTGCTCGATCGAGCTGTTCGCCTCGGCGCAGACCGAGTCGGCCTGGGCGATGAACTCGGTCTTGCCCTGGCTCGCCTGCGTCTCCGTCGGGATCGCGATCGGAGTCTCCGGAGAGCTGTCACCGCCGCAGGCCGAGAGAGCGAGTCCCGCGCTCCAACCGCGGCGACCAGGACCAAAATGTCGCAGGCGCCACATACGGCCGCGCAAGGTAGCAAGGATCCCGGAGGGACCGGGCAGCGAGTCGGCAGAGCTGAGGCTTCCTCGGAAGCGCTTAGACTGCGGCGCCCAGGGACTCGAACCCCGAATTCCAGCTCCAGAGGCGGGCGTGTTGCCATTACACCAGGGCCGCAACGAGTGTCCCGGAAGCCTAGCTTGACGTGAGCTCAGCCAGGTCGCTGTCGGGGTCCCCGAGCAGCGCCTTCGCCTCGTCGCTCGCGACGTCCACGCCCTCCGCCAGCAGCGTGCGCGCGTGGCCCAGGTCCTCCGAGCGCTCGACGCTGAGCGCGCCGGCCACCTTGCCGTCCTTCAGGTAGAAGACCGCGAACTCGCCCGCATCCCGGTCGCCGCGCCAGATCTCCTCGTCCCAGTCGGTCGCCGGCCCCACGTACTCCAGGCTCGCCCAGTCGGCCAGGTCGCTGAAGAAGTACGGCACCGCCTCGTACGGCTTCGCATCCCCCATCATCGCCCGCGCCGCATGCTGGCCCTGCTGCATCGCCACGTCCCAGTGCTCCACCCGCAGCCGCCGGCCGTGGACCCGGCTGTCGTACGAGCAGACGTCGCCGGCCGCGTAGATCCCCTCCACCGAGGTCTGCAGCGTCTCGTCGCACCGGATTCCGCCGTCGTCCTCGTCGATCTCCAGCCCCGCCTGCTGGGCCACCATCACGTCCGGCCTCACCCCCGCCCCGACCACGACCATGTCGCCCTCGATCGTCTCCCCGCTCTCCGTGACGACCGCGCTCGCGTGGTCATCCCCCTCGAACGCCGCGAGCGTCTCGCCCCCGTGGAACTCGATCCCCTTCGACTCGAGCAGCTCCTGGAACCACCTCCCCGCCTCGATCCCCGAAGGTCCGCGACAGCGCCACGTCCTCCATCATCACCAGCGCGCAGTCGGTCCCCTTCGACTTCAGTGAGGCGGCCACCTCGCAGGCGATGTAGCTGCCGCCCACCAGCACCACCCGGTCCGCCTTCTCGGCGTCCGCCCGGATGTTGTCCGAGTTGCCGAACGCCCGCAGGTAGTGGATGCGGTCCAGGCTCGCCCCATCGACCCGGAGGATGTTCACGTTCGCCCCCGTGGCGATCAGCGCCTTCTCGAACTCCACCTCCTCCCCGCCCTGCAGCTTCACGGTCCGCCCCTCCGCGTCGAGCGACATCACGTTCGTCCCCGTCCGCAGCTCGACCCCGTTCTCCTCGTACCACGAGAGCCGGGTTGACGTAGGCGTCCTCCCGCTTCGCCTCCCCGCGCAGGTACTCCTTGGAGAGCGGCGGCCGCTCGTACGGCGGGTCCTGCTCCCGCCCCACCAGCAGGATCGATCCATCCGCGCCCCGCTTGCGCAGCTCGGACGCGCAGTAGCCGGAGGCGAACCCCCCGATCAGCAGGTACTCAGCCCGCTGACGCGCCATCCGACCCGAAAAAGACCTTCAGTTCCTCCTCCAGCCCCGGATCGAGGACCGCCAGCACCTCGTCCCCGGCCTCCAAAACCGTTTCGGGGGTCGGCACGAATCCCCCCTGCCCCTCACGCAGAATCGAGATCAACAGGCTGCCCTCCGGCATGTTCAACTCACCCACCCGCATACCCGCGACCCTGCTGTTCTCACCCAGCATCATCTCGATGATCTCCAGCCGCTCCTCCGGCAGATCCAGCAGGTGCACCAGCCCGTACTCCGGCACCTCATGCTCGAGCAGCCGCAGGATCAGGTCCGTCGCCGACACATAGGGCTTGATCCCCAGCAACTCGAAGTGCGGCCGGTTCCGCGGGTTGTTGACCCGCGCGATGATCCGGTCGACGAGGTACTTCTCCTTCGCCACCTGGCAGATCAGCATGTTGTCCTCGTCGTCGCCGGTCACCGCGACAACCAGATCGGCGCGCGAGATCCCCGCCCGCTCCAGCACCCAGAGCTCAGACGCGTCCCCGTACTGGATGTTGTGCTCGAGCTCCTGCTCGACGGTCAGGAACCGGTTCCGGTTGTCCTCGATCACGGTCACCTCGTGACCCTTCTCGAGCAGCTCCCGGGCCAGGTTCCATCCCACCTTGCCGGCCCCGGCGATGATGATGTACTTCCCCTCTCCCATCGCTCAGCTGGTTGACCCGGCGCCGGCCGCCTGCAGGACCTCCTTCTCGAGCATCTCGATCGCGATCCGAGTCGGGCAGACGGTGTTCACCCCCTGCTTCTCGTACCACTCGGCCCGCAGCGGATCGAGGATCCGCGCGACCACCGTCGGCACGTTGAATCTCCGCTTGGCGATCTGAGAGATGACGATGTTCGTGTTGTCCCCATCGGTGGAGGCGATGAACGCATCCGCCCGCTCGATCCCGGCGGCGGTCAGCGCATCCTCCTCCAATCCCGTCCCCACCGTGAACTGACCGCCGGAGTCCTCCCACGACTTCTCCAGGTTCACCTCCAGGCGGGCGTGCGCCTCGGGGTCCTCGTCCAGGCAGGACACCTCGTGGCCTTCGCGCAGCATCGTGCGGGCCACCGAGGACCCGACCCGCCCGCAACCAACGATCAGAACGAACACAATCCGGATCTTAGAGCGACGTCACCCCTCGCCACTGCCGCGCAAGATCAGGATCCGGGGCAACTACGGACCGTGCCGCGTAGTTCAACCGCTTGTCCACCGCCCGGCCCGGCCCGAGACTTTGTGCCGGTCCGACCGTGCGATCTAGGCGTACGTGGGATAGGGGGAGCGGAGTCCACGATGGACGCGACCGAACCTCAAATCGGCAGGCCCCAGTACCCGGGATCGAGCGAGCGAACCGCCGGGCTCCTCCGCGAGCTCTCGGGCGTCGACACCGACGCCGCCGCGATCCAGCTCGCGCTCAAGCGCGCCTCCGAGACGGTCGACGCCGGGCTCTGCATCTACGTCGACGGCGAGCTCACGGAGAGCACGAGCTCCGAGGCCAGCCTGGTAGTCCCAGTCCACGGCCGTCTCCACGGCAATCTGATCCTGGCGCGTACGGACCGCGAGTTCGACAGCACGGAGCGCGAGCAGATCCAGTCGGTCGCCAGGGCCCTGAGCCTCTTCCAGCCCGGCCTCGGCCCGGAGCTCCTCGACCGTCTCGCCCTTCAGGACGAGCTCGCTGTGGCGCTCCGCAGAAACGAGATCCACACCTACTTCCTCCCCAAGGTCGACCTGCGCACGGCGCGCATCATCGGAGTCGAGGCCCTCGCCCGCTGGTTTCATCCAGAGCGCGGCGTGCTCCAGCCCGCCGACTTCCTCGGACTGGCGGAGGCCGGCGGCCTGCTGCGCGCGCTCACCGAGCAGATCATCGAGCTCGCGACCCGCGCGGCGGGCGACTGGTGGCGCTCGGGCCTGCGCCTCGAGCTCTCCGTGAACCTCCCGGCTGACATCCTCGCGGAACCCGATCCGCATTTCGAGAAACTCGTCACCACGGCCCTCTCCCAAAGCGGCTTGCCCGCAGAGTCACTGCGCTTCGACGTCACCGAGGACGCCCTCATGACCGCGGCCGATCCGTCCGAGGTCCTCGAGCGGCTGACGAACCTCGGCGCCTCGATCTCGATCGACGACTTCGGGACCGGCCACACCTCCCTCGACCGCCTCAAGCTCGTAACCGTCGACGAGCTCAAGATCGATCGCTCCTTCATCCGCGCCCTGGGGCGCGGCGGCGACAAGGCCCTGGTCCGCTCCACCATCCACCTGGCCCGCCAGATGGGTCTCCGGATCGTCGCCGAGGGCGTCGATACCGACGATGCGTGGCGCCAGCTCCGCGGCATGGGCTGCGACGCGGCCCAGGGCTTCCTGATCGGCGCGCCGATGCCGGCCCGCGAGTTTCCCGCCTGGATAGCGTCCTGGGACGCGCGTGGACGCAAGCTCAACGCGCTCCAGCGCGAGCCGCTGCAGGTCACCAAACACCGGTCCCGGAAGCGCGGCCACGCCCGGGACACGGCCCCGCCTAGGCCCTAACTCTTCACCGCGCCGGATCCTTCCTCCGGCGCCACATCGGCCTCCTCCTCCGGCGGCGCGGTCAGGAGCACCCGGGACGGCGCCTTCCGCAGCACGTACTCGGTCACCTCGCCGATCTCATCCGGACGCGCCCCGCCGATCCCGCCGAGGATCGCGCCGCCACGGACGCGTGTTGGCGGCTCGCCTCCCATCACGATCACCTCCGCCCCGTTGTCCCGCGCCTCCTGGACGATCCCCGACCCCAGGGAGCGCGCCGGGATCAGCTTCGTCGTCACCTCCACGTTCTCGTACTCGTCGCCGATCTCCCGGGCCCGCTCCAGCGCCCTCTCCGCCCGCTCCTGTACGTCCTTCGGCAGCGGCGAATCGAGCGGGACCGTGAGCGGCACCTCGGCCACATAGATGACGTCCAGCCTCGGCGGCCGCTCCCCCGCCTCCACCGACGCGTCCGCGAGCCGGCCCGCCGTGCTGACGATGTCGTCGTCGAGCTTCGTCCCGAAGACCGGTACGAGGATGGTCGAGTACTCCACCTCCGCCGGCTGCTTCTTGAGCGACGCCTCCGGCACCTGGACCCGCTTCGTCAGCGGCGTCCCCTCTACGTAGCGCCGGTAGATCACATAGAAGACCAGGCCGAACAGCATCCAGCCACCCCCGACCCAAACGGCCGTGTGATGGAAGGCGAAGACGCTCAGCCAGGCGAGCCCCGTGATCAGCGCACCGACCATCGCCGGCACCGGCAGCTCGTGCCCACCGATCCTGACGTTCCAGGGCACCCGGTAGGGCCGCTCGAGATCCGGCTCGAGGATCCGTAATCGGACGATCGAGATCTGAGCGATCGTGACCGCGAGCAGTGCCCCGAACGCGTAGACGCGGGCCAGGAACCGGATGTCTCCCGGGATCGCCAGCGCGAGTGCCAGTACGGCCGCGATCCCGATCGCGATGTACGGAGTGGAGTAGGTCGACTCCAGCTTGCCGGCCCAGCTCGGGATCTGCCGGTTTCTCGCCAGCACGTAGACGTGCCGGGAGAGGCCGAGCATGGCTCCGTTCGCGGCCCAGAACAGCACCGGCACGGCGACCAGCATCACGACCCATTTCATGAAGTCGGAGAGGAAACCATGGTCGTAGTTCGCGACCACCCCCAGGATCGGCTCCTCGATGTATTGCCCCGCCAGCGCCGTTTCTGGACCGTGCGGCCCCGGCACCACCGGAACCGCCATCAGCGCCACCGCCGCGATCCCCGCGTAGATCAGCGGGATCGCCACCGCTCCCACCCCCAGCACCCTCTTCAGGTCTCGCGGCTCGAACTCGAGATCGGGGGCAAGGTCGCTCGCCGCCTCGATCCCCGCGTAGGCGATCGTCGCGATCACGAGCGAGTAGACGATGTCCTTGGCGCTGGGCGAGCTGAAGAGATCCAGCTGATCGGTCAACCGATCCGGATGCAGCACCACGAGCAGCCCGACGATGATCACCAGCAGCTGCAGCCCAAGCTCGGCGAGGGCCAGCACCACCAGGCGGCGCTGCCGGTTGCGGCCGGTGATGTCCGCGATGTTGAGGATCGCGGCGAGCGCGATGACGAGCGCCGCGACCGCCAGCTCGACGTCGCCCCCGCCGAAGGTCCCCGAGATCGGCGTCAGATAGTGGGAGACCGTGATCGCGGCCGCCGCGATCACGATCAGATAATCGATCAGGATCGCCCAGCCCGCGATGAAGCTGATCAGCTCGTTGAACGCGTGGCGCGCGAACGTCGCCGAGCCGCCCCGCTGCCTGAGCATCGCTCCTCCCTCGACGTAGGAGAGCGAGGTGATCGCGAAGATCAGCCCGGCGAGCAGGAAGACGACGGGGGTCAGGCCCAGGCCGCGGTCGGCCACCACCCCGACCGAGAAGTAGATCGAAAACCCGACCGCCGACG
This sequence comes from uncultured Solirubrobacterales bacterium, assembly GCA_963825825.1. Classification (GTDB taxonomy): domain Bacteria; phylum Actinomycetota; class Thermoleophilia; order Solirubrobacterales; family 70-9; genus DASUPK01. Next base: position 274,294 of record CAWGUT010000002.1, on the reverse strand, counting down.
AGGCCGCGGCATAGAGGAACGGCACACCAAGCCAGCGCTTCAATGCCGGTACGCCCTCCTCATCCCCGCATCGAGAGGTATAGCCGGGCCGAGCCGAGCGCGATGAAGAGCAGCCCGAAGAGCACCCCAACGGCCAGCGGCCCCCCGCCCCGCGCCAGCGTGACGATCAGCATCGCGACGCCGAACCCGATGATCGTCACCGAGAAGATCCGGACGGCGAGCTGATAGCCCTCGCCGAGAGAGGGCCGTTCGTTTGTTGAGCCATTTGAGGTCCATCCCGAATCTATCGGGGTGCCCGGTGCTACCTTCGGCGGGTGAAGGGACGGGCGCGCGCGGAATGGGCCTGACCGCGTGGCTCCGGGTACTGATCGCCATCCTGGCGGCCAGACGCATGCTGATGCTGGGGGCGGCGTTGCTGCCGCGCCGAGAGGAGCCGGATCACCAGGAATCACCCTCGGTCACGATCCTGGTTCCGGTCTTCAACGAGGGAAACGGGATCCGTGATCTGCTCGCTGCGCTGGAGGCCCTGGACTACCCCCGGAGCCGACTCCACACGGCTCTGATCGACGACGGGTCCACCGACGGATCGGACGCGGTGATCAGGGCCTGGGCGGCGGGTCGGCGCGGCGTGACCATGATGCAGTTGGGCCAGCGGTCGGGAGAGCTGCGGCCCTGAATGCGGGGCGGGCAGCCGTGGCAAGCGATCTCGAGCGCGTTCTGACGTGCGCCGGCTACGCCGATCGGCTGGTGCTGGCCGGAGCTCTGCTGCTCGCGGCCCGTGGGCGGATTCCGCGCAGGCTCGCCGCTCTCTATCCCATGGTGATCGCCGTGGAGCTGATCGCCGCCACCGGGAAGGCCGGCCGAGCGCGCAGGGCACCGGCCTACCTGGCGTTGGCGCTCGCCGGCTCCGGAATCGACCTGCTGGCCACCGGTGCGGCGATCGGAAAGGAGCTCCTGCGCAGGCCGCACCGATGGGCCGATGGCGCGCAGATGGGAGCCGGAGAGATCAGCCCAACAGGCTCCGACCCGGGAGACCACTCCGCTCCCCTGACAGCCGCATCGCCGTCGCTGCCAGGTCGGTGATCTGAGGGCGCCGTCCCAGATCCAGCTCACTCGAGGCCCCCGGCACCGTCAGCACCCATGCACCGGGCCAATGGTTTCCGGAACGCCCGACGCCGACGTCGCGCCGGGCGACGCTGCCGTGACTCGGGGAGGACACTCCGGTGACCCCGGTACTCGGATGATCGCTCCACCGAACGACCAGGTCGGGCAGGAGCTCGGCGCGACGGCCGTGCAGCTCCATCCGGGGACGATGCACCCGCGCGATGGACGGCGCCCCGTCGTCGTCGCTGAAGGTGGCCAGCCCGGCTGCGAGCTGTTCCGCCAGGGCATCCGCCTCGGCCGGCTCGACGATCCCGTCCCGCTCACGACCGCGAACATTGAGCCGGACGTAGCCGAAGTGGTCACCCGGCAGCGTGAAGACCCGCGTACGGTTCCAGTCGAACCCGCTCATGTACGTACGGGCCACGGCCTCCCTGAGCTGAGGGCCGGGAAGGGCACGATTGACGGCCCGTCGCACGAATGCCGGGACACGCGCCCGCACCCGCCACACCGGGTCGCCCACCGCACCAACGCCCGCGGGCTTCTCGCCCGAGAGGATGTTCTCCACCATGCCCGGCAAGAGGTCCGAGCGCGTCGTATTCACCCCCATCCCCAGCGGCGACAGCACCACCAGGTCGGCCCCTGACGGCAGCGCCTCGACCATGCGCCCGAGAGCTTCATCCGCTCGCTCGTAGACGTCCGCCAAGCCCCCTTCGAGCCGCGCACGCTCATCGTCAGAGACGCCGGACCCGTGCAGCTGCGAGAGGTCCCAGAGCAAGTGGCCGCCGAGATGCACGCTGATCAGCGACACCCAGGCGAGGTCGAAGTTCTCCCGCGCCAGAAGGTCCGTGAAGAGACCGGCCACCCGGCCGGGGGCCTCCAGGAACAGGTCGAGCATCCTGAGCAGGTCCCGTTGCGACCGGCGTCCCGCCACGTCGACCACCAGCTGAGGCCTGCCGAATTTCCGAACCGCTCTCCGCCACTCCCGGCGCGGATTCCCCCAACTCGGAATGATCCGGTGCTGAAATCCCCAACCGCTGAAGGAGACCCCGCGCTCCATTCCGTCCTTCCAGATCTGATACGGATCGATCACGAGCGACCGAGCTCCGGCCGCATCCAGGCGCTCCCATACGAGTTCGGGGGTCCCGAAGCTGCTCATGTAGCGCAGCCTCTGCTCCTCCGCCGACCACCCGAACGGGTAGTAGAGGCCATGGTCCGCGACCTCGATCCCGCTGAAGATGGTCGGATAGATCGATGCCTCGAACAGGTCGGTCTCAGCCGCGAGCCGCTCCCAGCGCCCCCGCCGACGCAGCTCGGCCAGGACGGGCAGGCGCCCCTCGGCGATCAGGCGGTCGATCAGCTCGATGCTCGCAGAGTCGAATTGAAAGACGGCGAGCACGATCAGCCCCCCGATGGAGCCGAAGGCTGGAGCGCGAACCACTCGCCGCCGGCGGCGGCCGACCGGCGCGCGACCTCGATCGTCGCCATCACCGCGAGGGCGTCGCCGGCCCGTGCAAGGCGGTCGTGCCCGTCCCCACGGACCGTCGAGATGAACGCCTCGAGCTGAAGAGCCAGGGAGCGAACCAACGCCCCCACACCGAACGGCCGGTGCAGCCGCCGAAGCCCGCGGCGAACGATCCCGCGCGCTGAGTAACCGGCCAGCAGCGCGCCGCCCTGGTGGATCTCGATCAGGTCCCGCGGGGCGGCCCGGGTACGACAGCTGATCCGTGTGAAGCCCCGGCCCAACGACAGCTCCAGCCTGACGTGCTCGGAGCTCAGCTCCAGTGCGCGGACACGCTCGACGCTCGATCGGGTCAGCCACGCCGCCAGGTCGATCAGGTGTGGACCGAGCGTGAGCAGGGCGTCGTCGGCGACCTCGTACGCGCGCCACGATCCACCAGCGTGGTGAAGCTCCATGTACAGCTCGACGTCGCCACCGGCAGGCACCCGGTCGCGCAACTTGGCGATCCCCGGCTCGAAGCGCCTGTTGAATCCGAACACGGGCGGTTTGCTGAGCGCGGCCATCGCGGCGACCTGGGCGCTTTCCACGGCCGGGGGCTTCTCGATCAGCGCGGGCAGCCCTTCCTCGGAGGCCAGCCGAGCCCCTTCCAGGTGTGCGGCGGCGGGGGTGGCGACGACGATTGCGTCCAGTCTCCCCGCGGCGATCAGCTCCGACGGATCCGAGTAGCTGGGCAATGCGGCGGCGATTGCTGAGCACCTCCGCGGTTCGCGGTCCGCGAGGCCGACCAGCCGGGCGCCGCGCGCCCGGCGGATCGCCTCGATGTATCCGCGCTCGGCCAGTCGACCGCAGCCGACCAGTCCGAGGCGGACCTCGTCCACGGCGTGCCTACAGGGCGATGATGGGGATGATCAGGATGGCGACGATGTTCGCCACCTTGATCATCGGGTTGATCGCCGGCCCGGCCGTGTCCTTGTAGGGATCGCCGACGGTGTCACCGGTGACCGCGGCTGCGTGGGCCTCCGAGCCCTTGCCCCCGAACGCGCCGTCCTCGATCAGCTTCTTCGCGTTGTCCCACGCGCCGCCACCGGCGGTCATCGAGATCGCCATGAAGATGCCGACCACGATCACGCCGATCAGCAGGCCGCCAAGCGCCTGATAGGAGATCACCCCGACGATCAGCGGAACCAGGATCGGGATCAGCGACGGCAGGATCATCTCCCGCTGGGCGGCCGCGGTGACGATGCTGACCGCTTGCCCGTACTCGGGCTTCTCGGTGCCCTCCATGATCCCCGGGTGCTCCCGGAACTGGCGGCGGACCTCTTCGACCACGCCCGCCGCCGGCGCGGCCCACCGCCTCGATCGAGAGCGCCGAGAACAGGTAGACCATCATCCCGCCGATCAGCAGCCCGATCAGCACCGGCGGATCGGAGATCGAGAAGCTGAGCGCCTTGTCGCCCGCCTCGGCCTGCAGCTCGTGGGTGAAGGCGTTGAAGAGCACGAGCGCGGCGAGCGCGGCGGAACCGATCGCGTAGCCCTTGGTCACGGCCTTCGTCGTGTTGCCGACCGCGTCGAGCGGATCGGTGATGTTGCGGACCTCCTCCGGCAGGTCCGCCATCTCGGCGATCCCGCCGGCGTTGTCCGTGATCGGGCCGAAGGCGTCGAGGGCCACGATCAGCCCGGTCAGGGAGAGCTGCGCCATCACGGCGACGCCGATCCCGTAGATCCCTTCGGTCCCGCCGCCGGCGAGCTTCCAGGCGCCCAGGATCGCGAGTGCGAGCACCAGCACGGGCAGGGCCGTCGACTGGAAGCCCTGGGCGAGCCCCTGGATGATGTTGGTCGCGTGCCCCGTCTCCGAGGCCTCGGCGATGGTCCTCACGGGCCGGAAGCGGGTCGAGGTGTAGAAGTCGGTGAGGACGAAGAGCGCCGCGGTGACGCCGACACCGATCAGACCGCAGAGCCAGAGGTCGGCGACGCTCGTGTTGCCGAGCGCCCCGCCGCTGAGCGGGTCGTCCATCAGCCACCTGGTGATCGGGTAGAAGGCGACGGCCGAGAGGGCAGCCGAGACCGCCAGGCCCCGGTAGAGCGCCGCCTCGACGTTCCCGGTCCGCGTGCGGACCGAGAGTGCCCCGACGATCGACGCGATGATCGCGACGGCCCCGATCGCGAGCGGGTAGATCGCAACCTCGCGGGTGAAGTCGGGGAACTGGATCACGCCGAGGAGCATCACGGCGACTGCGGTGACCGCATAGGTCTCGAACAGGTCGGCCGCCATGCCGGCGCAGTCGCCGACGTTGTCGCCCACGTTGTCGGCGATCACCGCGGGGTTGCGGGGATCGTCCTCGGGAATCCCCGCCTCGATCTTCCCGACCAGGTCGGCTCCAACGTCGGCCGCCTTGGTGAAGATCCCGCCGCCGAGCCGGGCGAAGACGGAGATCAATGAGCCACCGAAGCCGAGCCCGACGAGAGCGTCGACCGCATCCTTGTCGGTGAGGTCGGTGAAGACCAGCAGCGCGCCGAAGTAACCGGCCACTCCCAGCAGTGCGAGGCCGACGACGAGCAGCCCGGTGACCGAGCCGCCCTTGAAGGCGATGTCGAGCGCGGGCGGAATGCCCCCGCGAGCCGCCTCGGCCACCCGCGCGTTCGCCCTCACCGAGAGGTTCATGCCGATGAATCCGGCGGCCCCGGAGAGGGTGCCCCCGATCACGAAGCCGATCGCGGTCTCCACGTTCTGCAGGGGGATCAGCAGGATCGCAACGACCACGCCGACCCCGGCGATGATCGTGTACTGGCGCTTCAGGTAGGCACTCGCGCCCTCCTGCACGGCGCCGGAGATCTCCTGCATCCGCTCGTTACCGGGCGACTTCGCGAGCAGTCGCTGGGTGACCAGCAGTCCGTAGACAACCGCCGCGGCCGCGCAACCGAGCGCGACAACGATTCCGTAATCGGTCCAAAAGTCAGTCAAGTGATGGCTCCCGGGTCAGAAGTAAAAAGCGGCGCGGCAGTCTATCCGTCAGTGCCGCCACCGGGCGTCCACAACCCGGAATCGCCCTTCGGCGGCGCTGGAGATCCCTCCTCAGGGCACTTTCCTCGCCCGCGTGCTTGGCGTAGAGCACCTGCAGCTCGGAGATCGCCTGGCGCAGCTGCGGCTGGGCCTCGGGGTTCACCAGCTCCACGAGCGCTCGCGCCGCATCGATCCCCACCTTCGCCTGGTCGAGGTCGCGCTCGTCGTCCTTGGCGATCCGCCGCGCCGACAGGTTGAGGATGCTGACGGCGCTCTGGAGCACCACGTCCTCGACCCGGACCTTGCGGATCTCCTCTTCGAGCTGGGCGCGAAGCTCCTCCTCGCTCGGGCCCTCGCCGCCGGCCTGCGCGGCGCCCCCGGTCTCCTCCTGGTGCTGTTCGTCATCTGCCACTGACTGCTCCCTCCGGTGCGTAGGTCTTGCGGGTCTCCTCTACCGAGCGGCGATAGATCTCCTCGATCGGCGCCCCCTCGGCGAAGCTGGCGTAGGCGCGCTGGGCGCCGTTTCGCTCGGGCAAATCCACGTCCACCCCGAGCGTCTGCCTCGCCGGGCCCGTCCACTCCACCAGATCCTCCAGCACCTGGCGGGTGGGGACGACGCGCCGGTCTTGGAAATCGATCATCTCGCCGTCCATTCCGTAGCGGATCGCCCGCCATAGGTTCTCCTCGATCTCGCGCTGGCCAACACCAAGGCGGCCACAAAAACCGCCGCCGGATGAAGACGATCTCCCCTCGTCCAGATCGATCGCCACCTGGGTGACGCAGGCGGAGATCAGGGCGGCCAGGTTCAGTGATTCGTCTCCGCGTGTCTGGGCGTCGCAGATGCGCACCTCGACGGTGCCGAAAGCGTGGTGCGGCCGCACGCTCCACCAGAGCTGGGTGGCCTCGACGATCGAGTCCGTCTCCTTGAGCAGCTCCACGAAGTTCGCGTATGTGGGCCAGTCGCCGAACGGCTCGTGAACGCCGCAGCGCGGAAAGGTGCGGGTGAAGATCTCGGTGCGGACGGAGTGCAGTCCGGTGTCCCGGTGGTCGAGAAAGGGCGAGTTGGCCGAGAGCGCAAGGAGTGGCGGCAGCAGCTCCCGCATCCGATCCGAGACCGCGACGGCGCGATCGGGCCCGTGGACGCCGACGTGGACATGCAGGCTCCAGGTGTTGTTCCTCTGGGCGACCCAGCGCAGGTCCTGCTCGAGCCGGCGGTAGTGCTCGGTATCGATGATGTGCTGGTCGAGGTAGTTGGCCCAGGGGTGGGTGCCCATCGCGCCCAGGGAGAGCCCCATCTCGTCGGCGATCCCGAACAGCCGCGCCCGCCTGGCTCGCTGCCGGTCGGCCGCGTCCGCAAAGGTCTCGCCGCGGCCCGACCGGATCTCTATCTCGGTGTCGATCAGCTCGCCCTTGACCGCCGGGGCGAGCTCGGGGTCGCGCAGGCAGGCGGCCTGCATCTCCTGAAAGCGGTGCTCGAGGTCGAGGATCGCCGGATCCAGGATCGCGAACTCCTCCTCGATCCCGACCGTGAAGTCGGTCGAGGCCTCGAAGATCTCACGCACGGCCTCGAGGTCCAGCGCGTCGTGCTGTGGCTCGGGATCGGTTGGCACCCGCGGCTCGGTCTCTCAGGCCAAATAGAAGTAGAGCGCGTAGAGCAGGTCCACGGCCGGGCTGGACGTGTGGACGGTGACGTCCGGTGGCACCTGCAGGAGCCGCTCGGAGTAGTTGAAGATGATCTTGACCCCTGATCTGACGAGGCGGTCGGCGACCTCCTGAGCGGCGTCGGACGGAACAGCGAGGACGCCGACGACGACCTGCTCGCCCTCGACGACCTCGTCGATCTGGTCGAAGGAGCGCACCTCGAGCCCGCCGATCCGGCGGCCGATCACCGCGGGATCGACGTCGAACATCGCGACTATCCGGAAGCCGTGGTCGGCGAAGATGTCCGAGCTGGCGATCGCCTGCCCGAGATGGCCGGCCCCGAACAGGGCGATGTTGTGCTGGCCGGCGGTCCGCAGGATCTTCCGGATCTCCTCGACCAGCGACTCGACGTTGTAGCCGACCCCGCGCTTGCCGAACTTGCCGAAGCCCGACAGGTCGCGGCGGATCTGCGTCGAGTTGATGTGCGTGTAGTCGGAGAGCTCCTGGGAGGAGATCGTGTCCTTGCCCATCTTCCGAGCCTGGGTCAGGACCTGGAGGTAGCGGGAAAGCCGCGCCGCGACCCCGAGCGAGAGTCGATCCCCGTCCGAGAGGTCCGAGGACCCCTGCCGCTCGGCGGTCTCGGCCGCCACGTCCTCGATCATTCGGACAAGGTAGCGAGACCTACACCGCAGGCTCTGCGCGCTCACCCTCGGCGCTGTCAGGCACGCTGAGTTCATCTGAGTTTCTGTCAGTTCTGCTCAGATTGGTGCCAGATTTGGACCCTCCCCTTCCCCGTATCGCCAGTAGCCTTGGCCGATGTACAAGGGGTATCCGCAGCCTTGGCGAACGCGCGCCTGGGTTTTCCGGAACAACAGGGCAGTGGCATGGCACTCCTACTTCGACCGAGACAGAGCCCTCGAAGCCGCCGGGTTGTCGGAGTAACCGATGTCGCAGGAGAACGTCGAGGTGGCCCGCCGCGTCATCGATACGTGGAACCGGGGCGATTACGACGCCTGGATCGAGCTGTTCGACAGAGACTGCGAGTTCCGGCCGCTGCGGGCCCAGCTGGAGCGTCAGCCCTATCGAGGGCATGACGGCCTGCGCCGGTTCATACATGACTTGAACCAAGAGTGGGAGCAGGTTCGGTTCGCTTTGAATGAAGTCCGCGGAGTCGGCGACCAGTTGGTCGTGCTCGCTCGGTTCCACGGCCGCGGACGTGCAAGCGGAGCGGAGGTCGACATTCCAATCGGCGTGGTCGGAACAGTGCGGGAGGGAAAGATCGCCGAGGCTCGAATGTTCTCGGACCCGGACGAGGCCCTCGAAGCCGCCGGACTGCGGGAGTAGGGCCGTCAGGGAGCGGTGTTGGTCAGTTCGGGCGTGTTCCTTTGTTCGCCACTCTGTTCGCCAGTCAGCACCTGACGGGCGCACGACACCCATTCATCCCAGACGGCATCAAATGGGCGCTACTTGGGTAGAGGCAACGCGCTACTTGCTAGAGGCGAGGAACGCTCGAACGAGGCGAAGGAACGCATGGGTCTACAGCGCTGGTGGCCTATCCGGACGCGGGGACGGCTGCCCGAGCGCACTCCTCAGCAGCCTCCCGCTTGGATTCGAGGTAGGCGCCGAGCAACCCGGCGGCCTCGTCTTCTGAGCCGGGCATCAGGTGGCCGTAACGGTCGAGGGTGATTCGAGGCCCCGGTTGTGATCCCTTGCCGCGCGGAAACGGTGGCACCCCGATGACGCCGAACAACGCGCACAGCACCCACAGGGCGAGCTTTACGAACGTTCTCACCGCCGCCGGCGTGTATAGGAAACCTGACGAAGAACCCGAGACGCCCGAGGGCTACTGTGGGCTGTTAGAACTGGCGCGCCCGTTCGGCCAGCCGCAGCAAAAAGACGCGCCGCCTTCCCTCCGGCGAACTGGCGCGCCCTTCTGGCGAACCGCGGGCGCCCGGACCTGTCGCGCTCCTGGCGTCCTGCACTCTTCTGGCAAACTCCACAGCCGCCGCCTTCTTTCGGCGAGGGGATCTTCCAGGTGCTCTACCTCGAGGTGCCCGCACAACTTCACGGTCCGATAGGTTCGGGGCTTGCCGCATGACTTGGTGCCAACAGCCAACTATCCGGAGGCCTTCGGCGTCCTGCCAGCCGAACGCCTCTATCAGGCGCCTTGAGAACAGCGAGCAGCCGATTCCGCCCGTGTTCTGCCCATCGTCGCGGCCCCTATCTTGGGTAAGCGTGGGCGATCAAATCGCTGCCGCGCCCCCACTCGAGCAAGACCTCGATGACATCGGGCGCCGGTATGACATCGCTCTCGATATTCATCCAATGGCTGTAATCGCCCGCCAGGAAGTGCTGCCGGATCAGCTCCATCGATCTGTTAACCCGTGCCCATCCCGATGCTCCCCACGGCCGCGGTCGATCGGATTCGGGAAGGTCACTGGCGTCGAGGACGACGATCGGCACCTGCGCCCCATACCTCTCGGCCAACTCGCCCCCCGGCGAGTTATCGACAACGAGAATGTCGTAATTGGGATATGTCAGGTTGGTCACGGCGTCGATCCAACGCTGGAAGCTGTACTCCTTGACAACGTGGTTGGGGCAAGCCACCAGGACCTTCGACGCAGTCACGCGGCCATCTCCCCGGACCAACGCCCGCAGCTCGACCGCGCATCAGGGCCCTGCCCGCCTGGGCAACCAGCGGCGGCCTGCGGCCCCGGTCGGCCAGCAACGGACGCAACGACAAGCCGACCGAGCCGACACCGACGACAGCAAGCATGCGCGGACATCGGAACAGGCTAAACGCCAGCGCGACTTCATCGCCCAAGGTCAGGCACGCGCGTGAGGAAGATCCCGCCGACAAAGCCGACGAGCTGATCCTCGACGCGGAGGCGATACGCGACTCGCTCGCATAAAGGCCAACCAGGTGCTTCATGACGCTGGACTGGAAATGCACCAGAGGCCCTTGTCCATCGGCGCCTTCCCCCACGCCATTTCCCAGAGCCCCTCCGCCGGAGCCGAGGTTCCCGAGGGCACGACGGTCACGGTGGTCTTCCCCAAATCGGGGCCGACTCCGGCTCCGGCCTCGAGTCCAAACCTGCTCCGGGCCCGAGGACTAGACATAACTTCAAGGGCAGCCAGGACTTCCAGGCCGCGGTCGAAAGCTGCCTGGGCTAACGGGCGCACGGCTAGTGCCCCGCCAGAAGGGTCGGGCATCACCTGGGCGACATAGCAACTGCCGTCTGGCCTGATCACGATGCAGCCGCGGCAGCCGTCGATGATCGGGGCCAGGGTCCCCACCGCATGAATGTCCTCTCCGTGGTTGGCGAAGTAGGCGCCGTTGCCGCCGTCGATCCCGCCGCCGTTGACGAGTAGCGCCTCGGCGCCGTCGTCGAGCGTGGTCCACGCGACTTCCTGCTGATCCAGGTCAAGCTCGGGAACCCGATCGGCGATCCGGTCGAGCAGTTCGAGACGCTGTTGGTCGCGGTCGGTCATTTGCCTTCCTCCTCTTGGGTCAGCGGTCATCACTCCGATCCTGGCGACGAGGTCGGCGTCCATCGCAAGGGATCAACGATTGGAGCCAGATTGGAGCCAAGCATCCGACCCAGAAAGACGAAACCCCCGCATTGGCGAGGGTTCCGCCGATCATTCGGACAAGGTATCGAGCCTCGCGCGGAGCCCGTCCGCGTCCAGGAACAGCTCGGAGACGATCTCGCCGTCGAGCTCCACCACCGGGATGCGCTCCAGGAACCGCGCGTGCAGTTCGTCGTCGCGCTCGATGTCGACCTCCTCCAGCTCGAAGTCGAGGCCGTCCGCGCTAAGCCGCTCCAGTCCGGACCGTGCCTCGTCGCAGAGGTGGCAGTCAGGCCGCGCGTACAGCTTGACCCGTCGCGAAGGCATCAAAGCCCAGGTAGTCGGGATACGGGATCGGCTCGGTGAAGCGAGCGGCGGAGGCGATCATCGCCGCGTTGTCGGTGCAGAGGGAGATCGGGACAAGCTTGAGCCGCAGGCCCAGCTCGTCGCAGAGAGCCTCGGTGCGGGCGCGAAGCTCCTCGTTGGCCGCAACCCCACCGCCGAGTGCGATGGCCGGCCACTCTCCGCCGCGAGCCGCCCGCCGCAGCTTGGCCACCAGCTGACCTGTGATCGCCCGCTGGAAGGAGGCGGCGAGGTCAGCCCGCCGGCTCTCGGTCTCATCCGGCCCGAGATCGCGGACCCTGTAGACCAACGCCGTCTTCAACCCGCTGAAGCTGAAGTCCAGGCCGCGCTCGCTCATCGCCACGGGGAACTCGAACGCCTCGGGATCGCCGCCCTCGGCCACCTTCTGGATCGCCGGTCCGCCCGGATAGCCGAGGCCGAGGAGCCGGGCGCCCTTGTCAAAGGCCTCTCCGGCCGCGTCGTCCAGGGTCTGGCCGAGCACCTCGAAGCCGGACGGATCGCGGACACCAGCGAGCAGGGTGTGGCCGCCGCTCGCGATCAGGCAGAGGAACGGCGGCTCGATGGGGTCGGGATCGAGGAAGTTCGCAGCGACGTGACCGTGGAGGTGGTCGACCGGCACCAGCGGCTTGCGGTGGGCGGCCGCCAGCGCCTTGGCCGTGCTCAGCCCGACCAGCAGCGCGCCGATCAGCCCCGGCCCCTGGGTCACCGCGACCTGCGTCCACCTCGGCCAGGCCGGTGCCGGCCTCCTCGAGGGCGGCGGCCACCACCGCGTTGACCAGCTCGAGGTGGTGGCGCGAGGCGACCTCGGGCACGACCCCGCCATAGCGCTCGTGAAACGCGGCCTGGGAGGAGACGACGTTGGAGAGGATCCGCGCCCCGTCGACGACGGCGGCGCAGGTGTCGTCGCACGAAGTTTCGAGAGCGAGGATCAAGCGATCGAGGCGCCCTCGGCAGCCTCGAGCCACATGATCAGGGCGTCCTCGCCGTTGTCGTGGTAGTAGCGGCGGCGGCGGCCGGCCGAGCGGAAGCCGAAGCGGCGATACATCTCGATCGCCGGGGAGTTCGAGACCCGGACCTCGAGAGTGAACCGCGCGCCCGCGCCCGCCTCGTCGAAGAGCTTCTCGATCAGCTCGGTCGCAATCCCGCGCCGCCTCCGCTCGGGATGAACGGCGACGTTCATCAGATGCCAGACGTCGTCGTACCGGGCGCAGACGAGGTACCCGACCAGGCCCTCGGAATCCTCCGCTGCGAGGCAGATCCCCGACGGCTTGGAGAGCTCGAGCACGAACATCGCCAGCGACCAGGGGGTCGGAAAGGAGCGCCGCTCGATCGAGATGACCGAGGGCAGGTCGCCGTACCCGAGGCGGCGCAGCCGAAGCTCGCCGGGGTCACCCCCGAGGGACTCCGCGATCTCGCTCACGCCATCTCTTTGCATCGGGCGGTCTCAGATACAGGGGTTGGATCTGGTCCGCAGGCGCCTCGACTACCGCCTCCCCCACCGCGCACACGTAGCCGTGCGGCGACTCGGTGGATCGGATCCTCGGGCGGGGCTACCGTGGCGCCGGCGACCTCCAGCTCTGCGCCGAATCGTAGCGCCCCGTCTCCGGCCGCCAGCACCGGCCCGATCCAGCTCCCGGACGCGCGCTGCCAGCTCATCCGGCGGCGCGACGAACGGCGGCCAGAGCTCACGGCCGGTCGTGAAAGAGCGCCGCAAATGCCTCGCGGCGGCGCGCATCGAACACCGGCAGCGCAAGGTCGTCTTCCGCAGCGGCCTCGGAGATCCCGCGCGCCAGCGCCGCAAGCGACCCGACAGGCGCGAGCGGAAGGTCCCGGGCCTGGGCGAGCGCTCTGGCCGTCGCGATTCCGATCCGCAGGCCGGTGAACGAGCCCGGTCCGACACCGACGGCGATCCGGTCGATCCGGGACCAGCCGCCGGCTGCCTCGACAGACCGCTCGATCTCCGCGAGCAGGACCTCGGAGTGGCGCGGCCGTCCGTCCGGGCCGGGAGCGATCGAGGCCTCGTGAACGACGTCGCCGTCCGCGGTCACACCCACGACGGCGTGGTCGGTCGCCGTGTCGACACCCAGCACGAACATCAGTAGGGTCCGTGGAGGCGGAACACACGCCACGGATCCCGGGAGAAGGAGAGCGTCCATGGAAGAGCAGTCCAGCAGGTTCAAGCCAGGCGCACGGAGGGCGTGGACCGTCGCCGCAGTGCTCGCGATAGCGGTCTTCGGTGTGGGCGCCGGTGTCGCGGTCGCCGGATGCGGCAGCGATGACAACAACGACTCCGGGAACGTCAACAGCGCGATCGACAGCATCCAGTCTCAGGCGAGCAGCGTCCAGAGCCAGATCTCGAGCGTGTCGACCAACGTGCAGTCGCAGGCGCAGAGCATCAGCACCCAGGTGGAGAGCGTCAAGAGCCAGGTCCAGACTCAGACCCAGTCGAACGGCGGATCGAGCCCCGGCTACTAGCCGCAGCGCCTCACACTCGGTCCGGCTCAGCCCGATCCGGGGGTGAATGAGACGAGGTGCTCCTCCTCTGCCTGGCTCGCTGGGCCTCCGGCGACCTGCTGCTCCTTCACCGTGCCGATGCCCCGGACGTAGTACTTGTGGTCGACGACACCGGGCTCGAGCGGAGTCGTCTCCTCGGTCAGCATCGCGCTGTTGGATGAGACCGCCGGCGTGGTGATGGTCGTCGCCAGGCTCAGGATCCGGAAGTGGTCCTCGGCCTGGCCCTTGAACGCCTCCTGCTGGAAGGACTGACCGACCGCGGGATGCGCTGGCATGAAGATGCCGCCGCTCGCCCCGTCCCGGCCGTTCAGGAAGGAGCCCTCGGTACTGGTCACCTTGCCGTGCGCGTTCAGCTCGGCGGTCTTCTCGCCCAGGTACCAGACGGTGCCTTGCTTGTCCTGCGCATACCAGTCGGTCGTGCGCTCCGCCAGCTGACCGTTCAGGAAGAGCCGGTCGTGGATCACGGCCGCGCGGATCCCGGTGATCGTCTTCACCTTGGGAGTCACCGTCATCACGTCGCGAGCGGCCTTGCCGTCCTTCTGGCCGTCATAGACGTAGACGGAGCCGCGCGCCAGCGGGAACCAGGAGTTCGTGACCAGGTTCGAGTTGTGGCCGAAGTGATTCGCCTTCGGGGTGGGCAGCCGCTTCGCAGCGTTCGCCGCCGGGGCCGATACGCCGGCGGCCACAGCCACTGTCAGCGCCAGCGTCGCCGCCACCCCGATCGTTCTCTGTCTCACGCCAGTCATCGTCGTCCTCCTTTGGGAATTGGTCCGATCGGAATCGACGCTACGGCGGCCAGATCAACGTCCCGTGACAGGAAGATGACCCGCGGATGACAGCGCGGCGCGCCTCAGAACTCGATCTCGCGCTCGATCCCCGCCGGCGTGCCGGAGCTCGACGCGGCGGGTGATCCGATCGAGCCAGGGCTCCGCGGCACGCGGCCACTCGATGAACGAGACCGCCTCGGGGGTGACGTAGTCGTCGAGCAGCGCCGGGTCCTCCTGGTCCAGCTCCGCCAGGCGGTAGAGGTCGAGGTGGGAGACCGGGACGCGGCCGTCGTAGGTGTGACCGATGGTGAAGGTCGGCGAGGTGACCGGCTCGCTGACGCCGAGCGCGCGGGCGGCGCCGCGGATCAGGGTGGTCTTGCCGGCGCCCAGATCGCCGCTCACCAGAACGACGTCACCCGGGCCGAGCTCGGCCGCCAGCCGCTCGCCGAGCGCCTCGGTCTCGGCGGCGCTGCGGGTCCGGGCGGTCACGCCCGCACGGGACTCATGCGCTAGCCGCCAAAGAGGCCCATCTGGTCCGGCTCGGGAATGCCCTCCGGGACCAGCGGCTCGGGCTCGGGGAGCGGCTGTGCCAGCAGATCGGGGATCAGCCGGAAGTCCTCGCGCAGCTGCTCGGCGACCCGCGGGGTGCGCAGGCCGGCGGCTGGATGGAAGAGGGGCAGCATGAACACCCAGCGGCCCCCGATCATGTGCTCCTGGGGATTGCCGCGGACCTTGGTGATCCCGGTCGGGTTGGCGGTGAGCAGCTTGGTGGAGAAGTTGCCGAGGGTGCAGATCACCCGTGGCTGGATCAGCTCGACCTGCTTCTCGAGGTACGGCCGGCAGGAATCGATCTCCTCCGGCTGGGGATCGCGGTTTCCGGGAGGCCGGCATTTGAGGACATTCGCGATGAACACGTCCTCCCGGTTCAGCCCGATCCCCTCGAGCAGGTCCGTGAGGAAGGCACCGGCACGCCCGACGAACGGCAGGCCCTGGCGATCCTCCTCGGCGCCCGGCGCCTCGCCGACGAACATCAGGTCGGCATCGGCGTTGCCGGACCCGAAGACGACCCGATTGCGGGTCTCGGACAGCGGGCAGCGCTCGCAGATCGAGGCCTGGTTGTAGACCTCGACCAGGGCCTCGCGCCTGGACTCGGCGTCGCTCACGAGCCCTTCCGGCGTCGGGCCGCCGACCGCTCAGCGGCGCGCTGCCGCTTGAACCGCTCCTTGGCGCCACCGCGGTCGACTCCGCGCTTGTCCTCCAAGCGCCGCTTCTGATTCGGGGTCATCTGCCGGAGGGGCGCGTAGGCGGTCGACAGCTGGCGCTCCACCTTCGCCGAGTCGCATTCCGGGCAGCAGACGTCGGCGGTCTCCCGGCCCACATGGGACCCCACCAGCTCCTCGAAGCGGTGGCCGCACGACTCGCAGACGAACTCGTAGATCGGCACCTCGTTGATGGTAGTTCGGGCCCCTGACCATCCGGGCGCGGTTTCCGCTCGCAAATAGCGCCGAACGTCCCGGAGTGTGCACTGTGCGGGAGGTTCCGGGACGTTCGCCCGATTGGACTGGCTGGTTGGCCAGGACCGCTCTCTATACTTTGCCGCGGGCCGCGACCGATTGGCGGCGTGGACCCGAAAGAGCACCGAAACCTCTCCACCTCGTCCTAACCAACAGCAGCCGTCTGGTATCTCCGATGCGGGAACTGGAACGGGATGACCTCCCCTCCCCCCTGAGCGCCACGCCCCTGATCGTGGTCGGTCGCGGACGCGTTGGCCGGTCGCTCGCCGCCGCAGCTGGGCGGGCGGAGATCGAGGTCCGTCTCGTGGCGCACGACGACCTCGAGGCCGCTCCCCCTGGAGCCGCGCTCCTTCTCTGCGTCCCAGACGATGCGATCGCTGCGGTAGCGCAGGAGCTCGCAGCCGCCGAGCCGGCTCTGGTCGGCCACGTCAGCGGAGCGACCACGCTCGACGCCCTGGCCGGCGCGGCCGAACAGGGCGCCGCCACGCTTCTCGCTCCATCCGCTCCAGACCTTTGCCGACGGCGAGACACCCGTTGAGAGCACCCCGGCCGCGATCGCCGGCTCCACGGAAGAGTCACTCTCCTACGCCCGCTCGCTTGCGGAGGCACTCGGAATGCGGCCCTTCGAGGTGCCCGAGGAGAAGCGCGCGGCCTACCACGCCGCCGCCGCGATGGCCTCCAACCTGCTCGTCGCCCTGGAGGAGTCCGCGGCCGAGGTGCTCGCCCGGATCGGGATCGAGGACCCGCGCGAGCTGCTCGCCCCGCTGGTCCTCCGCACCGCGGCCAACTGGGCCGAGCGCGGTCCCGACGCCCTCACCGGGCCGATCGCCCGCGGCGATCGCGCCACGGTGCAGACGCCATCGCGTCGCCCTCGCCGAGAGCGCGCCCGAGCTCGTCCGCCTCTACGACGCGCTCGCGATGCGTGCGGAGGCCATGGCCTGGGAATCCGTCCACGGAGTGTCCTCATGAAGATCCTCCGCTCCAGGGCAGAGCTGCGCGACGCCCTCGCCGGGCCGCGGCACCGGGGCAGGCGGATCGGGCTGGTACCGACCATGGGCTATTTCCACGAGGGCCATCTCTCGCTGATGCGCCGCGCCCGCGAGGACTGCGAAATCGTCGTCGTCAGCCTCTTTGTCAACCCGGCCCAGTTCGGCGAGGGCGAGGATCTCGACGCCTATCCGCGGGACGAGAACCGCGACGCGGAGCTCGCCGCCCGCGAGGGTGTCGACCTGCTCTGGATCCCAGATGTCGAGCACATGTATCCGGAGGGCTTTGCCACCACGGTCGAGGTGACGGGCGAGCTCACCGACGTGCTCGAGGGCGACCCGGAGCAGCGCGGCCCCTCCCACTTCCGCGGCGTCACGACGGTGGTCGCCAAGCTCTTCAACTCCGTCCAGCCCGACGTCGCCTATTTCGGTCGCAAGGACGCCCAGCAGGCGGTGGTGATTCGAGCGGATGGTCCGCGACCTCGACTTCCCGGTCCGGATCGAGGTGCTGCCCACGGTCCGAGAGGAGGACGGGCTCGCGCTGAGCTCGCGCAACGCCTACCTCGACCCCGAACAGCGCGAGCGCGCGGCCGCGATCTCTCGCGCGCTGCGGGCCGCCGAGCAGGCGGCGCGGGAGGGCGAGACCTCGACCGGCGCCCTGGTCGAGCTCGCGATCGAACGAGCTTCGCAACGCCGGCATCGAGCCGGACTACGTGGAGGCGCGCGTCGGCCGAGGACCTCTCCCCGATCGCCGAGCTGAACGGGCGGCCCGTGCTGGTTGCGGTCGCCGCGCGGGTCGGCAGGGCCCGCCTCATCGACAACGTCGTAATCGCTCCACCAACGACCGAGACAACGGAGGCCTGATGCAGCGTCAGATGCTCAAGTCGAAGATCCATCGCGCGACGGTCACTGACTGTGACGTCGACTACGTCGGCAGCATCACCCTGGACCCCGAGCTGATGCGCCAGGCCGACCTGCTCGTCAACGAGCAGGTTCACGTCTGGGACATCGACAACGGCGCCCGCTTCGTCACCTATGCGATCGAGGGCGAGGAGGGGTCCGGCACCGTCCAGGTGAACGGCGCCGCGGCCCGCCTCGTCCGCAGCGGCGACAAGGTGATCGTCGCCAGCTTCGGCGCCTACGAGGAGGACGACCTCGAGCGCTACTCGCCGGTGGTCGTCCACGTCGACGACGACAACGAGGTGGTCGCAGTCGACAGCGATCCGACCGTCCTGCTCGGCGGAGTCAGCCCGGAACAGGAGGCGCAGCTGTGAGCACCCAGCCACCCAGCAGGCCCACGCCCGACGAACGCCAGCCCATGACCCTGCCGCGGCTCGCCGAGATGAAGCGCGCCGGCGAGCCGATCGTGATGGTCACCGCCTACGACTACCCCTCCGCGCAGATCGTCGACGAGGCGGGCGTCGACATCGTGCTGGTCGGCGACACCGCCGCGATGGTCGTCCTCGGCTACGACGCGACCACCCCGGTCGGCATGGAGGAGATGCTGATGATGGCGGGCGCGGTTCGCCGCGGGCTCGAGCATCCGCTGCTGATCGGCGACATGCCGTTCGGCTCCTACGAGGGCTCGAACGAGCAGGCGATCGAGAACGCCCAGCGCTTCGTCAAGGAGGCCGGCGTGCGACGCGGTCAAGCTCGAGCGCGGCGGCCCCTCCGTCGAGCGGGCCCGCGCGATCGTGCGCGCCGGGATCCCGGTGATGGGGCACGTCGGGCTCACCCCGCAGACGGCCACCGCGCTCGGCGGCTTCAAGGCCCAGGGCCGCACCGCGGAGACCGCCGCGAAGCTGACCGAGGAGGCGCTCGCGCTGCAGTCGGTCGGCTGCTTCGCGATCGTCTTCGAGGCGATCCCCGCGGCGGTCACGGAGGCGCTGATGCCGAAGCTCGAGATCCCGGTGATCGGGATCGGCGCGGGGCCGGCGACCGACGGCCAGGTGCTCGTCCTGCACGACCTGCTCGGTGTCTACGCCGGCCACAAGCCGAAGTTCGTGAAGCGCTTCGCCGACCTCCGCGAGGAGTCGCTGAAGGGCGTGCGGACCTACACCGAGGAGGTCCGCGCCCGGCGCTTCCCCGACGAGAACGAGCACACCTACTCGATCCCGCAGGAGGAGCTGGAGGAGTTCGCCCGCTACCTCGAGGAGGAGAGCGCTCGTGGGCACCGACACTCCCTGGGACTGGTAGCGGCGGTTCACGCGGTAACCGGCGCTGGTCGCGAGTGTAAGTTAGTTGCAATTAGCACTTTCTCTGCTCGCAACAGGAGGTGAGTTGATGGAGATGCTGAGAAGGTTCGAGCCGCTGGTTCTCTTCCTGATGATCGTCGGCGCCCTGAACTGGGGAATCGTCGGTCTCACGGACGGGGACACCAACGTGCTCTCCGATGTCTTCGGCACGGGCACCCTGACGAACGTCCTCTACGTGGTGATCGGAGTCGCCGGTCTGTTCGCGATCCCGAGGCTCCTCGAGGCGCTTCACATCGGGACCGGCCCGCACCCACGCGGGGTCTAGCGCCCCGGGACAACCATCGACGCCGAGCCGGGCCACGTGCCCGGCTCGGCCATTTGGGGACGGCCGTATCCGGCGCGTTCGATGGCCGCACCGGTCAGCTCGCCGAGAGCCACTCCGGCCAGTGCGCCCACGATGACGTCGAGCGGGTAGTGCACGCCGGTATGGACGCGGGAGTAGCCGACCAGTGCCGCCAGCGCGTAGAGCGGGGGCCCCGCCCAGGCGAGCTCCCCGCCTGCGCCCGTCGCGAATGCAAAGGCAGCCGCCGTATGGCCCGAGGGAAACGAGCGGGAGGTCGGCATCCTGACCCGCGGTCGTCCAGCCGTGAGCAGCCGCTTGCGGTCGGGTCGCTGCCGTCGCATGAGCGGCTTGAAGGCGAGGTTGACGACCGCCGAGGTGACGCCGACGGAGGCCATGCCCCGCACCGCCGCCCGGGTGCCGCTCCGGCCCCCCGCAAGTGCGAGCGCAAGCGGCGAGCCCGATCGAGATCCGCGAGTAGTTCGCGGCCTGGGAGAGCCGGGCGAGTGCCGCGTCGAGCGCCGGCGTGCGGGTGTCCGCCACCGCGCGGTAGAGCGCCAGGTCGAGCCGCCTGGCCTCCGCCAGGGCGCTGCCCCGCCCGCCCCGATCTCACCAGGTCAGCTCGATCTCCAGCTCGCGCTCGTCGGTCTCCAGCTCGAGCTCGACCTTGACGTGAACCTCGTCGGGAACGTGGACCTTGATCTGCATGCCGCCGCGCTCGAACTCGATGTCGTTGTTCTGGGCCAACTTGTCCGCGAACGCTCGCAGCCGGGCAGCGGCCTCTTCCCGCGACATCGTCTCCTTCGTCTCGATCTCCAAGATGTCCATCAGCGTCTCCTTTGTCTGTGGTGTGCGTCCGACTGCGATGTCGACCAGGGCCCGGATGCCGCCCACGGCGGTTTCGGGGATGGCCGCGGACGGAGAGGCCCCGGGGTGCTTCGGGGAAATTCGCACCCGCAGGACGCCGGGCTTGATACGGAATCGCAGCGGCGGGTCGAGCGTCACCGCCTCGCCGTCGATGCCGGCCGGAACGGCATGGTCCGACTGCACCTCGAACTCGGCCGCCGTCCACTCGCGCCACGGCCGTTGGGCGAGGCGGCCCTGCCCGCTTCCCGTCGGCCCCGAGACAACCGTGATTCCGAGCAGCCCGTCGTCGATCCGCGGGCGCGTCCCCGACCCCACGGCCGTCCCGAGCCGGTAGCGGTTGTTCGAGACAAGCACGGCGGCACCCGAGCGGTGCTCGTGCCCGCCGGGGCCCTGCCAGGCGAGATCGAGCCCGCTTCCCTCCGGTCCCAGCATCTCGGGCACCGTGTCCAGGATCGTGCGCAGCTTCGCCTCCCGATAGCCGGGTTTCTGGACCGCCTCCGCGTAGAGCCCGAGCGAGACGTTGTTGACGAAGACCTGCCCGTTCACCTCGGCCAGGTCGACCCGGCGCTCCCCGCCGTCGACGAACGCGTCCAGGGCACCGACGACGTCATCACGGTCAACGCCGAGATCGAGCGCGAAGTGGTTTCGCGTCCCTGCGGGCACACACGCGTACGGGAGATCCAACTCCGCGGCCATCGCCGCCACCACCGCCTGCGAGCCGTCCCCGCCGGCCATCGCCAGCGCGTCCGCACCGTCGGCGACTGCCTTCTCGACCAGCTCGGCCAGATCAGCGCCTCGAGTCAGCTCGATCGGCTCGATGCCACGGGCCCGAGCTTCGTCGGCGAGCCCGAACTTCTCCGCCTTTCCCCCACCGGACTTCGGGTTGTAGAAGAGCACGGGCCGCTCCGGCCGGGGTGCGGCCGGCAGTGACACCCTTCTCCTGAACACCGCGCGCGCCAACGCCAGGCTCGCCGTCAGGCCAACGCCGATCAAAATGGCCTCCGCGAGGTGATCTCCGTCCGTCAGCAGGAGCACGACCGGTACGGCGAGCGCCACCAGCGCCACTCCGAGCGACGCCAGGCGGACGACCCTCGTCCGCAGCAGCCCGTACCAGCCGGCCGTCAGGGCGACCACCACAGACGCGAGCACGATCAGTCCGCGAGGGAACTGCTGGACCACGACGTAGAGGGCCAGGAGCAGCGTCGCGGCCCCGAGCACGAGCGCGAGTCCGGCCGCAGCTCTCCGTCTACTCCCCGACGCCATTTCTTGCCTTCCAGCATGACGCTCATCCGGTCGCTCTGCTCGCCCGGGTAGTTTCTGCCGATGAAGACCTGGCTCGCCGGGCTGGCGGACAACGATGCCCTCGTCGCCAGATTGACCCGCATCGCGATCTGGGTGGTCGGGCATCGCGGCCCTCATCTTCGTCCTCGACCTGCTCGGCGTTCCGGTCGGCGACTGGATCAGAGAGCTGTTCAAGAAGATCAGGGAGGTCCCGGCATGGGCGGTGATCGCCGGCATCGTGCTGCAGAGCACCCAGACGACTCTCGCAGCGGTCGCCTGGCTGACGATCCTGCGGGCGGCGTTCCCGCGAGTAAGCATCAGCTTCCGGCTCGTGCTCGCCTCGTACGCGGTGTCGGTCGCCATGAACAGCTTCCTCCCCGCGAACATCGGCACGTTCGTGATGCTGGTCATGTTCACGACCGTGATCGCCGGCGCGACCTTTGCGGCGATCTTCTCCGGCTTTCTCGTACAGAAGATCCCGTTCTCGATCTTCAACATCGCGGTCTACCTCTACCTCTTCCTCACCGTCGCGGGCTCGTTCTCGATCAAGCTCAGCGGCCTCGCGAATCACAAGATCCTCGTGGTCCTCCTCATCGGGGGATTCGGTTTCCTGCTCGTTCTGACCACGCGGGTCTTCCGAAGGCAGTGGGCCAAGCTCCGCGAGCAGCTGATCGCGGGCGGCAGGATCCTCGGGTCGCCGCGGAGAGCGCTGACCGGGGTGTTCCTGCCCGAGCTCGGCAGCTATCTGGCGCGTCTGGCGATCATTGCGGTGTTTCTCGGCGCCTACAGCATTCCGGTCACCTTCCACAACGTCGTCTCCGTCACCGCGTCCAACTCGATCTCGAACACCGTGTCGGTGACACCGGGAGGCGTCGGGGTCACCCAGGCGATGAACAGCGCCGCCCTCTCGAAGGAGACGAGCGCGAACACCGCCACGGCCTACTCGGCGTCCCAGCAGCTGATCACCTCGGCCTGGAACGTCGTCTTCGCGACCGCCCTCGTCTGCTGGGTCTTCGGCTGGTCCGGCGGCAAGGCGCTGGTCACGAGCTCCTACGAGGAGGCCAAGGCGAAGAGCCAGGAGCTCAGGGAACGGCGTCGGTGCCCGGGGCTCCCCATCGACGGGCTGACGACACGGTGAGCTCCCCTGCGCAGAGTGAGCCGCGTCGCCTGGGCCGTGTTGCGCTGGCTGGTCCTCTGGGTGCTCGTCGCCCTGATCTTCTGGGGCGTCCTCGCCGTGCTGCCCGGCATCGACGTGCCCAGCTTCGGCGCGGTGCTGCTGACGACCGCCCTGGTCGCGCTGCTCAACGCCCTGCTCTGGCCGCTGCTGATCCGGTCCTGCTGCCGCTGACCGTCCTCACCTTCGGCCTCGGCTCGCTCGTCCTGAACGCGGCGATCGTCTCGATCTCGATCAAGCTCGTCGACGGCTCAGCTCCCGGCTTCCTGGAGGCGATCGCGGCGGCCTTCGTCCTCTCGGTCAGCCTGACCCTGCTGGCGCCGGCCCTGAGCATCGACGACGACGCCCGCCAGCTGCGGGTGGTCCGCCGGCGGGCGCGCCGGGTCCGCGAGGCGGACCGCACCGAGGTCCCGGGCGTGATCCTGTTCGAGATCGACGGCCTCGCCGAGCCGGTCCTGCGGCGGGCCCTGCGCGAGGGCCACGCGCCGACGATGGCCCGCTGGCTGGATCGCGGGCAGCCACCGGATCGTGCCCTGGGAGTGCGACCTCTCCTCCCAGACCGGCGCCAGCCAGGCCGGGCTGCTGCTGGGCAGCAACGACGACATGCCCGCCTTCCGCTGGTACGAGAAGGAGAGCGGGCGGACGATGGTCTCCAACCACGGCAAGGACGCGGTCGAGATCGAGCGGCGCCACTCCGACGGCGGCGGCCTGCTCGCGGCCGGCGGCGCCAGCCGCGGCAACATGTTCTCCGGCGACGCGCCCCACTGCTCGGCGACGATGAGCGTGCTCCGGGACCGGCAGCGCTCCAGCGCGCGGGAGTACTTCGCCTACTTCGCCGATCCCTACGGCTTCACGCGCACGATCGCGCTCTACCTCTGGGACGTGCTCCTCGAGCTGCGGGCCGCGCGCCGGCAGCGCAAGCGGGGCGAGGAGCACATCGACCGCGGCGGCCTCTACCCGCTCATGCGGGGCGCGATCACCGTCGTCATGCGCGACCTCAACGTCGCGACGCTGCTCGGCGACATCGTCGAGGGCGTCCCCGTCGTCTACTCGACCTTCGTCGGCTACGACGAGGTCGCGCACCACTCCGGGATCGAGCAGCCCGACGCCTTCGCGGTGCTGAAGCAGCACGACGCCCAGCTCGCGCGGCTGGAGCGGGCGGTCGAGCAGGCGCCGCGCCCCTATCACCTGGTCGTGCTCTCCGACCACGGCCAGAGCCAGGGCCGGCCGTTCCGCCAGCGCTACGGCGTCGAGCTCGAGGAGCTGGTGCGAGAGCGCGCTTTCGGGCGGCGACGTCTACGCGCCGCTGCGCTCGGACGAGGGCCTGAGCTCAGTCGGCGGCGCGCTCACCGACGCCCGCGACGAGGACACGGCCGGCCGGCAGGATGCTCGCCCGGGCGACCCGCGGATCGGGTCGTCGACGGCGACGTCGTGCTCGGGCCGAACCGCGAGGCCGCCGAGGAGACGCGCTCGAGGACGCCTCGGAGCACACCGCCGTCGTCCTCGCCTCCGGCGGCCTCGGGCTGATCTCGCTGCCCGAGCGCGAGCCATCGGCTCACGATCGAGGAGATCGAGGCGCTGCATCCCGCGTCTGATCAGCACGCTCGTCGACCATCCCGGGATCGGCTTCGTCATGGTCCGCTCCGACGGTGACGGCGCCGCTCGTGCTCGGCGCGGGCGGAACGCGGCGCCTCCGCGACGATCAGGTGACCGGGCGGGACCCGCTGCGCGACTTCGGGCCCAACGCGGCCGACCACCTGCGGCGCACCGACGGCTTTCCCCACTGCCCCGACCTCCTCGTCAACTGCATCTACGACGCCGAGGCGAACGAGGTCGCGCCGTTCGAGGAGTTCATGGGCTCACACGGCGGGCTCGGCGGCTGGCAGAGCCGACCCTTCGCGCTGGTCCCGACCGACTGGAGCGAGCCGGAAGGCCCGATCGTCGGGGTGCGCGCGATGCACGACGCGCTCCGGCGCTGGCTCGCCGAGACCGGCCTGGAGCTCAGGCCGCATTCGACGCAGCCCCGCGCCTAGATGCCGAGCAGCTGCTTCTTCTTCGCCTCGAAGTCCTCGGCGCTGATCACGCCCTCGTCGCGCAGCTTCGCGAGCTTCTCCAGCTCGGCGGTGTAGTCGGCTTCGGCCGGCGCCGCCTGGCGCCGGCGCAGCCTGCTGCGCGGCGGCGCCTGCTGCTCATAGGCGGGCTGGTCCTGCGCCGGCCCACTTCTGCTCCTGGTGGTGCCGCACCCTGCCCGCGACTCCCGCGGCCACGCCGACGCGCGCCGCCCCGCGAATCAATCCCGGTCCTCGTCGTCATCAACGGCATCTTCAGTCCTCCTTCGTTGTCAGGCGTTCGCCATGGCCCATTCGCGCGCCGCGACGACGACCTCATGCGGGATCCGGTCGTAGTCGTAGAGCTCGCCACCGGCATCTCGGATCGCATCCGCCACCGGCTTCGCCCAGACGTTCTCCCAGACCAGCAGCGCGGCCGAGGAGTTCGGGTCGAGCTCCTCCCCGGCGGCCATCAGGTCCTCCTCGTTGAACAGCCCGCCCGAGGTCGCGCCGAGATTCTCGAGCCCCTCGCGCACCTCGGGGTCGAGGTCGCTGAGCTCGAAGGCGGCGACGTCGCCGTCCTCGTCCTTGCCCACGAACGCGATATCGATGATCCGGATCGTCCCCGCCTCCACCAGGTCGGCCGAGCGCGGGCGCGATCTCGCCGCGGAACCGGTTCCCCGGGAAGGCGACGATCAGGTACTCGACCGGACCGATCTCAGCAGCGTCCGTCATCTCTCACCTCCATTTGGGATTCAGCTCTGACTTCCCTGAAGCTTTTCGTCAGAAGCCGTTGAGGCGTCCGGGAACTCCCGTGCCGTCTGGCGGCGCAGGATCTCGACGCCCCACACGGCCAGCCCGACGAGAACCAGAACTACGAGCACCTGACCGACGTTGTTGATCGTCGGAAGGAGCGCCAGCCAGAGCAGGAAGATGAAGGCGAGAACCGCATAGACGACAACCGGCTGCTCGCGCAGGTACGGCGCCAGGAAGCGTCGCACGGCGACCTCGTGGCGGCCGGGCCCTGCCAGGAGCCCCCCGGCGATGAACCCCAGCCCGATCACGAGTACGAACAGCGCCCGCTCGCGCAGGCCGGCGGAAATGATGTTCCAGACTGGCGGTGATGGCCGGTTTGACCGCGTCGGAGCTCGCCACCGAGTCGACGACCGCGCCGCCGATCAGCCGCCTCGCCAGCAGGATGAGCAGCGTGGCCGCCAGGATCCCGCCCCCGGCCGCGATCAGCGCCTCCCGCCGCCAGCCCTTCGCCAGGTAGAGGGCCGCCAGGTACAGCACGAGCGCCAGCACCGGCAGCACGAAGCCGAGGTTGCGCAGCGCCCTGACGAGGTCCTGGAGCCCGCTCAGCCCGCTGGACTTCATCACGACGAGCTCGCCGGGGTGCTGAACCGCCTGACGGTTGAGCAGGTCGGTGACGCGCGTCTGGAGCGAGGCGAGCGTTGGGTCGAGCTTGAGGATGTTCGCCTGGCTCGGATCCTTGAGCACCGCGGCGGCCTGTCCCTGCACGGTCGGCAGCCGCATGTCGAGCTTGGCCAGGCGGCCCTGGAGGTCGGACAACCGGCTCTGGAGCTGGGCGGGGGCCTTCGGCTGGATGCCCGCGATCTTCTGCTGGAGGCTCGCGACGGTCGTGTGGAGCTGGGCGGCATCCGTTTCGAGAGTCGTGAGGTTCTGTTGCGCCTCCGGGCGTGAGCGTGCCCGCCTGCGCCTGGGAGAGCGTCGCTCGCGTGGACTCGATCTTGCTCTGGATCGTCGTCAGGCGCTGCTTGAGCTCCGTCGAGTACTGCTGGATGAAGCCCTGGATCTGGGAGATCGTCGAGGGGTCGACGCCCAGGCGAGCTGGCAAGGTCGGCGACGAAGCTCCCGTATTCGAGGGTGACGTCGCCGCCCTGGGTCGAGACGAACTGGCCCTTGTCCTCGATCAGGCTGACGAACCGCTGCTGCGCCCCATCGATCGCGGTGGCGACGAGATTCCTGAACTTGAGGCGAGGCGAGCGCCGTCTCCGCCACGTTCGTGGCGAGCTGTCTCGTCGCCGCCGTGACCGGAGCGGCGAGCGGCTGGGCGGGGGGCGGCAGCCTCTGCTCGATTTGGGCCTGGACGTCGACGTTGGCGTAGAGCTGGTCGACCGCGAAGATGCTGAGCTGCTCCTGGACGTCCTTGTTCTGGAGGATCTTGTCGGTGCTGTTGGAGAATTCGCCGCTGTCGAGGACCTGGGTCTGAACCCAGTTCGCGATCATCGAGACGACCAGCACGACCGACGCGAGCACGACGAGGGACCAGACGAGCGTGCGGTGGCGATGTTTCGGCTCTTGCGCCGCGCGATCCTCCGAGCGCTCGCTCCCGGCGGGCTCGGTGGTCCGCGCTTTGCCGACCGGCGGACGGCGTCCAGGGCTCGTTCCCGCTCGAGTCTACACCAGGCCGCTCTTCGTGAGTCGGACCCGCGTAGGTGGTTTCTATCACCCGAGTACTCGTTCGCTAGCGTGCGCCGCGTGGCCGTGCACAGCGGCGAGCTCTCGGCTTTTCGACCCAGGGCGACGCCGACGTCATCGACATCACCGCCGAGGTCCAGCGGGTTGTGGCCGACGGGACCCGTGGCCGACGGGCTGGTCACCGCCTTCGTGCGTGGGTCCACCGCCGCGATCACGACGATGGAGTTCGAGCCCGGCGGCGTCGCCGACCTGCGCGCCCTGCTCGACCGGCTCGTCCCTGTCCACGGCGACTACGAGCACAACCGCCTCAACCACGACACCAACTCCCACGCGCACCAGCGCGCCTCGCTGATCGGCGCCTCGGAGCAGGTCCCGGTGATCGGCGGCCGCCTGGCACTCGGGACCTGGCAGCAGCTCGTCCTGATCGACTTCGACGACCGGCCGCGGGAGCGGACCGTGGTCGTGCAGGTCGTCTCCTGACGCCGCTAGCCGCTCGCTTCCGGCGCCGGGCTACGGGACGCCGCCAGTCCACGCTGCACCGCCAGCGTGGCCACGCCCGACAGCAGCAGCAGGACGACGTTCACGCCCAGAACCGCAGCCGCACCCCACGAGACGCTCACCTCCCCCAGGCCCAGCGACACGCCGAAGAGGGCGGATGCCGGGATGGTCGTCACCGAGATCGCCACCCCGACCGCCGACGCGGCGCGGGTCTCGAAGGAGAGCATCGCCGCCACGCCGGCCGCGAGCGCGACCAGGATCGTCGAGTAGTCGACGCTCTGCAGGCCATGCAGGTTCTCCTCGTGGACCTCGAAGCTCGAGCTCAGGATCCCCACGGCCTGCAGCCCCCAGGCGAGAGCCGCGGCGACCGCCCAGGTGAGCACGATCCCGAGCAGCAGCGCCCCGATCGCACGGCGGGCGAGCGGAAGCCGGCCCGCGACGATCCCGACGCAGGCGGCGCAGATCGGCAGCAGGTCCGGGCTGACCGCCATCGCCCCCACCACCAGGATCGGGTTGTCGGTGATCACGCCGATCGCCCCGAGCACCGCCGGCGACCGCCATCAGCGCCAAGTAGCTGGCCCAGGACCCGGGCATGGGCTCTCGCCTGGCCCATCATCTCGATCCAGGCGAAGCCCTCACCGCCCGAGATAGTGCCCGTGCGGCGGGGTCGGCGCGATCACCTCCTGCCTGGTGAGCAGATAGTCGGCGTCGTCGACCTCCCAGTCGCGAATCATGCTCATCACGCGATCGGCGACCGACGGGCAGCACGTCCGCCGCGAGGACGACGCCCGTCCCGGCCCGCTCCGGCTTAGGGCGACGATCCGGTGCACTCCCCCGGTCCCCTCGAGGGCCTCGGTGACCGTCGTCGGCTCGCTGCTCGTCGACCGCGAGGCGGAGTCTCAGCACGCGGCGAGTCTAGGAACCGGCCGGGACGGCCTATCCCCGCTTGAACTCGATCTCCCGGATCACCTTCGCCGGCGCGCCGGCCGCGATCACGCCGGGCGGCAGGTCGCTGGGTGACCACCGAGTTCGCGCCGATCACGCAGCGCTCGCCGATCTCCACCCCGCCGGTGACGACGCAATCGACCCCGAACCAGCAGTTCGAGCCGATCCGCACCGGCCCCTGCGGCTCGAAGCCCTGCCAGGTGATCGGCTTGGTCGGGTCGTCGTAGCGGTGGTCGGAGTCGCCGACGAAGCAGTTGTTGGCGAACATGACGTGGTCGCCGATCTCGATCAGCTCGAGGGCGGCGAGCATCGTGTTCCTGTTCAGGAAGCAGCCCTCGCCGATCCTGATTCGCGCCTCGCCCGAGAGCGTCAGCCAGCAGCCGGGCTCGAGCAGCGTCCCCTCCCCGATCTCGAGGTGCCCGGAGTCGAGCGCCTCGAGAACCTCACCCTCGACCGGATAGCGGATGAAGAAGCCGCCCTCGGCGGCGTGCCGGTCGATCCTGACGCGGCGGCGCCAGCGACGGTTGCGCTCGTACCAGCGCCGCTTCACCCACCAGGTGCGCCATTCGGCTAGCGACGCCACGCCAAGAGCTTCGCAAACGCCGGGGTCGAGGTCTATCGTGGGCCTCGTGAGCCCCGGCTCCGAAGCAGGCGCCACGCGGCGGGATCGATCTCGGCGGAACGAAGATCCAGACGGTCGTGGTGGACGCCGAGAACCAGGTTCTGGGGCAGGCTCGGCACCCGACCCCGACCAGCGGAGGGCCCGAGGACGTCGCCGGCGAGATCGTCACGGCGATGCGCGAGGCGGCCCAGCAGGCCGGCCTCGAGACGCGCGAGCTCGGCGGAGTCGGCATCGGCTCGCCCGGCGACGCGGACGAGTCGACCGGTGTCGTCTCGGGCGCCAGCAACCTCCCCGACTGGATCGGTCCTTTTCCGCTCGGCGAGCGCCTCTCCGCAGCATTTCGGCGTGCCGGTGAAGGTCGGCAACGACGTCCAGGTCGCGGTCCAGGGCGAGTTCGAGCTGGGCGCCGCCAAGGAGTTCGACACGATCCTCGGCGTCTGGTGGGGAACCGGTGTCGGCGGCGGGCTCATCCTCGACGGCAAGCCGTGGCTCGGCCGAGGTGCCGCTGCCGAGATCGGGCACGTGGTCGTGAAGATGGGCGGTGCCCGGTGCACCTGCGGGCGGAAGGGCTGCATGGAGGCCTACGCGGGCCGCATGGCGATGGAGATCAAGGCGCGCAAGGAGGTGCAGCGGGGGGCCAAGACCGACCTCTTCAAGATCATGGAGGAGCGCGGCCGTGACCGCCTCACCAGCGGGGTCTGGGAGCGCGCGCTGAAGCAGGGGGATGACCTCGCCACCAGGCTCGTCGATCGCGCGGTGAAGGCGCTCGGCGCCGGCGTCGCCTCGTGTGTGAACGTGATCGACCCGGAGGCGGTGATCATCGGCGGCGGCCTCGGCGTCCGCTTCGGCGAGAAGTACGTGAAGCGGATCGCGGCGCGCATGCACCCCCACCTCTTCGTCGACGAGCGCCCGCCTGCGATCCGGCTGGCCGCGCCTCGGCGACCTCGGCGGCGCGATCGGCGCCGCCCTGCTCGTCGATGAGCGGGTTCCCGCGCCCGCAACCTAATCCCCAAGCGAAAGGAAGCGCAGATGCCGCAGGTCGAAGGAACCGGGACGGTCACCACCGATCCCGCCAAGTGGTGGCTGGTTGCCCTGCTCGGCCTGCTCTCCATCGCCGCCGGCGTGCTGGCTCTCGCCTACCCGGACATCACGCTGCTCGTGCTCGGCCTGGTCGTCGGGATCAACCTGGTCATCATCGGATCGGTCTGGATCGGCCTGGCCACGACGGAGGTCCAGACCGAAGGTGGCCGGGTGCTGCGCTTCATCGTCGGCTTTCTTGCCGTGCTGGCCGGGCTGGTCTGCCTGGTCCGCCCGGGGGCGGGCGTGCTGACGCTGCTGATCGCGCTGTCGTTCTGGTTCATCGTCACCGGAGTCGCCGACCTGGCCCGCGCCCTCGACGAGGGCGAGCACCGGGTGATCGCGGGCATTCTCGGCGTGATCGGGATCGCAGCCGGCGTGATCATCGTCGCGAACCCCGACATCGGCCTGACCACGCTGGCGCTGCTCGCCGGGATCGGCTTCATCGTCCGCGGCACCGTCGAGCTGATGGCCGGCTTCTACATTCGCAGCCTCAGCGCACTAGCCGAGATCTGGCAGACGGGAGCCCGGCCGGTGGCCGGGCTCCCGCGAACCGAGACCTAGGCGCGCGTGACCGGCTCGTCTTCCCCGAAGACGATGATCCCGTAGACCACCCAAACGCAGAGGAAGAAGATGCCGAGCTCCCAGAATGGGTGATGATCGCCCATCGACAGCAGCGCGCCGATCGCGCCCAAGGAGCCGCCGATGATGCCGATCACGCGACCATAGGTGTTGCCGGCCATCAGCGAAAAGCCACCGGTCAACTGGATCACGCCGAGGATGATCAGCACCCAACCCAGCGCGTGGAGGTTGGTGAGGATGTACCTCGTGTCGTTGACGTAGAAGTTCGCATCGGCAATCGCGCCGATGCCGTAGATGATGTTGAGCGTGCCAACAATGAGCAGCAGGATCGCCGCAAATACAACCCGACCTGCACCTCTCACGTGGGTCTCCTCTCTGTTGCCGGCCACCCCCTAGGCGGCCGTGTGCGCCGGTCAATCCATTGACCGAACAAGCGGATCCTGTCACGTCCCAGGCGGAAGGCTGAAATTTCAGTCTGCAGGCGGCTTTGAGCCCTCGTCTCTGCGTGGGCTGGGCAGGGAGGGTGCCCCGCCGATCAGGTCCTGGAAGCGGCGGACGCGCTTGTCGTGGCGCGCCTTCCTCGCCTCGGCCTTGGCGAGCTTGCCGCTCCCCGGCGCATAGCGCCGCTTCGCCCACCAGGATCCGGGTCGGGCGAGCCGGATCGCACCCACCCAGGCGACCGGCGGGATGAACATGCCGATCACCGCAGCACTGACCTTTCCTTTCAGTGCCACGATCGCGCAGAACCCGAGGGTGATCAGCACCGAGACGACGATCGCGATGATCGATCCGCCGCTCGCGTCGAGGGGAACGAACCCGACGATGTACGCCGCCGCCGATGATCGCGGCGAAGACCACAGCGTCGACCGAGCTGCGGCCCTCATCCGACCAGTAGACGTCGTCCAGGTACAGCCAAAGCGCGAACTCGTCGAGCGTCAGGCCAATGCCGACCCCGAATATCCCGGCGAGCGATCTCGAACCAGGGGCTGGGCGGCTCGATCGACGAAATCGAGGAAGCCGGAGAACATCATCAGGACGATCCCGAAGACCAGGTGGTGGATGTGCAGGCCGCCCGGGGAGACGTTCCCCGGCCACCAGGAGACCTCGGCGCGGATCATCCGCGTGCTGAAGCGGATGAACCCGAAGGAGAGCAGCATCGAACCGAGCAGGATCAGGCCCGCGCGCTGATCGGCATGATCGAACGCGGCGCTGCTGTTGATCTCGAAAGTGATTTCCCCTAGCAAGCCCTCTCCCTCACGAGGGCAGTATCCCCCGCGGGGAGGCTAGGCGGCAACAGCCGTCTTGCGCTTGCCTGTGCGGCGGACCTTCATCTCGGGCTCGACCAGCTCCGCCAGGAACTCGCCCGTGTAGGAGCCCGGCGTCGCCGCGACCTCCTCAGGCGTGCCAGTGGCGAGCACCTGGCCGCCCTCCTCCCCGCCCTCGGGACCGAGGTCGATGATGCGGTCGGCGGTCTTGATCACGTCGAGGTTGTGCTCGATCACGATCACGGTGTTGCCCTGATCCACCAGGCGATCGAGCACGTCGAGCAGCCGCTGGACGTCGGCGAAGTGAAGCCCGGTGGTGGGCTCGTCGAGGATGTAGAGCGTGTCGCCGGTGGCGACCTTGGAGAGCTCGGTCGCCAGCTTCACCCGCTGGGCCTCGCCACCGGAGAGCTGGGTCGCCGGCTGTCCCAGCCGGATGTAGTCGAGACCGACGTCGCGCAGGGTGTCGAGACGCCTCGAGATCTTCGGGATGTCCTTGAAGAACTCGCAGGCGTCTGCGACCGACATGTCGAGGACGTCGGCGATCGACTTGCCCTTGAAGCGGATCTCCAGCGTCTCGCGGTTGTAGCGCTTGCCGTGGCACTGCTCGCAGGGGACGTAGACGTCGGGGAGGAAGTGCATCTCGATCTTGATCTGGCCGTCGCCGCGACAGACCTCGCAGCGCCCTCCCTTGACGTTGAAGCTGAACCGGCCGGGCTTGTAGCCCCGCGCCCGGGCCTCGCGAGTCTGGGCGTAGAGCTGCCGGATGTGGTCGAAGATGTTCGTGTACGTCGCCGGGTTGGAGCGCGGCGTGCGGCCGATCGGAGACTGGTCGATGTTGATGATCTTGTCGACCTGCTCGATCCCGTCGATCCGGTCATGCGCGCCCGGCCGCAGCTTCGCCTGATGGAGCCGGTTGGCGACGGCCGGGTAGAGGGTCTCGTTGATCAGGGTCGACTTCCCGGAACCCGAGACGCCGGTGACACAGCAGAAGACCCCGAGCGGGATCTGCACGTTGATGCGCTTCAGGTTGTGCTGGCGGGCTCCTCTGACGACCAGCTCGCCACGCGGCTTGCGCCTCCTTTCCGGAACCTCGATCTGACGCTGGCCGGCCAGGTACTGACCGGTGAGCGACGCCGGATCGGCCTCGACCTCCTTCGGCGTCCCCTCCGCAATCACATGCCCGCCGTGCTCGCCGGCCCCCGGCCCCAGGTCGACGAGGTGGTCGGCCGAGCGCATCGTGCCCTCGTCGTGCTCGACCACGATCACGGTGTTACCGAGATCCCGGAGACGGTCGAGCGTCTGGATCAGCTTGGCGTTGTCCCGCTGGTGCAACCCGATCGAGGGCTCGTCGAGGATGTACAGAACGCCGACCAGGCTCGAGCCGATCTGCGTGGCCAGCCGGATCCGCTGCGCCTCGCCGCCGGACAGGGTGCGGGCCGCGCGAGCCAGGTTCAGGTAGCCGACGCCGACGTTGTCGAGGAAAGCCAGTCGCTCGGTGATCTCGCGGACGAGCAGCCGCGCGATCGCCCGCTCGGTATCGGTCATCTCGAGCTCCTCGATCCAGCGCAGGGCTGCGCGCGCCGACATCTCGGTGTACTCGTGGATCGAGATCCCGCCGACCTTGACCGCGAGGCTCTCCGGACGCAGTCGCGCGCCCTTGCAGACCGGGCACGGCTGCTCGGCCATGTAGCCCTCGACCCGCTCGCGCACTCCGTCGGAATCGGTCTCGCTGTAGCGACGCTCGAGGTTGTTGACGATGCCCTCGAAGCGGACGCTGTAGGAGCGGCGTCGTCCGAAGCGGTTGGAGTAGGTGACCTTGTGGCGCTCGCCGCCGGTGCCGTAGAGGAAGATCTCGCGGTCCTCGTCGGAGAGGTCCTGCCAGGGGGTGTCGATGTCGATTCCGTAGTCCTCGGCCACGGCCTCGATCAGCCGCTTCCAGTACCGGGAGTGGCCGGTGCGCCAGGGCTGGAGGGCTCCCTCGGAGAGCGACAGCGTCGGATCGGGCACCACCAGCTCCGGATCCACGACCCGCTGGAAGCCGAGGCCGTGACAGCGCTCGCAGGCGCCGTGCGGCGAGTTGAAGGAGAAGATCCGCGGCTCGAGCTCGGGGATCGAGGTTCCGCAGTTGAGGCAGGCGAAGCGCTCGCTAGAAGGTGAGCCGGTCGGCGACGCCCTGCGGCAGCTCGCCCGCGCCCTTCGCTCCCTTGACACCGCCCCGACGTTCTCGGATTCGGCACCTCTCTGCCGCCTCGTCCTCTGCTCGCGACGACGTCGACCTCCACGACGCCCGCCGGCGAGCGCCGCCGCCGCCTCGACCGACTCGGAGAGCCGGCGGCGCAGGTCGCCCTTCATCACCAGGCGGTCGACGACCACCGAGATGTCGTGGTTGTACTTCTTGTCGAGCTTGATCTCCTCGTCGAGGCGGCGCAGCTCGCCGTCCACCCGGACCCGGCTGTAGCCCTCGAGCCGGAACTGCTCGAAGAGCTTCTCGAACTCCCCCTTGCGGCCGCGGACGACCGGCGCCATCACCATGAAGCGCGTTCCCTCCTCGAGGGTCATCACGCGGTCGGTGATCTGCTCGATCGACTGCCCCTCGATCGGCTCGCCGCACTCGGGACAGTGGGGCTTCCCGATCCGCGCCCAGAGCAGGCGCAGGTAGTCGTAGATCTCGGTCACCGTGCCCACGGTCGAGCGGGGGTTCCGCGAGGTCGTCTTCTGGTCGATCGAGATCGCCGGCGAGAGCCCGTCGATCGAGTCGACGTCGGGCTTCTCCATCAGCCCGAGGAACTGGCGGGCGTATGCCGAGAGCGACTCGACGTAGCGCCGCTGCCCCTCGGCGTAGATCGTGTCGAAGGCAAGGCTCGACTTACCGGACCCGGAGAGGCCGGTGATCACGATCAGGGCGTTGCGAGGCAGCTCGAGGTCGACGTCCTTGAGGTTGTGCTCCCTCGCCCCGCGGATGACTATTTGCTCCGACGGCGCCATCACATCGAGTGTACGCGGGCGAACGGTTGTTCCCGGAGGGCCGCCGCATGGAGGCTGTGCGGCCGAGCCAAGACGCGCCCAGCGTGACCAAGCCACCCGCCAGCCCGACCGCCAGCCCAGGTGCGGGCTGGCCTCGGTCACCGCCACGCCCGCCGCCCGTTGCCGAGAGCAGCCCCGACGACGATCGCCGTCAGCACCCAGCCGGTGGCCTCGGCGGCGGTTCCGGCGGGCGCCAGGCGAATCGAGCAGCAGGTAGATGAGCGAGATGGTGGGCGCCAGCGCGATACCGCTGAGCGCCATCAGCGGAAAGGCAGCAACCACGCGACGGCACGGCGACCAGCGGCACCAAGCTGAGCGCGAACACGAGCGAGACCGCCGGCAGCCGCTCCCCGGCGGGTCCCGCGCCAGTCCCGCGCCCCGAACCAGAGGCCGCCCGCCACGCTGCCGACCGCCTGGATGGCGACCAGCGCCCCGCCCAGCTCGGCGGCTCCGTGATCCGACAGCGAAGGCCGTGATGGCCAGTCTCGATGGCTCCGACCATGATCCCGACGCCGAGGGCCGCGCCCATCAGACACCAGCACCCCCGGGGAGCGCAGGGGACCCGATCTGCCGTCGTGCGCCGGAGTGCCCGCGCCAGGCGCGCGACGCCGCCGAG
Organism: uncultured Solirubrobacterales bacterium; assembly: GCA_963825825.1. Taxonomy (GTDB): domain Bacteria; phylum Actinomycetota; class Thermoleophilia; order Solirubrobacterales; family 70-9; genus DASUPK01. The sequence goes on along the minus strand of CAWGUT010000002.1, from coordinate 238,399 downwards.
GCGGCGAAGACCGCGGATCCGAGCAGGCTGAGCCCGACGCAGACCCCAGCGAGGCCGACGGCGAGGCCGACCGCGATCACCCCCGCGGCGATCGAGCGGACCGAGGATCCAGGCGACGTCGATGGCCACGGCGTCGACGGTGAAGGCGGCCTGCCGCAGCTCCGGCTCGGGAACGAGATCCGACCAGAGGCTCCGCATCGAGGTACCCGAGCGGCGGTGTGGTCAGGCCCGCGATCAGGCCCGCCAGCGGCCATCGTCGACGACCGGGGCGTCCGCGGCCGCCAGCGGAATCAGCGCCGCGAACGCCACCGCGTTCACCACGGTCACGACCAGGATCACCGAGGTCTGCCCGATCCGGTCGATCACGCGACCCTGCACCGGCAGCGACCCCGCCGCGGCGAGCGAGTAGCAGGCGAGGACCAGGCCGGCGGCCGCGAACGAGCCGGTCGATCCCTTCACAAGCAGGATCGTCGAGAGCGGCTCCGCGGCGATCGCCAGCCGGCCGATCGTGACTCCGGCGAGCGGCGGCGCCACGCCGGGAGCTCCGAGCACGCGCCTGTAGGCATCCGGAAGCATCCCGCCCCAGGTTAAGCTCGCCCCCGTGGCCGACCCGCCCCCGGTGACCGGGATCTCGGAGCTCGTCCTCGAGGTCTCGGACCTCGACGCCGCGCGGCGCTTCTACCGCGACGTGCTCGGCTTCGAGGAGACGCTCTACGGCGAGGGAGCCGAGGGCCGCTACTGGTACCTGGTCGGCGAGACCGCCCGGCTCGGCCTCTGGACCGAGCAGGTCGGCCTCGCGGGCGGGCGCGGCGGCGCCCACGTCCACTACGCGTTCAACGTTGCGGACGCGGAGATCGACCGTCTCGAAGGAGCGGATCGAGGGCAGCGGGAGCCGAGGTCGAGGGCCCGATCCAGCTCGGGCCGGGTCGCGCGATCTACGTCACCGATCCCGACGGCAACGTCGTCGAGTTCTGGAGCCAGGACATGGCGGCCTACGCGAGGGGGCGCGCGAGGGCGGCGGCCGGGGACGTTCCGCTCGGGCGAGTGAGCGCGCCCTAGCGGGCGACGCGCGCGAGCACTTCTTTGAGCAGCTCGGTCCGGTCGCGCGGGCCGAACTTCTCGGTCAGCTCAGCCTCGATCGCGGCCTGGTCCTTGCCGTCGACCGCCATCTTCATCGCCACCAGGCGCTCGGCGGCGTCATCGCCGTTCCCCGCGGCCGCCGCGCTCCTGCGCCGGCTCGGGCTCCGTGCCTCGGCGGGCGGCGAGACCGGGGCCTCCGGCTGCGGTCCGGCTGGGACTCGGCGGCTCCTCCTGCTCGGTCTCGGTCTCCTCGGGCTCGGACTCGGCCTTCGGTATCGCGGACGAGGCGGCGGCCGCCAGTGTGCCGCCGAGCTCGTCGAGAGCCCGCTTGGCCGCCTCGATCTGGCCGCGGGCGTCGGCCTCGGCGCGCTCGCGAGCGGCCGCACCGTCGCGCTCGGCGGACTCTCGGATCTTCGTCGCCTCCGACTCCGCCTCGCGCACGATCTCGGCGGCTCGCGACTCCGCCTCCGAGAGGATCCGCCGGACGGCGTCGGCCGCCTGTGCCGCCAGCTCGTCGGCCTGCTGTCCCTTGCTCATGCCGGACAGCGTAATACGGCCCACAGGCCGAGGTGGCAGGATGGAGCCGCTTCGGCTCGCATGCGCAAGTGGCTCCCCCTGATACTGCTGGCGTCGGCCCAGTTCGTCATGACGCTCGACTCGAGCGTCATGAACGTCTCGATCTCCCAGATCGTCGCCGACCTCAACACCACGATCCAGGGAGTGCAGTCGGCCATCACGTTCTACACGCTGGTGATGGCGGCCTTCATGCTCGCCGGCGCGAAGCTGGGCGACATCCTGGGTCGCAACCGGGTCTTTGCGCTGGGGCTGGCCGTCTACGGCGTCGGCTCGCTGACGACCTCGCTGAGTCCCAGCCTCCCCGTCCTCCTGGTCGGATGGTCAGGCGTCGAGGGGCTCGGCGCCGTGATGGTGATCCCAGCCATCTTTGCGCTCACCGCCGCCAACTATGAGGGCAAGGACCGGGCGCTCGCCTACGCGCTGATCGGGGCGACCGTCGCGATCGCGGTTGCGGCCGGACCGCTGATCGGCGGGTGGGTGACGACCAACTACAGCTGGCGCTGGGTGTTCGCGGGCGAGACGGTGGTCGTGATCATCCTGCTGCTCTTCAGGAGCAATCTCGCGAAGGTCCCGAGGGCCGAGCACCCTCCGAAGATGGACTTCGGCGGCGCGGCGCTCTCGGCGGCCGGCCTGGGCCTGATCGTCTTCGGAATCCTGATGAGCAGCACCTGGGGGCTCATCACCCCGCGATCTGCACCCACGATCGGCGGCACCGAGATCACGCCTCTGGGTTTCTCGGTCGTGCCGTTCCTGATTCTGGCCGGCGTCGGATTTCTCGCCGGCCTCGTCCTCTGGGAGGACCGGCGCGAGCGACTGGGGCTCGACCGGCTGGTCGACACGACGCTGCTCCGGATCCCTCGGCTTCGCGCCGGGCTGCTGACACTGGTGGGTCAGCAGCTGGTCCTGATGGGAACGTTCTTCGTGCTGCCCGTCTACCTGCAGGTCGTGCTCGGCCTCGATGCGTTCGAGACCGGCAAGCGGCTCCTGCCCCTCTCGGCGGCGATGCTGGTCGCTGCGCTGGCGGGCCCCAGGATCGCCGGTCGTCGTTCGCCGAGGACCGTTGCGCAGTTCGGTCTGGTTGCGATCAGCATCGGGGCCGTGGTCATGATGGCGACGCTCGACGTGAACCTGAACGAGACCGGGTTCAAGATCTCGCTCGTCCTGTTCGGGATCGGCGCCGGCCTGCTGGCCTCCCAGCTCGGCAACGTGATCATGTCGTCGGTCGATCCGTCGAAGACGAGCGAGACGGGTGGGCCTCCAGGGAACCGCGCAGAACCTCGGGGCATCGATCGGGACTGCGTTCATCGGAGCCGTTCTGATCGTCGGGTTGATCAACGGATTCAACGATCGGATTGCGGACAACCAGCAGCTCCCTCAAAACGTCCGTGACACGATCGCCGCCAACACCGAGGAGGGCATCGACATCGTTCCCGTCTCCGAAGCCAAGCAGCGGGCGCTCTCCAAGGGCGTGCCCGAGGATCAGGCGGACCAGATCGCCTCGGCCTACGGAGATGCTCAGCTGGTGGCGCTGAAGGAGTCGCTCGGGGCGGTGGCGGTGGTTGCCCTGCTCTCGCTCTGGTTCACCCGCCGGCTCCCAACCTCGGTGGACGAGCTCGCGCCTGCCGGGGAACCGGCCGCCTCGACCTGAGGCGACTCCCAGCCCATCAGCGGCAGGAAACACCGCCCGCAGCCCGAACCGACGGAAGTGGCCCGAGAAGGCAATGGCGAGGCATCCCGTAAAGGGGCCCTGGGAATGTCGCGACATCCCGGGGAGCGATGGTCACAGTTCGCCGAGAGGATCGCGAACGCGTTCGGCCTCGTCCTGCTTCTGGTGCTCGCGACCTATGTCCTCGGCTCGCTGACCCCCTTTCACGGGTTCACCGGAGCACTGACGACGACTGTGGCCTGCCTCGCCGCCGTGGTCGGCCTCGCCGGCGCCACCGTGCGGCCTCCCGTCTTCCGTGTCGCTCTGATCCTCGCGATCGTGGCTGTGTTCCTCGCCGTGCTGTCATGGATCGCCGACGATCTGCACCTGCTCGGCGCCAGCTCCTTCATCGTGATGGTGCTCCTGCTTTTGGCCGTGGCCGCGATCCTGAGGGCGGTGCTCGCCGAGACCAAGGTCGGATTCCGCACGATCCTCGGCGCGATCAGCGTCTACATGATCCTCGGGCTGCTCTTCACCTTCCTGTATGCGGGGATCGATCGGATACAGGGAAGCCCCTTCTTCGGCACCGGCGTTTCCGTCAAGGGTGCCGACTTCCTCTTCTTCAGCTTCACCACGCTGACCACCACCGGGTACGGGGATCTCGTGCCCGCCGGGCAGCCCGGCCGGATGTTCGCCGGGCTCGAGATGCTCACCGGCCAGATCTTCCTGGTCACCCTGGTCGCCGGGCTGGTGAGCCTGTGGCGTCCGGGGATGCTGGCGCGGCGCCGCGGGGAATCCGGTGAGCACGCCGGCTGACTGAGGCCGGCGGCACCGAACCCATAGGATCAAGCCGCTTCGCCCCCTCGACTGTGGACTCGACTCAGCTCCAGATCCTCCCGCTGTCCCTGATCATGGTGATGGGGCCGCAGATCCTGACCGCGATCTTCCTCGTCACCAGCAAGGAGCCGGTCAAGAACTCCGGCGCGCTGCTGATCGGGGTCGTGCTCGCCGCCTGCGTCAGCATGGCGATCTGGTTCGGGCTCTATGAGGTCCTGAGCATCAATCCACCCTCGGGCTCGGGACCGAGCACCGCCGACTACGTCGTCGCGGGCCTGCTGGCGCTCGCTCGGCATTCACGTCTTCCTCGGCCGACATACGGCCGGTGTCCCGAAGTGGATGTCCGCCCTCCAGTCGGCCGAGCCCAAGCGCGCCTTCAGCCTCGGCTTCCTGCTCATCCTGCTGATGCCGACCGACATCGTCGCCGTCATCTCGACGGTCCACTGGCTTCATGACAACCACGACAACCTCCTGCACGCCTGGCCGCTCGTGGCCGCCACCACGCTGCTGATGGCGCTGCCGATCCTCGGCTACCTGCTGCTCGGACGCCGGGCCCGCGAGCGCGATGCCCGGCATCCGCGACTGGCTGACCACGAACGCCTGGCTGGTCAACCTCGTCGTGATCGTCTACTTCATCTACCAGCTGGTCAAGTAGCCGCTACTCCGCCGGGACGAGCAGGTCCGCGATTCCGAAGACTGCCCGCCTCGTGGGAGGGCAGGGTCGGCCGCCAGGACGGGTCCACCGACCGGAACGACTCCGGGTCCGCGTCGATGATGCCGACGAGCACCTCGCCCACGATCCGGCCGCCGACCGGGCCGAGGCGATCGCCGTCCTCCAGCGCCTCCGCCTCCTTGAGGACGTAGAGCCAGAGCGGCGTCTCGTACTCCCAGCCGCTCGCGGCGAGCCCGATCTGCTCGCTCGACAGCGGCTCGACGCCCATCTCGCGCGCGACCGCCTCGCCGGACGCGAGCCCGACCGCCTGGCCGCGCTGCAGGTCGCGGTTGGCGAGCGATGAGTAATCCGAGCCCTCCTCCTCGCCGCTGATCTGGCGGGGCAGTCGAGATCAGCGAGCGCGCCAGCTTGCCGTCGATCTTCTTGGACCGCTGCGCGGGCTCGTTCCCGGGCACATCGAACTGGAGGGCCCAGTCGATGGCGTGATCCACCGGCACCGCGCCGAATCCCATCAGGTCCGGGAAGACCGGCACCGGGCCGAAGTCCCGGTTGACCCGGTAGGCGTCGCGGACCTGGCTGTGGCCGTAGCGGTACGCGGCGTCGGCGAACTCGAAGGGGATGTACGGAGTCTCGCTCGGGACGAAGCAGCGTCGCGCCGCCCTCCAGCAGCTCGCCGACCAGCTCGGTCGCCGACCAGCAGCGGCAGGAACTCCCTGAGGATCGACCCACTGGTAGTGCCAGGTGGTCGCTCCGCCGCGCCTCCTCGAAGACCTCGGCCTCCGCCACCCCGTCCTCGCGGAGCCGGTCGACGATCCGGTTGTGGGTCCTGATGAACGCCACCTGCATCTGGCTCACGAACAGGTGGGTGTCGTTGCGCTGGTCGCCGACCAGCGCGATCCCCTCGTGGTTGCGCGGCACGTCGTGGCCTCCCTCGCCGAGCAGGAGCTTCGCCGGGTCGTCCTTCTCGAAAGGTAGGGAGACCCGGTCGGGCCGGCTCCGTAGACACCCTCGAGGTTGGCGCGCGGGCGTCCGGAAGTTCTTGATCTGGCTCGGGGTCGGCGTCGATGGCCGAGCGGCGAGCGGTCGGCGGTGATGTCGTGGGCGATGAACTGGCCGAAGAACGGCCAGCCGGCCGCCATCTTCGACCGTCCGTCGACGGATCGGCGTCGTCGTCGCAGATCCGCACCCGGACTGCCCAGGGCGTGCAGCGCCTCGTCCTCGGACGTCCAGCGGCGGGCAGATGCTCGAACAGCCGCCGGTAGCGGCGCGCCGTAGACCGAGTCGCTCGACGCGCTCGGGCGCCAGGCACTGATCCGCGAGGCGCGATCGGCTTGGTGCTCATGAGTAGCTCGGGCGTCGGCGGGATCTCCCGACCTGCCCTGACCGCCTCGACCACCTTCTCGGCGTCCGGCAAGCGGTACTCCTCGCCGTAGACCGCACCGGGCCGACGCGGCGCCTCCATCACGGCGGCATCCTCGTTCCGTCCGAGGTCCACCGGCGCGTAGCCGGCGTCGGCGATCAGTCCCATCACCACCTGCTTGGCGACGACGTCGTCGCCACAGACCCACTGGACGATCCGCTCGGCCTCGGGCCGGAACGCCGCCTCAGCCTGGAAGCACGAGGTGAGCGTGTTGAAGCTCTTCGTGTAGCGGGCGCCGCCCACGCGCGCGGCGTGGAAGCTGGCGCCCGTCTGCCCCTCCGCCGGCATCTCGGAGCTGCCGTACTGGTTGGTCGTGTCGATGACGATCTTGCCCTCGAGTTTCACAGCGGACGCGACGGCGTCGTCAAAGCCGTCCCATGGGACGGCGAAGACCACGACCTCACCGAACTCGGCGGCCTCCGCGGGGGTGCCGAGGCTCGCGGCCTCACCTATCTCTGCAGCCAGCGGCTCGAGCTTCTGCTGGATCGCGCGAGCTCAGCATCACCTCGTGGCCGCCCTTGGCGAACTGCCTGGCGCAGTTGCCGCCGATCCTCCCCGCCCCGACGATTCCGATCCTCATCCTGAGGCAGAGCTGGAGCGTCACGCAGCCCAGGAGAACTCGGAGCTCGAGAGCCCGGTCTTGCCCTCGTACTCGATGCCGAAGGCGTTGATCTGCGAGCGCTGCGCCTCCGCCATCGTCAGGTCTGACCCCGCCGGGTGGCACATGCCAGAGAATCGGACCGGCTCCCCCGTCTCGACGCCGAAGGGCACGATGTCCTTGACCTCGAAGTCGACCGCTTCCCCGATGCGGACGCTGTGCTGGAGGCCGTCGTGGTTCACCTCGATCTGGGCTCGCTCCACGCCGAGCACCTCTCCGATCAGCGGAGCAATATTCGCCATCGGTCCCCCGAGTTGTCCGCTGAAGACCTGACCGAGCTTCTCGGCCTGCTCGTCTGTCGCCTGCGCATCGATGAATAGGCCAACGCGCCAGTTTCCCTCGGTCATCACCTTCGGCGTGTCGATGATCACGGCCACGGGCAGAGCGCCGATCTCCGTACCCTCGATCTCCCCCTCGTCGATGTCGAAGACGAGCGTCGCGCGACAGAAGTCGTAGGTGGCGCCATGGTCGAAGGACAGGTTGCACGGGCACATGAGCTCGCATGAGCACGTCTCGACGTAGTCTTCCTTTGAGGTTCCAGGCCATGACGACTCCTCTCGGGTTGACGGTGACTGGAGTCTCTTCCCGCGCCCAGTCGCTGTCAAGCAAGCCGGGGCCCGCTACGGCACCAGTTCCAGTCGCCGAGCACCTTCATCGACGCCGGCAGCAGGACGCCGCGGATGATCGTCGCGTCGATCAGGACCGCCACCGCGAGCCCGATGCCCATCTCCTTGAAGTCGAGGAAGCGTCAGGGTGGCGAAGACCGCGAAGACGACGACCATCACCATCGCGGCGCTGGTCACCGTGCCGGCCGTCGTCGAGATCCCGTGCCGGACCGCCTCCGTCGGTGCTCATCCCGCTCGTCGTAGGCCTCGCGGACCCGCGAGAGGATGAACACGTGGTAGTCCATCGAGAGCCCGAACAGGAGCACGAACAGGAACAGCGGCAGCCACGAGGTGACGCCGCCGTTCGAGTTGAAGCCGAGCAGCGACTCGCCGTAGCCCGTCCTGGAAGACCAGCACCAGGACGCCGTAGGCGGCCCCGACCGAGAGCAGGTTGAGCAGGATCGCCTTGATCGGGATCACGATCGAGCGGAAGGTGAACAGCAGCAGCAGGAACGCGAGCGCGAAGACGAACGCGAAGATCAGCGGCAGCCGGCTCGTCGAGCAGGTCGCGGAAGTCCTTCGACTGCGGCGGCGTTGCCGCTGACGTTGACGGTGACGCCCGTCGATCCTGCCGACCGTCGCCGGGATGATCGTTGTCGCGGATCTCGTTGAGCGCCGCCGTCGACTCGTCGTCGTTGCCGTTGCCGACCGGTCGGGATCGAGATCAGGGCGACCGTGCTGTCCTTGCTGTAGGTGACCTCGGTCCCTGGCCGATGACCGTGTCCGAGCTCTCGGCGCGCCGCTGCAGCTGCGAGATCGCCGGCTGCGACGTCGCCGGTGCGGACGTCGTTGGCCTTGACGGCGACGTCGACCGTGACGCCCTCCTCGGGGAACGCGTCCTTGACGCGGTTGTAGGTCTTGATCACCGCGCAGGTCCTGCGGCAGGTCGTCGGGCCCGGTGACGACGATCTTCATGTTCAGCGCCGGGATCGCCAGCGCGACCAGGGCGCCGCCGGCGAGCGCGATCGAGAGCCAGGGCCGCCGCATGACCCGGTCGACGATCGCGCGACCAGAAGCGCGACTCGCCGGCGCGGCCGCGCCGCGGCGAGGAACGGGATCCGTCCCTTCTCGACCCGGTCGCCGAGCCAGGCGAGCACCGCCGGCAGCACGGTGAGCGAGGCGAACATCGCGATCGCGACGACGAGGATCGTGCCCTCGGCGAACGAGATGAAGGTCTTGTCGCCGGTGAGGAACATCCCGGCCATCGCGGCGATCACCGTCAGGCCGGAGATCAGGACGGCGCGGCCCGAGGTCGCGGCCGCGACCTCGAGCGCCGCGCGCTCGTCTGCGCCCGCCGGCCCGCTCCTCGCGCTCGCGGCGCAGGTAGAAGAGCGAGTAGTCGACGCCGACCGCGAGCCCGATCAGCAGGATCACCGAGGAGAGGTTGCTGTCGACCGGGGAGAGCTGGCTCGGGAGGGCGACCAGCGCCATCGGCCGCCATCACCGCGGTGATCCCGAGCAGCAGCGGCACCAGCGCCGCCACCAGCGACGCCGAAGGCGACGATCAGGATCAGCAGGGTGAGCGGCAACGAGAGCGTCTCCGCCTTGCAGCGAGGTCGCGACGTGAAGATCGTCGTTCAGCTCCTTGTTGGAGCTGACGCTGCCGAACTGCTCGACGCGCAGATCGGGGTGCTCGGCCTGCGACCGCGTCGACCGCGTCCTTCGCCGGGTCGAGCCGATCCTGCGGCCTCGAGGTCGTCGCCGGTGATCTCGAAGTCGACCAGCGCCGAGTGGCCGTCCGCGGACACCGGCGCGTCGCCCGTCGAGCGGCGACCTGGACGTTCCGACGTCCTCCGTCCTGCGACAGCTGCGTCGACCGCCTGCTCGATCGCGCTCCGGAACTCGCGGATCCTCGATCGTCAGCGTGCTCGCTCTGGATGAGGACGTTCTCGTCGTTCGGCCTGCAGGCCGGCGTCATAGAGCGCCTTCTCGGCGTCGGCCGGACTCGCCGGAGAACTAGTCGGCTCCGTGGATCTTCTTCTGGCCGACGGCGTTGCCGACGAAGAAGGCGACGACGACGAAGCCGAGCCAGCCGAAGATGGCCGTCTTGCGGTGCGTCGCGCTCCAGTGGGCGGCGCGCGCCGCGAGGTTCCTCTTCTCCATGCGGGCCCCTTCCTGGGCCGCTGCTGCGCCGGCTATTTATCGGATCGCGACTGGCGGGCCGGCCGCCACCTCCCCTGTAGTGACCCTAGTCCTATTACTGGGCCAATGGATACCCAGTAAACTGCGCGGCTCCGGGCCTAGGCCCGGATCGCGTCCAGGTCCGCCCGGAGCTCCTTGAGCTCGTCGCGGATCCGGGCCGCCTCCTCGAAGCGGAGATCGTCGGCCGCGGCGAGCATCTCCTCCTCGAGCTCGATGACGAGCCTCTCGAGCTCCTCCGGGGTCTTGGTGGCGGTCTCATCGCGCCGGCGCCGGCGACGCCGCGGCGCATTCGACTCCATCGCCAGGAACTCGGCCATGTCGGAGATCCCCTTCTTCACCGTGGCGGCGGTGATGCCGTGCTCCTCGTTGTAGGCGACCTGGATGGCGCGGCGGCGGTCGGTCTCGGAGATCGCCTTGCGCATCGCGTCGGTCTCCTTGTCGGCGTACATCAGCACCCTGCCGTCGACGTTCCGCGCGGCACGCCCGATCGTCTGGATCAGGCTGGTCTCGCCGCGGAGGAAGCCCTCCTTGTCGGCGTCGAGGATCGCCACCAGGGAGACCTCGGGCAGGTCGAGCCCCTCCCGCAGCAGGTTGACCCCGACCAGCACGTCGTAATCGCCGAGCCGCAGCTCGCGGATGATCTGGATCCGCTCCAGCGTGTCGATCTCCGAATGCAGGTAGCGGACCCGGAAGCCGTGCTCGAGCAGGTACTCGGTCAGGTCCTCGGCCATCTTCTTCGTCAGCGTCGTCACCAGGACGCGCTCGTCCTTCTCGGCGCGGACGCGGACCTCGTTCATCAGGTCGTCGATCTGGTTCTTGGTCTCGCGGACCTCGACCTCCGGATCGACGATCCCCGTCGGCCGGACGATCTGCTCGACCACGCGCGTCGACTCCGCCCGCTCCCAGGGCCCGGGCGTCGCCGAGACCAGGACCATCTGGTTGATCCGGTCGAGGAACTCGTCGAACTTGAGCGGCCGGTTGTCCACCGCGCTCGGCAGGCGGAAGCCGAAGTCGACCAGTGTGGACTTGCGGGAGAAATCCCCTTCGTACATCCCGCCGAGCTGCGGGATCGTCTGGTGGGACTCGTCGACGAAGAGCGACGAAGTCGTCGGGGAAGTAGTCGATCAGCGTGTACGGCGGGCTGCCCGGCGGGCGCCCGTCGAGGATCCGCGAGTAGTTCTCGATGCCCGGGCAGAACCCGAGCTCGCGCATCATCTCCATGTCGTAGCGGGTGCGCTGCTGGAGCCGGTGCGCCTCCAGCTGCTTGCCGTGCTCCTCGAAGTAGGCGACCTGGTTTCGCATCTCGCGCTCGATCTCGTCCACCGCGCGCTCCATCGTCTCCTCCTTGACGACGTAGTGGGTCGCGGGCCAGACGGAGACGTGGTCGATCACGTCGAGGATCTCGCCCGTCAGCGGATCGAAGTGCTGGATCGCCTCGATCTCGTCGCCGAAGAGCTGGATCCGGAAGGCGGACTCGGCATACGCCGGGTAGATCTCGAGCACCTCGCCGCGAGCCCGGAAGGTGCCGCGGCCGAGCGTGGAGTCGTTGCGCCGGTACTGCATGCCGACGAGCTTCCGGAAGACGTCCTGGCGGTCGACCCAGTCGCCGACCTTGAAGAGCTGCATCTGCTCCCGGTAGAGCTGTGGGGAGCCGATCCCGTAGATGCAGGAGACCGAGGCGACGATGATCACGTCGCGGCGGGCGAACAGCGACGCGGTCGCGGCATGCCGCAGGCGGTCGATCTCGTCGTTGATCGAGGAGTCCTTCTCGATGTAGAGGTCCTGCGCCGGGACGTAGGCCTCGGGCTGGTAGTAGTCGTAGTAGCTGACGAAGTACTCGACGGCGTTGTCGGGGAAGAACTCGCGGAACTCGTTGCAGAGCTGCGCCGCCAGGGTCTTGTTGTGGGCGATCACCAGGGCCGGCCGCTGGACCCGCTCGATGGTCGCCGCCATCGTGAAGGTCTTGCCGGTTCCGGTTGCCCCGAGCAGCGTCTGGAATTGCTCCTTCGACTCGATGCCCTCGGCGAGGCCGTCGATCGCCTTCGGCTGGTCCGCCGTCGGGCTGTACGCGGGATTGAGCTTGAACTCCGGCATCGTCAATCGAGCCTAGCTTGAGCGCCCGCTGCCGGCTTACCGTCGCGATGCGTGTGGGAACGGCGAGGAGGGGTATAGACCCGGCATGGGAGCGCTGATTCTGGGGCCGATGCTGCGCTACGTGAGCCAGACCGAGGCGACGGTCTGGGTCGAGACCGATGAGCCCTGCGAGGTCGAGGTGCTCGGGACGCCGCGAGCGGACCTTCTGCGTCGACGGGCACCACTACGCCCTGGTCTGCCTCAGGGACCTCGAGCCGGGCTCCTCGCACGAGTACGAGGTCAAGCTGGACGGCGAGCGGGCCTGGCCGCCCCCGGACAGCGGCTTTCCGCCGAGCGTGCTGCGGACCCTGAGCGCCGACGCCCCGGCTGCGAGATCGTCTTCGGATCGTGCCGCGTCGCGGTCCCCCACCATCCCCCCTACACGCTGACGAAGGACGAGGACCCCGAGCACGGCCGGGAGATCGACGCGCTCTACGCGCTCGCCCTGCGGATGAAGGAGCTGCCGGCCGAGGAGTGGCCGGACCTCCTGCTGATGATCGGCGACCAGGTCTATGCCGACGAGGACGCTCCCGAGACCCGGAAATTCATCCGGGAGCGCCGCGGGACCGACGGCGAGCCTGGCGACGAGGTCGCCGACTTCGAGGAGTACACGCGCCTCTACCGGGAGACCTGGGGCGACGAGACGATCCGCTGGCTGCTCTCGGTGGTGCCCTCCGCGATGATCTTCGACGACCACGACGTCCATGACGACTGGAACACCTCGATCTCCTGGCTGGAGGAGATGCGGGAAAAGCCGTGGTGGCACCGGCGGATAACGGGCGCCCTCGCCAGCTACTGGGTCTATCAGCACCTCGGGAACCTCTCGCCGGACGAGATCGACGAGCGCGGGATCCTGGATCACGTCAAGTCCGCGCCCGACGCCGGGCACGCCCTGCACGAGTGGGCGGCGGACGTCGACTGGGGCAGCGAGGGCCGGCGCTGGAGCTTCAGCCGGGACCTCGGAAACGGCGTGCGGCTCGTGATGCTGGACTCTCGCGAGGGCCGCGTCCTCGGCGAGCGCCCGCGTCGATGTTCGACGACGAGGAGTGGGAGTGGCTCGAGGGTGTGATCACCGGAGACGTGCGCCACCTGCTGGTGGCAGACACCCTGCCGATCTTCCTGCCACAGGCGATCCACAACCTGGAGTCCTGGAACGACGCGGTGGCGGCCGGCGCCTGGACGCGGGCGATGAAGGGATTCGGTGAGCGGGTGCGGCGCGCGCTCGACCTGGAGCACTGGGGCGCGTTTCCCCATTCCTTCGAGCGCATCGTCGAGCTGATCAGGGCGGCCGGCGCCGGCGAGCGGGGCGACCCGCCAAAGTCCATCGTCACGCTCGGAGGCGACATCCACCATGCCTACCTCGCCAAGGTCGACTTCCCGCCCGAGAACCGCGTGGTGAGCCCCGTCTGGCAGGCGGTCTGCTCGCCGTTCCGGAACGCGCTCAGCAAGCGCGAGCGCCGCATCGCTCGGGCCGGCGACTCGCGCCTGGCCCGCGCCGTCACCCGGGGGCTGGCCCGCTCCGCCGAAGGTGAAGCTGCCGGAGGTGGAGTGGCGACTCGAGCAGCAGCCGACCTTCGACAACCAGTTCGCCACGCTCGACATCGACGGCGACCGGGTCGAGCTGCGGATCGAGAAGACCGTGCCTGGCGACTGGCGCCGCCCCCGGATCGAGACCTCGCTCGAGCGCCGGCTGGCGCCATGCCGTGCCAGCGCGCTGGAAACGAAAGCCGCCGTACTAGCGGCGTTGATGAAGTCGAGGCTCGAGGAGACCCTCGAGTAGACCGTCGGGGCCGCCGGCAGCCCGCAGAGCGCGCCGCCGAAGGAGACCGTGCCGACCTCGACCGCGCCGGTCGGCGTATCGGCGACGAGCGGCCCGCCGCTGTCACCGGAGCAGGCGGAGGTGTGGATCTTGAAGCGGCCCGCCTTCTTTCGCTTCGCGCCGAGCGCGCAGATCATGCTCTCCGGCGCGTACAGGTCCCTCGTGTAGGCCTTCAGGCAGCGGCTGTCGGTGCGCACGATCTCGAAGGTCGGCTTCAGGAACGGCGAGAGGTGGACGCCGAATGGGCTGGTCGCGCCGTAGCCCGCCACCCGCAGCGGGGCGCCGGCGAGCGTCGCGGCGGCGCTCTGCTCGGGTGTGGCCAGCGCGATGGGCGCCACGCCGGTCGGCTGGGCCAGGTTGAGCACCGCCACGTCGTGCAGGCCGGTCTGCTCGAAGTCCGGATGCACCCTGCCCGGAGCTGACGCCGATGAGCTGCCCGGCGGCCGGGTCGCGCAGGTTGGGGCGCCCGATGATCACCTGGAAGTTGGCGAGGTTGAAGCCGGCGACGCAGTGACCCGCGGTCAGCACCTTCGTCGGACCGATGACCGACCCGCTGCAGTGCATGTGGCCCTTGCGGAAGATCGCCACGGCGTAGGGCCACTGCGCCGGGATCGGCGGGCCCGCCCCCGACGATCGAGGAGCGGGCGCGGGCCGCTGCGGCGGCGCCGGGCGGCGCGGCGACGCCGGTCAGGGCGCACGCGCAGGCGAGGGCTGCCACCAGGCTGCGGTTTCGACGACTCGGGTTCATGTCTTCGTCCGGCTCGGCCGTCCTCAGTCGAGTCCGAGCTCGTGACGGTAGTGGCGCGCGTACTCGTCGCGCTTATCGAGCACATCCTCCACGTAGCCGCGCGTCTCGGGGAAGGGGATGTCATCGAGCTCGAGGTTCGAGCCGCCCCAGGCGACCACGTTGGTCTCCCCCGCGTTGTAGGCCGCGAGCGCGGCGACCTCGTTGTCGCCGAACTTGTCGATCAGATAGCGGAGATAGAAGGTCCCGTAGCGGATGTTGATGTCGGGGTTCGAGAGGTCCTCGAACTTGAATGTCTGGCCGCCGCTGAGCTTCTCGATCAGCTTCGCCGTGCTCGGCGTGATCTGCATCAGTCCGCGAGCGCCGGCGTGCGAGGTCTGGTCGCGGAAGCGCGACTCTGAGTAGATCACCGCGGCGATCAGGTCCGCGGGGACCCCTTTCTGCGGCCGCCTGCTGGCGAATGATGTCCTCGTGCCGCAGCGGCAGCGTGAACTCCTCCAGCGTCCGCTGGAAGCGATCGCTGTTGACCAGCAGGAAACCTCCGAGCGCCGCGACCAGCAGCGTCCCGCCGATGACGAGAGTGCGGCGGCCGCGCCGGCCGCCGCCCGCGACCGCGTGACCGCGACGCCCCGCGCGCGGAGCGCCGGCCGCCTCGCCCGCTGCTCGCACGCCGAGCACGCACCGTCGTGCTCACCCGGACTCCTTCGCGGTCAGTTCCTCGATCACCTTGCGCACCTCTGACTCCAACTCCTCGAGCGAGGCATCGTTGCGGATCACGTGGTCGGCACGGCGCTCCTTCTCCGCCTGGTCGAGCTGTCGCGCCTCGCGGCCCTGCGAGACCGCCCTGCCCCCGCTCGCGCAGCCGGGCGTCCCGGAGCTCGTCAGTCGGCGACGACCGCCACGGTCGCATCGAAGGCGTCCTCCATCGCGGCCTCGAAGAGAAGCGGCACCTCCACGACGGCCAGCGCCACCTCGCGGCCGAGACCTTGGCGCCACTCGAGCACGTGCGCCCCGACGCGCGGATGGGTGACGCTCTCCAGCCAGGCGAGCTCGTCGCGGTCGTTGAAGACGATCTCGCTCACCCGCTCGCGATCCACACCCCCGCCGGAGGCGACCTCCTCCCCCCAGCGGTCGACGAGGGCGCTCCGGACCTCCTCGTCGTCGAGCAGATCGTGGGCGACGCGGTCGGTCGAGAGCGTCGCCGCACCGAGCCGCTCGAAAGCGGCCAGCGCCTCCGACTTACCCGCCCCGATGCCCCCGGTGAGCCCTACGAACCGGGTCAATCCTGGGTGGGCGGTGGCTCCTCGGACGGAGGCTCCTCCGCAGGAGGCTCCTCGGTGGGAGCCCTCGGACGGGCGCCTCGTCGGGAACGATCTCCTCGGGGGGCGCCTCCGGAGCGACCTCGGCGGCCGGCTCCTCGCCCTCCGCGGGGGCGGCACTCGGCCGCCTGCTCGGGGGCAGTCTCGGCCTCGGGGGCAGCCTCCGGCGGCTCCACGCCCTCGGGCGGCTCCACATCCTCGATGACGACGTCGTCGCTCAGCTCGCGGACCGGGAGCTCCTGCCCCTCGACACGCTTCACGCTCAACGAGAGCCGGCGGCGAGCCTCGTCGACCTCGAGGATCTTCACCTTGAGCTCGTCGCCGGGCCGGACGACCTCGGCCGGGCTCTCGACGTGGTGCTGGGCGAGCTCGGAGATGTGGACCAGCCCCTCGACGCCCGGGAGGATCTGGACGAAGGCGCCGAACGCGACGATCTTCGTGACCTTGCCGTCGACGACGTCGCCCTCCTTGTACTCGTTGAGGACGCGCTGCCACGGATCCTCCTGGGTCTGCTTCAGGCCGAGGGAGATGCGCTGGCGCTCGCGGTCGATGTCGAGGACCTTGACCCGCACCGTGTCGCCGATCGAGACGACCTCGGAGGGGTGGTTGACGTGGCTCCAGGAAAGCTCGGAGATGTGGATCAGGCCGTCGATGCCCTCCAGGTCGACGAAGGCGCCGAAGTCGACGATGTTCGAGATCTTGCCCTCGACCACCTGGCCGGGCTCGAGGCGGCCGAGGATCTGCTCGCGGACCTCCTTGCGCTCCTCCTCCAGCACCGCGCGGCGGGAGAGCACGACGTTGTTGCGGGAGCGATTGAGCTCGATCACCTTGCACTCGAGCTTCTGGCCCATGAACTCGTCCAGGTTCTGGACGCGGCGGATGTCCACCAGCGAGGCGGGCAGGAAACCGCGAACGCCGAGGTCGAGGATCAGGCCGCCCTTGACGACCTCGATCACCGTGCCCTTGACGGGCTTGCCGGTCTCCGCGGCCTCCTCGATCCGGCGCCAGGCCTTCTCGAAGCGGGCGCGCTTCTTGGAGAGGATCAGGCGCCCCTCCTGGTCCTCCTTGGTGAGGACGAGGGCGTCGACCTCCTCGCCGAGCTCGACCTCCTCCGAGGGCTTGACCGTCTTGCGGATCGAGAGCTCGTTGGAGGGGATGACCCCCTCCGACTTGTAGCCGATGTC
This sequence comes from uncultured Solirubrobacterales bacterium, assembly GCA_963825825.1. Classification (GTDB taxonomy): domain Bacteria; phylum Actinomycetota; class Thermoleophilia; order Solirubrobacterales; family 70-9; genus DASUPK01. The sequence continues at coordinate 221,503 of CAWGUT010000002.1, read as the reverse complement.
GACCAGCACCTCGTCCTGATCGATGCGGACGACCTTGCCGCTCACCACATCGCCCTCGCTGAAGGGGTGGATGGTCGCGTCGTAGTTGGGGACGAGCTTGCCGTCGACCTCGATCAGGAGGTTGTCGGAGCTCGGGGCCCCGTTGCCGGCGCTCTGCGGCTGGTCCTCCTGGGGCTCGCTGAGCCTGCTCAGGCTCGGTCGTTGTGTCCGTCTCGGGCACGGCCGCACAGTGTGGCAGACGCATGCCGGAGGCACGGGTGTCGTTTACCTTTGCGAACGATGCCGAAACGCCTCACCAAGCGCGGCGATCAGCGCACGCCGCTGAGCGGGAACTGGGACGTGATCGTCTGCGGGGCAAGCTTCGCGGGACTGACCGTGGCGAGGCAGCTGGCCGGGTCGGAAGCGCGCGTCCTGGTGCTCGATCGCTACGAGATCGGCGAGCGCCAGACCTCCGCCTGCGGGATACCCACCGAGTGGCTGCGCGTCATGGGCCTCGAGGCGTCCGCCAGGCAGGAGTTCGGCGAGCTGGTGGTCCACACGCCGCATGGCACCACGCGCTACCAGCTCCCCTGGACCTTCTCCACCTTCGACTACCGGCAGCTCTGTGAGCTGCTCTGGGCGCAGTGCGACGCGGAGTTCGAGACCGCAAAGGTGAACGGGCGAAGCGGCGAGACGGTCCGCACCGATCGCGGTGACGTGTCGGCCCCTCTGATCGTGGACGCGCTCGGCTGGCGCCGGATCCTGGCCTCCGACGGCGGCTATCAGCCGCCCGACGCCCCGCTCTCACGCGGGCTCGAGGTCCATCCCGAGGGCGGCTCGGACGACCTCGAAATCTGGATCGACCGCCGCTACGTCCCGGCCGGCTACGGCTGGAGCTTCCCGGCGCGCGACGAGCAGCGGATCGGCGTCGGCTCCTTCGACCCGCGCTTCCACGTCAAGGACACCACCGTCCTGCTTGCCGACGACCTGGAGCGGCCGCCCGTGCGCTACCAGGGCAACTGGATCCCCCACAAGCTCCGGCCCGGGACCGAGGACGGGATCTTCTTCGTCGGCGACTCGGCCGGCCACTGCCTGCCGCTCACCGCCGAGGGGATCCGGACCGCCTTCTACTTCGGGATCAAGCTCGGCGACGAGCTGCGCGAGGTCGTCGAGGGGAGACAGGACCGTGAGGCGGCGCTGCGCGAGTACGCGCAATTCGTCGATGCGCACGAGTGGAAGTTCCGCTGGATGCTGCGCGCCCAGCGCCTGCTCCCCAGGCTGCCGGCGAGGGTGCAGCGCGCGGTGATCCGGGCCTGTGGCCGGAAGCGCTTCGTCGACTGGGCCTTCGGCCATTACCTGCGCATCGCGCCGCCCGAGTTCGCGGGCCGCGCTCCGCGCAAGAGCGGTGACCGCGAGGCCGTGCCGGCCGCTGCGTAGCTAGAAGCCGCGCCGTTCCCGCAGCGCGTTGAGGGACCGGGAGGTCGTGTGCCCCGGTCCCGCCGCGAGCTCGTGCCGGACAACCAGTGACCGCGCCAGAAGCAGCAGCGCGAGCACGCCGACGACGACAGTGAGCCCGACCACCTCTCCCGGAGAGATCCCGCCGAGGGTGGCGAAGAAGGCGAACAGCACGACCGCCCCGAGACAGATGACGGAGAGTGGTCCCAGCATCCTGCTCAACATCGGTCACCTCCTGCGACCGGACAGGATTTGCCCTGCGGAGACGTTACCCCCGCATCGGCGGCGTCCGTCATCGACCGGTAATTCGTAATCAGCGAACGACCAGGTACGTGCCGGCGAGAAGAAGGCCGACGCCCGCCACACGGCTGGCCGTGAGAGGCGTCTGCTCGAGGCCGAGGAAGCCGATGCGATCGAGGACCACGGAGGTGGTGAGCTGCCCGGTGACCGTCGCCGCCGCCACGGCGCCCGCGCCGATCTCGCTGACCAGCACCAGCGCCGAGAAGACGTAGGCGGCGCCGAGAGCGCCACCGAGCAGGTAGTACCACTGGACGTGGGCGGCACTCGAGAGGCCGCCGGCCTTGCCGCTCGCCACCACGATCGCGGCCAGCAGCAGCGTCCCCACCGCGAAGGAGACCGTCGCAGCGGCGAAGTTGCCCGTGAAGCGGCCCAGGCCGGCGTTGATCGGCGCCTGCAGGGCGATGCACCCGCCGACCAGGGCCATGATCAGAACGGCGAAACCGCGGTCCATCGCGCGTGATCTTCGCTGATCGGGCGAATGTCGGCTCAAGCGCGTGATCTTTCGGCCGATTCCGAGTTCAAGCTCCTGAATCCCCAACCGCGTGGAGCTCGTAGTAGGAGTGGAGGAGTGCCCGAGACAGTGAAGACCGGCCGCTTGACCACCCGCTTCCTCGGGGGACGGGCGCTGCGCTTTCAGCCCGACGGACGCCTCGTCTCCCTCGTCCGGGACGGCTACGAGACCGCCTTCGAGGAGATCTTCCGGCGCTACGGCGCGGCCCTGCGCGGTTACGCCGCCTCGATCGTCACCGCTCAGCGGGCGGATGACGTCACCCAGGAGGCGTTCACGAAGGCGTACCTCGCGCTGCGCGGCAGCGACAAGGAGATTCAGCTTCGTCCCTGGCTGTACCGAATCGTCCGCAACACGGCGTTGACCAACATCCGGGACGAGCCGAAGCCCTCGCTCGAGCTCGACGAGGCTCGAGCGGCCGGCATGTCGCCCCAGGAGCTGGCGGAGCAGCGGGAGGAGATCAGCCGGCTGATGGCCGGTTTGCGTGAGCTTCCCGAGGCGCAGCGGGCGGCGATCGTGATGCGGGAGCTGGAGGGCCTGAGCCACGAGCAGATCGCGGCCTCGCTGGGGCTCAGCGGCGGCGCGGTCAGGCAGTCGATCCACCGTGCGCGGCGCGCCCTCCGGGAGGGGGTCGGCCTGCTCGTTCCGATGCCTGTGCTTCGTTTGCTGCTGGAGGAGGGATTCAGCCAGGGCGCGTCGGCCGCTGCAGCCGGTGGCGGCGCGGGGATAGCGGTCAAGACCGGGGTCGCTGCCCTGCTCGCCGCCGGCATGGTGACCACCGGCACGGTCCTCAAGGAGGAGTTGAAGAAGACTCCCACCGCAGACGCGAAGGCCGCGAAGACGAGCCCGTCGCGCGGCGGCCGCGAAGCGATCTGGCACGGCGGTCGCCCAGGTGATCGGTTCGAATCGCTCGATTCGCGAATCGGGAGACGACTCGGGCCGCCACCGCGGCCCTGGGTCGGACGAGGGATCCTCCGGGCACGGAAGCGGGAGCGGTGACGGCAGGGACAACTCGGGCAGCGACTCCAGCGGTCCCGGTCCCTCAGGGTCGGGCGGCTCCGAGCACTCCGGCCCGGGCGGCGGTGGCGGTGACGAGACGGCCTCGGGATCGAGCGGCTCCGGGTTCGGGCGGATCCGGTTCGGGCGGGTCCGGTTCGAGCGGGTCCGGCTCCAGCGGCACGGATTCGAGTGGCTCGGGTTCGAGCGGATCCGGCTCCAGCGGGTCGGGCTCCAGCGGGTCCGGATCGGGCCTTCCGGCTCCGACGAGCCTGCCCGAGCTCGACCGACTAGAACAGCCGGCCAGGCCCCGGGTGATCTTCGCGGCCCGTTCGAGTTAGGGGACTCGAAGGACCACGAAGACCAAGGAGGTCTGTTCAGATGGCACATCGCAGACGACGCCGCCAGCGGCGCGGCAAGATCTCGGACTCGACACCGGCGACGCCGGGTACCGGCGCGACCGACACCAGCAGCGCCGAGCGTCAGTGCTCCAACGAGGGCGAGTCCAATTCCGATAGCGGCGGAGGCGACGACTGAGAGCCCGGCTTCGCTCGCTGTTCTCGACGCCGGCGGAGGGCGAGGCGCTGGTCAGCGCCTCGCCCACCGTTCCGGTTCGCGAGATCTTCCGGCGGTTCTGGCCGTACGCGCGGCCCTACCGCCGCTGGCTGGCGCTCAGCCTGCTGCTGATCGCGCTGGTCCCCCTCATCGACACGGCGATGATCTGGATGTTCAAGCTCGTCGTCGACGAGGTGCTGGTCCCGCAGGACTTCGGCCCGTTCCTCTGGATCGCGGCGGCCTACGTCGGCCTGACGCTGGTCGCCGGCGTGCTCGGCTTCTCCGACGACTACCTGGCGAACTGGATCGGAGAGCGCTTCCTGCTCGACCTCCGCACCAGGTTCTTCGCCCACCTGCAGGGACTCTCGCTCGACTTCTTCGATCGCCGCCGGCTCGGCGACCTGATCTCGCGGCTCACCGGCGACATCGCCTCGATCGAGGCGTTCGTCCTCTCGGGCGTGACCGACGCCCTCTCCTACGTGCTCCGGATCGTCTTCTTCAGCGCCGCGCTCTTCTACCTGCAGTGGGACCTCGCGCTTGTCTCGCTGCTGGTCGCGCCGCTCTTCTGGCTCGCCGCGAAGCGCTTCTCGCGGCTGATCAAGGTCGCCTCGCGCGAGAAGCGGCGCCGCAGCGGCTCGATCAGCTCGGTGGCGGAGGAGAGCCTCTCCAACGCCGCGCTCGTCCAGGCCTACGGCCAGGAGGAGGCCGAGGTCGAGCGCTTCCACCGGGAGAACCTGGGCAGCTACAACGCCGAGATGGCCTCGACCCGGCTGAAGGCGCTCTACACGCCGCTGATCGACCTGATCGAGCTGAGCGGCGCGCTGCTCGTGATCGGGCTCGGCACCTGGGAGCTCTCCCAGGGCCACCTGACGCTCGGCGGGCTGCTCGTCTTCATGACCTTCCTGACCCAGCTCTACAGCCCGGTCCGCGGGACTGAGCCGGCTGGTCAACCGGATCCACGCGGCGTCGGCCGCCGCGGAGCGGATCATCGAGATGCTCGACCAGCGGCCGTCGGTGGTCGAGTCCTCGACGCGCCGTTGAGCTCGGGCGGGCGCAGGGCAGGCTCGAGCTCGACCACGTCACCTTCCGCTATCCCGAGACCGAGCGGAACGCCGTCTCGGGCGTCTCGCTCGCGGTCGAGCCGGGCGAGGTGCTGGCGCTGGTCGGCCCGAGCGGCGCGGGCAAGTCGACGCTGGCGAAGCTGCTGCTGCGCTTCTACGACCCGCATTTCGGCCGGATCGTGCTCGACGGGCACGGACCTGCGGGACTGACCCTGGCGCTCGGTGCGCGACAACGTCGCGCTGCTGCTGCAGGAGACGCTGGTCTTCGACGGGACGATCTACGAGAACATCGCCTACGGCCGCCGGCGACGCCACGCGCGAGCAGGTGGAGGCGGCGGCGATCGCCGCCGACGCGCACGAGTTCATCTCGGCGCTTCCCGACGGCTACGAGACCGAGATCGGGCAGAAGGGCCGGCGGCTGTCCGGTGGCCAGCGCCAGCGGATCGCGATCGCGCGGGCGATGATCCGCGACGCGCCGGTGCTGATCCTCGACGAGCCGACGACCGGGCTGGACGCCGAGTCCGGCAGCAGGATCATGGGGCCGCTGCGCCGGCTGATGGGCGGCCGCACGACGATCGTGATCTCGCACAACCTGGTCACGGTGCGCGACGCCGACCGGATCGCGGTGCTCGAGAGCGGGCCGGATCGTCGAGCGTCGGCACCCACGACGAGCTGTCTGCCGAGGGCGGGACCTACGCGCGGCTCTACCGGCTGCACCACCGCGGCGCGGATGACGAGTCGCCGCCCGCGATGCGCCGCGGCGCCGGTCGCGCCATGAGCTCGTCCAACGGCTCCGTCAACGGGCTGCTCGCGGAGGGCGACGCGCTCGGCCGCGGGCTACGAGGTGCTCGCCCACCTGAGCCGCGGGCGGTCCCTGGACGTCTACGACGCCTGGAGCATCGAGCGCGACTGCCGCTGCATCGCCAAGGTGGTGCGGCCCGACCGGCAGGACGCCCGGGTGCGGCGGCGGCTCGCCCGGGAGGGCGAGCTGCTGCTCGAGCTGACCCACCCGCACATCGTCCGGGCCTATGAGCTGCGACGCCGGCCGCGAACGGTGCTGATCCTCGAGACGCTCGGCGGCGAGACCGTCGAGCACATGATCGAGACGGCGCCGCGGCGGCTGGCGATCGCGGACGTCGCCCACCTCGGCCTGCAGCTCTGCTCGGCGATCGGCTACCTGCACGGCCACGGCTTCCTGCACCTCGACCTGAAGCCGTCGAACGTGATCGTCCAGAGCGGGCAGGCGCGGGTGATCGACCTGAGCCTCGCCCGCAGGCCCGGGCCGGTGCCGCGCGGCCTCGGGACGCCCCCGTATCTCTCGCCCGAGCAGGCCCGTGGGGGGCGCGCCGACCGCGGCGACCGACGTCTGGGGGATCGGGGTCACGCTGTACGAGGCGGCGACCGGGGCGCGGCCGTTCCCGGACGCGCGGCCGCGGATCTATCCGCAGCGGGAGCGGCGGGCGCCCTCGGTGACCGAGAGCAGGCGGGCGCCGGCCGAGTTCACTGCGCTGGTCGACGCCTGCCTTTCGCCGGACCAGTCCGAGCGGCCGTCGGTCGGCGAGCTCGCCGATGGGCTCGACGCCGTGATCGGCCCCTGAGCGCCGCTACTTCGCGGCCAGCCAGTCCTTGCCGATCGCCGACGTCGACCGCCAGCGGCGGGTCGAGCTCGAAGGCGCCGCACATCTCGCGCTCGACCAGCTCGGAGGCGGCCTCCATCTCGTCGGCGGGCCCCTCGAAGAGGAGCTCGTCGTGGATCTGGAGGACGAGGCGGGTCTCGAGGTCGGATTCGTCGAGGGCCCGCTGGCAGCCGACCATCGCGATCTTGATGATGTCCGCCGAGGTCCCCTGGATCGGCATGTTGACCGCGTTGCGCTCGCCCTGGCCGCGGACCTGGGGGCGGCCCGAGCGCAGCTCGGGGATCGGGCGGCGGCGGCCGAGCAGGGTCTCGACGTAGCCGTTCTCCCTGCGCGAACTCGATCGTCTCCTCGATGTAGCGCTTGACCGCCGGGAAGCGCTCGAAGTAGCGGTCGATGTAGGAGGCGGCCTCCTCCTGCTCGATGTTGAGGCGGTCGGCGAGGCCGTAGGCGGAGAGACCGTAGGCGATGCCGTAGTTGACCATCTTGGCCTTGGAGCGCTCGCCGGGGCTGACCTTCTTCGGGATCCGAGCCGAGGATCTCGGCGGCGGTGGCGGCGTGAATGTCCTCGCCGCGGGCGAAGATCTCTCGGAGCGCGTCCTCGCCGGCGATATGGGCCAGGATCCGCAGCTCGATCTGGTTGTAGTCGGCGGAGAGCAGGCGGTGGCCGCGGGGCGCGACGAAGCAGGAGCGGATCGGGCGGCCCTCCTCGGTGCGGATCGGGATGTTCTGGAGGTTGGGGTTGGTGCTGGAGAGGCGGCCGGTGGCGGTGGCGGTCTGGTTGAAGGTGGTGTGGAGCCGGCCGGTGTCCGGGTCGATCAGCTCGGGGAGGGCGTCGAGGTAGGTGCTCTTCAGCTTGGTGAGCTCGCGCCACTGCTCGACCTTGGTCGACGATCTCGTGCTCCTCGCGGATCTGGGAGAGGACGCGCGCGTCGGTTGAGAAGCCGGTCTTGCCGCGCCGCTTCTTGGTCAGGCCGAGCTCGTCGAAGAGGACCTCGGCGAGCTGCTGCGGCGAGCCGATCGTGAACTCGTGGCCGGCGAGCTCGAAGATGTCGGCCTGGAGGGTCTCGATCCGCTGCTCGAAGCCCTCGCCGATGTCGGCGAGGCGCTTCTGGTCGAGCAGGACACCGGTCTGCTCCATCGCCGCGAGAACCTCGATCAGGGGCATCTCGACCTCGTCCATGAGGCGCTCGATCTTCTGTTCCTTCATGCCCTTGCGCTGGAGCTGGGCGATCTCCCAGACCAGGCGGGCCTCGGCGGCCGGATCGGGCGGCGGCTCCTCGCCGAGCTCGAGCTGGTCGCCATCGGTCGGCGTCCACGTCCTTGGGCGCGGCCGCGAGGCCGCGCTGGGCGGCGATGTCGATCAGGTCGTAGGTGCGGCGGGCCGGGTCGAGGAGGTAGGCGCCGACCATCGTGTCGTGGCGGAGGTCGAGGCCGCCGGGACCGGCGGCGGCGAGGACGCCGTAGCGGGCGCCGCCGCCGAGGCTCTTCAGGTCGTGGCCGATCAGGCGGCGCTTCCCGAGCGCCTTGGCGAGCTCCGCGAAGTCCGGGCACTCCCCCTCGACGAGGTTCTTGCCGTCGTAGCCGGACCAGGTCTCGCCGGCGATCGCGAGGGCGACCTCGCCCTCGGCGAGGTCGCTCGATCGATCCCTCCTGCGCGGTGGCGTCGAGCTCCTCCTCGACCTTGGCGTCCGGGACGAAGTCGGCGCCGAGCTCCTCCTCGAGCCGCTGGAGGATCACCCGGAGCTCGAACTCGCGGGCCACCTCGCGCAGCCGGCTGCGATCCATCCGCTTCGACATCAGCTCGTCGAGGTCGAGCTCGACGTCGATGTCGGTGATCGCGGTCGCGAGCTTCTTCGAGATGCGCGCGTCCTCGGCGTGGTTGGTGAGGTTCTCCTTGCGCTTGGCGCCGGAGATCTTGTCGATGTTGGCGAGCACCCCCTCGAGGTCGCCGTACTCCTGGAGGAGCTGGGCGGCGGTCTTGTCGCCGATGCCGGGGACGCCGGGGATGTTGTCCGAGGTGTCGCCCTTGAGGCCGATCAGGTCGGTGACCAGCTCGGGCGGCACGCCGTAGCGCTCGACCACGCCGTCGCGGTCGTAGATCTTGGTGTCGGTGACGCCGCGGGAGGTGGTCATCACGCGGACCCCGTCCTCGACCAGCTGGTAGACGTCGCGGTCGCCGGAGACCACCATCACCGCCAGGTCCTGCTCGCGGGCGCGCTTGGTGAGCGAGGCGATCACGTCGTCGGCCTCGAAGCCGTCCACCTTGATGTTGGTGAAGCCGAAGGCCTCGGCGAGGGGCATCAGGTGGGGCCACTGGTCGCGCAGGAGGTCGGGGCGCGGCTTGCGCTGGGACTTGTAGGGCTCGTAGGTGTTCTCGCGGCCGGACCAGCCGGCGTCCCAGCAGACGACAACCGCGGCGGGGTCGTGATCGATCAGCATCTTGGCGAACATCGAGGCGAGCCCGTAGATCGCGTTGGTGGGCCGGCCGTCGTGGGTCGCGATCGACTCGGGCAGGGCGAAGAACGCCCGGTAGGCGAGCGAATTGCCGTCGATCAGGAAGAGCTCAGCGGGCTTCTTCTTGGCCTTCGAGCCCTTGGATGGGGCCTTTTTCTGGGTCGTTGCCGGCACGTATCCATCATAGGTCGGGTGTCAGAGACCTCTGGCCGAGCAGCGCGCGCAAGGCCGCAACGACGGCGGATCGGTCGTCCGTCACCTGCCGGTAGGTGAAGCGGAGAACGCGGAACCCGAGACTGCTGAAGGTGGGCGTCGCGGGCACGGTCGCGCCTCGAAGGCGGCGCGGTTGCCGTGGTGGCGGAAGCCGTCGGTCTCGACGACAAGCCGTTGCCGACGCCAGAGGAAATCCACCTCGTACAGGCCGATTCGCGCGTTCACCTCGCGGCTGGGGAAGGCGGTGGCGGCGGCAGAGCGCGTAGGAAGAGCCGCTCGAGTTCGCTGCGGGTGAGGTCGGTCTCGCGCCTCGACGTCCGCCGAGCTCACGAGCCGCAGGTCGAGCGCCCGCCTGCTGCGCGCGACGGAAAACCGGCTGGGGAGAGGTGCGGTGCAGGTCGCGCAGGGTTCTGGCCGGCTTGGTCACAGCGATGCCGTTGCGGCGGGTCACAAAATCGGCAATGAGGGAGTGGGAGCGGTGGACGCGGATGCCCCTGCCGCTTCTCCCGGCCGCCGTCCCCCGGGACGCGTGACGTCGATCGGCCCGTGCATGCGGCCTGAGCATGCCCCAGACGCGCCGCCGCGCTGCGGTGGCTGACACGGCTGCCCTTCACCGAGAGCGAGCACCGCCGCCATGCACCTGCCTTCGAAGCTGAGTCGGGTGTGGCCGACGGCATAAACACCGCGATGAAGGCGGTGGAGGCGGCCGGCCTGGACGCGTCGAGTGATGTCGCGGTCCGGCCGATCCCGGCGTGCTCGAAGCTGCGCCGCGCTGACGACGCCGTGCTGCCGGGCGGCGATCTTCGCGATCACCCGGTCGGTATTGGCGGGTTCCTCCCCCATACCGGGAGTAAGCCGCCAACTCCGGTCCCTCTCCCCTTCATTGCCGGTGTTCGTCCCTCCCCCTGCGGTCTTCGGCTCCCCTTCATTGCCGGTGTTCGTGCCCGGCGAGGCGGCGCTGGAGGCGCCCCCTATGATCAGCGCGCCATGGCTGCCTCCGCTCAGTACAGCGTCACCGTCCGCGTCGAGCTCGACGCGCGCCAGGAGCCGCTCGGCAAGCTGACGGCGCAGATCGCCGAGGCCGGCGGCGCGCTCGTCCGGTCGACCTGGTCCCCGGCGCCGGGACCCGAGGGCAAGCGCGTTCGCGAGTTCACGATCGACGCCAACAGCCCCGAGCACTGGGAGCAGATCCTGCGCTCGATCGGCTCCACCCGGGGCGCACGCGTGCTCGGCTTCACCGATCGCACCTTCGAGATGCACAAGAAGGGCAAGATCGAGCAGCACAACAAGTACCCGCTGAAGACCCGCGACGACCTCTCGATGGCGTACACGCCCGGCGTGGCCCGCGTCTGCGAGTACATCGCCGAGGACAAGACCAAGGCCTTCGACTTCACGATCAAGGCGAACACCGTCGCGGTGGTCTCCGACGGCTCCGCCGTCCTCGGCCTCGGCGACATCGGCCCCGAGGCGGCGATGCCGGTGATGGAGGGCAAGGCGATGCTCTTCAAGGAGTTCGCGCGAGGTCGACGCCTTCCCGATCTGCCTCGCCACCAACGACCCCGAGGAGATCATCCAGACCGTCAAGCTGATCGCCCCCACCTTCGGCGGGATCAACCTCGAGGACATCTCCGCACCGCGCTGCTTCGAGATCGAGGACCGCCTCAAGGAGGAGCTCGACATCCCCGTCTTCCACGACGACCAGCACGGCACCGCGGTCGTCGTGATGGCGGCCCTCTTCAACGCGCTGAAGATCGTCCGGCAAGCCGATCGAGAGCCTGCGGGTGCTGGTGCTCGGGACTGGGCGCCGCCGGCGTCGCCTGCACGAAGATGATGCAGGAGTCGGGGATCACCGAGATCATCGGCTGCGACCGCCAGGGCGCGATCTCGACCGACCGCTTCGACTACGTCGACGGCGGCGATGTCCGCCGATCAAGAGCTGGTTCGCCGAGAACACCAATCGCCGAGAAGCTCTCGCGGCGGGCCGAACGAGGTGATCGAGGGCTGCGACCTCTTCATCGGGCTCTCCGGCCCCGGCCTGATCGAGCCGGAGTCCCTCGCGAAGATGAACGACGACGCGATCGTCTTCGCGATGGCCAACCCCACCCCCGAGGTGATGCCTGAGGAGGCCGAGCAGTACGTCCGGATCATGGCCACCGGCCGCTCGGACTACCCGAACCAGATCAACAACGTCCTCTGCTTCCCCGGGATCTTCCGCGGCGCCCTCGACGCCGGCGCCCCCCGGATCACCGAGGAGATGAAGCTGGCGGCCGCCCGCGGCATCGCGGAGGTCGTCACCGACGACGACCTGGCCGAGGACTACATCATCCCCTCGGTCTTCAACCGCGACGTCGCGGCCAGCGTCGCCCGTGCGGTGGTCGACGAGGCGAAGGCCGCGGGCCTCGCCCGCTTCTCCGAGGAGACCGGCACCTTCGAGGTCATCGGCAGCGACGGTGCAGCGCCCGACACTGACGCGGCTGACGGCTGAGCGGGGCGGGCACGTCCGCCGTTCGCGGCTAGCATCGCGCGGCCATGCGCGTTCTCGTCACGGGAGCCTCCGGCCTGATCGGATCGGACCTCTGCGACGCCCTGCTGGCGCGGGGCGATGAGGTCGTGGGCCTGACCCGCAGCCCGGAGAAGGCACGCCCGAAGAACCCGACCGTCACCTGGCACGCCTGGCGTGCGACCACAGAACGCCCACCGCCCGCGGCCCTCGAGGGCATCGACGGCGTCGTCAACCTGATCGGCGAGGAGATCAACCAGCGGCTCACCGATCAGGCGAAGGTCCGGATCCGCGAGAGCCGCATCCTGGGAACCCGCAACCTGCTCCAGGGCATCGAGGCCTCCCCCACCGAGCCGAGCGTCTTCGTGGGTCAGTCCGCGATCGGCTACTACGGCGACCGCGGGGCGCAGATCGTGGACGAAGAGTCTGAGCCGGGCGAGGGGTTCGCCGCCGAGGTCCCGATCGACTGGGAGGCCGCGGAGCGGCAGGCCGAGGGGATCTTCGACCGGGTGGTGATCTTCCGGACCGGCCTCGTTCTCTCCAAGGACGGCGGCCTGCTCAAGCAGCTGCTCCTGCCCTTCAAGCTCGGAGTGGGCGGGCCGATCGCGGGCGGCGACCAGTACATGTCCTGGGTCCACATCGAGGACGTGGTCGGTCTCTTCCTGTGGGCACTCGACGACCACAGGGTGTGGGGAGTGATCAACGGGACCGCCCCGAACCCGGTGACCAACCCCGAGTTCTCCAAGGCGCTCGGCCGGGCCCTGCACCGCCCGGCGTTCATGCCGGTGCCGAAGTTCGCCGTCGCCGCCCTGCGAGGAGGGGATCTCGCCGACGCTGTCGCCGGCGGCGCCCGGGTCGTGCCCCGCCGGGCACTCGACCTCGGCTACGAGTTTCGCCATCCGCAGCTCGGCGAGGCGCTGCGTTCGGCGCTGCGCTGATCCCTCAGACGGTTCGGCGTGGCTCCGGCTCGTCGCGGGGCTCGAGCTGGATCTCCCGCTCCGCGCCGGGGACGCCCTCCTCGAATTGCTGCTCCCGCTCGCGCTCGGCGTTGAGCTCGTGCCCGAAGAGAATGGCCAGGTTGGTGATCCACATCCAGATCAGGATGATGACCACGCCCGCCAGAGAGCCATAGACCGTGTTGTAGGAGCCGAATTGCGAGACGTAGAGGCCGAAGCCCGCGGAGGCGAGCAGCCAGACCACGAGCGCGACGATCCCGCCCGGGGTGATCCACTTGAAGCCGCGCTGCTTGACGTTGGGCGAGGCGTAGTAGATGACGCCGATCATCACCACGAAGAGCAGGGCGATCAGCACCCACTTGGCGTAGCTCCAGATCGAAACGGCGGTGTCGGAGATGCCGATCGGCTCCGCGACGTCGGAGACGATCGGCCCCGTGAGCACGATGCCGAGCGCCATCACCGCGAGCAGCAGCACCAGCACCAGCGTCAGCAGAAGCTGAAGCGGACGCAGCTTCCAGAACGGACGCCCCTCGCGCGTCTCATAGATCACGTTCGAGGCGCGAATGAACGCACCGAGGTAGCCCGAGGCCGACCACAGGGCCACGAGCGTGCTCACGATCAGGGCGAACCCGGCGGTCCCGCGGCTCTCGGTCACCTGCCGGATCGGGCCCTCGAAGGTGCTGGCGGCGGAGTCCGGGCCCAGGCGGGTGACGATGTCCGTGAGCGTGTTGGTCGTGGACTCCGGATCGCCGACCAACCCCACGATCGAGACCAGCACGATCAGGGCCGGAAAGAGAGCGAGCAGGCCGTAGTAGGTGAGGGTGGCCGCCCAGTCGGTGAGGTTGTCCTCCTGGAACTCCAGCACCGTGCGCTTGAGGGTCGGCCAGAGGCCGGTCTTGCGCTCGACCCCCTTCGGCATGCCGTCCCCGCTGCTCGACGTCGTCCCATTCCAGAGGGCTACGCCCGGTCGGGCTGCTCCTCGCCGGGCCAGGCGCCCGTCATCCGCGCGAAGCCGCGCCGCGCCGCGTGGTCGAACAGCCCCTTGACCAGGCGGAAGATCGCGCCCTCGATCAACAGCGCGATCGCAAGCTTTGCGAGGCTGACCTCGCGATGCTCCGGCTGAGGCGGTTCCTGCGCGTCGACCTTTCCCCAGATCGCATCGAAGGCCTTTTGGCCGATGAATCCCGCCAGGATTCCTCCCAGGACGCTCACTGGTATGAACGCAAGCTTCATAGGAGCCATTTGCCCTCGCCTGGGGCGGTGAAAACACTCCGGATGCGGGAAGATGGGTCCGGATGAAGCTCGAGGGCGTTCACCACATCACGGCGATCACGGGCGACGCGCAGAAGAACGTCGACTTCTATGTCGGCGTGCATGGGCCTCCGTCTGGTGAAGAAGACGGTCAACCAGGACGATCCGACCGTCTACCACCTCTTCTACGCCGACGAGAAGGGCGATGCGGGATCCGACCTGACCTTCTTCGAGTACCCCGGGGCGCCCCGGGGTCGCGCCGGCGACGGGCATGATCTGGGGGATTCGCTGGCGGCTCGGAAGCACCGAAGCACTGGACTTCTGGGCCGAGCGTCTCGAGCAGCACGGCGTCGATGCCGAGCTCGACGGCGACACGCTGCGCTTCGCCGACCCGGAGGGTCTCGGTCACGCGCTCAAGGTCGTCGAGACCACGGACGAGCCGCTGATCGCGGAGCACCCGGAGATCCCGGCGGAGGTCGCGCTGCAGGGCTTCGACGGCGCGATCGCGTACTCGAGCAACCCCGAGGCGAGCCGCCCGCTGCTCGAGCAGGCGCTCGGGTTCGAGCCGGCCGGCCCCGGCGAGTCGGGCCAGTCGGGCTGGGAGGCCCGCGGCGAGAGCCGCGGCGGCCTCTGGGGGTACTCGGAGCCTCCCGCCGAGCGCGGCCTGCAGGGAGCGGGAAGCGTCCACCACATCGCCTGGGCCTCGCAGATCGACGAGCACGAGGCCTGGCGCGACCGGGTGATCGCCGCGGGCGCCCGCCCCACGCCGGTGATCGACCGCTTCTACTTCCGCTCGATCTACTTCCGCGAGCCGAGCGGCGTCCTCTTCGAGATCGCCACACTCGGCCCCGGCTTCACCGTGGACGAGCCGCTCGAGACCCTCGGCGAGAAGCTCTCCCTGCCGCCCGACTACGAGCACCTCCGGGAGCAGGTCGAGCCGGTCCTGCGGCCGATCAACAACCCGCGTGTCACCGCCTGACCCGCCGGACGATCGCCCGGGCCAGGTCGTCGAGCTGGTCCATCTCGACCGCGAGCCGGCGGGTGAGCCCGAGGGCGCGCTGATCCTGCTCCACGGCCGCGGCGTCGACGAGCGCGACCTCTACCCGATGCTCGAAGAGCTCGACCCGGAACGGAAGCTGTTCGGGATGACGCCGGGCGCCCCGCTCACGAACGTGCCGCCCGGCGGGCGCCACTGGTACGTGATCAGGGAGGTCGGGCATCCGGACGAGCAGACCTTCGTCGACACCCTGACGGAGCTCTGCCGGTTCCTCGACGACGAGCTTCGACATCGCGGCATCCCCTGGGAGAGGACGGTGCTCGGCGGCTTCAGCCAGGGCGCGGCCGTTGCCTGCGCAGTGGCCCTCGGCATGGGCCGTCCGCGAGCGGCCGGCCTGCTGATGATGAGCGGCTTCTACCCCATGGTCCGTGGCTGGAAGATGGACCCCAGGCGCCAAGCGGGGCATGCCCGCGTACGTCACCCACGGCTCCTATGACCCGGTGATCCCGGTGGGCTTCGGCCGCAAGGCCCGCGACCTGCTGGAGGAGGGCGGTCTGGCGGTGACCTACCGGGAGACGCGGATGCAGCACGGCATCGACCACGCCGTGATCCCGGAGATCCGAGACTGGGTCGTCCTCGGTGATCACGGGCGAGCCCGTCATCGAGGGTCCGCCCTCCGCGCGCTAGCGGGCTACTGCGGCGGACACGGAGCACCAAGCGGCACCCGGAACGGGACGTTCGGGGTGGCGATACCGGGAACGACCGCTCCGGCCCTCGCGATCCTGTAGCGCTGGATCATGCACTCGGTCGTGTCGCCCTCCGAGGTGATCGAGTAGCTGCCGAGGACCGTGCCGTCGCGGTGTGCCCCGATCACGCGCGTTGCGGACGTCGTCGCGGAACGAGGAGGCGTCGCGTTCCGGCGCCGCGCGATCGCCTGCAGCACCAGCGCCATCGCCTCGTAGCCGTAGGCGGCGTAGGGACCGGGATTGCGATGGAAGCGCTGCGCGAACCGGGTGTCGAACTCCTTGTCGGGCAGGAGCTTCGGGTCGAGCTCCGCGCTCAGCTCCAGCACCTGGGTCGCCTTTCCGTAGACGACCAGGCGCGCGGTTCCGGGCTCGATAGACGGCGCGGACCGCGCCGCCCGGCGCCACAGCCACCTTCGCCGGCGGCTTGCCGGAGCTGACCCGGATCCCGTGCTCGGCCGGCGGCCGATCTGAACTCGCTCGCGGCCAGGTTCTGGAAGGGCGAGTCCGTCCGAGATCACGGCGGCGCGCGTCACGCCCAGCTCCGACGCCCAGGCGGCCGCGGCGTCGACCACGACGTCGTCCGAGGGAACGGTCCGGGCGAAGCTCGACGTTGCCGGAGGGCCGGTAGCGGTCCGGGCGAGTCCGGGTAGCCGGCCGCCGGGCGCCGTCAGGTCCACGGCGCCCGCGCCCGGCGAGACCTGGACGATCCCGGCCTGGTTGGTGATCGGGGCCGAGGCGCGGGTCGGCTCGGAGTCGAGCTCGCCGATGTAGGCGGCCGTGGTGTGGTCCTGGACCGCCGTGCGTGCGTTGGCCCCGACCGCGACCGGGTCCCAGGGCTTTCCCTTGGCGTCATCGAGGAAGTGCGCCCGCACCTCGAGCGAGCCCGCTTTTCCCTGAGCCTCCTCGAGCGCGAGCCGCGCACCGTCCGCGGCCTCACGGCCGTCGATGCCGCGTGGCCCCGTCAGGGGCAGGCTGACGTAGACCGCGACGGGCGCCTCGATCTTCGGGTTGCCGGCGATGCCGCACCCCGCGGCGGCAAGGACGACGAGCAGCAGCGCCGCGAGCGCCGGACGGGTCACAGTCCTAGCCGAAGAAGACCTCGGCCTCGCGATAGAGCGACTCCGGGACCGTCTTCAGCTCTGCGGTCGCCTCGGTGAGGTCGACCAGCTCGATGTCGGTGCTGCGCAGCGCGGTCATCTTTCCCCACTGCCCCTCATGCGCGGCATCGATCGCGTGCAGCCCGAAGCGGGTCGCGAGCACGCGGTCGAAGGCGGTCGGCGTGCCACCCCGCTGGACGTGGCCGAGCACCGTCGCCCGGGCCTCGTGGCCGGTCCGCCGCTCGATCTCCCCCTCCAGCCAGTTGGCGATGCCGCCGAGCCGGACGTGCCCGAAGGCGTCGGTCGGCGCGCCGTCGCCGGAGGGCATGCCGCCCTTCGGCCGTGCGCCCTCGGCGACCACGACGATCGGCGAGTACTGGCTCTCGAAGCGCCGGACGATGTAGTCGCATGACCCGGTCGAGGTCGAACTCGATCTCCGGGATCAGGATCACGTTGGCACCGCCGGCGAGTCCCGCGTGGAAGGCGATCCAGCCGGCGTTACGGCCCATCACCTCGCAGATCAGCGTCCGCCGGTGGCTCTCGGCGGTCGTGTGGAGGCGGTCGATCGCCGACATCGCGATGTTGACCGCGGTGTCGAAGCCGAAGGTGTAGTCGGTGGCGGAGAGGTCGTTGTCGATCGTCTTCGGGACGCCGACGACGTTGACGCCGCGCTCGAACAGCTGCGACGCGGCGCCGAGGGTGTCCTCGCCGCCGATCGCGATCAGGCCGTCGACGCCGTCGGCCTTGAGGTGCTCGGCGATCCTCTCGGCCCCGCCATCCTCCTTGAACGGGTTGGTCCGGGAGGAGCCGAGGATCGTGCCGCCCCGCGGCAGGATCCCGCGGACCTCGGGGACCCCGAGCGGCCGGCTGTCCCTCTCGAGCGGACCGCGCCAGCCATCGCGGTAGCCGACGAACTCATGGCCGTACTCGCCCACCCCCTTGCGCACGATCGCGCGGATCACTGCGTTCAGCCCCGGGCAGTCGCCGCCTCCGGTGAGAACGCCTATCCGCATCGCGCTCAATCTACCGGCGCGGCGATGTGGCCCCGCTCAGCGCTCCGAGATCTCGGCGCTCAACACCGGCTTGACGTCGACGACCGGCGTGCCGTCGAGGGCCTCCAGGTTGCTCACCTTCATCCGCGGCCCCTCGATCGCCAGCACCTCGACCGGATGCAGCCCGATCGGATTGGGCCGGTGGTGCGATCTCGTGGCGAACACCCCGCCGGGGGCCGTGAGGTGTCGCCGCGCGGATGGACCACGAGCACGTCCCTGTCGGCGCGGTCAAGCCAGGTGAGGATCACGATGCGATCGCCGGGCTCGATGCCCTCCAGCCCGTCGAGCACGTCTGGCTCGAACTCGATCCAGGCGTCGGGCGCGCCCTCGTCGCCCTGCCGGGGAGCGGAGTCCAGCGTCGGTCAGCGGCGACTCGACGCGACCTATCGGCCTGAGCTCGAAGGCCAGGGCTATGGCCGCGTGAGCCAGTCGATGAGCGGCTGGGCGTAGCGGAGGAGGGCACCCGTGAAGACGCCGCCCAGGAAGAGCAGCGCACACGACCGGGCCGGGTATCCCGAGGCCGTAGGCGATCACCATCACGCAGCCGCCGAGGACCGTGAAGAGGACTACCTGCACGCGCGCAAGCCTATCCGGCGAGAGCGTCGCGGGTCTCGCGAAGAAAGTCGGTGACCGCGGCCACCGCCGCGTCGCGATCGCCAGCATCGGCGACCGCCCGGACCAGCCTGGTGCCGATGATCACGCCGTCGGCGAGCCTGCCGACGCTCGCGGCCTGCTCCGGCGTGGAGATGCCGAAACCGACGGCGACCGGGACGCTCGCCTCCTTCCTGGCGGCGGCGATCAGCTCGGCGAGCTCCGGCGGAAGCTGCTCCCGCTCACCCGTCACCCCGACGGTTGAGACGAGGTAGACGAAGCCCTCGGCGTCCGCGCAGATCCGCGCCCGGCGCTCCGGCGGCGTGGTGGGCGCCACCAGCGGAATCAGCGCGAGGCCGCGCCGGCCCAGTGCCTCGCGAATCGGTCCCTGCTCCTCGAGCGGCAGATCGGGCACGATCACGCCGGACGCCTTCGACTGCGCCGCCATGTCGGCGAACTCGGCGACGCCCGGTCGCCAGCACCATGTTCGCGTAGACCATCAGCGCAACCGGAACCCGCCCGCCGACCGCGGCGCAGGTCTCGAGCACCGATTCGAGCGTCGCCCCCGCCTCCAGCGCGGCGGTGTCGGCGGCATGGATCGTCGGTCCGTCGGCCAGAGGGTCGGAGAACGGAACACCGAGCTCGATCAGGTCTGCGCCATGCGTCCGCGTAGGCGGCGGCCACGGCGGTGGCGGTCGCCTGATCGGGAAACCCGCCCATCAGATACGGCATCAGGGCGGCGCGGCCCTCCTGCCGAGCCGCTTCGAAGGCCGCTGAGATGGCCGCCGCCCCCGTCTCGGTGGTGACGCCGTCAGCCATCGAGGGCGGCGAGCTTGGCAGTGACCTCATCCATGTCCTTGTCGCCGCGGCCGGAGAGCGTCAGGACGTCGAAGCCGTCGCCGCCGCCGTCCTCGCGAAGGAGCCAGGCGATCGCGTGGGCCGGCTCGAGCGCGGGGATGATCCCCTCGAGCCGTGGCGAGCTCGCGGAAGGCCGCGCAGGGCCTCGGCGTCGGTGGCGGTCTCGTAGCGTGGCGCGGCCGGAGTCGCGCAGGTAGGCGTGCTCCGGGCCGACACCCGGGTAGTCGAGCCCCGCCGAGACGGAGTGCGCCTCGAGGATCTGGCCCTGCTCGTCCTCGAGCACCGCCGAGAACGCCCCGTGCAGGACCCCCGTTGCCTGCCCGCGACCAGGGAGGCACCGTGGTGGCCGGTCTCGAGTCCCTCCCCCCCGGCCTCGACGCCGATCAGCTCGACAGGGTCGTCGAGAAAGGCGTGGAAGCTGCCGATGGCGTTCGATCCGCCGCCCACGCAGGCGATCACTCGTCGCGGCAGGGAACCCTCGGCCTCGAGCGCCTGGGAGCGGGCCTCGTCGCCGATCACTCGCTGCAGGTCTCGGACCAGGGCCGGGTACGGCGCCGGTCCGACGACGGAGCCGATCACGTAGTGGGTGGTCTCGACCGATGCGACCCAGTCGCGGATTGCCGCGCTCACCGCCTCCTTCAGCGTCCTCGCCCCGGCCTCCACCGGGATCACCTCGGCGCCGAGCAGCTTCATCCGCTCGACGTTCGGGGCCTGCCGGCGGATGTCCTCGGTGCCCATGTAGACCGCGCACTCGAGGCCGAAGAGCGCGCAGGCCGTTGCCGTCGCTACGCCGTGCTGCCCGGCGCCGGTCTCGGCGATCACGCGGCTCTTCCCCATCCGGCGCGCCAGCAGCGCCTGGCCGACGGCGTTGTTGATCTTGTGCGCCCCGGTGTGGGCGAGGTCCTCGCGCTTCAGGTAGACGCGGCGGCCAACCCTCTCCGAGAGCCGCTCGGCGAGATAGAGAGGCGTCGGACGGCCGACGAAGTCGCGGAAGAGGACGGCGAGCTCGGTCCCGAAGCCCTCGTCCTCCCGCGCCTCGGCCCACGCGGCGCTGAGCTCATCGAGCGCCGCGATCAGGGTCTCGGGGACGAATCGGCCCCCGTAGGGACCGAAGCGCTCCTCCACCGCCGGGCTCATCCCGAGGCCGCCCTGGAGGGCAGCTCGACGCCCGCCGCCTCGAGGAACGCCTCGACCTTGGCATGGTCCTTCCGCCCGGGCTCCGCCTCGACACCGCTGACGACGTCCACCGCCGAAGGGTCTGACGAGCTTCGACCGCCCGAGAGACGTTCTCGGCCGTCAGCCCGCCGGCAAGGATCATCGGCACCTTCGAGCGCCGCTTTGCGACGAGATCCCAGTCGAAGCTCTGGCCGGTACCGCCGTGGATCCCGTGCCAGTAGGCGTCGAAGAGGTGGAAGTCGGTCCGGAACGTCTCGGCCGCCTGGACGTCGGCGGCGCTCGTGACTCGCATTGCCTTGATCACCTTCGCGCCGGTTCGGCGGCCGCGCCTCGACGCAGAACGACGGCCCCTCCTCGCCGTGGAATTGGAGCAGCGTGAGGTTCTCGCGGTCGGCGGCGTCGATCACCTCATCGAGGGTGGAATTGACGAATACCCCCGCAATCTCGCAGCGCCGCTTCAGCGCCGCGCCGATCTCCTCGGCGACCTCGGGCCGCACGTAGCGGGGGCTGTCGGGGTGGTGGATCAGCCCGATCGCCCACGCGCCGTGGCTCGCCGCGTGCTCGGCGTCCGCGAGGTTTGTCATGCCGCAGACCTTGACCTTGGTCATGCGACAAGGGTAAGCGCCGACGGGTTTCTACCTGTGTGATGTAGTTGGCCGATGGCCGACGGCGACGGCAAGACCGTCCTGGTGACCGGTGGCTCCGGCTATCTCGGTGGCTGGTGCATCGTCGAGTTGCTGCGGCGCGGCTACCGCGTCCGGACCACCGTTCGGAATGCCTCGCGAGAGCATGAGGTTCACGCCGCGGTCGACTCCGAGGTCGATTCGCACCACAGGCTGACCGTGCATCAGGCGGACCTGCTTGAGCGACGATCACTGGGATCACGTCATCGAGGGGTGTGACTACGTCCTGCATGTGGCCTCGCCATTGCCGGTCTCACAGCCGAAGGATCCCGATGAGCTCATCCTGCCTGCCCGGGAGGGGACCGCAGCGTGTCGTAAGCCGGGCACTCGACGCCGGTGTCGAGCGGGTCGTGCTCACCTCCTCGGTCGCCGCGATCAGGGGCGGGAACGAAGGGCGCGCGCTCGACGAGAGCATGTGGACGGACCTGAGCTCGCCGGACCTGACTCCCTACGTGCAGTCGAAGACGATCGCCGAGCAGGCCGCCTGGGGGCTGGCGGCCGAGCGGGAAGCCCGCGAGCGTCTTGCCGCGGTCAACCCCACCGTGATCATCGGGCCGACTCTCAGCGATGACACCTCGGCTACTCGCTGGAGGTGATCCAAAGGCTGCTCAAGGGCATACCGGCGATACCGCGGCTCAGCTTCGGCTTCGTCGACGTGCGCGACGTCGCCGACCTGGAGATCAGGGCGATGACCGCACCCGAGGCGGGCGGCGAACGCTTCGTCGCCAACACCAAGTCGCTCTGGATGTCTGACGTGGCCGAGGTGCTGCGGCAGAGGCTCGGCGAGCGGGCCTCGAAGGTGCCCACCCGGATCGCTCCCGATCTGCTCGTCCGCGCGATGGCCCTGTTCGACGGCGGAATCCGCTCGTTCAAGAGCTCGCTCGGCAAGCGCACCGACTACCGCACGACCAAGGCGCAGGACGTGCTCGGCTGGTCCCCGCGGCCGATCGAGGACACGATCGCCGAAGCCGGCGAGAGCCTGATCAGCCACGGCGTCGTCAAGGCACCTACCCGCCGCCTAGGAACAGAAGCTACGGCTGCGTGCTCGAGTTCGAGTCCTGCACGTGCGCCGGACGGTCGCCGAGCTTGACCGTGACGTCCCTCTGCTGACCGTCGCGCCAGACGGTGAGAGTCAGGTCGTCGCCGGGCTTGTGCTCGTTGACCGCCGAGATCACGTCGTCCATGCCGGTGATCTGCTTCCCGTCGACCTTGGTGATGATGTCGCCGCCGATCGGGATGGTCTGTCCACCGATCGTCGCCTGCCCGGTGGCGCCCTTGATGCCGGCGTCGTCCGCGGGACCGCCGTTCAGCACCTGCTCGATCAGCACGCCCTGCTGGACCGGCAGGTTGAGGGCCTGGGCGATGCTGGGGGTGATGTCGCCGCCGGAGAGACCGAGGTAGGCGCGATGGACCTCCCCGCCGTTCTCCAGCTGCGAGACGACGTCGGCCGCGGTCTTGATCGGAACCGCGAACCCGACGCCCTCGTTCCCGCCGCTCTGGCTCTCGATCTGTGAGTTGATCCCGACCACCTGACCGGCGCCATCGATCAGCGGTCCGCCGGAGTTGCCGGGGTTGATCGCGGCATCGGTCTGGATGACGTCGCTGATGGAGAAGCCGTTGGGCGCCTGGATCTGGCGCTGGAGCGCGGAGACGATCCCGGTGGTGACGGTGCGGTCGAGCCCGAAGGGGTTGCCGATCGCGACGACCGGGTCGCCGACCTCCACCTTTGTGGAGTCGCCGAGCGGAAGTGGGTTGACGCCCTCGGTGTCGTCCACCTTGAGCAGGGCGATGTCCGTCGACGGGTCGGTCCCGACGATCTGCGCCTGCTGAGTGGCGCCGTCCCCGAGCTGGACGTCGACTCGCTTTGCCCCCTGGACGACGTGGGCGTTGGTGAGGATGTGGCCGTCGTTGTCGATCAGGAAGCCCGAGCCGGTCGCGGTGCTCTGCTGCTGCTGCGGGAGGCCGAACACGGACTGGGTCTGCTGCACGATCTGCGAGCTGATGAAGGCGACGCCCTGGGCGTCGCGCTGGTAGATGTCGTGGACCGTCAGCCCCTTGCTCGACGAGTTGCTGGCGGGCCTGGCGAGGGCGGACGGGCGCGATGACCGCGGAAGAAGATGAGTCGCCCCCCGTGTCGACGACCCCGGCCTCGATCAGGATGAGGCCGCCGATCAGGACGACGAGCCCACCGCCGACGGCGGATCCGAAGCTGGTCGAGAAGAATCTCTTGACGCTCTGCACGCAGGCCAGTGTCGGTGCAGGCGCTTAACCGTCTCTAAGCCCCCTCTACCGGTTCTTTAAGAAGTTCGCCCTAGAGAAAGTGCTCGCGCGTCGAGTCCTCGTCGGCGAGCAGCTCCCTGACCTTGGCGGCCGGATCCTCCGCGCGCATCAGCGCCTCCCCGATCAGCACCGCGTCGACGCCGACCCGCTCGAGCTCCTCCAGCGTCGTGCGGTCCGCGATGCCGCTTTCGGAGACGACGGTCTTTCCGGCGGGCACGTCCGTGATCAGCTCGAAGGTCGTCTGGATGTCGACGCTGAAGTCCTCGAGGTTGCGATTGTTGATTCCGATCACGTCGGCGTCGACCGTGAGCGCGGTCTCGAGCTCGGGCTCGTCGTGGACCTCGACCAGACAGTCGAGGTCGAGGCCCCTGGCCTCGTCATGCAGCTCGGCGAGCCTGTCGCGGTCGAGGGCAGCGACGATCAGGAGGACGGCGTCCGCCCCGGCGAGGGCAGCCTCGTAGAGCTGGTAGCGATCGACGATGAAGTCCTTCTGCAGAAGCGGGAGCTCGCAGGCAGCTCGGGCCTCGGTCAGATCGGACAGCGAGCCGCCGAAGTGAGCCTCGTCGGTGAGCACCGAGAGGGCCGCCGCCCCGCCCTCCTCGTAGGCCCGCGCGAGCTCCGCGGGCTCAGCTCCATCCCGGATCTCGCCCGCCGATGGTGAGCGCCGCTTGAACTCGGCGATCACCGAGAGGCCGGGCCGCGTCAGCGCCTCGCCGAACGGGCGCTGCTCCGGTCGCTCGCCCAGCCGGCTCTCCAGATCCTCCAGCGGAACCTGCGCGCGTCGCCGCTCCACGCCGGCCCGCGCGGCCTCGACCAGCTCTTCGATCATCGCCATCGCTTGCGAGGCACCTTAGCTCGCGCCGGAAAGCTCGCGGGAGCGAGCGACCAGGCGCTCGAGGACTTCGCGTGCGGCTCCCGAGTCGATCGCCTCCGCCGCCTTGCTGACGCCCTGCGACAGATCGGCAGCACCGCCGGCCACATAGATCGCGGCACCTGCGTTGAGCACCGAGACGTCGCGAGCCGGACCCGCCTCTCCATCGAGCACGGACCTGACGACCGCGGCGTTCTCGGCGGGCTCCCCGCCGGGGATCGCGTCGAGCGGCGCCGGCTGAAGACCGAGCTCGGACGGTTCGACGAACCACTCCTCGGTGCCCCCGTCGGCGACCTCGATCACCCGTGTCCGGGACGCCACGCTGAGCTCGTCGATGCCGTCGTCGGCGGAGACGACCAGCGCCCGCGCGCAGCCGAGCTGCAGGAGGGCGTCGGCGATGATCTCCTGGTAGCTGCGATCGGAGACGCCGAGCAGGTGAGCGGTGGCGCCGGCGGGATTGGTCAGCGGGCCGAGGAAGTTGAAGATCGTGCGCACGGCGAGCTCCTTGCGGACCGGGACCACGTGCGCCATCGCCGCGTGGTGCTTGGGGGCGAACATGAAGCCGAAGCCGATCTCCTCGATGCAGGTGGCGACCTCGGCCGGGGAGAGCTCGATGTCGACGCCGAGCGCCTCGAGCACGTCCGCCGATCCCGAGCGGCTGGTCGCCGAGCGGTTCCCGTGCTTCGCGACCGGGCAGCCCGCTCCGGCCGCGATCAGTGCTGCGGTGGTCGAGATGTTGAAGGTGGTCGGCCCTCCGCCCGTCCCGGCCGTGTCGACGAGCCCCGGCTCGTCGATCTCGACATGGGCGGCGAGCTGGCGCATCGTGCGGGCCAGGCCGACCAGCTCCGAGACCGTCTCCCCCTTCGCCCGCAGGGAGATCAGGAATGCGGCCGTCTGGACCTCGCTCGCGCGGCCCTCCATGATCTCCGCGAGGGCCGCGGAGGTGTGGTCGGCGGTCAGGTGCGTCCCGGAGCAGATCTCGTCGATCGCGCGGGTGAGGATGTCGTTCGGCATGTCGAGGCCTCGCCTAGGCGCCGAGGAAGTTAGCCAGCAGCTGCTTGCCCTGCGGGGTGAGCACCGACTCGGGGTGGAACTGCACGCCCTCGGCGGGGAGCTCGCGGTGGCGCACGCCCATCACCACGTCGCCGTAGGTGGCGGTCAGCTCGAGCTCGTCCGGCAGGTCCGGGTCGGCGATCAGCGAGTGGTAGCGGCCGGCGACCAGCGGGTTCGGAGAGCCCCTCGTAGATCGCCTTGCCGTCGTGCTCGACCTCGGCGTCCTTGCCGTGGATCGGGTCGCCGCGGACCACCTTGCCGCCGAAGGCCTCGACCAGCGACTGGTGGCCGAGGCAGACCCCGAGGACAGGGGTGCCGGCCTCGGCGAAGGAGCGGATCGCCTCGACCGAGATGCCGGCCTCCTTGGGCGTGCAGGGGCCCGGCGAGACGACCAGGCGGTCGGGCCCGAGACGCCGGAGCTCCTCGACGGTCGCCTTGTCGTTGCGGACGACCCCGATCTCGGCCCCAAGCTCGCCCAGGTACTGGACGAGGTTGTAGGTGAAGGAGTCGTAGTTGTCGATGACCAGGACGCTGGTCATGGCCACTCCGGCTGCTCGGCGGCGAGCTCGACGGCCCGGAAGACCGCCTTCGCCTTGTTGACCGACTCGTTGTACTCGTAGGCCGGCTGGGCGTCGGCGACCGTGCCGCCGCCCGCCTGGACGTGGACCAGCCCGTCCTTGACGACCACCGTGCGGATGTGGATCGCGGTGTCGAGGTCGCCGGTGTAGGAGAGGTAGCCGATCGCCCCGCCGTAGGAGCCTCGCTTGTGCGGCTCGAGCTCGTCGATGATCTGCATCGCGCGCACCTTGGGCGCGCCCGAGAGCGTGCCGGCGGGCAGCACCGAGCGGAGCACGTCCATCGCGCTGACGTCCTCGCGCAGCATGCCGGAGACCTGGCTGACGATGTGGAGGACGTGCGAGTAGGTCTCGACGACCATCAGCTCGTCGACGCCCACCGAGCCGTACTCGCAGACCCGCCCGAGGTCGTTGCGGCCGAGGTCGACGAGCATCACGTGCTCGGCGCGCTCCTTCGGGTCCTGGAGCAGCCGCTCGGCCTGGCGGCGGTCCTCCTCCTCGTCGCCGCCGCGCGGATAGGTGCCGGCGATCGGCCGCGTCTCGACCCGGCGGCCGGTGACCTTGACCAGCGGCTCGGGCGAGGCGCCCGGCGATCTCGAAGTCGCCGAAGTCGAGGAAGTACATGTAGGGCGAGGGATTGACGGTGCGGAGGCCGCGGTAGATCGAGAACGCCTCCACCGGCGTCTCGGCGGTGAAGCGCTGCGAGGGGACCACCTGGAAGGCGTCGCCGGCGTGGACGTACTCGATGATCCGCGAGACGGTCGCCTCGAACTGCTCCCTGCTCATGTTCGACTCGAACTCGGACGTCCGCGGGTCGCGTCGATGCCTCCACCGCCGGCACCGGCTCCCGGAGCCGCTCGCGCACCTCGCGCGATCGCCTCCACGGCTCGGGCGTAGGCGTCCTCGATCCCGCCGTCCTCGACGAAGGCGTTCGCGATCAGCGGTCACCTCGTGGCGCTGGTGGTCGAAGGCGACCAGGACGTCGCTGATCATCAGCGCCATGTCGGGCAGGCCGACCGGGTCGGGGTTCGGCTCGCCGAGCGGCTCGACCGTGCGCACGAGGTCGTAGCCGAAGAAGCCGACGGCGCCGCCGGCGAACGGCGGCAGCTCATCCGGCTCGGCGATCTCGAAGCGGCCGAGGTAGTCGGCGACCGCCGCGTAGGGGTCCGGTGCGTCGCGTGACGCGGTCGGGCGCCGCTCCCGACCCGACTCCGGCGCCGGATTCGCCGCCCCACTCGCGAGAGCTCGCCCGTCGCTCCAGCGCAGGATCGATCGCGGCCGGAAGCCGAGGAAGGACCAGCGGCCGAGCCGGCCCTGCTCCGCCGACTCGAGCAGGAAGGCCGGGCCGTCGCCGCGCAGCTTGAGGAAGGCGCTGACCGGGGTCTCGAGGTCGTCGATGAAGCGGTAGCGAACCGGGACCACGTTGGCGCTCCGCGCCAGCTCGCGGGCGCGATCCGAGGTCCGGCTCGAGACCCGGCAGGCTGGCGGTCGCCGCCGACCGCGTTCATCGGCGAGCTCATCGCTCGGCGGCCGTTCAGGATCTGCAGCACCTCGGCCATCGAGACGCCGCGGGAGAGCAGCAGCACCGCCAGGTGGTAGACGACGTCGGCGCCCTCCTCGGCGACCCGCTCCTCGGACTCGGAGCTGACCGCCTTGACGACCTCCGCCGGCCTCCTCCGTGACCTTGTCGCCGGCGAGCCTCGGGTCCTCGAGCAGCTCGACCGTGTAGCTGCCGCTCGGGCCGCTCGCGCTGGCGCGCGAGCAGGGTCCGCTCCAGCGCGGCCAGCGCCTCGTAGGGCAGCGGGGTCGGCTCGCCCGGGGCCGGCGGGCGCGTCGACGCCGGGGTCGGCCGTCCCCTCCAGGTCGCGGTAGAAGCAGGAGCGCTCGCCGGTGTGGCAGGCGGGCCCGGCCGGATCGACCAGCGCGACGAGCGCGTCGCCGTCGCAGTCGTAGCGGATCTGGCGAACGCGCTGGATGTTCCCGGAGGTCGCCCCCTTGTGCCAGATCTCGCGGCGGCTGCGGCTGTAGAGGTGGATCTCGCGCGTCTCCAGCGTGAGCTGCAGCGCCTCCTCGTTCATGTAGGCGAGGGTGAGCACCTCGCCGGAGCGGGCGTCCTGCATCACGCACGGCACGAGGCCGCGCTCGTCGAAGCGCACCTTCGCCGCATCTCTTGCGGTCTGCACGACCATCGGGCGATTGTACGAACCGCCTGCTCGCGCGCCTGACAGGCGCGGGTTCAGCTACTCGATGCCGAGCCGGTCGAGCAGGCCCTCGTCCCGGCGCCAGCGCTTCCGGACCCGGACCTGGAGGTCGAGGAAGACGCGGCCGCCGAGCTCGCGCTCGAGCTCGGCGCGGGCGGCGGTGCCGATCTCCTTGATCTTGCTGCCGCCCGCGCCGATCAGGATCCCCTTCTGGGACTCGGTCTCGGCCCAGATCTGGGCGTGGACCTCGACCACCCCGTCCTCGCGATGGGCGACCTCGGCGACCTGGACCTCGACGGCGTGCGGCAGCTCGTCGCGGGTGCGGCGCAGGACCTGCTCGCGGATCAGCTCGGCGAGCAGCACCTCGCTGGGCAGGTCCGAGCGCTGCTCCGGCGGGAACAGGAACGGCCCCTCCGGCATCAGCTCGACCAGCTTGCTCGATCAGCGGCTCGAGGCCCGGTCCCCTTGCGGGCGCTGACCGGGAAGATCTCGTCGACCCCCTCGAGCTCGGCGGTCTCCGCGAGGACGGCCGCGGTCTCGGCGTTGTTGAGCCGGTCGACCTTGTTGACCGCGCAGACCACCGGGCGTCTCGGCATTCGCGCTGCAGCAGCGCCTTGGAGATGAACCGGTCGCCGGGGCCGATCGCCCTGCTCGGCGTTGACGACGAAGAGGACCGCGTCGGAGTCGGCGATCTCGCGCTCGACCCGGCGCTGCATGCGCTCGGTGAGGGCGTCGCGGGGCCGCTGCACGCCGGGCAGGTCGGTCAGCACCAGCTGCCAGCCCGCGCTCGACGTCGGTGGCCACCCCGCGGATCGCGCGGCGGGTCGTCTGCGGGCGCTCGGAGACGATCGCGACGCGGGCGCCGACGATCGCGTTGACCAGCGTCGACTTGCCGACGTTCGGCCGCCCGGCCACGCCGACGAACCCGGCCTTGCGTCACCGCAGGGAGGCCATGACCTTGGCCTGCAGCTCGAGCATCTCCCCGCTGTCGGTCTCGTGGTCGTAGCCGCAGAGATGGAGCGTGCCGTGCACCGCGGCCTCGGTCACGTCGGTCGCCTTCTCCGGGCAGATGAAGACGTCGCCGAGCTCGCGCGGGCCCGTGTCCTGCTGCTGGTCGTCGATCGGGAAGGCGAGCACGTCGGTCGCCTCGTCCACGCCGCGGGCGGCGTAGTTGAGCGTCCGCATCCGGCCCTCGCCGACGATCTCGCACGCCGATGTGGCCGTCGCTCACCCCGGCCGCGTGCAGGGCGGCGCCCACGGCTCGCCTCAGATCGCCCGGGACGTCCGAGAGGTCGATGTCAGCCGCCCCTCGGACTCGCCGGATTGCGGCTGCGGCTCTCGGCCTCGCCGTAGGCGGCGACGATCCGCTGCACCAGCTTGTGGCGGACGACGTCCTCGCCGCCGAAGCGGATGAAGTTGATGTCCTCGACCCCGGTGAGGATGTCGCCCGACCTCGACCAGGCCCGAGCGCGAGCCCTTCTCCAGGTCGATCTGGGTGATGTCGCCGGTGACGACGAACTTCGAGCCGAAGCCGAGCCGGGTGAGGAACATCTTCATCTGCTCGGGGCTCGTGTTCTGGGCCTCGTCGAGGATCACGAACGAGTCATTCAGGCTGCGGCCCCGCATGAAGGCCAGCGGCGCCACCTCGATCGTGCCGCGCTCGAAGTAGGAGTTGACCCGCTCGGGGTCGAGCATGTCGTAGAGCGCGTCGAAGAGCGGGCGCAGGTAGGGGTCGACCTTCGCCTGGATGTCGCCCGGCAGGAAGCCGAGCCGCTCGCCGGCCTCCACCGCGGGCCGGGTCAGGATCACGCGGCTGACGTCGCCGCGCGAGAGCGCCGCGGCGGCCATCGCCACCGCCAGGAAGGTCTTGCCGGTGCCGGCCGGGCCGATCCCGAAGGTGATCGTGTGCCGGCGGATCGAGTCGACGTACTGCTTCTGGTTGACGGTCTTCGGCGCGATCCGCGTGTTGCGGTGCTGCCAGACGACGTCCTCGAGGATCTCGGCCGGGCTCTCGTGCTTGTCGAGCGCGCCGGTGACCGCCTCGATCGTGCCGGGGGCGATCTCGTGGCCCTGCTCGATCAGGTCGACCAGCTCGCCGACCACCGTCTCGGCGGTGCGCACGTCGCCGGCGTCGCCGTCCAGCGTGAGGACGTTGCCGCGCAGGAAGAGGTCGACGTCGAGGTGCCCCTCCAGCGCTCGCAGGACGGCGTCCTCGGAGCCGGCCAGCTCCGCGGCGACCGTGTTGTCGATCGTCAGCTGCCTACGCGCCAAGCTTCTCGCGCACCGCCTGGCTGACCCGCTTGCCGTCGGCTCGGCCGCCGACCTTCGGCATCAGCACCTTCATCACGCTCGCCCATGTCCTTGGGCTCGCTGGCGCCGGACTCCTCGACCGCGCTCGCCACCAGCTCGCGAGAGCTCCTCGTCGGAGAGCTGCTCGGGCAGGTATCCCTCGATCAGCTTCGCCTCGGCCTCCTCGGCGTCGGCCTGCTCGGTCCGGTCGCCCTCGCGCAGGGCCTCGGCGGCGTCGAGCCGCCGCTTGCGCTCGCGCTGGAGCGCGGCGACCTCGTCGCCCTTGCCCTCCTTCTCCTCCGCCTGGAGGGCGTTGACGATCATGCGCAGCTGGCCGACGCGCTCGCGCTCGCCGGCCTTCATCGCGGTCTTCACGTCGTCCTGGACCTGCTCGAGGATGCTCATCGGCTAAAGCGTAGTCGGCGGCGTGGCTGCCCCGTTCGTCTCGAGACCCGCCGCGCGCAGGACCAGCGTGAGCGAAGCCTGCGGGCCGGGCCACGCCTCGCGCACGAGCTCGCCGCCGCCGCCGCGAACCAGCACCCGCAGCGCGAGGCCGAGCAGGACCGCGTCGTCGAGCTGGCCGATGCCCGGGCAGGAAGTCGGGGACCAGGTCGATCGGCAGGGCGAGATAACCGAGGACAACGAAGAGGAGCGCGCGCCGCGGCCGCGAGATTCGCCTGTCTCGCGCCAGCCGCGAGACCAGGACGAGGCAGTCGGGGATGAAGCCCGCCAGCGCGCGGGCGTCCTCGCGGCGGCCGGCGGCGATCAGGGCGGCGACGCCGACGGACGTACAGACCGACACGAATGAGGAGGAGACCCCAGGGCCAGAACGGGACCTTGTCGGGCGTCATGGCCGCCATCGACGGAGATTCGTGGACGGTTTCCCGCTCAGTGCCGGGAAAGTCCCCACAATCCGTCCACGGGAGCTCCACCCGCTCGATCTCGCCCAGCGGCATCTGCAGGAAGCGGGTCCCCAGCTCGCGGAAGGACTCGGGGTCCCCGGTGCAGAGGAACCGGTAGGTCCCCTCTTCATTGCCGGTTTTCGCGAGCCCCGCCTCCGCCAGGACCCGCTGCGCGGTCGCCGCGATCGCGTGGCCGGCGGTGACCAGGCTGCACGTCCCGGCCCGAGCACCCGCTGCAGCATCGGCGCCACCAGCGGGTAGTGCGTGCAGCCGAGGATCACCGTGTCGACCTCCGCCCGCTTCAGCGGCTCGCAGTAGGAGCGCACCATCTCGACGACGCTCTCGTCGAACGGGAAGCCGCGCTGGATCACCGCGGCCAGGTCCGGCGCCTCCACCTCCGTCACGGTCAGCGAGCGCTGCTGGCGCGGCGAGCGCGCGCAGGTAGGCGCCGCTCCGCACGGTGGCCGGGGTCGCGAGCACGCCGACCTTGCCGCGTCTGGCTGAGGGCGCGCGGCGATCTCGGCCTCGGGCTCGATCACCGCCACGACCTCGATGCCCGCCTCGGCCGCGATCTCCCGGGCCGCCTCCTGGCCCGCCGAGGCGGCCGAGTTGCACGCGATCACCAGCAGCTTCGCGCCGCGGTCGAGCAGGAAGCGGCTGACCTGCTCGACGTGCTCGCGGAGCTCGTCCGTCGCCGCGCGCCCGTAGGGGAAGCGGGCGTCGTCGCCGAGGTAGACGTAGTCCTCCTCGGGCAGAGAGACCAGGCACTCGTGGAGGACGGTGAGTCCGCCGACGCCCGAGTCGAACATGGCGATCGGGAGCTCGGAGCTGGGCTCGGGCGCCATCAGGCCTCCGGCGCCGCGTCGCAGGAGCAGCGCGCCCCACTCGTGCTCGGTCAGGCGCCGGCTCTCGCGTGAGCCCGACGGCGCGAACGCGGCCGCGACCTCGTCGATCTCGCTCTCCAGCATCCCGGAGCAGACGAGCGCTGCGGGGCAGCTCCGCCGGCAGCCGCCAGGTGGCCGGCGCAGTCCTGGAGCAGGTTGCCGGTCAGGTTCGCGACCACGCGTCGGGCGCCACCGGCGGCGGCGCTCTCGCGGACGTCGACGCGCTCGAGCGCCAGCTCGACGCCGTTCGCCTCCGCATTGGCCGCGCGCGGTCTCGAGCGAAGCCTCCTCGCGGTCGCAGCCCATCACCGGGACCCAGCCGAGCTTGGCGGCCGCGATCGCCAGCACGCCCGACCCGGTGCCCCAGTCGGCGATCGGGCCGGATGCCTCGCCGGCCTCCTCGAGCTCGACCAGCAGCGCGAGGCAGAGGCGGGTGGTCGGGTGGCCGCCGGTGCCGAAGGCGCGGCCCGGGTCGACGACGACGTCGATCAGGCCGTCCTGCGGATCCCACCAGGAGGGGCGCACGCCGATCCGGCCGGCGACCTCGATCGGCCGGTGGAAGTCGGCCCAGCGATCGGCCCAGTCATCCGGCACGGACGGTGGTGGTGACGTCGACGAGGGCGCCGCCCGCGGCCGCCTGAAGCTCGCCCAGCTCCGGCACCTCGCCGGGCGGCCCGTAGATCGCGAACTCGACCCAGCCCGGGCCGCGCTCCTCCTCGAGCCCGTTCGGCGCGAGCTCGAGCAGGTTCGCCATCACCTGCTCCGCGTACTCGGGCTCGCAGCGGACCGCGAGACGGATCATCTCCGCCGGGAGGGCTGCTCTTGGCCGAGCGTCTCGGCCAGGCGCTCGGCGGCCTCCCGCTGCTCCGCGTCGAGGTCGGTGGGCACGACCAGTTCGAAGACCACGTGCTGGTCGCCGCGGCGCCCCCCGCGCAGCGGCGGCAGGCCCCGCCCGCTCAGCAGCCCCATGTCGCCGTGCTGCGTGCCCGCCGGCACCTCGATCCCGACCTCGCCCTCGAGCGTCGGCACGAAAACCTCGCCGCCGATGATCGCGGTCGTCACCGGAACCTCGAGCCCGGGCGATCAGCTCGGTGCCCTGGCGAGTGAAGCGCTCGTCGGGCTCGATCCGGATCTCGACGTAGAGGTCGCCCTGGCGGCCGCCGGCCGCGCCCGCGTGTCCGGCCCCGGCGATCCGCACCCGCTGGCCGTCCTCGATTCCGGCCGGGATGTCGACCTCCCAGGTGCGCATCTCGGTGACGCGCCCCGCGCCGCCGCAGCGCTCGCATGGGCGTCTCCGGGATCCGGCCATCGCCGCCGCAGCGGTCGCAGGGCATCGCGCGGACGACCTGGCCGAAGATGCTCCGGCTCACCTCACGGAGCTGTCCGGCACCGTCGCACTTGGGGCAGGTCTCGATCGGAGTGCCGGGCTCCGCCCCGTTGCCGCGGCAGCGCTCGCAGACGCTCACGGCCTCGAAGGAGATCTCCCGCTGCTGGTCCTCGAGGACGTCCTCCAGGCCGATCTCGACGACCGCCCCGATGTCGGCTGCCCGCGCCGGATCCGCCGCCGAAACCGCCGAAGAAGGAGTCTCCGCCGCCGAAGATCGCATCGAAGATGTCCTGGAAGCTGCCGAAGCCCGCTCCGGGCTCGAAGCCGCCGGAGCGCAGCCCCTCGTGGCCGAAGCGGTCATAGGTGCGCCGTCGCTCCGCGTCGGAGAGCACCTCGTACGCCTCGGCCGCCTCCTTGAACTTCTCCTCGGCCTCGGGATCGTGGGCGTTGACGTCCGGATGGAGCTCACGGGCGAGCCTGCGGAACGCCTTCTTGATCTCGCCGTCGGAGGCGCTCCGATCGACGCCCAGCACCTGGTAGTAGTCGCGCTTGGTCGTTGCCATGCGCTGCGGCTACTCGTCGTAGACCGTCTCGAAGAAGCGGGAGAGCTCGCCGGCCGCCCCCCGCACGCTGGCGATCGCGGTCGCGTAGTCCATCCGCAGCGGGCCGATGATCCCGACCGACCCGAGGTTGCGGTAGCCGAGCCCGTAGTTGGCGCCGACCACGCTCACCGAGCGCAGCTCCGGCGCCGGGTTCTCGCCGCCGATCCAGACGAAGACCGAGCGCTGGTCGAGCGCGGTGCGCAGCGCGCGCAGGACGTTCACCCGGCGCTCGAGCGCCCGCATCAGATCGTCGGCGTGCGGCAGGTCGGCGAGGTGCTCCTCGGAGAGCAACCGGGCGGCCCCGTCGACGTAGAGGGTTTCCTCGGCCGACTCGTCGAGGTCGGTGAAGGCGCCCGAGATCTCCGCGAGGAAGGCCCTCTCCTGGTCGCCCAGCTCGTCGTCTCGCAGCCGGTCGGCCGCCATCCGCGCTCCCAGGCCGAGGCCGGCGAGGCGCTCGTTCAGGTAGCTCGCGGCCCACTCGACGAGCCCCGGGTCGACCTCCCCCTCGAAGGTGAAGGCGCGCTTCGTGACACCGCCGTTGGAGGCGATCACCACGACCATCACCACCCGGGGCTGCAGGCGCAGCACCTCGATCCGGTGGATCGTGGCGGTGTGCAGCGGAGGAGCGGTGACGAGCGCGACCAGGTCGGTGACCTGGGAGAGCGCGGTGGTCGTCTCGCGGATCGCGACGTCGACCTCGCGGCGCATGCGTGAGAGTCCGAGGTCCTCCGAGGTCGGGCGAGGCAGCCTGTCCTGCCGCGCGAGCAGCTGCTCCACGTAGAAGCGGTAGCCGCTGTCGGTCGGGACTCGACCCGCGGAGGTGTGGGGGTGCGTGAGGAAACCCTCCTCCTCGAGGGTCGCGAGCTCGGCGCGCACGGTGGACGGACTCCAGTCGATTTCCGCGCCCTTGGCGAGCGCGCGGGAGCCGACCGGGCGCCCGTCATCGACGTAGCGCTCGACCACCATCCTCAGAATCTGGCTCTGTCGTTCGCTCAGCACAGCGTTAAGGATAGGAATGCCGCGCTACGGGAGGTGAAGCTCTGCCTCCGCGTTGCGGATCACCTGGTTTTCGCCCTGCGCGGCCACGGTGTCGACCACGACGCGGTCGCCGTCGGCCTCCTTGACGGTTCCGCTCACGACCAGCTCCTGCTCGGGGAATCCCATCCCCCGGAACTGGACCGAGAGGCGCTTCAGCGCGCGCGGATCGCCCTCCGCGAGCTGAGCGTTGCCGCGCGCGACCTGGGCCATCATCCAGAGCCCGTGCAGGATGTTGCCGGGCAGGCCGACCTGCCTGGCGAATTCGGGGTCGATGTGGATCGGGTTGAAGTCGCCGGAGGCGCCCGCGTAGCGATGCGGCAGGTACTTGTCCGGCGTCACCTTGAGCTCCGGGACGGAGTCGCCTGGCTTGAGATCCGTGGCCATCAGACTCCCCTGACGATGTTGGTCCAGGTTCCCTTCACGGTCTGCTTCCCATCCTGGTTGGTCGAGATCGTCTCGAAGACGTAGAAGCCCTTGCCGTCCTTCTCGTAGATCTCCTTGCAGGTGGCCGTCGTCGAGATCACGTCGCCGTCGCACACCGGCTCGTCCCACTCGAACTCCTGGGAGCCGTGGAGCATCGCGGCCAGGTTGATGCCGATCTCGGGGTCGAGAATCGCCGGGCCCATCGCGCGGGCGCTGTAGACGACGCAGAACATCGGCGGAGCCACCAGGTCGCGGAACCCGGCTGCCTTGGCGGCCTCGTGGTCGTGATGCACGGGATTCGCTGCGCCGATCGCGTCCGCGAACTCGCGGATCTTCTCCGCCCCGACCTCGTAGGTGGCCGGGTCCCATTGCTTCCCGATGCCCTCGGTCTTCACCGGCATCGGCACGGATTCTAGGAATCGAGGGGTCCTCGGGCTTCCCAATCCGTGGCTAGGCTAGGTGAAGGGTGTCTCCGTTCCTGACCACCACGGATCCACAGGGGGGCATGCGCTTCCGCCCCTTCGCCATTCCGCTGATCATCGCCGCGATCTGCACGCCCGTAGCCGGTGCGATGGCTCTCTCGGGAACCGGGCTCGGAGCCGGGCTGGGAATGGCGGTCGGGGCGGTGGCCGCTACCTCGCTGGTCACGTTCGCCGCCCGCGCAAAGCCCGATGGCAAGCTCGAGGTCGCTCCGAGCGACGACGCGGGCCATCGAGTTCTGGTGCTGGCCGTGGCCGAGGCCAGCCCCGCGGCGGCGCAGCGAATCGCCGACATCACGGGCTCGCCTTCGGACGTGCGCCTCCTCGTCCCGGTCCCGAGCCACCGCCTGGATCGCTGGCTCTCGGCCGAAGACAAGGCTCGCCGCGAGGCCGAGGCACGCCTGGCCCGCTCCGCGGGCGTCCTGGTCGCCGCCGGGCTGCCGGTGAGCGGGTCGGTGGGCGACGCGGACCCCGCTCAGGCGCTCGAGGACGAGCTGCGCGGATATCCCGCGGACGAGGTCGTGCTCCTGGGCAGTGGCCACAAGGA
The DNA here is from genome assembly GCA_963825825.1 of uncultured Solirubrobacterales bacterium. Taxonomy (GTDB): domain Bacteria; phylum Actinomycetota; class Thermoleophilia; order Solirubrobacterales; family 70-9; genus DASUPK01. The sequence continues at coordinate 184,967 of CAWGUT010000002.1, read as the reverse complement.
TCCCCTGGGGAAGGTCGAAGCGAGACTCGGCCTGCCGCTGAGGCGGGTCAGCGCCTAGCCGCTCTCCCGCGCCTCGGCCATCCGCACCGCCTCCTCCGGAGTCGGAAGCATCGCCAGATAGGTGCACAGACCCTGCTCGTTGACGTCGAAGAGGAAGGCGAGCTCCATGCTCACCTCGATACCGCCGCGGCCCCGGCCCTCCTGGTGGACCGTCGTGACCACGTGGCGCTCCCCGACCGGCGTGTTTTCGGTGACCTCGGCCGTCATCTCCTCCCAGGCGTCGGTCCAGGCCTTGATCCAGGTGGCGAATCCGTCGTGACCGCTGTATTGCCCCGCGTTCGCCATCTCGGGGGAGGCGTAGACCTCGACGTCCTCGGAGAGCGCGGCCAGCATCCGTGCCATGTCGCCCTCGTTGAAGGCTTCCATGCCCGCCCGCGCCAGCGCCAGGCGCTGCTCGCTACTTGCCATTCCCGTCCATCTCGAGTACCGCGAGGAACGCCTCCTGCGGCACCTCGACCGCGCCGACCTGCTTCATCCGCTTCTTGCCCTTCTTCTGCTTCTCGAGCAGCTTCCGCTTGCGGGTGACGTCGCCGCCGTAGAGCTTCGCGGTGACGTCCTTGCGCACGGCCTTGACGGTCTCACGAGCGATCACGTTGGCGCCGATCGCGGCCTGCACCGGGACGTCGAACTGCTGCCGCGGGATGGTCTTGCGGAGGCGCTCGACCAGGTTGCGGCCCTGATCGTATGAGGCCTCCCTGTGGACGATCAGCGAGAGGGCATCGACCTTGTCGCCGGCGAGCAGCACGTCGAGCTTGACCAGGTCCGAGGGCCGGTTCCCGATCGGCTCGTAGTCGAGCGAGGCGTATCCCTTGCTGCGCGACTTGAGCTGGTCGAAGAAGTCGAGCACGATCTCGGCGAGCGGCAGGTCGTACTGGACCTGGACCCGCGTCGGCGAGAGGTAGTGGAGGCCGACATGCTCGCCGCGGCGCTTCTGGCAGAGCTCCATCACCGGCGCCGACGTAGTCGTTCGGGCGTGATGATCGTGGCGCGGATGTAGGGCTCGGAGATCGACTCGATCGAGGCGGGATCGGGCATGTCGGTCGGGCTGCGGACCTCGACCACCTCTCCCGTATTGATCAGCTTCACCTCGTAGCGGACGTTGGGCGTGGTGGCGAGCAGCTCGAGGTCGTACTCGCGCTCGAGCCGCTCCCGGACGATGTCCATGTGGAGCAGGCCGAGGAACCCGCAGCGGAAGCCGAAGCCGAGCGCATCCGAGGTCTCGGGCTCGTAGGAGAGGGCGGCGTCGTTGAGGGCGAGGCGATCGAGGGCGTCGCGCAGGTCCTCAGTAGCGGTCGGTGTCGATCGGGAAGAGCCCGCAGAAGACCATCGGCCGGACCTCGCGGTAGCCCGGCAGCGCCTCGGCGGCGGGCTGCTCCCGGCTGGTCAGCGTGTCGCCGACGCGGAGCTTGGTGACGTCCTTGATCCCAGTGATCACATAGCCGACCTCCCCCGCCGCCATCCCGTCGGCCGGCGTCATCTTCGGCGTGAAGAAGCCGATGTCGTCGATGTCGGCCTTGGTGCCCGGCCTGCATCGCCTGGATCGGCTCGCCCTTCGAGAAACGGCCGTCGAACATCCGCACGAATGCCACGACGCCCCGGTACTGGTCGAACTCGGAATCGAAGATCAGCGCACGCGGCGGGGCCTCGGGCTCGCCCTCGGGCGGCGGGATCCGCTGCACGATCGCCTCGAGCACGTCCTGACGCCCTCTCCGGTCTTCGCCGAGATCCGCAGCGCCTCGTCCGGATCGCCGCCGAGCAGGTCGGCCACCTGGGCCGCGACGCCGTCCGGGTCCGCCCCCGGGAGGTCCACCTTGTTGAGGACGGGGATCAGCTCGAGGCCGGCGTCGATCGCCGCGTAGGCGTTGGCGACGGTCTGCGCCTCGACTCCCTGAGCCGCATCGACGACCAGCAGCGCGCCCTCGCAGGCCGCCAGGCTGCGGGAGACCTCGTAGGAGAAGTCGACGTGCCCGGGAGTGTCGATCAGGTGGAGGTGGTAGGTCTCGCCGTCGGCACGCGGTATAGGCCACGCGCACGGCCTGCGCCTTGATCGTGATCCCGCGCTCGCGCTCGAGCTCCATCGAGTCGAGCATCTGGGGAACGTGGGTGCGCGCGTCGACCGCCCCGGTCACCTCGAGGATGCGATCGGCGAGCGTCGACTTGCCGTGGTCGATGTGGGCGATGATCGAGAAGTTCCGAATCCGGTCCATGGGCGCAACCAAGGGTAGGGCGACGGGTCAGCGGTTCCGCAGCTCGCGGTCGCCGATCCCCATCGCCCGCACGCCCGATGGTCCCTCCACCACCTTCACCGGGAGGTCGGCGCCGCCGAGACGGCGCTCGAGCGCCTCGCGGTCGCCGGCGACCTCCACCCAGGTGATGCCGCCGGCGTCGCCCTCGCCGCCGGGATCGAGGATCCCCTCGTCGCGCTCGATGAAGAACGGGAGCACCGGATTGGGCAGCGCCTCGGCCACGCCGAGCTGATCGCGCAAGGTGCGGCCCTCCCGAGATCGAGTGGGTCGAAGATCCCCAGCGCGCCGACAGCAGAACCTATCGGGGGCACGAGGGCGTCCTCCGCTCATTCGAGCAGTGGCTGGAGCAGTTCTCGGAGTATGGCTTTGAGAGCGTCGTGACCGGCAGGCCGAGGCGATCCGCCACTGGTCGACGTCTTCGACCTCGATCGCCCAGGCGAACAACCCGTCTCCCGGATCGGCCAATCGGGCCTGCAGGGCCCCACCGATCGGCGAGCCGGAGGCCTCGTCGGGATCCGCGACCGCCATCAGCTCGAGATATCCGCCGCCGAGGGGAACGATCATGTTGTCGGTGCCATGGCCCTCGTGGCGGCCCCCCAGCGCGGCGGCCAGACCGAGCTCGGACTCCACCCGGCGCCGCCGCTGCGTCGAGGTCCTGCGTCGCGTAGATGACGTGATCGATCCGCACCCGGCAGACGCCACCGGGCGGATCGGGGCGGACTCCGCTACGTCGTGGCGGAGACGGAGCGCAGGCCGTAGCGGGCGACGATCCGGTCGTAGTTGAGCCGCATCAGCTCGACCACCTCCTGGACGTCGGCTTCGGTCTCGATCCGGCGGGCGGCCGGGCCCGGCCTTGCCGGGGAAGACGGGATGGTCGACGACGCGCCCCTGCTCCTTCAGCGCGGTGCCGATCTCCTTGCCGAAGCTGAAGTGGGCCGCGTGGTCGCCATGCAGGTGGCCGACCTCATGCCCGTTGACGTAGAAGCCGAACTCGCCCGCGCTTTCCGTATCCGGACTCGACGCCGTCCCAGGACGTGACCTCGTCCGTGATCCGCTGGCTGGGTGATCTGCTGTCGCTCATCGGGCCTCCTCGGCGGTTGATCGTACACAAACTACAAGCTCAAGTGAGCTTGAAGTCAAGCGCGATCCGTGCTTTCCTGTTCGGATCAACGACCTGCTCACCATCGGCGAGGTGGCGAAGCGAAGCGGCGTCGCGACCTCCGCCCTCCGCTTCTACGAGGATCGGGGCCTGATCGGCTCCGAACGGGCCGGGTCGGGTCACCGCCGCTACCCCCGCGCCGCGCTTCGCCGGATCGCCTTCATCGTCTTCGCCCAGCGGATCGGGCTCACCCTGGACGAGATCAAGGAGGAGCTCGACAAGCTGCCCGGAGATCACGCCCCCAACCGCCGGGACTGGTCGCGGCTCTCAGCGGGCTGGACCTCTCGGATCGACGAGCGAATAGCCGAGCTCGAGCGGCTGCGCGCCGGCCTCACGGAGTGCATCGGCTGCGGCTGCCTCTCGCTGGATCGCTGCCAGCTCGCCAACCCGGGTGATCGCGCCGGCCGCTCGGGGCCGGGTCCGCGCTACTGGGTCGGCGATCCCAGGCCGGCCTAGCCGGATCGCGCACGTCAGATCACGCCGCACCAGGCGCAGATCTGGTTCGCCTCCGGGACGCGAAGCGCCAGCGTGGCGCCGACGTAGGCCGCGAACCCGGCGGCCAGGGCCACGCCGAGGGAGACGATCTGGGCGATCAGGTCGCGGCCCAACCACTGGTCCAGTCCGTACCAGACCAGGTAGCTCACCCCCGCGAGCAGCGCGGCCGCAGCGATCACCCGCAGCGCCGTGTCGAAGAGACGTGGCAGCTCGAGCCCGTGCAGCTGCCTTCGCAGGATCACCGCCTCGGCGACGACGCTGGAGATCGTGGCGATCACGGTGGCCGCCACCACCCCGCCCACCCCGAACGGCGAGTAGAAGGCGAACGAGAAGATGATGTCGACGACCAGGTTCGATCCCGCGACGGCGGTCGGCACCCAGGGCCGCTGCAGGCTGAAGAAGGTGCGGGTCAGCAGCAGGTAGAGCCCGTTGAAGGGCAGCGAGAAGGCGAACCAGAAGAGCGCCTGGGCGACCAGGTGGGTCTGGGCCGCGTCGAACTCTCCGCGCTGGTAGACGAGCCGCGTCATCGGCACGGACAGGACGAGGATGGCCGCCGCCGCCGGGACGAGCAGCAGCAGGATCTGCCGCATTCCGTTGGACATCGTCGCGCGCAGGTTGTCCCACTCCTGACGGGCCGCGAACCGCGCCAGGGTCGGGAAGGCCACGGTCGCGACGGCCACCGAGAAGATGCCCTGGGGCAGCATGTAGATGCGGAACGCCTTGTCGATCGCCGCCGGAGCCTCGTTGGAGACGAGCGTGCCGACGATGCTGTTGAGCAGCAGGTCGAAGTTGATCAGCCCGAGGCTGAGGGTCACGGGCAGCATCAGCAGGAGCACACGCCGTACGTCCGGCAGGTGCCAGTCGATGTCCCGGGTGAACCTGAACGGCGTGTTGCGGAGGTCCCAAGCGGGAATGGCGAGCTGGACCACGGTGCCGATCAGGACACCGATCGCGTATGCGTAGATCCGGTCGTTCCCGTGGAATGCCGGCTCGAGCAGGACCAGCACCAGGATGATCACGACGTTCCAGAAGAACGGCGAGATCGCGAACGCCGCGAATCGGTCGTAGCTGTTCAGCACGCCGACCACCATCCCCGTGGCCCCCAGCAGGATCAGGATCGGGAAGAGGATCTGGGAGAGCGTGACGGTGAGGTCGAGGATCTCCCCGCTGAACCCGGGGGCGAAGATGGGAACGATGAGGGGCGCGGCGAGCACGAAGATCGCGGTCACCGCCCCCAGGACCAGCGTGACGAGATAGATCAGGGTGGAGGCGAGCCGGAACGCCTCCCGCTTGTTGCCCTTCTCCAGCTCCTCCGTGAAGACCGGGACGAAGGCCGCCTGGATCGCGGCGTCGGCGAACAGCGATCGGACCAGATTCGGGACCTGGAAGGCGATCGTGAAGGCGGACATCGGCCCCGTGATGCCGAAGTAGCTCGCCGCGACGATCTCGCGGACCAGGCCCGGCCACCCGGGAGAAGGCGGTGGCGATCGAGAAGAACGCGGTGGAGCGCCCGAGCCGTCCCTGGCGCTCGTCGAAGTCCGGCGGGACGAACGGGGTGGTCGGCGTGGGCGCCGGGATCGCCATGAAGGTCGAGGTGTCCATCGAGACCGCCTCGTGCCGCTGCTCGATGCGCTCCGCCTCACGTTCGTCCACGGCGGGGAAGTCCCGCGTCGACGGGTCGAACGGCTCTGGCGGATCCGGTGGCAGGCCCTGTGCCCCTTCGCCCGTCTCGGTCATTGCTCTATTCTCTTCGCCGCCCCCGACGGGGGTCTTTTCATGGCCAATATCGCCTCACAGAAGAAGCGGATCGCACGCTCAGAGCGCGAGCGTCAGGAGAACCTGCGTTTTCGGAGCTCCGTGAAGACGTACTTCCGCCGCCTCGAGGCCGCCGTCCAATCGGGCGACGCGAACGCGACGGCGTCGGAGCACAAGGCGCTCGTCTCGCGGATCGACAAGGCGGTCCAGAAGGGCGCCCTCCACCGCAACACCGGCGCCCGCAAGAAGTCCCGCGCCGCGAGCATCGCCGGCGCGGCCTCCCAGAGCCAGGGCTGAGCCGGAGCGCCCAAGAGAGCGGCTCGGTGTCGTCGGCCTCCAGGCCGATCGCCCTGCGCAGCGTGACTGTGAACGCGACCCGCTCGGGGTAGTCCGAGCCGCCCCGCGACCAGAGCTCGAGGTCGGCAAGCGCCCGGATCGAGGCGTCGAGATCGGCCGGCGATCGGCCCTTGACCTTCGAGATCAGCATCTTGGCGGCGTACGGATGCATCGAGAGTCCCTTGGCAACCTCACTCGAAGGGCGCCCTGCCTCCAGTTCGGTGGCCGCCTTGAGGGCCTGGCGGAGCCGGGGGGCCAGCGAGTAGACGATCCTGGGAAGCGCCTCGCCCTGCGAGACGAGCCGCTCCGCGACGCGCATCGTCTCGGCCTCGTCGCCGGCGACCACGGCGTCGGCCAGGGTCCAGATCGCCTCCTCCGAGGTGTCGGAGATCATCGCCTCGAGATCGTCGACCCCGACGCTGCCGCCCTCCCCCGCCCAGAGCGCGAGGCGCTCGAGCTCGGTCCGGATGCGCATCGGCCTCGCGCCCAGCCGGGCGACCAGCAGACGGGCTGCTGCGGGGTCCAGCTCGAACCCGAGCTCTCTCGCATCGGCGACCAGCTGCTTGGGCAGGTCCCGCTCGCGCGGCAGCCCGAAGGAGAGCACCTCTCCCCCGGCCTTCTCAACCGCCTTGGAGACGCCCGGCGGGCGGCTTGCCGTGGGCAACCAGGGCGATCGTGGTCTCGTCAGGGATCTGGCCGAGCGCCTCGACAGCCTTCTCTGCGTCCGCCTTGCCCCAGGCCTCGACGCCGTCGACCAGCAGGTAGCGGCGCGAGGCGATCAGCGAGATCGTGGCGAGCGAGGCGACCATGGCCTCCACGTCCGGTGAGCGGCGGCCGTCACCCGATCTCGAACACCTCGAGCGCTCCGGGTCCGCCCTCGCGCTCGGCCCTCTCGCGCAGGCGGCCGCGTGTCCGGGCGATTTTCGCCTCGTCGTCGCCGGCGATCAGATAGGCGGGCTTCATCTCTGCCACGGTCGCGAGTCTAGGGCCAGGCTGCAGGCGCCCAACCAGGCGCTGGGTGACAGGCAGTGACTAGATGCCGAAGATGGGGCTGTCCGCCGCCCTGCAGGTCTGCGGCGCCTTGCGGGCACGGATCCGCTCCTTTGCCGCCTGGGCCTGGTAGACGCCCGGGTAGGCGGCCTGCGTGAGGTCGACCTCGTACCGGCCCTTGCCGTCGGCGCGCTGGACCGAGAGCAACGCCTTGTTGCCCCCCGGGTCCGTGTAGAAGACGTTCACCAGGCGCCCTTTGAAGCAGGCGGCGAGCTTCGAGTCGACGACGCCCGTGAAGCGCGCTCGGCGAGGGGTGCACGAGCGTGATCCTGGAGCCCCAGACGTGGCCCTTCTTCTTGTGCTTTCTTGGCCCCCGCGAGGCCTCCGCCGAGCCCGAGCGCGAGCACGGCCACGATCAGCACCACTCCTGCCCGCCGCAGCACCGCCATCGTCCAAGGCTAACCCGCGCCCGGGCCCACTGTCCAGCGGGAACCGTCGGCCGTCGATGTCGATCTCGCCCTGCCGGTCGGTGCGCATCACGGGCACGCCGTGTCGCGCGCAGCTCGCGTGACCGTGGGGTCGGCCGGATGGCCGTACGGAGTTGCCGGCGCCCACCGAGATGACCGCCAGCTTCGGGACGGAGCGCTCGAGCAGCTCGCCCAGGCCGGCGTCCTCCGAGCCGTGGTGAGCGACCTTGAGCACGTCGATCGGGCCGGGATCGATCGGCACTGACTCGGCCTCGGCGTCGCCTGTGAGCAGCATGGAGAAGTGACGCCAGCGGGCCACCAGGACGAGGCAGAGGAGGTTCGGGTCCTCGCCGGTCGTCCCCGAGCAGCTCGCGGGGCGGCCAGAGAGCGCTCATCCGCAATCCGGCCGAGTCGATCTCCCCGCCCTCCGCGAGCCGGTATGGCTCGGCGCCGGCCGCCAGTGCTGCTCCGCGCAGCCGGGGATCGTCACGGCCGTAGACGAGACGGTCGACCCGCACCGCATCGAGCAGCTCGTCGAGGTCTCCGGCGTGGTCGGACTGATCGTGCGTGATCACGATCGCCGCGAGCCGGTGGATGCCCAGCTCCCGCAGGCGGTCCTCCACCCCGTCCCCCGGCGGACCGGTGTCGACGAGCACCGGATCGCCGTCGGGAGGCTCGAGCAGGATCGAGTCGCCCTGGCCGACATCGAGGACACGCACCGAGAGGGTGCGAATCGGACTCGACCGGCGCCGAGTGGCCTCCCAAGGACGATGCCAGACAGCAATGCGGCCAGGAGACCACGGCGGCGAGACCGGCGGCCTTCGCGGCAGAGAGCTCCCAGTGCCATCCCCCCTTCAGCCGGTCGAGCCGCCGCAGCAGCAGCTCCATTGCGATCAGCAGCACCGCGGACGCGGCCGCGACCGACCAGATCGACCCCAAATGGACCGTGAGCAGCGCCCAGTCAGGCGCGGCCAGCCAGTGCGCGATCTGCGCGATGTAGGCGAGACACAGCGAGTCGAGCCAGTTGAGGGGCTCGACCGGCAGGAACGGCGCCTGGCCGAGGATCCCGGTGAGCATGCCGAGCCACATCGCCGGCGCCACGGCGGGCGCCGCCAGCACGTTCGCGGGCAGGGCGGCCGGCGAGAACTGATCGAATTCCGCGGCCATCAGCGGGGCGGTCGCGACCGTCGCGGCGGCGGTGACGGCGACGGCCTCCGCCAGCGCACGGCGGGCCGAGCGCCGCTCGGCGCCTCCGGAGAGGACGGAAGCCAGCCGCTTTGCCCAGAGCATGATCCCGATGACCGCGGCGAAGCTGAGCTGCCAGCCGACGTCACCGTCGGCCCTCGGGTTGGCGGCGAGGGTGATTCCGGCCGCGAGCAGCACCGCGTACCAGCGCGAGCGCGGGCGGTCCGCCAGCGCCGCGACCAGTCCGGCCGCCCCCATCACGCCCGCCCGCTGGATGGAGGGCCCGGCGCCCGTGACCGGCACGTAGATCGCGATCAGGCAGAGCGTTCCGATCAGGCGGGCGCGCAGGGTCAGGCCGAGCAGCGCCAGCAGCGGCCAGGCGAGCACCCCGAGCAGGATCACGTTCTCGCCCGCTGACCGCGAGGAGGTGGGTCAGGTTCGAGCGCTGGAAGTCGTCGCGGGTCCGGGGATCGATCCGATCGTCCTCCCCGAGCACGAAGCCGCGCGCCAGAGCGGCCTCCCGGTCGGGCATCCCCCGCCCGAGTGCGTTCTCGGCTCGGATACGCACCTGGTCGATCCAGCCGGTCAGCCCGCCGCGCCGACCCGGGCCGCGATCGATCCGCTCGACGCGCAGCGACATCGCGACCCCCTGCCGCCGCAGGTACGCCTCCCGCCACGGCTCGGGCGTCCTGCAGGACGCCCTCGGCACGCACCTCTGAGCCGACCGGCAGGTCCGCCGACCGGCTCCGGCGCGACCAGCAGCACCCGGCCCGCCGGCGAGTCGACGCGCACGGCGACCTCGCCGTGGTCCCTGCGCGGGACCGCCGCAACGAACCCGGCCACCGAGGCGTGTACGCCGGGTCGAGCCCGGAGCGCTCCTGCGTCGATCGCGTGCACCCGCGCCCCTCCCGCGAGCAGTCCCGCGAGCGCCGCCGCGAGCGCGATCAGGCCGAGCCAGGTGAGCGCCACGGCTGGGCGAGCGCCGGCGTCGGGGCCGCAGCGCGGCGAGTGTCGATCACGGCGATCGGCGCGGCGCCGACCGCCGCGAGTGCCGGGTGCGGGTGCGGCCAGCGGGGCAAGCGCCAGACCGGCCGTGACTCCGGCGAGCGCGGCGAACCGCCACTCTCGCGACCACTCGCGCCCTCCCAGGACGTGTTTCACCCAGTGGTCACGTGGTACGCGGGAGTGAACGCAAGCTTCGACCGAAGGAGGAGCGATGACCTCGAACCGCGAACGGCCAAGGCGCGGGGCGATTCACCGCGCCGGACGAAAGACAGACACCGGCAGATGCACCTCGAATCGCGGCGCGCCGAGATGTACGCCGCCGAGGGCCACGCGGGCAGCATCCCGCGGGGCAATCAGGAGCCCGAGCACGAGCCCCTCGGCCAGCGCCGCCGCGAGTGGGATCGGGTGCTCGGCCACTGATCTAGGGCTGCAGGGCGGACCTGAGCGTCTGCATGGTGGACGGGCCGATCCCGTCCACCTCGTCGAGCTGGTTGATCGAGGAGAGACCGCCGTGCTGGTCGCGGAACTCGATGATCTTCTGGGCGGTGACCGGCCCGATGCCCTCGACCTGATCCAGCTGCTCGACGGTCGCGCTGCCCAGGCTGATCGGCCCGCTCTGCGCTCCCGCCGCCGACGGCGGCGCGGCGCGCCGGGGCCCGGGACGACCACCTGCTGACCGTCGCTGAGGCGGGCCGCGAGGTTGATCGCGTCGTGATTCGCGCCGCGAGCGAAGCCGCCGGCCCGCCTCACCGCGTCGGTGACCCGAGAGCCGGCGGGCAGCCGGTAGACGCCGGGGCGCTCGACCGCGCCGGCCACGTGCACGACCACGTCCCGCGTCCCCTCGGCCTCGTGTGCGGAGTCGGCGGCGAAGCTGAGCTCCGCGCCGCCGCTCGATCCGCGTGCCGCTGGAGCGGATCCAGCGGGCGCCGATCACGATCACCGCCACGGCGATCACCGCGTAGACGAGCAGCTGGGAGCGGCTCAGCTCGGGCATGCGGCGAACCTGGCCGCGCCATCCGCGCAGGATCCGCCGGGTTCGTGCCGGATCAGATACGGAGGCGGATCAGATCAGCGGACCTCGAAGCCGGAGAGCCCCTCCGGCTCCTCCTCCACCACCTCCACGGCGGCGACCTCGGCCCGGCTCGGCCCGCGGCGGCAGAACTCGACCAGCTCGTCGACCGCCTGCCGGATCGCCCTCGAAGACCGCCTCGACGGTTCCGTCTCGCGTGTTTCGAACCCAGCCCGCGACGCCGGCCGCCTCGGCGCGCCGCCGGACGCTGTCCCGGAAGAAGACTCCCTGGACCCGACCGCTGACGACGACCCGCCTGCGGGTCAGACGACTCACTCCTCTTCGTCGTATTCGGAGGCGACGCCGACGCCGGAGCGACCGAAGACCTCGGACGAGGTGACTGGCGGCGACTGCACCGAGACGCAGCAGAGGTCGGTCGGAGTTCGAGTTGGCGATCGAGTGATCGGTGGCCGGCGGGACGAGGACGAGGTCGCCCTCGCCGACCTCCTGCTTGTCGCCGGCGACGGTCATGGTGCCGCGGCCGCTGACGACGATGTAGACCTGCTCGGCCTCCTCGTGGGAGTGGAGCTCCTGGTCGATCCCCTCGGGCACCTCGAGCCAGGTCACGGACATGTTGCGCGAGCCGAGTTCCCCGGCATCCATGAGGATGCGATTGCGGAGCCTGTGCCACTCCTCTGTCGGAGCCTCCTCGAGCCGCCTGACCAGCACGGGGCCTTTCTACCAGATCATCCTTTTACGACGAGGTTCACGAGCCGGCCGGGGACGACGATCTCCTTGACGATCGCCTTGCCGTCGAGGTGGCGCTGGACGTTGTCGCTCGCCTTGGCGAGCTCGACCAGCTCGCTCTCCGCCGTGTCGGACGCCACCTCGATCCGGTCGCGCAGCTTGCCGTTCACCTGCACGACCAGCATGTAGGTATCGCGCTCGAGCAGCTCGGGGTCGGCCTCGGGCCAGGGCTGCTCCCAGACCCGCTCGCCCTCCAGCCACTCGTAGACCTCGGAGCAGAGGTGCGGGCGCGAACGGGAAGAGCAGGGACGCGGCCGTCGAGGTGGCGAAGCGGACCGCCGCCGCGCCCGTCGCGTCGCCGTAGAGGCCGTCCTTGAGCCGGTAGATCTCGTTGACCAGCTCCATCACGGCGGAGATCGCGGTGTTGAACTGGAAGCGGGGCTCGATGTCGCGGGTGACCTTGTCGATCGCCCAGTTGGCCTTGGCGAGCAGCTCACGGGCCTCGCCCACGCGCACCGTCGAGCCTGACCACCGCCGGGCTCCGTCCGCTCGGCGACCTCCCGGCCGAGGCGCCAGAGCCTGGCGAGGAACCGGAAGATCCCCTCGACCCCCTCGTCGGACCAGTCGCCGCCCTTGATCGGCGGGCCCATGAAGCAGATGTAGGTGCGCAGCGAGTCGGCGCCGAAGCGCTCGACGTACTCGGCCGGGCTGACCGTGTTGCCGCGGGACTTGGACATCTTCGCCCCGTCGCGGGTGATCATCCCCTGGGTGAAGAGGTTGGCGAACGGCTCGCGCGCCTCGAGCAGGTCCATGTCGTGCAGCGCCTTGACGAAGAAGCGCGCGTACATCAGGTGCAGGATCGCGTGCTCGACCCCGCCGATGTACTGGTCGACCGGCATCCAGTAGTCGGCGACCTCCCTCGCCCAGCCTCCTCGTCGTTGCGGGGGTCGAGGTAGCGGAGGAAGTACCAGGAGGAATCGACGAAGGTGTCCATCGTGTCCGTCTCGCGACGGGCCTCTCCGCCGCACGACGGGCACTCGGTCCGCACCCAGTCCTCGGCCGCCGCCAGCGGGCTCTTCCCCTTCGGCGCGTACTCCTCGATGTCCGGGAGCAGCACGGGCAGCTGGTCCTCGGGCACGGGGACCATGCCGCACTGTCGCAGTAGAGGATCGGGATCGGCGCGCCCCAGTAGCGCTGGCGCGAGACCAGCCAGTCGCGCAGGCGGAAGTTGACGGCGGCCTTGCCGCGGCCCTCGGACTCGAGCCAGGCGACGATCTCGTCGTAGGCCTCGCGGTTGTGCTTGCCGTCGAAGCGGCCGGAGTTGACCATCGTGCCGTCGCCCGAGTACGGCAGGCCCTCGTCGTCCGCGGGCCTGCCTCGGGATCGGTCCCCTCGATCACGCGGCGGATCGGCAGGTCGAAGGCCCTGGCGAACTCGTAGTCGCGCTCGTCGTGGGCCGGGACGGCCATGATCGCGCCGGTGCCGTACTCCATCAGACGTAGTCGGCGACGAACATCGGGATGCGCTCGCCGTTCACCGGGTTCGATGACCTCGCGGCCGAGCGGCACGCCGGTCTTCTGGTGCTCCTCGTCGGCGCGCTCCTCGGCCGTGGCCCGGGCCGACTCGTTGACGTAGTCGCGGACCGCCTGCTCGTGCTCGGTGCCCGCCGCCAGCCGCTCGACCTCCGGATGCTCGGGGGCGAGCACGAAGAAGGTGGCGCCGAAGAGCGTGTCGGGGCGGGTGGTGAAGACCGGGAAGTCGAGGTCGAGGTCCTCGCAGCGGAAGACCACCTCGGCGCCCTCCGAGCGGCCGATCCAGTTGCGCTGCATCGTGATCACGTTCTCCGGCCAGGACTCGAGCAGCTCGAAGTCGTCGAGCAGCCGCTGCGCGTACTCGGTGATCCGGAAGAACCACTGCTCGAGCTGACGCAGCTCGACGAGCGTGCCGCAGCGCTCGCAGTGCCCGTCGATCACCTGCTCGTTGGCGAGCACGGTCTGGTCCTTGGGGCACCAGTGGACGGGCGCCTCGTGGCGGTGGGCGAGCCCGCGCTCGTAGAGCTTCAGGAAGATCCACTGCGTCCAGCGGTAGTAGCTGGGCTCGTGGGTGCCGAGCTCGCGCGTCCAGTCGATCGAGATGCCCCAGCGCATGAACTGCTCGCGGAAGGCCGCGATCGACTTCTCGGTCGCCTCCCGCGGATGCTCGCCGGTCTGGATCGCGTTGTTCTCGGCCGGCAGCCCGAAGGCGTCGTAGCCCATCGGGTGCACGACGCGGTAGCCGCGGCGGCGCCGGAAGTGGGCGATCGCGTCGCCGACCGAGTAGGTCTTCAGGTGGCCGACGTGCGGCTCGCCCGAGGGGTAGGGCAGCATCTCGAGCACGTAGCTCTTCGGCTTCGACGCGTCGAACTCCGGGGAGCCGGGGTTCGGCACCACCCAGGTGTTCTCCGCCTCCCAGACGAGCTGCCACTTGCGCTCGATCGCCTGCGGGTCGTAGCGGTCCGTTGTCTCACTCTCGGGCACGGCGGCCAGTTTACGAGTGAGGCTGCGGCGTATATTCGGACGACGACGGAAGGAGGAAGGGCATGTCGAGGTTGATCAGGCTGGACCGGACGGGACACACCGAGCTGGCGAGCTGGACCGCCGAGGACGCGGCTTCGCGAGAGGCGGCGATCGAGGCGTTTCGCCGGGAGCTCGACGAGGGGATGCTGGCGAGCGCCACGCTGCCGGACGGATCGGCCGAGGTCGTGCGGGAGCTGCCGCTCGACGCGGACCTGGTCGTGATGCGGCGCCCGATCGCGGGGGGCTGATCTTGGAGGCGAGCGCCGCTACGCCGGCGTTCTCGCCGAGGCCGCCGCGATGCCGTGGCGGCGGCGGGCCAGCGAGCGCAGCCTGAGGCGGGAGGGGCGGATCTGGACGCTGTGGAGCGTCGGCATCGTCGTCACCTTCGGCCTGCCCGCCGCGCTGCTGATCTGGATCGAGCCGCTCGCCGCTCCGGTGTCGGCGATCTTCCTCGGGCACGGGATCGCGGTGCTCCACCTCCAGGCGCGGCGCGGGGCGCGCGGGCGTGAAGCCGATCGGCGACGGCCGAGCGACGCCGAGGCCGAGCGCGAGCGCGCGCTCGGGCTGCTCGGCGACCTGCTGGGCCACGAGGCGCGGGACCTGCTCGGCGAGACGGGTCTGGCGCTGGAGCGCGGCCGGCTGGGCGCTGGCTGGTCGGACAGGAGGGCGCGATCCTGGTGCGCCCCGGCGGACACCGGGTTCACTGCTTCTGCGTCCGGGTCGGGGAGGCCGGACGATCTGCCGCCCGGCGACCGGGTCGCGCACCTGCTGCTGGCGCTGCGCGAGGACGAGGAGGGCTTCGCGACGGTCGCGAACCGGAACTTCTCGGGCGCGCGCTGGCGGCTCCGGCTGGAGCTGCCGAAGCGAGCCCGGCCCGCAGCTGCGGCGGGCCCGTTCGCGGCGCTAGCCTCAGTTCTCCTCGGCCTGGATCTCGTTGACCCGCTTCTCGAGCTGCTCCATCACCGCCGGGTCGCGGAGGGTGGTGACGTCGCCGAGCTCGCGGCCCTCGCCGATGTCGCGCAGCAGCCGGCGCATGATCTTGCCGGAGCGCGTCTTGGGCAGGTCGCCGGCCCAGATGATCCGCTTCGGGCCGGGCGATCTTCGAGATCCGCATGGCGACGTGGTCGCGGATCTCCTTCGCGATCTCGTCCGTGCCCTCGAGGTCGCCCTCGAGCGTGACGAAGGCGCACGATCGCCTGGCCGGTGTCCTCGTCCTGGATGCCGATCACGGCGCACTCGGCGACCTTGGGGTATGAGACGACCGCCGATTCGACCTCCGCGGTCGAGAGGAGGTGGCCGGAGACGTTGACCGCGTCGTCGGCGCGGCCGAGGATCCAGAAGTAGCCGTCCTCGTCCTTGCGGGCGGCGTCGCCGACGTAGTAGGTGCTCGTCGAACTTGGAGTAGTAGGTCTCCTTGAAGCGCTCCTCCTCCTTGTAGAGGGTGCGGAGCATTCCCGGCCAGGGCCGGCGGAAGACCAGGAAGCCCTGTTCGCCCTCGACCTCGTTGCCCTCCTCGTCCACGACGGCGGCGTCGAGATGCCCGGCAGCGGCTTGGTGGCCGAGCCCGGCTTGGTCTCGGTCACGCCCGGGAGCGGGCTGATCATGATGTGGCCGGTCTCGGTCTGCCACCAGGTGTCGACGATCGGGCAGCGCTCGCCGCCGATCACCTCGTAGTACCAGAGCCAGGCCTTGGGGTTGATCGGCTCGCCGACGCTGCCGAGCAGGCGGAGCGAGGAGAGATCGTGCTTGCCCGGGTACTCGACGCCCCACTTCATGCAGGCGCGGATCGCGGTCGGGGCCGTGTAGAGGATGGTCGCCTTGTAGCGCTCGACGATCTCCCACCAGATGTCCTTGTCCGGATAGTCCGGGGCGCCCTCGTACATGACGCTGGTGGCCCCGTTGGAGAGCGGGCCGTAGACGATGTAGGAGTGGCCGGTGACCCAGCCGACGTCGGCCGCGCACCAGTAGACGTCGGACTCCGGCTTCAGGTCGAAGACGTAGCGGTGGGTGAAGGTGACGCCGACCAGGTAGCCGCCGGTGGTGTGCAGGACGCCCTTCGGCTTCGCCGTCGAGCCGGAGGTGTAGAGGACGAAGAGCGGGTGCTCGGCGTCCAGCGGCTCGGGCGGGCACTCGGCGTCGGCCTTCTCCATCTCCTCGTCGAACCAGACGTCGCGGCCCTCCTTCATCTCGCAGTCGGTGCCGGTGGCGCGGACGACGAAGATCGTCTCGATCGAGGGGACGGTCTCGATCTCGGGGTCCACGGCGCTCTTGATCGGGGCGGTCTTGCCCTTGCGGCGGGCGCCGTCGACGGTGATCAGGGCCTTCGCCTCGGAGAACTCCATGCGCTCGCGCACGGCCTCGGGCGAGAAGCCGCCGAAGACGACGTTGTGGGGGGCGCCGATGCGCGCGCAGGCGAGCATCGCGACGACGACCTCGGGGATCATCGGCAGGTAGATGCCGACGACGTCGCCCTTGCCGATGCCGCGGTCCTTGAGCGCGTTGGCGAAGCGCTGGACGTCGCGGTGGAGCTCGGCGTAGGTGATGTCGCGCTCCTCCCCCTCCTCCCCGCGCCAGTGGTAGGCGACGCGGTCGCCGTTGCCGGCCTCGACGTGGCGGTCGAGGCAGTTGTAGGAGACGTTCAGCTTGCCGTCGGCGAACCACTTGTAGAAGGGGGCGTTCGACTCGTCGAGGGTCTGGGTCGGCTTCTCGACCCAGTCGATCAGCTCCTCGGCCTGCCTCGCCCAGAAGCCCTCGAGGTCCTGCGGCGGCCTCCTCGTAGATGGATTCGTCGGTGACCAGCGCGTGCTTGCGGAACTCCTCGGGCGGCGGGAACTTCTCGATCTCGAGCATCGACTCGAGTTGCTTCTCGAGGTCCTCGGTCCTCACCTCAGTCGCCATCTCTCCTCCTAATCTCCGTTCTCTCGACAGTATCCGTGTTCGAGTCAAGCCTATGCGGCGGCGGCGACGGCCGGCGCCCCTTCTGCTCAGCGAGCGGGCCATCGTCAATAGTTGGGTGCCGTCGTGCAGTCGCCCGATGCCACCTTCAGCGGCAGACCGATGCACTGGTTCGGCCGAAGGTCGTGTTCGATCACCGCGGCGAACGACGCGTACCAGGCAGCGACGGCCGTCGCGAGGCCGAGCGTAGCCACCCGACTTGGATGATCGTGTCGTGTGCCCGCCGAGTTGCCGATCGCCCAAGCACGATGAAGGTCGGTCGCCAGCAGGAAGAACACCAGCGCCACCGCCCCGTGACCCGCAGCGAAGCGATGAGCATGTAGGTGGTGAAGATCGCCCCAGGCCGATCAGGTACAGGCCGACTGCGTCACCGAGCATGCGCCGCGGGGACTGAGTCGGCCAGGAACGTCATCGAAGACGAACAGGGAGATCCAGAACGCACCGAACGAGGTGAACGCGGTCGCCCCGAAGGTGTTGTCGGTTCTTGAACTCCCACATTCCAGCCAGCAACTGTGCCGATGCCGCCGTAGGCGAGGGCGAGGCCGAGAACCACCGGCTCACCGCCCTTGTTGACCAGGTCGGCATTGAACATGCTGAGCACGAACGTGGTCATGGCGAATGCCGCCAGGCCCAGCGGGGCCCAGGATCGGCAGGAGCCAGGCTCCGCGGCGATCTTGACGATTCCATCGTGCTCTCCTCCTCTGACGCCGGCCGAGACCAGCTACGCTCCACTCTGGGGCGCCGCGGCTCGGCGGCTACCTAGTGAGCTGCCTGTAGTTGCCACATACCCGCACGTAAGCGTTTGCTAACGCAACAAACTCGGTGGATTCGGACTGCTGCCGCCTAGAGGCCGGCGGCCTCGGCGAGGAGGCCGACCTGCTCGGGATCGCGAGGCAGCCGGGAAGAGGATCAGCTCGTCGCAGCCGTGACCCTCGAACGCGGAGATGTACTGCTTGACCGCTGTCGGCGTCCTTCGGCCGCAGAGCCGACGATCATCTGCTTGATCTCGTCTCCGAGCCACGCGTAGTAGTGCGCCGAGGTCGCGCGTCGGCGTTCTTCTGGGCGTCGGGACCGAGTGAGAAGTAGACCAGGGCCATCTTGTACGGGCTGCCGTCGCGGCCGGCGTTCTTCCAGGCCTCATCGAGCTTCGACGACGTCTTCGGCGAACTGGTCCGGGCCGGAGCCGCCCTGGGTCCAGCCGTCCGCGTACTTGGCGGCGCGCTCGAAGGAGGCCTGCACGCTGCCGCCGACGAGGAGGGTCGGGCCATCGCCGCGCGGGCCGCGGGCCGACCTTGGACTCGAGCTCGCCGTCGCCGTCGAAGATCGCGCGGATCTTCGGCAGGGCGGCGTCGAACCACTTGCCGCGGGTGGACATGTCGAGGCCGCTGACCTCGTAGTCGTCCTCGCGCGCGCCGAGCGCCGATGCCGAGGACGGCGCGGCCGCCGCCGGCCAGGGCGTCGAGGGAGAGGACCTGCTTGGCGACCATCGCCGGGTTCTGGCGGAGCGGGCCGAGCATGACGTCGGTGGCGAGACGGATGCGCTCGGTCACCGCGGCCGCCGCGGAGAGGGCGACGATCGGCTCGTAGTTCGTCGAAGACGATGCGGTCGATGGTGCCGAGGGTGGAGAAGCCCGCGTCCTCGGCGGCGCGAGCCCAGTCGGTGAGCTGCTCGCCGGTCGTTCCGGGCACCGCGTTGGGAAGTCCGATTCCGAGCTTCATGCGCGTTCCTTTCGTTCGACCTAGAGTGGGTGGGTGCCTGACCCGGAACCTACCGAGGTAGTTGCGTGGGCAAACGAACTGCTGGCGACGCGAGCGGGTGGCTCGGCTGGGGTTGCTGGACGAGGAGGGGGCGCCGCGGGTGCTGCCGGTGACGTTCGCGGTGGCGGAGGGGCGGATCTGGAGCGCGATCGATCGGAAGCCGAAGCGGGCCGGGGAGCCGGCGCGGCTGCGGTTCCTGCGGCGGGACCCGCGGGCGGCGCTGACGGTGGATCGCTACTCGGACGACTGGGACCAGCTGGCCTGGGTGCAGGTGCTCGGGCGGGTCTCGATCCTCGAGGTCGGCGAGGGTCGGGCGGGCCTCGAGGCGCTCAGCGCGAAGTACGAGCAGTATCGGGAGGAGGCTCCTCCGGGTCCGCTGCTGGCTCTTCAGCCGGAGCGGTATCTGTGGTGGCGAGCTGCGGATCCGGAGGGCCGAGGCGGGCGTAGCGGCGGCCGCGGCGGGTGATCAGGATCTCGTCGCCGGCGGCGGCGCGCTCCATCCAGTAGCCGAAGTGGTTGCGGAACTCGTGGGCGCCAACGGTGATCTCGACCGTCGGACTCGAGGAGTGGAGCTAGCGGGGCTCGAACCCGCGACCTCGGCGTGCCACGCGCGCTCTCCCAGCTGAGCTATAGCCCCAGAGAGCGTATTCGCCGCCCAGTGTATCGCCGCCCTCTGGCATTCCTGGGCGGCGCAAACGGAGATGGATGCCGCTCGCCGGCTACCTCGAACGGGACAGATAGTGCGTCCAGCTCGTGGCAATAGGCGGCGACGCGTCGACCTCGTCGGCCGTGTACTTGTCGCACGTAGCCTCGGTGTGTCGCTACCGACGAGATGACGCGGAGGACTCGCCGTCAGGCCGCCCACTTGCACTGCACGCGAGAAGCCGTCCCGGATCGAAGACCAGGTCGTAGCGACGTGCTCGGCGACGGCTTGAACACCTCGATGCCGAGTTGACGCCTCCAGGGCGATCGCCATCTCGGCGATGTCCCTTGACGTTGGATTCAGCACGAACATACGTCGCCGGCGTCGACGCGAGGCGCGCGACGTCACGAATGTGCGACGGAAGTGCGCCGGAAGCGTGGCTACGCCGCGCGGTCCTGCTGCCCGGCCGTCCTCGTCCATGTCGAGGGTCAGCCGTCGCTGCGCATGTCGCGCACCACGAAGTCGAAGGGAGCCCTCTCCTCGAGCTCCCGCAGCAGCTCGACCGGGTCCTGCAGGTTCATCGAGACCGTCGCCCGCCCCCGCGAGAACCGCTTCACGTGGATCTCCGACGCGCCGCGGATTCCCGCCGCCGCATCCTCGAACCCGGTCAGCTGCGCGAAGTCGTTGAGCGGCCCGATCTCCACCTCGACCCGGCCCGCGTACATCCCGTCGCGCCGACGCCGGCTCGATCGCGAGCGGCTCCTCCGCCTCGATCCCGAGACGCGCCCGCGCGACCTCGGCCAGCTCCGAGACCCGCGCGCCCAGCTCGTCGCGCAGGCTGGTCAGCTCCGTCACCCGGTCGGCCATCTGCACGGCATCCTCGAGCGCCCGCATCCGGATCCGCGTCGCCTGCCGCCGCGCCTGCCCGTAGATCTCCTCGACCGATGAGAGGGCGCGCGACAGCGCGACCCGATTGCTGTCAGCGCCGCGGCAACCGGCCTCCTGAGCGCCTCCTGCAGCTTCTTCTCCCGCTCGACCACCCGCTCGGCGAGCCGCTGCGCCTCCCGCTCGAGCCGGGCCAGTCGCGCATCGCGCGCACTCGATCGCCGCATCGACCTCCTCCGGGTCGTAGCCGCGCAAGGCGCGCCGGAAACGCTCCTCAGGCACGAGGGTGAGACTACGTTCGCCCTCGGACGGGCTTCGCGCAAATACCGAACTTCGGCTTGGAACGGCCGGTGGCCGCTACGCGGCGCCGCGCGCGCCGGCCAGGTCGAGATCGAGCCGCTCGGCCTCGCCCCAGAGCACCTCGAGCCGGTACCGCTCCCGCAGCTCCGGCGTGAAGATGTGCAGCACGGCGTCCAGGTAGTCCATCAGCACCCACTCGGCCTCCCGCTCCCCCTCGACCCGCGCGGGCAACCACCCGTCCCTCTTCAGCTGGTGATAGATCTCGTCGTGGATCGCCTTCGCCTGCCGCTCGTTCCGAGCCGTGCAGATCACCAGGTAGTCCGTGTACGAGACGAGCGGCCGCACGTCGAGCGCGACCAGCTCCGTCGCCTTCTTGTCGTCCGCGATCGCCGCCAGCCGCCGCGCCAGCTCGTCCGGGCTCATCTCCGTTCCCCGGCTCACCGGTACAGACCCTGCTCGCTCGATCAGCCCGATCACCGGATCCGGCACCAGGTGCCGCAACGGCCTTCCCTGACGAGCCCGCTGCCTGACTGTGGTCGAGGACGCTCCGCAAAGTGGCATCTCGATTATCGCCGCCCGATCGGCGGCACCGAGCCGTTCCAGCGCCGAACGCACCGCACCGAGCTCCACACCCGGCCGCGGCACCACCCCCAACCTGGCCAACTCCACCACCCGCCCCGGCTCCTTCCAGCTCGACAGTCCGGCAGCCATGTCGGCCCCGAGCAGGAAATAGAGCTCCCGCCCCGGCTCCTCCTCGGCCAGCAGCTCGAGCGTCCGGTAGCTGAAGGACACCTCATCCCGAGCCACCTCCAGATCCGACGCCTCCACCCCCTCCTCGCCCTCGGCCGCCAAGCGAGCCATCTCGAGCCGGACGTCCGCACCCGGATCGTCCTCGATCTCCTTGTGCGGCGCCCGGTTCGTGACCATCAGCAGCACCTCGTCCAGCCCGAGCTGCCAGCGGGCCTCCTGCGCGAGGAGCAGATGTCCGACGTGGGGCGGGTTGAAGGCCCCGCCCAGGACCCCGAGCCGTGCGACGTCGCTACTCCCTGATCTGCCCGCTGCCGTGAACGACGTACTTGGTCGTGGTCAGCTCGCGCAACCCGATCGGGCCCCGCGCGTGCAATTTCTGCGTCGAGTTCCCGATCTCCGCGCCCATTCCGAACTCGTATCCATCGGTGAACCGCGTGGACGCATTCACGTACACCGCTGCCGAGTCCACCGCGTCCGTGAACTCGTCCCCCACCTCCTGCGAGCTGGTCAGGATCGCATCCGAATGTCCCGTGCCATGTCTGTTCACGTGCTGGATCGCATCGCCCAGCGAATCCACCACGCCGACCGCCATCTTCAGCCCGTGGTACTCGGTGTCCCAATCCGCCTCCGTGGCCTCGCCCACCGGCGCCGAGCCGGCCTCCTCACGTGCGCGCTCATCACCGACCAGCTCCACCCCGGCGGCGCTCAGCTTCGCGAGCAGGCCCGGCAGCAGATCGGCCGCCACATCCCTGTGAACCAGCAGCGTCTCGGCCGCATTGCAGACGCCCGGTCGCTGCACCTTCGCGTTGTATGCCACCCGCTCCGCCATCTCGAGGTCCGCGTCCTGGTGCACGTACACATGGCAGTTGCCCGCCGCCGCGTACATCACCGGCACCTTCGCGACCTTCTTCAGCGCCTCCTTCAGCCCCTCCCCCCCGCGCGGAATGATCAGATCGACGAGGCCCTCCTGCGTCGCCAGCTCCTCGAGCTGCTCGTGCCCCCCACCGGAGAGCAGCGACACCGAAGCCGCGGGCAGCTCGGCGGCCGCGAGCGCCATACCGATCAAACCAGCCAGAAACCCGTTCGAGCTCTCCGCGCTGCTGGAACCCCGCAGCACCGCCGCGTTGCCGCTCTTCAAGCAGAGGGCCGCGGCATCGACCGTCACGTTCGGCCGTGCCTCGTAGACCACCGCGACCACTCCGATCGGCACCCGCTTCTTCTCGACCTCGAGCCCGTTCTCGAGCGTCCACCCCTCGACGACCTCGCCGACCGGATCGTCCAGGTCCGCGATCTCCCGCACGCCCTTCGCCATCTCGGCGATCCGCGCCTCGGTGAGCGTCAGCCGGTCGAGCAGCGCCTCGTTCAGGCCCTGCTCCCGCCCGGCCTCGACGTCCGCGCGGTTGGCCTCGAGCAATGGCTCGACGCCGGCCTCGATCCGGTCCGCCAGGTCCCGCAGGCAGGCGTCCTTCTCGTCCCTGCTCGCCCGCGCCAGCAGATGCGAGGCGTCCTTAGCCTCGCGACAGACCTCGACGACGGTCTTCGTTGCGGTGGCCACGCACAAAGGGTAACTACGGCGTCACACTTGAGCGGATGGCAGGGAACCAGACGCAGACACGCGAGCCGGCCTCGGCTCGATCCGGAGGCATCGGTCGAAGCGGGGCTTCGAGCCGCTCGCCGAGGAGTTCAGGCGACTGATGGCGCGCGGGCCACGTGGCGGCGCGCTGGTGCTCCGCCGGGCGACCGCGTCCTCGCCGACCTGCGCATCGGCTGGGAGGACCACGCCCACACCCGGCCCTGGCGCCCCGAGACCCAGGCCCTCGGCCTTCTCCGCGACCAAGGGCCTCGCCTCGATGGTCATCCACCGCCTCGCCGACCGCGGCCTGATCGACTACGACGTGCCCGTGGCCTCCTACTGGCCCGAGTTCGCCGCGGCCGGCAAGGACCGCATCACCGTCCGCGAGCTGCTCAGCCACCGAGCCGGCCTCTACGACGTGCAGGCCGTCGCGCGCAACGCGGACGAGCTGATGGACCACATCGGGATGGAGCAGCGCCTCGCCGCCGCGACCCCGGAGGGACCTCCCGGCCGTCCCGCCTACCACGCGATCACCTTCGGCTGGCTCGCCTCGGGACTGACCCGGGCCGTCACCGGAAAGGGGATGCGCGAGCTCGTCCGCACTGAGCTCGCTGAGCCCCTCGGCACCTCGGGGCTCGAGATCGGCACGGGCGGGGGCCCGACCAAGCCGGCCGAGATGGTCGGGCGCTCGCTCCGCTTCTACACCGCCTTCGGCATCGCCGCCACCCCCCTGCTCGGCTGGCTGCCGATCACCAGTGCCGGCTTCCGCGCCCTCCACGCCCCGGGCTTCGAGGAGATCTGCCGAGGTCCCGGATCCGGCCCTCTGGCGATACCGAGATGCCCGCCGTGAACGGCGCGCTCAGCGCCGACGGGCTGGCCGCCTCTACGTCCCACTCGCGAACGGCGGCCTGACACCCGACGGCCAGCGCCTTTCTCTCGCCCGAGACGGTCGAGGGACTCGGCAAGGTGCAGACCCGCGGCGTCGACCGGGTGCTCGGTGTCCGCATGCGCTGGCGGCTCGGCTTCCACCATGCCTTCGCTCTCGGCAGACCTGGGCCACGCGCCCTCGGCCACTATGGCTTCGGGGGCAGCGGCGGCTGGGGCGATCCCGACACCGGCGTCTCGTTCGGCTTCGTCAGCAGCCACATCGGCAACTTCACGACGGCCATCGGCGACCTCGGCATCCTCCGCCTGACAGCGGTGGCGCGCGCCTGTGCGGCGCGCACCCTCTAGACGTCACCTCGTCGAGCCGAATCAGCCCGTCTCGGCCTCGGCGCGGGCCCGAGCCAGCTCGGCGGCCACCGTGGAGCGCTGGTTCGGGATCCGCAACCGCTGCTCCAGAAAGGGAATCGCCTCCTCGGGATGGCCCGAGAGGCGCAGCGCGTTCCCGAGGTTGTAGAGCGCATAGGCGTAGTTCAGATCGGTGCTCCCCTCCGGGAAGGAATCCACGGCCTGGCGGAGGATCGGAACGGCCTCCTCCGGCCTGCCCTCGTTGATGAGCTCGAACCCCTGCGCATTCAGGCTCGCTCCATCGCCCGATGAGGACGAGGAGGATGGGGCGTCCGGCGACGCGGGGGCGGCGGCGACGTCCCCACTCGGGGCCGGGGCGCGAGGTCGCGCCACCTGAGTCAGCCACGGCATGCGAGCGACCCGCGCTCTTCGCGGCCTTGGCCTCCTTCTTGGCCCGCTGCCGCCGCCGGAGTCACCGCCGAGCAGCGCGATCCCCGCCACCGCGAGACCCGCCAGCGCAACCAGTGTGAGGGCCAGAAGTGCACCGGCACGCGACCGGTGGGAGCGGGACGCGCTCCGGCGAGCGCGAGAGCAGCGGCCTGGTCCGGGTGGTGGGCGGGGGCGGCGTGAAGGGACGGGTCGTCTGGTCGCCTCGCCGCAGCGCGGCGTCGAGCTCCTCGACGAACCGGCCCGCGGACAGCTGCCGCCGCTCGGGATCGGGTGAGAGCCCCCGCATGATCACAGCGAAGACCGAGGCCGGAGCGCCCGGCCAGCGCTCCGCCAGATCCCTGCGATCGGGCACCTGATCGCCGGTTCCCTCGCCTTCCGGCGGCGATCCGGAGAGCAGCTCGTACGCAACCGCGGCCAGCGCATAGACGTCGCTCGGGGGGCCACCCGCACCCGCCGCCCGCATCCGCTCCGGCGCCATGTAGGGCATCGTCCCGATCACCTTCCCCTCCGCGGTGATCTGGGTGGCGTCCATCGCGCGCGCGATGCCGAGGTCCGCGAGCTTCACGGTCCCGTCATCCCGCACCAGGATGTTCGCCGGCTTGATGTCTCGGTGCACGACGCCCTCGCGGTGGGCGTGGTCGAGGGCGTCCGCCGCCCCTCTCAGGATCGAAACCGCCTCCATCGGGGTCCATCGGACCGCGCGCGGCGAGCTCCTCGAGCGAGCGACCGGGCACGTACTCCATGACGATCAGCGCGCCCTCGTCCGTCGCGATCGTGTCGAACACCGAGACGAAGTTCGGGTGGTTGAGCGTCGCGCCCAGCCGCGCCTCCCGCCGGAAGCGGGCCAGGCTCTCCTCCGGAGCATCCGTCTTCAGCCGCTTGACCGCGACCTCCCTCCCCAGCCGCTCGTCCTCGGCGAGCCAGACCGTCGCCATCCCGCCCGTCCCGAGCCGGCGAATGACGCGGTAACGGTCCGCGAACATCTGACCTCGTTCGGATCTCCCTGGTGATCATCGGACCGCTACCGCGACGAGCTTCTACGAGTGCGCGACCTCCTACGAGGTCGCCTGCGCCTTCTCGCGCTGCTCCTCGTGGACGCCCTCCGCGAACTCCTCCACGATCTTGGAGTTGAACGCGGGGATGTCGTCCGGCTTGCGGCTGGTCACCAGGCCGGAATCGACGACGACCTCCTCGTCGACCCAGTTGCCGCCCGCGTTCCGGATGTCGGTCTGGACGCTCGGGAACGAGGTGACCTTCCGCCCATCGACGACGTCGGCCTCGACCAGCATCCAAGGCGCGTGGCAGATCGCGCCCACCGGCTTCCCGGCCGCGAAGAACTCGCGGAGGAACCGGACCGCGTCCTGGTCGGTGCGCAGGTTGTCGGGATTCGCGACGCCGCCCGGAAGCACCACGCCGTCGTAGTCGTCGGCCTTCGCCTCGGAGGTGGTCTTGTCGACGTCCCAGGTCTCGGCCTTGTCGAGGTGCTCGAAGCCCTGGACCTGCCCGGCCTCGGTCGCGATCACGTCCACCTCGGCGCCGGCCTCCTCGACCGCCTTGCGCGGCTCGAAGTACTCCACCTGCTCGACGCCCTCGTTGGCCATCAGGAAGGCGATTCGCTTGCCCTGCAGCTCGTCAGCCATCTCAATCGACTCCTTTCTCGACGATGCTCAGGAGTCGCGTACCCGGCGCCTCGCCGGCGAAACGGTTTAGCGAAGACCGCGCGGCTCTAGGTCTGGATCGACTTCACCTCGAGGAACTCCTCGAGGCCGAACCGGCCGTACTCCCGCCCGTGCCCTGACTGCTTGTAGCCGCCGAAAGGCGCCAGTGGGTTGAAGGTGGCTCCGTTGATCTGGACCTGGCCCGGTGCGCATCCGCCGCGCGAACGCCTTCGCCCGCTCGGGGTCGGCCGACCAGACGCCGCCGTCCAGCCCGTAGATGGTCGGTTGGCGATCTCCGCCGCCTCGTCCTCGGAGTCGTAGGGAATGATCGAGAGCACCGGTCCGAAGATCTCCTCCTGGGCGATCGTCATGTCCGGCGTCACCTCGGAGAAGACCGTCGGGCGGACGAAGTAGCCGCTCTCCAGCCCCTCGGGCGGCTCCGCGCCGCCGGTGACGAGCTTCGCGCCCTCCTCCTGGCCCTTCTCGATGTAGCCGCGGACCCGCTCGCGCTGCGCCTCGGAGACGAGCGGCCCGAGCCGGGTCCCATCCTCGAACGGATCGCCCGGCGTCGCCTTCTCGGCAGCCGCCGCGGCAATCTCCTCCGCCTCGGCGAGCTTCTCCCGCGGCACCAGCATCCGCGTGTGCGCGCTGCAGGTCTGGCCCGAGTTCAGGTAGCAGTTGGCGACGCCGTAGCCCACCGCCGTCTTCAGGTCGGCGTCGTCGAGGATCACGTTCGCCGACTTGCCGCCGAGCTCGAGCGCCACCCTCTTGACGGTGTCGGCGGCGACCTCGGCGACCCGCCGCCCGGCCCGGGTCGAGCCGGTGAACGAGACCATGTCGACGTCCTCGTGCGCTGCGATCGCCTCGCCGACCACCGGGCCGTACCCGGTGACCAGGTTGAAGACGCCGGCCGGCAGATCGAGCGAGTCGATGATCTCGGCGAGGATGAAGGAGGTCAGCGGCGTCACCTCGCTCGGCTTCACGACCACCGAGCAGCCGGCGGTCAGCGCCGGCGCCACCTTCGCGCAGATCTGGTGGAGCGGGTAGTTCCAGGGCGTGATGCAGCCGACCACGCCGATCGGCTCGCGCACGACCAGCGAGTTGCCGATCTGCTCCTCCCAGGCGACCTCGGAGGCGACCTGCGCCATCGAGCCGAAGTCCATCGCCGGCAGGCCCGCCTGGATCGTCCGCGCCAGCGCCAGCGGCATGCCGACCTCCGCCGCGATCAGCGCCGCGATCTCGTCGGCCGCGCTCGGCGAGCGCCGCGCTGATCGCCGTGCACGCCTCGACCCGCTGCTCGACGGGCACCTCGCGCCACGCCTCGAACCCGGCCCGGGCGGCCTCGACCGCCCGGTCGACGTCCTCGGGCGTCCCCTCCGGGATGCGCCCGATCACCTGCTCGGTGGTCGAGTCGATCACCTCGATCGTCCCCGAGCCGGCGGGCTCCACCCACTCGCCGCCGATGTAGAGGCGGTCGCGGACGATCTCCTCGGTCGGGATGCGCCGGTCTGGCGGTTGGCGCTGCGGTCTCGGTAGCCAAGTCGTGCTCCTCTCCTAGAAGTTGTCTTAGGCCGGCTGGGCCTCTGCGGATTCTGCTGCTCGCGGGCGCCTTCGTCGCCCGCGTCCTCCGCGATCGCCTCCGCCGTGCGGTGGGCGAGCGCCATGATCGAGACCATCGGGTTGGTCCCCGAGGAGGTCGGGAAGGCGCTGCCGTCCCCGATCCAGACGCCCTTGGTGTCGTGCAGCTCGCCCCAGGGCCCGGCGACCGAGGTCTCGGGGTCCTCGCCCATCCGGCAGGTGCCCATCTGGTGGGCGCTGAACAGCTTGTAGCCGCCGGCGCGGAACGGGATCCGCTTGACGCGCGGCGATGAAGGCCTCGAGGTCGTCGCCCCGCCGCCAGGTCGGTGCCCCCTCGGCCAGCGGGCCGATCTGGTGGGCGCCGGCCGCCTCGTGCAGGCGGATCTGGACCTCGATCCCCCTCTTCAGGTTCTCGAGGTCGAGCGGGTCGGTGACCGAGTACGTCGGGACGGCCTCGCCGTTCGCGTCGACGCTCACCTGGCCGGCGCCGCGATCGCGGGTCAGCGAGATGAACGTGCCCGTGAAGCGGAACTCCTCCATGCGCTGCTTGTGGTCGGCCCCGGAGATCCACGGGGTCGCCGAGCCGATCAGCCCGGGCGCGTACTGCGCCGTCTCGATCAGGAAGCCGTAGCCCTCGCCGGTGTCCGCGAACTCGTCGCAGAGGCCCGGCCTGCGGCGCGCCCCACCAGGCCTGCTGGTCGGTGCCGTAGGCGCCGCCGACGACGCGTCGAGGGATGCAGGCGCAGGTTGTGGCCGACCGCCGGACCGCCGATCCCCGAGCGCAGCAGCAGCGCCGGCGACTCGAGCGAGCCGCAGGCGACGACGACCCGCGGCGCCCTGACGGTGACCTGGGCGCCGCGGCCGTCGGGCGTCTGCCAGACCGCCTCGACGCCGGCCGCCCGGCCGCCCTCGGTGAGCACCCGGGTCGCGCGGGTGAAGGTGAGGAAGCGCGCCCCGTGCTCCTGCGCGTCCGCCAGCCAGGTCCGGTCGGCGCTCTGCTTGCTGCCCGGACTGGTCGCCGAAGCCCAGATAGCCGGCCTTCTCCGGCGAGTAGGCGTCCGGGATCGGTGTTGCGCACGATCGTCTCGAAGCTCCAGCCGAGCGCCTCCGTCCCCTCTCGCAGCCGCTGCTGCGTCCCGTTCAGGTCGCTGCAGCGAGTCGTTGGCGCTGATCCGCTCCAGGACCGCGTCGAGATGGCGGTCGAACTCCGAGCTCGTCCACGCCCTCCGAGCCCATGCTCGGCCCACTGCTCGCGGACCCAGGGCCGTGGTGCGCAGGCAGTTGGTCCAGTTGATCGTGGTGCCGCCGCCCAGCGTGGTCCCGGCGACCAGGCTGACGTTGCCCGTCGGCGGTCGGCGTCGGGCCGCCGCGCCAGAACATCTGCTGGTAGGCGGGCAGCTCGAGCTGGGCGAAGTCGGACTCGTTGTAGTAGCCGGCCGCCTCGAGGACGACGACGTCCAGCCCGCGCTCGGCGAGCACGGCCGCGACGACCGCCCCGCCGGAGCCGGAGCCGACGATGCAGACGTCGGCCTCGAGCGTCTCCTCGGAGCCCTGCGGGCTCGTGGATCTTCAGCGGCTTCTCGATCTGCGGCGGCGCCGAGATCGGCCCCGGGTACCCGAAGGTCTCCCAGTTGGGTTCTGGCCGGTCTGCGGGATCGGGCGCGCCGTAGTGGAGGAAGAGGGTCATCCCGATCAGCGCCGCGACGCCGGCGGCCGCCCGCGGATCGGAGAGCGCGGTGTTGCGCAGGATCTGCTCGCGGGACTCCTGGGAGGGCGCGCGGGTGATCCCCTGGCCGCCGAGCGCGTCGATCAGCTGCAGCAAGCCCGCCGCGCAGCTCGGGATCCGGGATCTCCGAGATCAGCTGCGCCGCGCCCACGTCGACGCCGAGGTCGCTCGCCTTGCGCCCCCAGAGCCCGTCCGGATCGCGATCGCGCGGCAGCGAGGGAACGACCGTGTCGCAGACCGCGGTCAGGATCGCCCGCTGGGAGTCGCTGAGCACGCTGCCGGCTTCCTCTCCGGAACCCATCGCCAAGGGACTTTAGCCGGGACTGGCCGGCTGGCCAGTCGCGAGGCCGTTCAAGCGCGGCCACGCTGATCGTGCCCGATCAGGTCAGGACGAAGTAGTCCCGGTGCACGGCCTCCTCGGAGGCGTGCGGGATCAGCTCCCGGACCTTCTCGGTCCGCAGGCCCTTGATCCGGCGCAGCTCGCCGGCCGAGTAGTTGACGATCCCCTTGCCGATCGTCCGGCCGTCGGCGGTCGACGTCGACGGCGTCGCCCGCCTCGAACTCGCCCTCGACCTCGGTGATCCCGACCGGCAGCAGGCTGCTGCCGCTCTCGCGCAGCACGCGCGCCGCGCCGTCGTCGACCCGCAGCGTGCCGTGGCTCGGCTTCGCGTAGCGCAGCCAGAGCTTGAAGCTCGAGGCTCGCTCGAGGTGCGGCTGGAAGCGCGTGCCCGCCGCCTCCCCTGCTCGCCGCGGCGAGCAGTGTCCCGTCCGCCGTGCCGTCGCAGATCACGGCCGCGATCCCGGAGGCTCCGGCCATCCCGGCGGCCGCCACCTTGCTGCGCATCCCGCCCAGACCGAAGGGCGAGGTGTGCTCCCCGATCTCGTAGCCGGCGAGCTGCGACTCCTCGGTCACCTCCGGCGACCAGCTCGGCGTCCGGGTGCCGGCGCGGGTCCTTCGTGTAGAGCCCGGTCTGGTCAGTGAGCAGCACCAGCAGCCTGCGCCTCGAGCATGATCGCCACCTGAGCCGCGAGGAAGTCGTTGTCGCCGAAGGTGATCTCGTCGGTGGCGGTCGTGTCGTTCTCGTTCACGACCGGGACGATGCGCCAGTCGAGCAGCCGGCTCAGCGTCTGGCGCGCGTTCAGGTAGTTGGTGCGGAGCTGGAGATCGGAAGCCGTGAGCAGCACCTGCGCCGAGCGAACCTCGCCGCCCGCCAGCCGCTCCTCGTACGCCCGGAACAGGCTGCCCTGCCCGACCGCCGAGGCGGCCTGCAGCTCGTCGATCGCCGAGGGGCGCCGCCCGAGCTCGAGCACCCGGATGCCGCGCGCGATCGCGCCCGAGGTGATCAGCACCACGTTCTCGCCGCCGGCATGGAGCTCGGCGACCTGCGAGCAGACGCGGTCGAGGACGTCGGTCCGGAGCGCACCCTCGTCTCCGGCGACGATGGAGGAGCCCAGTTTCGCCACCACGGTCATGGCGCGGCAAGTGTAGGTACGGCCATGTCCGCCTCGCGGGCGTATGCTCGCCTCATGGCCGAGTTCAGAACCGTCCGGGTGGCCGCGGTTCAGGCGACGCCCGTGATCCTCGACGCAGCGGCAACGGTGGAGAAGGCAGTCGGCCTGATCGAAGAGGCGGCCGCGGACGGCGCCGAGCTGGTTGTACTGCCGGAGACCTTCGTCCCCCTCTACCCGTCGGGAGGCTGGGGCAAGGCGGCGGCCGCATTCGAGGGGTTCGACGAGCTCTGGGAGCGGCTCTGGTCGAACTCGGTCGAGGTGCCGGGGCCGCTGGTCGACGCGCTCGTCGCGGCCTGCGCCGAGAACGACGTCCATTGCGCGATCGGGATCAACGAGCGCGAGCTGGAGCGCCCGGGGACCATCTACAACGCACTCCTCCTGATCGGCCCGAAGGGCGTGATCTCGAAGCACCGGAAGCTGATGCCGACCCATCACGAACGGCTCTTCCACGGGATCGGTGCCGGCGGCGACCTCGGCGCGGTCGAGACGCCGCTCGGCAGGATCGGGGGCCTGATCTGCTGGGAGAACCGGATGCCGCTCGCCCGCTACGCGGTGTATCGCTCGGGGCCCCAGATCTGGCTGGCGCCCACCGCGGACGACAGCGACGGCTGGCTGGCGAGCATGCGCCACATCGCAATCGAGTCAGGGGCCTACGTCGTCTCCGTGCCGCAGTACATCCCGCGATCGGCGTTCCCCGAGGATTTCCCGGCGAAGCTCCCCGACTACGAGGTGTTCGGGCGCGGCGGCGCCGCCATCATCGAGCCCACCGAGGGCGACGTCATCGCCGGGCCGCTCTATGACCAGGAGGGGATCGTCACCGTCGACTGCGACCTGCGCGCGGGTCTCCACGCGAAGCGCTGGTTCGACTCGGTCGGCCACTACAGCCGCGAGGACGTGCTGATGGCCGAGATCGAGGCCCCGGCCGCGCAGCCGGCCACGCTCGGACCCGATCAGGATGGATCGAGCTCGAATTCGAGGTCACCGACCACGACCTCGTCGCCCGGCTCGAAGCCGGCTCGCTGAAGCTCGGCGATCACGCCGATCTCACGCAGGCGACCCTCGAGGTAATCCAGAGCCTCAGGGTTCGCGAGGTCGTGGCGCGCGATCAGCAGCTCGATCCCCCGCCCCGCGACCCTGAACCGGCCCTCGCCCTCAGGGATCACGTCGAAGCCCTCATCCGCACCCGGGCGATAGACGCGATGCTCGGCCTCGAATTCGCCAGGCCGAGCGGGCGCAGCCTCCTCGGGAAGTGCCGCGAAGATCGCACTGACCAGCCCGTCGAGCCCGGCGCCGGTCGCGGCGGAGATCCCGAGCACCGCGACTGCCTCCGACCCGTGCAGCTCGCGCCATTCGGAGACCAACCTCTCGGCCTCCTGGCCCGGGATCAGGTCGATCTTCGAGAGCGCGATGATCTCCGGCAGCTCGTCGAGCCCGGCGCCGTACCCGGCGAGCTCGCTTCGCACCGCCCGGTAGTTCGACTCGGGATCGCCCTCCGCGGGGGCGACCTCGACCAGGTGGACCAGGAGCCGGCACCGCTCCAGGTGGGCGAGGAACTCGTGACCCAGCCCGGCCCCCTCGGCGGCGCCCTCGATCAGGCCGGGGATGTCCGCGATCACCAGCTGCCGGTCGTCGAGCTCGATAGTCCCGAGATTGGGCTCCACCGTGGTGAACGGGTAATCGGCCACTTTC
The DNA here is from genome assembly GCA_963825825.1 of uncultured Solirubrobacterales bacterium. Taxonomy (GTDB): domain Bacteria; phylum Actinomycetota; class Thermoleophilia; order Solirubrobacterales; family 70-9; genus DASUPK01. Next base: position 152,251 of record CAWGUT010000002.1, on the reverse strand, counting down.
GGATCCGCTCGAGTGAGGCGCGCCAGCAGCGAGGACTTGCCCGCGTTCGGCAGCCCGACGAGGCCGACGTCGGCGAGCAGCTTGAGGCGGAGCTCGATCTCACCTGCCTCGCCCTCCAGCCCCTGCTCCGCGAAGCGCGGCGCCTGCCGGGTCGAGGTCGCGAAGCGCTTGTTCCCGTGACCACCCGAGCCGCCCCGGGCCGACCACAACGCGCTGCCCGTCCTCGAGCAGCTCCGTCTCCGAGCCATCGAGGCTCCGCACGACGGTTCCGGGCGGCACCGGGATCTCCAGATCCTCCGCCCCGCTCACCGTGCTGGCGCTTGCCCTTGCCGTGCTCACCTCGGCCGGCCCGGAAGTGGCGGCTGCGGCCGAGCGAGGAGAGATCACGGCGCTGTGCATCGCAGACGAGCACCACTTCACCCCCGCGTCCGCCGTCGCCTCCATCCGGGCCGCCGCGCGGCACGTGAGCCTCACGCCGGAAGCTGACCACGCCGTTCCCGCCGCGGCCACCCTCAACGTAGATCTTGGCCCGATCGAAGAGCATGCCGGCGACGTTAGCGGCCGAGTCGCTCGCCCGCTACAAGGCGCCCTGTCGCCCGCGCGCGGCGGCTACTCGCCGTCGATGACGGAGATCGTGCGCCCGCGCCGGCCGGTCGAGAACTGCACGATGCCCGGGCGAGTCGCGAAGATCGTGTGGTCCCGTCCGAGGCCGACGCCATCGCCGGGCCGGAAACGCGTCCCGCGCTGGCGGACGATGATCTCGCCGCCATTCACGTTCTGGCCGGCGAACACCTTGACGCCGAGGTACTTCGGGTTGGAGTCGCGGCCGTTGCGGCTGGAGCCGAGCCCCTTCTTATGAGCCATCGCTCTCCTCCTTCTCGGCCGTCGATCCGTCGGCGGTTTTTGTGGCCGACGACTTTGTCCGGGATGCTGGCTTCCGGGAGAGCATCTTCACGTCGGTGATCTCGAGCCGCGTGAGCTCGGAGCGGTGGCCGGCGCGGCGGCGATAGCCCTTCTTCGGGCGGTACTTGAAGACCCGCACCTTGGGGCCGCGCTCGTGCCCGGCGACCTTCGCCTCGACCTTGACCTTCTCGAGGTCGTCGCCGAGCACCATCTCCTTGTCCCGGAAGGCGACCGGGCGGAGGTCGACCTTGTCCCCCTCTTTCGCGGAGAGGCGGTCGACGAGCAGCGTCGACCCCTTCTCGACGCGGTACTGCTTGCCGCCTGTCTCGATCACTGCGTAGCTCGCCATGGTTCTTTCCTAGTTGTTGCTGCTGCCGCCGGCGCGTGAGCGTCGCCTTCCGCCCCTGCTTCCGCGACGCCGGCGCCCGCTGGAGGACGAGGATTCTAGCTTCTCGGCGCCGCCTCCATTGGAGCCCGCCGTCACCACGTTTCCCTCGCTGTCGAGCAGCAACGCGGTCGCTGCAGAGCGCCCGACGCTCTCGATCCGGACCATCCGCTGCTCGCCGACGTGGGGGCCGGCTCCGGCGACGCTGACGATGTAGGAGTCGACCCGCGCGATCGCGTCGTCGACGTTGTACATGTGCGGCTCCTCGATCGAGACGAGCACCTCCTCGCCGACCTGAAATGGCAGGGCGCGCTCCTCGATCTGATCGCGGCTGCCGGTCTCGACGACGTGGAAGGTGTCGAGCGGCAACGCGTCGCCGCCCTCGAAGTGGAAGCGCTTGTCCGTCTCCTCCTCGAGCTCGGTCAGCCCGGACTCCGGGTGCAACAGCTCCGCCGCGACCCTCGGATTGACCCTGATCAGGTAGGCCTCGGGCTTGGGATCCTCCTCGACCACCTCCTGGAGCTTGCGCACGATCTGGATCGCCATCGTCTCCTCGGAGGGGACCACGCCCTCGCCGCCACAGGTCGGGCAGGTCTTGGTGAGGATCTCCCTGACCCCGTCCGTGACGTTCTGCCTGGTCATCTCGACCAGGCCGAGCGGCGAGACCTCGACCACGTAGGTCTTGGTCCGGTCCTCGTCGAGCGCGGTGCGCAGCGTCTTCAGCACCTGATCGCGGTTGCGTGCCCGCGCCATGTCGATGAAGTCGATGACGATGATCCCGCCGATGTCGCGCATCCGCAGCTGGCGGACGACCTCCGCGGCGGCCTCCACGTTCACCTTGGTGATCGTGTCCTCGAGCCGGCCCCTCCCCTTGCCGGTGAAGCTGCCGGTATTGACGTCGATCACGGTGAGGGCTTCCGCGTAGTCGATCATCAGGTAGCCGCCGGAGGCGAGGTCGACGCGGCGGCTGAGCACCGAGTCGAACGCCTCCTCGACGCCCCACTTCTCGAAGAGCGGCTCCTTGTCCTTGTAGAGCTCGACGCGCTCGGCCAGCTCCGGCGCGGTCCGCTGCAGGAACTTGGTCACCCGGTCGTACTGCTTGTCGTCGTCGATGATCGCGCCCTCGAACTCCTCGACCAGCACGTCGCGCACCACGCGGATCGAGAGGTCGGCCTCCTGGAAGACCATCTGGCCTGCCTCCGCCTTCTCGGCGCGCTCGGAGACCACCTCGTTGAGGCGGTGCAGGTAGGCGACCTCGCGGACGAAGTCCTCCTTCTTCGCGCCCTGGGCGGCGGTGCGGACGATCACGCCGCCGTCGCCGATGTCCACCTTCTCGATCAGCTTGCGAAGTCGCTGGCGCTCGCCATCGGGCAGTCGCTTGGAGACGCCGATGCCCCCGCCCTGCGGCATGTAGACCAGGTAGCGCCCGGCGATCGAGAGCTGCATCGAGAGGCGGGCGCCCTTCGTCTTCAAGGGGTCCTTGACGACCTGGACGATGATCTCCTGGCCGGGCTTGATCAACTCGTCGATGCGGCGGCCACGGCCGCGGCCCCGCTTGGGGACCGCCTGGCCACCCGGGAGCACGATCTCGTCGACGTGCAGGAAGCCGTTTCGCTCGAGGCCGATGTCGACGAACGCGGCCTCCATGCCGGGAAGGACGTTGTCGACCTTCCCCTTGTAGATGTTGCCGACGATCGAACGGCGGCCGCGGCGCTCAACGTAGAGCTCCGCGACCTTCCACTCGTCGCTTGGGGCCGCCTTCTTGTGCTTCTTGGAAGGCGCGCTCTTGGCCTCGAGCGTTGCGACCCGGGTCTCGCCCCGGTCGACGCTGACGAGGATGTTCTTCTTCATGAGGTTCCTTTCTGCGCGAACCGAGCACACGCGACCGCGCCGCCGCTGACTGCGGGGCTGGAGGTCGTCGATGTGGTGTGGGTGTGCTCTGTGTGGCTCAGCGCAACAGTGGTGTAGGCGCCCTGCTGCGTGTGGAACTGGAGAGCCGCGCCTGAGTGTGAATGCTCTGTAGGAGCCCGATCGCGAGGAAGGTGGCGATCACCGACGAGCCCCCATATGACATCAGGGGCAGGGTGACGCCTGTCACGGGCATGATGCCGAGGGTCATGCCCACGTTGACCAGGATCTGGAACATGAGCATGGCGGCGATGCCGCCCGCGATCAGGGTCCCGAACAAGTTCTTGGAGAGCGTCAGGATGCGCAGAATTCTCCAGATAAGCAGGGCGTATAGGGACAGTACGAATGCTGCTCCCATGAATCCGAAGCGCTCCCCGATCACGGCGAACACGAAGTCCGTGTGCCGTTCGGGCAGGAAGAGGAGCTTGGTCTGGGTCGAGTTGTCGCCGCGTCCGGTCTTTTCGCCGGACCCGATTGCGGTGACACTCTGATTGACCTGATAGCTCGCGTCGCTTGGATCGTTTGAGGGATGTAGGAATGCGGTGAGCCGGTCCTGCTGGTAGCCGTGAAGCGGGCTGGGCAGACCGGCCGCCGGTGCGATGACGAGGGCGAAGCTGACGGCCGCGGCCGCCAAGCCCCCGATCACCGCGAAGTGCCTCCATGGTACCCCGGCGAGGAAAAGAATCGCGATGGTGATGACCACCAGCACGATTCCCGTGCCGAGGTCGGGTTGCAGGAAGACGAGTCCGGCCGGGGCCAGGCCGAGCGCCAGGATGCGGAACGTCTGGCGCATCGGACTGCCGCGGCGGGTGCGCTCGATGACGAACGCCGCGAGGGCGACGATGAGCAGCAGCTTGGCGAGCTCCGAGGGCTGGAAGCGGAAGTAGGGGAGCTCGATCCAGCGGCGGGAGCCGCGCGCAGCGGCCCCGAACACGAGGACGAGGCAGATGGAAGCGATCATCAGCGAGTAGATGCCGACCCGGATCTCGCGGAAGCGCGAGTAGTCCACCTTCGCCACGGCGAGCATCAGGACGATCCCGACCAGTGCGTACAGCGTCTGGCGGATTGCGAAGTAGAGCGGCTGCCCCTGGACTGCGTCCGGGGTCGCCACGGCGAGGGTGAAGATGCTGAACGCGATCAGGCCGAAGGCGGCGGCGAGCAGCCAGCCGTCGAAGTAGGCCACGCCGAGGCGCTCGCCGAGGCGAGTACGCCTGGGGGTGAGCGTGAGAGGTGCCGCTTCCAAGTCAGTTCCGCAGGGTAATGGTCCGCCGGGATCCCGCCGCCATCACTCCTGCGTGTGGCCGTTGCCGGCCGAAGTCGAGGATGCGGTGGGAGTGATCGGCAGATGGAAGTAGCGCTCGAGGATCCGAGCGGCCACCGGTGCGGCCGTATCGACGCCGAACCCGCCTCGCTCGATCGTCACGGCGACCACGATCTGGGGGTTCTTCGCCGGCGCGAGGACGATGTACCAGGACTGGTCCGGCTGGTTGGGCCGCTGGGCGGTTCCGGTCTTGCCGGCGACCGCGAACGGGAAGTTCCCGAAGACGGGATACGAGGTTCCGCCCGGCTCGGTCGCGGCGCGCGTGAGCCCGGTCATGATCGTGTCCCGCGTCGTCGGCGAGATGTCGATGTGGCGCCGAGGCGAGGGGCGGATCTCCTCGAGGACCCGGCCGGTGACGCTCTCGACGTCGTCCGCGATGTGGGGCGTGAGCACCGTGCCGTCGTTGCCGAGCGCCGCATAGGCGACCGCCATCTGGAGTGGATTGGTCTCGAGGTCGCCCTGGCCGACGGCGAGGTTGACGTTGTCGCCGGCGCTCCACGGCCGGTCGGTGAGCTTCTCGGCGTAGAGCCGGTTGCGCCAAGCGGGCGTCGGGATCAGCCCGTCGACCTCGGCCGGCAGGTCGATCCCGGTCTTCTCCCCCAGCCCGTAGTTGCGCGCCCAGTCCTGGATCATCCCGTGGCCCTTGTTCGCCTTGGCCTTCAGACCGAGGTTGTAGAAGTAGATGTCCGAGGAGACCTTGAGGGCATCGCTCATGTTGAGCGGGCCCGTAGATCGCATTGCCGGCGTTGTGAAGGGTCAGGTTCGCGTCGAGCTTGAGCGACCCGGTGTCGTTGAAGATCGTGTCCGGCCGGATCAGGTGGTCCTGGAGGGCGGCCGTCGCCGTGATCATCTTGAAGGTCGAGCCCGTCGGGTAGAGGCCCTGGGTCGCGCGGTCCGCCAGGGGTGCGTCGGTCGCCCTCGAAGTGAGCTGGTGGTACTCGCTCTGGCTGATCGGGTGGGTGAAGATCGAGGGGTCGAAGGTCGGAGCCGATCCCATCGCGAGGACCTCGCCGTTCTGTGCGTTCATGGCGACGAAGGCGCCGGGCAGGCCGAAGGACTGGAGGGCGCCCTCGCCGGTCGCCTGCAGATTCGAGTCGATGGTGAGCCGGACGTCGTCTCCCGGCTCCGCGGGGATGCTGCGCAGCTGCCCGGTCGGCCTGCCGAGCGCGTCCACCTGCACGCGGTCGGTGCCCGGTCTGCCTCGCAGATAGCGGTCGTACTCGTACTCGACCCCCGACTGGCCGACCTGGTCTCCGGGATGCAGGCCCGAGTAGCGGGGCTGCTTGAGCTGTTCGGCGGTCACCTCGCCGACGTTCCCGAAGAGGTGCGCCGCGAGCGTGCCCTGCCGGTACTCGCGGGTGAAGACGCGCTCCACGCTCACGCCGGGAAAGCTCGACTGGTTCTCACGCAGGTAATAGACCTTGTCGACGGCCGAGGCCCTTCTTGAGGATCACCGGCCCGCCTGGCGCGGCGCGGCTGCCGCCGGCAAGCGTCTTGCGGATCTCCTTCATCGTCATGCCCGTGACGGTCGCGAGCTGCTTCAGCTCGCGGGAGCGATCCGGTCCCGGCGGAGGCAGGTCCTGGGGCGTGACCTGGATGGCGAGCTCCGTGCGGTTAGCGACCAGGACCTTGCCGTTGCGGTCGAGGATGTCGCCGCGCGGCGCCTGTACGCGGATCTCCCGGATCCGGTTGTCGTTGGCCTGGTTGCGGTACTTGTCGCCGGAGAGCACCTGGACGTACCAGAGCCGCAGGAAGAGCACCGAGAAGATCGCGATGGCCAGGGCGGTGATGATCGAAATCCGGAGCGCGAGCGGCGAGGTTCGCCTCTCCGGTTCGACTTCATCTCGACGCAGGTACATCAGCCACTCTCCACAGGTCGCGGTGCAGGTGTGCGTCGCGCCGCTCTGCGCTCGTCCACGAGTGCCGAGCGCACCACCAGTCTGACGACCAGGAGGACGGGAATCGCCAGAAGTGCGCCGAGCAGGCTCTTGACGAGCGCGTCACGCACCACCAGGAAGCTGACGTTCGCGTCGATGCCGGTGCCGATCTGAATCGCCGCGATCACGAGCGCCCCGAGCAGTGTCAGCGCGCCGCCGAGCAGCACGAGGGCGCGCGCGGGTCGGACGGCCGAGTGTCTCGCGATAGCGGCCCGCGACGTAGCCGACGGAGAGCATGGTCAGGGCGAACGCCCCCATGGTCTCCAGCAGCAGGCAGTCGATCAGCAGCCCGATCGAGAAGCCGGCGACGGCGCCGGTCAGGCTGCCTCCCAGCAGTCCGACGGAGATCACGACGAGCAGCGCGACGTCGGGGCTCGTCCCGAAGATGTCCATCTTCGAGAAGCAGACCACCTGAGCGACCGCAACCAGCGCGCCGAGCACGGCGAGCCTGGCGATGATCCCGGGGGTGAGGATCATCCCTTCTTCCCCCCGGAGTGGGTGGTCAGGACCTTGACGAAGTCCATGTCGCGCAGGTCGGCGAACGGCTCCAGGTGGACGCGCTGGTAGGCCTGCTGCTCCTCCACGGTGGCCTGTGTGATCTTCCCGATCGGGATGCCCGGCGGGAAGATCGAGCCGAGGTCGCCGGTCGAGAACCCCGCCGTGACGCACCATCTGGCCCTCGGCGATCCGGGCGCCGCGCTCGAGGAAGTCGAGCTGGAGGTCGTTGGGATTGCCGACGTCGGGCTCGACGACGCCGGTGGCGCCGCTCGGAGTCACGCGCGCCGTCACCGCGCTGTCCGCGTCGGTGATCAGGGTCACCTGCGCCGTATTCGGGGTGGTCTGGGTGACCTTGCCAGCCAGGCCCTGGGCCGCGACCACCGGATCGTCGATCCTGACGCCATCGCTCGAGCCCTTGTCGATCGTCACCGTCGAGTACCAGACCGTCGGGGAGCGGCCGACCACCCGCGCCGTGACCGGATCGGTCCCGTCCGGCACGATCCCGCCGCTGGTCAGCTCGTTGAGCGCTGAGAGCTCCTTCGCCTCCTGCTGCTGGGTCTGCGCCCTCGCCAGCTGATCGCGCAGGGTCGCCACCTGGTCCTCGAGCTTCGACTTGTCGCCGCGGGCGTCGAAGGTCTCGCCGAACCAGTTGACGAGGTCGCGCACGGGCTTCAGCGCCCGGTCTGCACCAGAGGAGATCGGGCTGAAGACGGTCGAAACGACGTCCTGGACGCCGTGGATCGGCCCCCCGTTGCCCTCTCGGTAATAGAGGCTGAGCAGTGTCAGCGAGGCGGCGACGAGCAGCAACAGCACCGCCCGTCGACGGCGCACCTGCTTGCGATACATGTGTTCCTAGCCCTCACAGCTCAAAGTCGATTCAGCTCACAGTCGATTGCGCCCCGCCCCACCCGCAGCGGTGCCCGAGAGTAGCGCCTAGCCTCAATAAGACCTGAAATCGCCTCACCAAACGGGTGGCTGCTAGCGCAGCCCCCTCGCATATGGGCGTGGATCGCCTGCAGGAGCCCGAGCGCCAGGAACGTCCCGAGCACCGACGAGCCGCCGTAGCTGATCAGGGGCAGCGTGATCCCCGTGACCGGCATCAGCCCCAGGTTCATGCCGACGTTGATGATCGCCTGGAAGGCGAGCATCGCGACGATCCCGCCGGCGATCAGCACGCCGTAGTAGCTCGTGGCGATCCGCATCACCCGGATCGCCCGCCAGAAGAGCAGCGCGTAGAGGAAGACGAGGAACGCGGCGCCGAGGAACCCGAAGCGCTCGCCGATCACCGCGAAGATGAAGTCGGTGTGGCGCTCGGGCAGGAAGAGCAGCTCGGTCTGCGTCGCATCGTCGCCGCGCCCGGACTTCTCACCCGAGCCGACGGCGATGATCGCCTGGTTCACCTGGTAGCTCGCGTCCCGCGGGTCGTCGCTCGGATGGAGGAAGGAGGTCAGCCTGTCCTGCTGGTAGCCCGCCAGGGGATGGACGACCGACGGCCGAGCCGCCGAGGTAGGCGCCGCCGATGAGCAGCGCGGCCGCCGCGCCGAGCGCCGCGAAGTGCTGCCACGGGATGCCGGAGACGAACAGGATCGTCAGCGTGATCGCCACGAGGACGATCCCGGTGCCGAGGTCGGGTTGCAGGAAGACGAGCCCCGCGGGAACCAGACCGAGGGCCAGCAGGCCCACGGTCTGCCCCGGTCCGAACGGCCGCCGGACCCGCTCGTACACGAATGCCGACAGCGAGACGCAGAGCAGGACCTTGGCGAGCTCCGAGGGCTGGAACTGGAAGAACGGCAGGTCGATCCAGCGGTTGGAGCCGCGAACCGCCGTCCCAACCAACAGGACGAAGGCGATCGAGCCGACCATGAACGCATAGATGCTCACCCTCAGCTCGCGCAGGCGCGTGTAGTCGATGTGGCTGACGGCGATCATCAGGGCGATGCCGATCACGCCGTAGAGCGACTGGCGCACGGCGAAGTAGAGGGGGTCCGCCGCGATCTCGTGCCGGCTGGCCGACTCCAGCGTGAAGACGCTGAACGCAATCAGCCCGATCGAGGCCGCCAGCATGACGCCGTCGAGGTTGCGGATGTTGAGCAGCTCGAGGACGCGCGAGCGCTGCGGTGCGATCGTGAGTGAGGGCTTGGCGGCTTCCATCACTCGACGCCTCCCGCCGACGCGGCCGCCGCGCCCGTTGCGCCGCCGGCGTTCAGGTGGAAGTAGTGCTCGAGGATCGACCGAGCGATCGGCGCCGCCGACTCGACGCCGAAGCCGCCGTGCTCAACCGTGACGGTCACGACGATCTGCGGGTTGTTGTAGGGAGCGATCACGCTGTACCAGGACTGGTCCTCCTGGCCCGGCCCACGCTCAGCCGTGCCGGTCTTGCCCGCGACTGCGAACGGGAACCCGCCCATCACGGGGTAGGAGGTGCCGCCAGGCTCCATCGCCGCCCGCTCGAGCCCGCCCAGGATCACGTTCCGGGTCTCCTCGGAGATCCGCAGGTGCCGGGTCGGAGCCGGCTTGATCCGCTCGACGGTCTTCCCGTTCACGCCCACGATCCGGCCTCCGAGGTGCGGCGTGACCAGGGTCCCGCCGTTGGCCAGCGCGGCGTAGGCGCGCGCCAGCTGGAGCGGGGTGACCATGACGTCGCCCTGACCGACCGCCAGGTTGACGTTGTCGCCCTGGTTCCAGGGACGGTCGATGTACGGGTTGTCGTGGCTGCGGTAGACGCGGTTGCGCCAGGCGGGGGTGGGGATCAGACCCGCGCTCGCGTTGGGGATGTCGATGTCGGGGCTTTGGCCGAGGCCGTACTTGTGGGCCCAATCCTGGATCTGGCCGCCCTTGCCGCTCGCGCTCGCATGGAGCCCGAGGTTGAAGAAGTAGACGTCCGAGGAGACCTTGAGCGCCGTGCTCATGTCGATCGGCCCGTTGGCGGCGCCGCCCGCGTTGTGTACGACGAGGCCGCCGATGTCGAGCGAACCCGTGTCGTCGAAGATCGTGCTGGGCGTGATCAGGCCGTCCTCGAGCGCTGCGGTGGCGGTGATCGGCTTGAAGGCCGATCCAGTCGGATAGCCGCCCTGGTCGGCCCGATCCACCAGCGGGTCGCCGGGTCGGTTGCCGAACGCGTCGTATTGCTGCTTGGTATGCGGCTCTGTGTAGAAGGTCGGGTCGTAGGTCGGGTAGGAGCCCATCGCCACGACGGCGCCGCTGTGGACGTTCATCGCGACGAAAGCGCCCGGCAGCCCCTTCGCGCGCAGAGCCGATTCGCCGACCTCCTGCAGGCCCGAGTCCAAGGTCAGGCGCAGGTTGTCGCCGGCCTGCGCGGGCCGGTTGCCGAGCGTCCCGCGGGGGCGGCCCAGCGCGTCGACCTGGATCCGCTGACTGCCGGCGGTGCCGCGCAGGAACTTGTCGTAGCGGTACTCGACGCCGGCCTGGCCGATGATGTCGCCGGGGTGCAGACCCCGGTACTTCGGCTGTTTCAGTTGTCGCGGGCTGATCTGGCCGACGAGCCCGAGGAGATGGGCGGCGAGCGTCCCGTCCGGGTACTTGCGGACGTAGGTGCGCTCGACGCTCACCCCGGGGAAGCTCTCCTTGTTCTCGAGCAGGTAGAAGAGGAGCTGCCGGTCGAGGCCCTGCTTGAGCACCACCGGATATCCGGCGTACTGCGGCGTCGCCCTGACTCTCTGGCGGATCTCGCGCTGCGAGAGGCCGAGGATGTCCCCAAGCTTGGCCAGCTCGCGCCTGCGCTCGCCGCGGTCGTTCGGCAGGTCGGACGGTCTGAGCTGCAGGGTCATCACCGTGCGGTTGTCGACCAGGACCTTGCCGTTCCGGTCGAGGATCTCGCCGCGCGGCGGGTGGACGCGGACGTCCAGGACGCCGTGGTCATTGGCGAGGGCTCGGTAGTGCTGACCGTCGAGGATCTGCAGCGACCAGAGCCGGAGGAGCACGGTCGCAATCGCGGCGACGACGACCGCCCCGAGAATCGCGACGCGCAGGTTGAGCCGATTGGTCAGCCGCGGCGGGATGTCCTCGGGACGATCAAGGAGATACATGGCCGCGTCTCCCTCTCAGCCGGCGCTCAGTAGCGCCTCCGTACACGGGAGTTCTTCAGCGCGCGCTTGATCGCCTCGAACTCCTCCAGGGCCTGGCCGGATCCGGTCGCCACGCAGGTGAGCGGGGACTCGGCCAGCCTCGCCGGCATCTGGCACTCCTCGCTCATCCGCTCGGCGAAGCCGTGCAGCAGCGCGCCGCCGCCGGCGAGCGTCATGCCGCGCTCCATCAGGTCGCCGGCCAGCTCCGGCGGCGTGCGGTCGAGGGTGTCCCTGACCGCCGCGATGATCTGCTGGATCGGGTCATCGAGCGCCTGCCGGATGTCCCCCGAGTTGAGCTTCACCGCCCGGGGCAGCCCCGAGCCGAGATCGCGGCCGCGGATCTCGATCTCGATCTCGTTGCCGAGCGGATTGGCCGAGCCGGCCTCGTGCTTGATGTCCTCCGCCGTCTGGTGGCCGATCAGGAGCTGGTGCTCCCGCTTGCAGAAGTTCATGATCGCCTCGTCCATCTCGTCGCCGCCGACGCGCACCGACTGGGAGACGACGATGTCCCCGAGCGAGATCACGGCCACCTCGGTGGTGCCGCCGCCGATGTCGACGACCAGGCTCCCGGTGGGCTCGCTGACGGGCAGGCCCGAGCCGATCGCTGCGGCCATCGGCTCCTCGATCAGATAGGCCTCGCGCGCCCCGGCCCCGAGGCAGGCCTCCTCGACCGCCCGCTTCTCCACTCCGGTCACACCGGAAGGAACGCACACCACGACCCGCGGATGGGTGAAGCGGCTGTGATTTGCCCGCTTGATGAAGTAGCGGAGCATCGACTCGGTGATCTCGAAGTCGGCGATGACGCCGTCCTTGAGCGGTCGCATCGCGTTGATCGTGGAGGGGGTGCGCCCGAGCATCTGCTTCGCCTCGGCGCCGACGGCGTGAACCTCGCCGGTGGCGGTGTCGATGGCGACCACCGAGGGCTCGGAGAGGACGATGCCGCGGCCGCGGACGTAGACGAGCGTGTTGGCCGTGCCGAGATCGACGGCCATGTCGCGGGCAGGGCTGATTGTGCTCAAAAGGCTCATGGAGGGGGACGATTAGCGGATACTCATAAAGAGGGACTGCTAGCCAAGGATCGTCGGAGCCTAGCGGCTCGCGTTAAAACGCCCAAAGTCCGCAAGTTTCGGGCCTGGACACATCGGTCCGCCACTACCGAGGTGTGAGCAGCTCGGGCGCGAGCCGAAGCAGGAGCCCCACCGGCAGGCCGATGACGTTGGAGACGTCACCTCGAACGATGTCGACCAGCGCCGAGCCCAGGCCCTGGATCGCGTAGGAGCCGGCGCGGCCTCGCCACTCGCCCGATGCGAGGTAGGCCTCGAGGAGCGCTTCGTCGAGCTCCTTGAACGCAACGGTCGAGACGTCGACCCCGACGCGGGGCTCCTCGCCGGCGTCGGGGCCGATCAGCGCGAGGCCGCCGAGGACGTGGTGCTCCGAGCCGGAGAGACGCTCGAGGTGGGCGCGGGCCTGGGACTCGTCCTCCGGCTGGCCGAGCACCTCCCCGTCGATCACTACCTCGGTGTCCCCGGCGATCACCAGGGCGTCGGGCTGGTCGGCCGCGACTGCCTCGGCCTTGCGGGTCGCGTTCCGGACGACGAGGTCTCGCGGCTCTCCCTCCCTCTCCTCCTCCACCTCCGGTGCCCTGACCTCGAAGTCGAGGCCGAGCGCCTCCAGCAGCGCGCGCCGTTGGGGCGAGCGTGAGGCGAGGATCAGAGTTCGGGGAACCAGAGCGCGATCTCGCGCTGCGCGGATTCGGGGGAGTCCGAGCCGTGAACGAGGTTGAAGGTGACCTCGGTGGCGAACTCACCGCGGATCGAGCCGGCGTCGGCATCGAGCGGGTTGGTCGCACCGATCAGCTGCCGCGCCGCCGCCACCGCGCTCTCCCCCTCCAGAACCATGGCGACCAGCGGACCGCGGGTGATGAAAGAGACGAGCTCGCCGAAGAACGGCTTGTCGGCGTGCTCCTCGTAATGAGTGTTCGCAAGCTGCTCGTCGGCCTGCATCTGCTTCATCGCCACGAGCTTCAGCCCCTTGCGCTCGAAGCGGGTGATGACCTCGCCGGTGAGCTGCCTCTCGAATGCGTCCGGTTTGACGAGGATGAGTGTGCGTTCCTGTGCCACGGCGCGGGAACGTACACGTATCGGGTCCCCCGCGGTGTGGTGGGACGAACACCGGCGATGAAGGGGGCGAGATTCGGCGCGTTGGCGACTTACTCCGCCTACGTGGGTGGGTAACGCGACCATAGTCGATGCGGACGCGTGATTGCGCGCTTGGCTGCGCGCCAGCACGGTGTCGTCTCCGCTGCCGCAGCTGACGCGGCCGGAATTCGTCGAGCGGGGTCGGCTGCGGCGCGTCACAGTCCGGGCGCCTGCACCGCATTCATCGCGGGGTCTTACGCCGTCGGGCCACCCGGGCCTGAGCGAGGCAGGCAGATGGATGGCGGCGGTGCTCGCGTGCGGGGAAGGCGCCGTGCTCAGCCACACCAGCGCGGCGGAGCTCTGGGGAATGCTGCGGCGTCGCCGCCCTCCTCCCCAGCCGGTGTGACGTCGGATCCGCATGTCACGGTCACGTCCCGAGGCGGACCGTCGGCAAACGCCGAAGGCATCGTGATCCACCGCTCCACGGACCCTCGACCGCACGCCAGTGCACACGCCGCCTCGGCATCCCGGTGACCACTCCCGTCCCGCACCCTCAGGGACCTCCGCCGCACCCTTCCCCAGCCGCAGTTCGCCGCGGCCCTACGACAGGCCGAGTTCCTCAGGCTCCCGCTCGACGACTCGCTCGAGCCGGATCGCACGCGCAGCGAGCTCGAATCGCATTTCCTGGCCCTCTGTCGCCGCCACCGCCTTCCCCAGCCTGAAGTGAATGTTCGGATCGGCGGCTTCGTCGTCGATTTCACCTGGCCCGAGCACCGCCTGATCGTCGAGGTCGACGGCTGGGATTCCCACCGCACCCGGTCCGCGTTCGAGGAGGACCGCGCCCGCGATGCCCGCCTCTCTGTGCTGGGCTACGAGGTCGTTCGGTTCACCTGGCGCCAGCTGACGCGGGATCAACGCGCGGTCGCAAAGACGATTCGCACGCTTCTCAGGGCGAGGGCGGCTTAGCGGGAGGAGGAGCGGCTCGAGCGGGTCGGCTGCTCCTGCTCGCGCGCTGCGACCGGACGCGGCTTGCGCCGGGCCGGGCCGTCGTTCCGGTCGCCCCGATCGCCGCGGTCGCTTCTTCGCTTCGTTGCTTCGTTCGCTTCTGTTCGCTTCGTTCGCTTCTGTCGCCTCGGGCCGTGCGCTGCGCTGCCGCCCGTGCAGTCCGCTGGCGATCGGTGCGCCGCGGCTCCCGCGTGGCCCGCTGCTCCTTTCGCACCTCGGTCTCGCAGTAGGGACAGATCCCCCACTTGGGATCGAGCGGCTTGTGGCACTTGCGGCAGGGGTTGCGCAGCCGCCGCTCGCAGTTCGGGCAGCGCAGGTAGCCGCGCTCGATCGGGTACTCGCAGTGCGGGCAGGAATTCTCGATCCGCTGCCGCAGCTCGAGCTCGGCGGCTCGCAGCTCCAGCTCGCGCTCCTCGCGGTCCTCGAGGAACTCGGGCGGGCGCAGGATCGTGTAGACGATCGTGCCGAGGTAGGGGAAGACCGACGCGAGCGTGGCACACGTGATCAGCACCGGGTCCTCGATCCGCCGGCGCGCGTCGAGATACGTCCAGTAGATCAGCGCCAGGTAGACGACGATCAGGAAGAGGATCAGCAGGTTGACGATCAGGCCAACGCCGCCGTCGAGTCCGAAGAGTGCGAGGGGCATGGGAGTGAAGGCGCGAGTGTACGTACTTCCTTACGGGTGCGTGTAACCCTGCCTTCGTGCGGGATTTACGGGTCTTTCGTCCCGGGTCAGAGGAAGAGCAGCCCGAACACGTACCCGAGGGCGAAGAAGATCAGGATCACCACCGCGACCACCACGGCGACGAGTCCCATCATCGTCAGGAGCTCTGAGCGGGCCTCTCTGTCCATATCGACGCCAGAAGGTAGTGGCTGCCGGCCGCCAGCGCGACCCCCTCCCTCTCCCTGGCAAGCTCTCGTGCCCGCTCCCAGGCGGCGAGGGGGTCCGGGAATCGCCTCGGCCTCCACGCCCGCCTTCTGGCAGAGCGCGGCGATCTCGAGCGCCGGCCGTGAGCGCCCTCCCGGCCGGCCCGATCCCTCGATCCGCTCGGGCGGGATCTCCGTGCAGACGAAACGCGAGACAGCGGGCGCCAGCGCGTTGACGATCCCTGCCGGCGTCCTTGCCCTCGAGGATGGCGAGGCAGCAGACGACCTCGCGGCTCCTCGTGCCAGCGTCAGGCAGCGATTCCGCCAGCGCACGTGCCCCATCGGGGTTGTGCGCGGCGTCGAAGATCGTGGGTGGATCTCCCGGATGGACCTCTGCGCGCGCCCGGAGATCGTCGAGCCCGCTCGAGCACTCGACCGACGCATCGACGTCTCGCCTCACCCAGCACCTCCTCGCCGCGGCCTCGGCGAGAACCAGATTCCTGTCCTGATACGCTCGGGACCAGTGAGGGAATCGAGATGCGCCGCGACCGATGCGTGCCCTGGCATGGCGCCGCTCTACCTCGTCGCTCGATCACCGGCACAGACCTCCTCGGGAACTGCCCGCAGACAGCAGCGTCGTGTGATCCCGCAGCACCGCCACCTTCTCCGCCGCGATCTCCTCCAGGGTCTCCCCCAGCCACTCGGTGTGGTCGTAGCCGACCGAGGTCAGCACCGTGAGCTGCGAGGGGATCACGTTGGTGGCGTCCAGGCGGCCGCCGAGACCGGCCTCGACCACCGCGTACTGGACTCGCGCCGCGGCGAAGGCGACGAACGCGGCGGCGGTGAGCAGCTCGAACTGGGTCACCGGCCCCTCTTCGCCGGCGGAGCGGTCGGCGACCTGCGCCGCCTGCTCGGTGCGCTCGAGCGCCTCGGTGAACGCCTCCTCCGAGATCGGCTCGCCGCGGATCAGCACGCGCTCCCGCCAGGAGGTGATGTGGGGGGAGACGTAGGCGCCGGTCGTCACCCCGTGCGCCTCGAGCAGCGCCGCGGTCATCCGCGTGACCGAGGTCTTGCCGTTGGTCCCGACGACGTGGATCGAGGCGAAGCGGTTCTGCGGCATGCCGAGCAGCAGGCAGAGCCGCCGCATCCGCTCGAGCCCCAGCTTCCAGCCCAGGACCTCGCGGCGGTGGAGGATCTCCTCGGCGGTGGCTATCCGCCCAGTTCCTCGAGCTCGGCCCGGTAGGCGGCGAGCTTCTCCCGCTCCGCGTCGACCACGTCCGCGGGCGCCTTCGCCACGAAGCCCTCGTTGGAGAGCTTGCCCTCGCCCCTCTTCACCTCGGCGCGGAGTTTCTCCCGCCGCTCCTCGATGCGCGCCGCCACGGCCTCGGGGATCGATCCCCTCGGTCTCCAGCAGCTCGACGCCGGCGACGCTCGCGATCGGCGCGCCGCCGTCCTCCGAGAACTCGACCCGGGCAAGCCGCGAGACCAGCTCGTGCGGCCGCGAGTTCTGCGTCCTGGCCGCCAGCACCTGCTTCACCGGCACCCCCGCCAGGTCGCGCCAGCGGCGCAGCGCGCGGGTCAGCGCGATCGCCTGGCCGATCTCGGACTCCGCGGTCTCGTCGACCAGCCCCTCATCGGGCTCCGGGAACGGGTGGATGACCAGCGCCTCGGCGCTCGGCTTCGGCAGGTACGAGTAGATCTCCTCGGTGACGAAGGGCATCATCGGGTGGGCGAGGGCGAGCACCTGCTCGAGCGCCCAGAGCAGCGTCGCCGAGGCGTCCTCGTCGCCGTCGTAGAGGCGCGGCTTGACGATCTCGAGGTACCAGTCGCAGAGCTCCGACCAGAAGAAGTCGTAGAGATCGAGGGCGGCATGGGAGAAGTCGTAGGCCTCGATCGACTCGCTCACCGAGCGCACGGCCCGCTGCAGCCGCGAGGCGATCCAGCGGTCCTCGACGCGGTCCGCGCGCGGGCCCGGCTCGACGTCGTCCCGCGCCTCCATCAGCACCAGCCGCGAGGCGTTCCACATCTTGTTGGCGAGGTCCCGGCCCTGCTGGACCCGCGCCTCGGAGAAGCGCACGTCCTGGGCCGACGACATCGCGAGCAGCCCGAAGCGCAGCGCGTCCGCGCCGTGCTTCTCCATCTCCTCGAGCGGGTCGATGCCGGTGCCGAGGCTCTTGCGACATCCGCCGCCCGTCCGGCGCCTGGATGATCGAGTGGACGTAGACGTCGGAGAACGGGACCTCTTCGGTGAACTCGAGCGAGGTCATGATCATCCGCGCGACCCAGAGGAAGATGATGTCCCGCGCCGTCACCATCGTGTCGGTCGGGAAGAAGGCCTTGAACTCGGGCGCCTCCGTATCCGGCCAGCCGAGCGTCGCGAAGGGCCAGAGCGCCGAGCTGAACCAGGTGTCGAGAACGTCGGACTCCTGCTCCCATCCCTCGCCCTCCGGCGGGTGCTCTCCGACGTAGGTCTCGTCGCCCCGGTACCAGACCGGCAGCCGGTGCCCCCACCAGAGCTGGCGGGAGATGCACCAGGGCCGGATCCGCTCCATCCAGTCGAGGTAGACCCGCGTGTGGGGCTCGGCGGGGATGAACCTGACCCGGCCGTCGTTCACCGCCTTGATCGCCGGCTTCGCCATCTCGTCCATCCGGCAGAACCACTGCAGCGAGATCAGCGGCTCGATCCGCTTCGCCGGAGCGGTGCGAGAACGGCACCGAGTGCGTGTAGGGCTCCTCACCGCGGATCAGCCCCTGCTCGCGCAGCTCAGCGACCACCGCCTCCCGAGCCTCGTCGGCGGTCATCCCGCGGAAGCGCTCCGGCGCCTCGTCGGTGATCCGGCCGTCCTCGCCGATCACGCTGATCTCGGGCAGGTTGTTGGCGCGGCCGATCTCGAAGTCGTTCGGGTCGTGGCCCGGGGTGATCTTGAGCGCGCCGGTGCCGAACTCCGGGTCGACGTGCTGGTCGGCGATCACCGGCAGCCGCCTGCTCGACGAGCGGCAGGATCGCGTGCTTGCCGACGACGTCCCGGTAGCGGTCGTCGGCCGGGTTCACCGCCACCGCGGTGTCGGCGAGCATCGTCTCGGGCCGCACCGTCGCCACGATCAGCTCTCCCCCGTCCTCCAGCGGATAGGCGATCTCATAGAGCGTGTCGGTGACCTCGCGGTTCTCGACCTCGAGATCCGAGATCGCCGACTCGGTCCCCGGGTCCCAGTTGACCATGTAGTTGTCGCGGTAGATCCAGCCCTTGCGGTAGAGCTCGGCGAAGACGCGGTAGACCGCCTTCACGTACCCCTCGTCGAGGGTGAAGCGCTCGCGCTCGTAGTCGCAGGAGGCGCCGAGGCGCTTGTACTGCTCGATGATCGTGGAGCCGTACTGCTCCTTCCACTCCCAGACCCGCTCGGTGAAGGCCTCCCGTCCCAGCTCCTCGCGGGAGGTCCCCTCCGCGGCGAGCTCCTTCTCGACCACGGCCTGGGTCGCGATCCCGGCGTGGTCGGTGCCGAGGATCCAGAGCGTGTTGCGCCCGCGCATCCGGTTGAGCCGGATCAGGGCGTCCTGGACGGACCCGTTGAGCGCGTGTCCCATGTGGAGCGCGCCGGTGACGTTCGGCGGCGGGATCGCGATCGAGTAGTTCTCCTCGGGCGAGCCCTCGGCCGGCGGGTGGAACCAGCCGCCCTCCATCCAGCGCTCGAAGACGCGCTGCTCGACCTCGCCGGGCTCCCAGCGGGTGGTCTCCTCCAGCACCTTTCGTCGCTCCGCGTCCACGCGGCGATGTTAATCGCGCCGGCCATCGCGGAGACGATCCTGGAGCTGTTCTATGGACGCCGGCAGGACGTCAGCCTCGCGGCGTCGAGCGACTCGAGCACGCCCAGGATCTCGCCGACCCGGCAGACGAGCAGCCGCTCCTCGTCGATCTCCACCCAGACGCCCGCCGCGGACGGGAAGACCACATGGTCGCCGGGCGCAACGGGCATGTCGACGCCCGCGTTCTCCCACCAGTCGAGACCCGGCCCGACCGCCAGCACGATCCCCTGCTGGGGCGGCGGCTCGTCGATGCCCTGCGGCACGACCAGTCCGGACCGGCGCATGCGGTCCTGGTCGAGCTCCTTGACGACCACCTGGTCGAAGAGGGGCCGCAGCTGGTGCCGGACCGCCTCCACGGGCTCACGGGACGATCGCGTGCTCATACCCCGAAGGATAGGCGAGGCGATGTGCCGCTACGCGGTCTGCTCGCCGAGCGCCGGGTCCTCGAGCGCGATCTCGTGCTCGCCGGTGGCGTCGGTGACCAACATCGGCCGCTGCCCCTTGTCGATCGTCTCCTTGGTGACGACGCACTTCTGGACGTCCCCGCGGGAGGGCAGCTCGAACTGCACGTCGAGCAGCGTCTCCTCGAGGATCGAGCGCAGGCCTCGTGCCCCGGTCTCCCGCTCGAGCGCCTTGTCGGCGATCGCGGCCAGGGAGTCGGGGGCGAAGACCAGCTCGATGTCGTCGAACTGGAAGAAGCGCTTGAACTGGCGGGCGAGCGCGTTGCGCGGCTCGGTGAGAATCGTGATCAGGTCGTCGCGCGTGAGCTGGTGGATCGCGGCGACGACCGGGAGGCGGCCGATGAACTCGGGGATCAGGCCGTACTCCATCAGGTCCTCGGGGAGCACCTGCTCGAAGAACTCGCCGGTGTCCTTGTCGGCGGCGGAGGTGACCTCGGCGCCGAAGCCGACGCCGTGGTTGCCGA
This sequence comes from uncultured Solirubrobacterales bacterium, assembly GCA_963825825.1. Taxonomy (GTDB): domain Bacteria; phylum Actinomycetota; class Thermoleophilia; order Solirubrobacterales; family 70-9; genus DASUPK01. Next base: position 132,477 of record CAWGUT010000002.1, on the reverse strand, counting down.
TCCGCTTGTCGATCACCTTGTCGAGCTCCCCGAAGGAGCCGCCGCAGACGAAGAGCACGTTCGAGGTGTCGATCGTCAGGAACTCCTGGTGGGGATGCTTGCGGCCGCCCTGCGGCGGGACCGAGGCCGTGGTGCCCTCGAGGATCTTGAGGAGCGCCTGCTGCACGCCCTCGCCCGAGACGTCGCGCGTGATCGACGGGTTGTCGGCCTTGCGGGCGATCTTGTCGATCTCGTCGATGTAGATGATCCCGGTCTCGGCCTTCTTCACGTCGAAGTCGGCGGCCTGGATCAGCTTGAGGAGGATGTTCTCGACGTCCTCGCCGACGTAGCCGGCCTCGGTCAGCGCCGTGGCGTCGGCGATCGCGAAGGGGACGTTGAGGATCTTGGCGAGGGTCTGGGCGAGCAGCGTCTTGCCGCAGCCGGTCGGGCCGAGCAGCAGGATGTTCGACTTCTGCAGCTCGATCGCCTCGTCGCCCTGTTCATCAGAGGAGGCCATCTGGACGCGCTTGTAGTGGTTGTAGACCGCGACCGAGAGGGCTCGCTTCGCGCCCTCCTGGCCCACCACGTACTCGTTCAGGACCTCCCAGATCTCCTTGGGCTTCGGGAGATTCTCGAGCTCGAACGTCGGAGGAGCGGTGAGCTCCTCATCGATGATCTCGTTACAGAGATCGATGCATTCGTCACAGATGTAGACGCCGGGGCCGGCGATCAGCTTCTTGACCTGCCGCTGAGACTTGCCGCAGAAGCTGCAGAGGAGCTGCTCGTTGGATTCGGTGGGACGTGCCAGCGGAATTACTCCCTCGGTCTCGCTTCGCCCGGCCGGCTCCTTCCTCGCATCGAAGCTTAGACGCCTGCCGACCTCGGCCTGACGCAGACGACTACGCCGCGCAGGGGCTGTTTCCTTCCGCCGTTACATCGGCGCCAGGCCGATCGGCCGCCGCCGAGGCCTCGATGGCGCGTCCGCGTCAGGTGGCCGACGGCTGACTAGCTGTAGCGGTCCCAGGCCCGAAGATATGGCTCCGGGTTCGACAGGGCGGCCGCCGACGTGGATCTCGAAGTGCAGGTGGCAGCCGACGGTCCGGGCGTTGCCGGTCTTGCCGACGTGGCCGACGATCTGGCCGACGTGCACCAGGTCGCCCTTCTGGAAGGGCGAGGGATGGACCATGTGCGCGTACCAGTACTTCCGCCTCTCGCCCAGCCCCCGAATGACGATGTAGTTGCCGTCGAGGCGTGGGTCGTAGGCCCGCTTCACGATCGTGCCGGTGGTTGCGGCAGCGAGGGGCGTCTCGCAGCGGGCGGTGACGTCGAAGCCCTTGTGGACACGTCCGCCGTTGCGAGACGCCCCGAACTCCCCCACCGCCCCGCGGGTGCCGTGCGGCCCGCGCACCGGGAAGAAGTGGCGGTGGAGCTCGACCTTGCCGGCCTCCTTCTGGCTGCCGCCGGTGACAGCGATGACGACGCGATAGGTGCCGTCGGCGACCGGCCTGCCCGGCGTTGTTGAGCCCGTCCCAGCGCTCGACCTGATCCTTGTCCGGCTGCACGCCGGGAAGGTCGATCCGCCGCACCTCGTTGCCCGAGCCCGCGATCCTGATGCTCACGTCCGCGGGCGCCGAGCCGCCGATCCGGAACTCGATCCGCACGCCGCCGACCGAATCGGTGAAGCCGCGCTGCGGCGAGACGGAGGCGCTCCGGACGACGGCGTCGTCCGCGAGTGCCGGGGCCGCCGACAGCAGCAGGACGACCGCGAGCAGCAGGACGAGGCTGCGAGGCGCATCAAGCGCGCGAGCCTGGTCGGCGGCTAGCGGTGCTCGATCACGCGGTCGACGATCTTGTACTCCTTCGCCTCTTCCGCGCTCATGAAGTAGTCGCGCTCGGTGTCCTTCGCGACCTTCTCCAGGGGCTGGCCGGTGTGCTTGGAGATGATCTCGTCGAGGCGCTGGCGGACGTCGATGATCTCCTTGGCGTGGATCTCGATGTCCGTCGCCTGGCCGGAGAAGCCGCCCGAGACCTGGTGGATCAGGATCTTCGAGTTGGGCAGCGCCATCCGCTTCTCCGGTGCGCCGCCCGCGAGCAGCAGGGCGCCCATGCTCATCGCGACGCCCACGCAGATGGTCGACACGTCCGGCTTGATGAACTGCATCGCGTCGTAGATCGCGAGTCCGGCGTAGACCGAGCCGCCCGGCGAGTTGATGTAGATGGAGACGTCCTTGTCCGGGTCCTCGGACTCGAGGTGGATCAGCTGGGCGACGATCAGGTTCGCGATGTCCTCGGTCACCGGGGTGCCGAGGAAGATGATCCGCTCGTTGAGCAGGCGGGAGTAGATGTCGAACGCGCGCTCGCCGCGCGAGGTCTGCTCGACCACCATCGGGACCAGGGGACTCATGGGTGCGGGAGCATAGCGAGCGCCTGACACGGCCCGGACCGGGAGAATCCTCGGATGGCGTCCGAAGGGGAGATCCTCACGGTCGGCCACTCGAACCACGAGGAGGGTGAGTTCGTCGAGCTCCTGCGCGGCGCCGGGGTCGAGTTGATCGCCGACGTCCGGCGCTACCCGGGGTCGCGCCGGCAACCGCACTTCGAGCGAACGGCGCTCGCCGCGGTCCTGTTGGAAGCCGGGATCGGCTACCGCTGGCTCGGCGAGTCGCTCGGCGGACGGCGCAAGCCGCTGCCGGACTCACCCAACGGCGCCTGGGAGAGCGGCCAGTTCCGCGGCTACGCGGACCACATGGCGAGCGAGGAATTCGCCGCGGGCCTCGCCGAGCTCGAAGAGCTCGCCCGGCAGCAGCGTGTCGCGGTCATGTGCGCGGAGGCCTGGTGGGTGCGCTGCCACCGCCGCCTGATCGCGGATGCGCTCACCGCCCGCGGCTGGCACGTTCTCCATCTCGAGTCGAACGGACGCCTCAGCGAGCACGAGCTGACCGACTTCGCCGTCGTCGAGGGCGGCATCGTCACCTACCCGGAGCTGCAGACCAGCCTGGGTCTCTAGGGCCGCCGGGGCCGGCCCCGGCCCGAACCACCGTTGTCCGGCTTGCCGTTCTGCGGGTTGACCAGGAACGGCATCGTCCGCCGGAGCTTGCGGAGTTCGATCGCCCTGACGATGTAGAGGCCGAGAAACCCCAGCATCACCACGAACGAGACGATGCCGGCGATCGCGCCGACTTCCTCGATCGTCTTGGGCAGGGCGCTGGCGAGCTCGAAGGGCACGGGCTAGTCGGAGCCGGGCGTCCAGAGGCCGCCCTTCTCCTCGCGTTCCTTCTCGGGAGTCCAGATCTCCTCGCGCGCCTGCGCCTGCTCCATCGGAATCGGCTTCGCCTGCTCGGCGATCAGCTCGAGCGCCCGGCGCATCCGCAGGTCCTCCTTGAAGAGCTCCTCGCGCCCCGACTCGCGAATCTCCCTGAGCGCATCCGCGGGCTCGGGATGGCCGTGGTCCTCGTGACCCGGCGGGACCTGCAGCGCCTCGAGCTCGTCCTCCTCGGTGATCTCGATGCCCTCCGCGTCGGCGACGGCCTCGAGCACGGCCTCCCGCTTGAGCGCCTGCTCCGCGTCGGGCCGGGCCTGCTCGATCATCTCCTCGCGCGTCTTGCCCTGGATCTGCATGTAGTTCTCCGGGTCCATCCCCTGGCGGCTCAGCTGCCGCTCGACCCGCCGCCACATCTCCTCGGCCCTGGCCTGAACGACGGAGTCCGGGATCTCGACCTTCGACTGGGCCACCACCGCGTCGAGTGCGTCCTCGCGGAAACGCTCGGCGATCTGGCCGTCGAGGATCTGCCTGACCTTCTCGGAGATGTCATCGCGCAGCTCGTCGAGGGTGTCGAACTCCGAGGCCTCGGAGGCGAAGTCGTCGTCGAGGTCCGGCAGCTCCTTCTCGCGGACCTCCTTGACCTTGACGTCGAACTCGGCGGTCTTGCCGGCGACCTCCTCGCCCGGATAGTCGTCGGGGAATTGCACGGTCACCTGGCGCTCGTCGCCGGGCTCAGCCCCGTCGAGGCCCTGCTCGAGCTCGGGCAGAACCCGGCCCTCCCCCAGCTCGAGCAGATAGTCGCGGGCGCTGCCGCCCTCGAACGGCTCGCCATCGATCTTGCCCTCGTAGTCGATCAGCACCACGTCGCCCGGCTTCGCCGCCCGCTCGACCGGATTCAGCCGGGCGAACCCCTCGCGCAGCCGGTTGATCTCGGTCTCGACGGCCTCCTCGGGCACCTCCGGCTCGGCGCGGCCGACCTCGAGGCCCCTGTACTCGCCGAGCTCTGCGCTCGGGCGCACGGCGACCTCGATCGAGAAGCGCAGGGGCTTGCCCTCGTCGGGCAGGTCGGAGAGGTCGAGCTTCGGGTCGCCGACCGGGTTGACGCCCGACTCGAGCATCGCCCGCTCGTACCAGTCGCCGAGCGACGATTCGAGTGCCTGCGTCAGGACGGTCTGGCGGCCGAGCCGCTGCACCACCATCTCGGGCGGCACCTTGCCCTTGCGGAAGCCGGGCAGCTTCATGTCCTTGCCGAGCTGCTGCGCGGTGCGGTTGATGCTGCCCTCGACGTCCTGCGGGTCGACGTCGACGTCGACCCGGACCCGCGATTCGGGAAGCTCCTTTACCGTCGTCTCCATGGAGGAGACCACCTTAGACACCGGCAGTCGCGAGCGGGTGCTTCTCAGCAGCCGCGATCGGCTGGGTTCCTGGCTCTATACGGGCGCGCCCGGCCGGCTGGTCTCCTTCTCCATCGACCTGGCGCTCTCCATCGCGGCGCTCGGCCTCTGGTCGGCGCGCCGGATCTGGCGCCGAATCCGCGGGGAGTCACTCGGCGGCGTAGCCGAGGATCGAGCGGTCGATCAGCCACTCGACCGGCGCGCGGTCGTCGGTGTAGACCTCACCGCCCGCGAGCGCGGGGCCCGAGCCGCGCCGCCTCGACGCGGGCGATCGTCTGAAGCTCGGGGGCCAGGCCGCGCGGCCATCTCGCGCAGCTGCGTGCCGCGACCCGGCGCTCGCCGCCGATCATGCAGCGTGTTCGTCGTCCTCGATCGGGTCGCGCAGCACCGCGGGGAAGGCCTCGGCCATCGTCCGGCCGACGACCTTCTCGAGCTCGGTCGATCCCTCGGGGTGGCCGACGTTGACGATCAGCACGCCCGCCCGGCGCGAGGCGGTCGCGAGCGAGCTCGAAGAACTCCCGCGTCGCGAGGTAGAACGGGATGTAGGGCTGGCGGTAGGCGTCGAGCGACGATCACGTCGTAGCCGCCCGTCGCGTTGCCGCAGCCAGGGCCGGGCGTCCTCGTTGTGGAGTCGCGAGGTGCGGGGCGCGCATGTCGAAGTAGCGCCGCCCGATCTCGGCCAGCTCCGGGTCGATCTCGACGCCGTCGATCTGCGGTCGCCGGGAAGTAGTGGCCGTAGGCGCGTGCCACGGTGCCGGCGGCGTTGCCGAGGATCGCGACCCGCGCAGGGGCCGCGGGTGAGGCTCGCGAACGGCAGCACCAGCAGCCCGTCCCAGTAGTTGCCGGTCAGGTAGCTGCCCGGCCGATAGAGGGAGTGCTCGGCAACGCCCTCGTTGAGCTCGAGCTTGCGGGTCGCCGTCGGGCTCCTCCACGACGCGGGCGTACTGCAGGCGGGTCTCGGTCTCGTAGATCACCCGGTCTCCCCGGTCGGTCTTCGCCTTGACCGTCCCGACCGGGATCGCGATCACCGCGGCGACTGCCGCGGGGACCGTGAGGTAGCGCCAGCCGAGCCCGGCGGCGGCGACCAGCCCCAGCGTCAGGGCGAAGAAGAGGAACGTCCGCTGGGTGCCGATGAACGGGATGAAGAGCAGCGCTGCCGACATCGTCCCGACCAGCGAGCCCGCGGTCGAGATCGCGTAGAGGCGTCCCGCCGTGCGCCCGGAGTGATCGACGTCCGGGGTCGCGAGCCGGATGGCCCAGGGCGAGCACGGCGCCGAGCAGGACGATCGGGACCGCCACCAGCGCGAGGACGCCGACCAGCGAGCCGACGAAGGCGCCGGCGGAGATCTCATCGAGAGCGTCCACCGAGATCGAGAAGAACGGCCGGGCGGCGAACGGGACCAGGGCCAGCAGGACCGCCGCGGCCGGCGACCAGCGAACAGAGGCCGCGCATGTGCGGGTGGTCGTCTCCGAGCCGCCCGCCGAGCCAGTAGCCCGACCGAGAGCGAGACGAGGACGACCGCGATCGTGTTCGCCCAGACGATCGTCGAGGCCCCGAAGTAGGGCGACATCAGGCGGGCGGCGGCGATCTCGGCGCCCGAGGCTCGCCATCCCGACGACGAAGACGAGCACGTAGAGGAACCGCCTGCTCGCGGCTCAAGTGGACTCCTTGATCCGCTCCTCGAGCCGCGCCCCCTGCCCGGCCGCAGCGGCGCGCGCGGCGCGCGCCTCGCTCAGCGGCACGCCACGCTGCTCGGCGAGATCGAGAAGGCGCTGGCGCTCGGTGTCCTGCTTCGCCCACTCGCAGGAAGAGCCAGGAGAGCACGCCGAGCGTGACGAAGCCCCCCTCCACCATCATGATCACGCCGGCGATGCTCTGGTCGGTCACCGCCGAGAGGTGCCACTTCGCCTCCCCGGGGGCGTAGTCCGGATAGAAGGCCGAGTTCGCCCACATGAAGACGTTGCCGAGGACGATGCCGGTGAAGCGGACGCCGATCAGGTAGCCGATCTTCGCCGGGATCCCGAACCACTTCGGCTGCGGCAGCGGCCCGACCAGCGGCATCCACATCAAGACGCCGAAGCTGATGAAGCAGGCGTGCTGGAGGGCGTGCACCGCGCTGTGCTCGGTGGCCGCCTGGTAGAGGAACGGGGCGTGCCAGACGTAGAGGTCGATGGCCCAGAGCGGCAGCGCCACCAGCGGATGCGCGAGGTGGCGGATCCAGCCGAGCCAGCGGTTGTGGAGCAGGGGCTGGAGCAGCGGGCCGGTCAGCCCGAGCACGATCAGCAGCGCCCCGATGTCCCCCATCAGCAGGTGCTGGCTCATGTGGGCGAGCACCAGCTCGGTATCCAGGTGGCCGAGCGGGGAGAGGAAGGCGACCGCGATCAGGAGCAGGCCGGAGGCGAAGCAGATGGCCCGCCAGGTCGGGACCGGCCGGCCCTCCTGCGCCAGGGTCAGCGTGCGGAACGCGTAGGCCGTCGCGACCAGCGTCAGCGCCGCGACCTGGAGTGGCTCGAAGACCGGGCCGCCGACGTGGGCGAGGGGGAACACGGCCCCCCATCGTAGGCCTGAGCACGGCCCCCATCGTAGGACTGCCTACAGATCCAGATCGATGCGTCTGAAGAAGGTGGCCAGCGCCACCACGCAGAGCGCCATCAGCCCCAGCGCATAGGCGTAGCCGTAGTGCCAGTGCAGCTCGGGCATGTTGTCGAAGTTCATGCCGTAGACGGAGGCGATGAACGTCGGCACGGCGATGATGCCGAAGACCGCCGAGATCTTCTTGACCGTCTCGTTCTGGTTGACGCTGACCAGCGAGAGGTTGGCCTGCAGCACGCTGGTGAGCAGCTCGCGCTGGGAGCTGACCTGCTCGTCGACGCGCTTGGCGTGGTCGGCGACGTCGCGGAAGTAGCTGCGCAGCTCCTCGGGGACGCGCTCGAAGCCGCCCTGCTCCAGCGTCTCGAGGGGGTTGAGCAGCGGCCAGACCGCCCGGTGGAACTCGATCACCTCGCGCTTCAGGTTGTAGATGCGGGCGGTCGGGGCCGGGATGTCGTCGTCGAAGACGTCCTTCTCCACCTCCTCGACGTCGTCCTCGATCGCGTCGACGACCGGGATGTAGTCGTCCACGACCTTGTCGAGGATCGCCCAGACCGCCGACGCCGCCCCGAGCCGCAGCAGGTCCGGCCGCTGCCTCGAGGCTCTGCCGGGCCGAGGCGAGCTCGCTGCCCGGGCCGTGCCGCACGGTGATCACGTAGCCCGGGCCGGCGAACAGGTGGATCTCGCCGAAGTGGACCTCCTCGCGATCCTCGTGGTAGTGGGCGGTCTTCAGGACGATGAAGACGTCCTCGTCGTAGTCCTCGATCTTCGGCCGCTGGTGGGCCTGCTGACGCGTCCTCGACCGCGAGCTCGTGCAGCCCGAAGCAGCTCCTGCAGCCGCTCGCAGGTCCCCGGCCTCCGGCTCGTGGATCCCGATCCAGACGAACTCGCCGCTGGCCCGCGTCGCGCCTGAGCTCCGCCGCCCGCTCGGGCGTGAGCGCCTCCTCGTGCTGGCGCGCGCCGTCCTTGTAGTGGGCGCTGTCGACGATCATCGTGCGGCTCCGGGTCCCACTTCCCCCCTCGGGCCGCGCTTCCTTCGCCCGGCACGGAACCGCCCAGCGTCAGATGTCTCGCTCGGCCTTCAGGCGTCCCGATTCGACGGCGGCGGTGACCGCCTCGTAGTCGCGCTCGTTCTGGTCCGCGTACGCCTCCGCGAAGTCGGCCATCGCGCGGTCGAACTTGTCGCCCCCGCCCAGGTACGAGGCGATCGCGATCGCGTCGCCGGACCGCGCGTGCGCCCGGGCGAGCGTGGCACCGCAGAGCTGCGCGTACAGCCCCATCGTGTGCGGCGTCATCTCTCGATCTCGGCCGAGCCCTTGCCGTCCCAGAGCTGCCTGACGTAGAAGTCGTGCCGCCCGCCGTCGATCCCCTCCTCGTTGGTGAGCCAGCCGAGGAAAATGTCGCTGGCCGCCTGCATCAGCCGCTGTCCCTCGACGACCCGCCGGCCCTCGTGCTTGTAGCGGCCGCCGCTCGCGAAGGGCGCGAGCACCGAGGGCACGGCTTCCTTGACCTGCAGAAACAGTGGATCGTTCGAGTCGCTACCGAGCATCAGGACGATCCAGCAACGGGTCCCGACGCTGCCGACGCCGACCACCTTGTGGGCGACGTGGACGAAGCGATAGCGGTCCGCCAGATAGCGGATGTCGGGGGAGAGGGTTCCTCGGTACTGGTCCACCAGATCGACCAACCCGGTCTGGACCGCCTTGAGCTTGTTCTTCGGCACGAGCTCCTCGATCGGGACGATCAGCGGAGGGTCGCTGACGATCCGCAGTTCCCCGTCTTCCTCCCGGGTGAGCTTGGTGAATGCCCGCAAGCTGTTCTTGCTCTCGGCCTTGGCCTTCGCCTTGTCGAAGTTGCGGGCGACCTTGTGGCTCACCTGCGAGCGGTACTGCTCGATGACCTCGATATCGACTCGCTCGTACCAGACGTCGATGTTGCGCTCTGCGGCCAGCCGCCTCATCTCCTCCCGGTACGCCCGGGCCGCCGTGGTCACCACCTCTCGGCCCTCCCGCTTCTTGAAACCGCGATCCCGGGCGGCGACCGCGAAGCTCGCGGCAAGCCGCTTCACGTCCCATTCGAACGGTCCGGGGTGGGTCTCGTCGAAGTCGTTGATGTCGAAGATCAGCCGCCGGTCCGGAGCAGCGAAGGCGCCGAAGTTGGAGAGATGGGCGTCGCCGCAGAGCTGGACGTCGAGGCCAGACCGCGGGGTCACGCCGAGGTCCGCCGCCATGATCCCCGCCGCCCCGCGATAGAAGGTGAACGCGCGAGACGAGCATCCGCCCGTGGCGGATCGCGATCAGCTCCGGAACGCGGTTCCGGTCCTGCTCTTCGAGGATCTCGACGGGGTCCGGGCGATCCGGTCCCGGCTCCCACCGGCCCTGGATGGAGCGAGGCGCCCGGCGACGGGCGGCCTTGCCGGCTGCCTCGCGCTCCTTCGGTGTGAGGACTGGAGGCGAGGCCATCATTCCCTCCTTCAGCTCAGAGCGGCTTCGATCTCGCCGATCGCAGCGCGCTCGGCATCGCTGACGCGCTCACCGCTGAGGCCCATGAACCCCTCCTTGCGGGCCTCCGCAACCCGCTCCGCCAGGCCGAGGATGAACTTCCGGTACTCGTCGACCTCCTCGTCGGCTCCCTTTGTCTTGAGCACCGAGATCGCCTGCCTGACGTTGTCGAGGTTGTGCTGCTTGAGCTCCTCCGGCGAGCCGGCGCGGGCGCGGTCCATCTCCGGCTTCGTCGCGGCGATCTCGTCGAGCAACTCGCTGTCGCCGTGCTGCTTGCGGGCCTCGGTGTACGCCTTGGCCATCGAGAAGGTCTCGCGAATCGAGCCGCCCCGGTCGGAGAGGATCACGACGAGGCCCGCGCTCGGCGGCGCCTCGAGGATCGTCTTCCACTCCTCCTCGGTGAAGTCGGCCTTGCCGGTCATCGCCTTGGAGTGTCTCGCAACTCAGTCAAGGTCGTCGGCCGGTATCCAGGCGGCGTCCATGTCGACCCGCGCGCCCTTGAACGGAACGCCCTCCGCCTCGAGCAGCCGTCGCTGCCGATCGCCCTTGGCGAGCGAGCCGTCGGCGCGGACCACCCGCTGCCAGGGGACGGTCGCATCGTGGCAGTGGGAGAGAACCTGGCCGGCGAAGCGCGGTGCCCCCGGGGAGAGGTCGCCATAGGTGGTGACGTGTCCCTCGGGGATGCGCGCGGAGGCGCTCCAAAACCTCGCGCTCCCGGTCGGACCTCAGCTCAGCCGCCATGCGGTCCAGATGCCGGCGAGGGCCGCGGGCAGCGCGGCGCCGAGGCCAAGGGCTGCCGCCCGGCGCTCCGAGGTCCCCAGCGCCGCTGCGAATGCGAGCGTGTCCCCCGCGTCGGCGACGGCGTTCGCCAGCGTCGCCGCCCGGAGGCGGTCGCGATCCTCGAGTGCGGCGAGCGTCGAGATGCCGAGTACGAAGTCCCGCACACCGGCGATGCGGCTGACCGCCACGGTGGCCGGATTCACCTGCTCGAAGCCGAGCGCGCGCGCAGCCCGCTCGGGAGCCGCCAGCAGGCCCAGGCCGATCGCCACCCGGCCGAGGCCCGAAGCGACCGACCAACCCCGAACGTCCGGGGCGTCGATCGTCGCGCCGCTCATGACCACCCCAGGTGATCCCCGGACATTGCGGCCATTTGATTCACCCTAACGCGACCGAGCGCGATCGCGGGCCAGCGTCCGATGTAGGTTCGCCCCCTCAGCAGTGGCGCTGTTGTCTCGTCTTCAGAGAGGGGTCCATCGTGAAGTTGGTGATCGGCATCGTCCGTCCCGAGCGCGCGAACGACGTGCTCGAGGCGCTCTATCGCGCGGAGGTGCGCGGCGTGTCCATGACCCGGGTCCAGGGCCATGGAGGAGAGCTCGACAGGGTCGAGACCTACCGCGGCACGACCGTGAAGGTGGAGCTCTCCGACAAGGTCCGGTTCGAGATCGCCGTCACCGACCCCTTCGTGCAGCCGACCATCGACGCGATCTGCGACGGAGCGCGGACCGGTGAGGTCGGCGACGGGAAGATCTTCGTCGTCTCGCTCGACCGGGCGGTCCGCATCCGCACCGGCGAGGAGGACAACGCCGCTGTGACACCGGTGGGTGCCTGATGGGCGCTCCGGTGATCGCACAGGTGACCCAGGTCGACACGGGTGATACCGCCTGGATGCTGGCGGCGACCGCGCTGGTCCTGATGATGACCATCGCGCTGGGGCTCTTCTACGCCGGCTTGGTCCGCGCCAAGAACGCCCTCAACACGTTCATGATGAGCGTCAGCGCGATCGCGATCGCGGGCGTCATGTGGGCGCTGATCGGCTACTCGCTGGCCTTCGACGGCACCGGCGACCTGATCGGAGGGCTCAACTACGTAGGGCTCCACGACGTCACCTTCGCGCCCCGGGATGGGACCGCGATCCCCCATCTCGTCTTCTTCGCCTTCCAGGCGACCTTCTGCATCATCACGGTGGCGCTGATCTCCGGCGCGGTCGTGGAGCGGATGCGCTTCGGCCCCTGGATGGTGTTCGCCGCCCTCTGGTCGGTCCTGGTCTACTCCGTGCTCGCCCACTGGGGCTTCGGGGGCGGTTGGCTGCAGGAGGGCGGAACGCTCGATTTCGCCGGTGGGATTGCGGTCGAGATGGCCTCGGGCTTCTCGGCGCTGGCGGCCGCGATCGTCGTCGGGGCCCGAAAGGACTACGGCCGCATCGGCCTGCTGCCGCACAACTCGGTGCTGGTGCTGCTCGGCGGCGGGCTGCTGTGGTTCGGCTGGTTCGGCTTCAACGGCGGCAGCGGGTTCGGAACAGGTGATCCAAGCGTCCTGGCGTTCACCAACACGCTCCTCTGCCCTGCCGCGACCCTTTTCACCTGGATGATGCTCGACCTGATCCGCGACAGAAAGGTGACGGCGGTGGGCGCCGCGACCGCGATCATCGCCGGCTGCGTGTTGATCACCCCCGCGGGCGGCTTCATCAGCCCAGCCTGGTCTCTCGTCCTCGGAGTGCTCGGAGCGTTCCCGGTCTATTTCGTGATCGTCTACAGGCCGCGGACACGGGTCGACGAGACCCTCGACGTGCTTGCCGCCCACGGCACGGCGGGCTTGCTCGGGATCCTCTTCATCGGGTTCGTCGCCCAGCAATCCTGGAACGGGGTCTCGGACGGCTGGTTCTACGGGAACATCAGTCAGCTGGGAGACCAGGCGCTCGCCGCACTGGCCACGCCGCTCTACGCCTTCGGGATGACGTTCGTCCTGCTCAAGTTGATCGGCGCGGTGATGCCGCTGCGGGGCCCGGAGCACGACGAGTCGCTCGGCATGGACTCGATCTACCACGGCGAGGAGGCCTACCCGAGCGGCGAGGGCGCGATCCTGGTCACGCCGGAGGCCGGCGACGAGACGCCGGTGCCGGTGGCGCAGCCCTAGAGGCCGGTCACTACTCGTAGGCCAGCGCCTGGAGCACGTCGAGCCGCGAGGCTCGGCGCGCCGGGGCGATCGCCGCGATCACGCCGGCGATCGCCGCGACCACGAGGATGAAGACGAGCTGGCCGACCGGGTAGCTGAGCACGAATCCCTGGTCCTGGAGCGGCACCGACATCAACGCGGCGAAGATCAGGCCGAGAACCATGCCGAGCACCGCGCCGATCAGGGCCGTGATCACCGACTCGTAGCGGATCATCCGTCGCACCTGGCGCCGCGACATGCCGACCGCGCGCAGCATGCCGAGCTCGCGGGTGCGCTCGTAGATCGAGAGCGCCAGGGTGTTGGCGATGCCGAACAGGCTGACGATGATCGCCAGCGAGAGCAGTGCATAGACGAGCCCGAGCAGCGGATTGATCTGGTCCTCCTGGTTCTGCTTGAGCTCCTGCTGGTTCATCACCTCGGCGGTCGGGAACTGCCGGGCGAGCAGCGTGTCGATCCGGTCCTGGACCGTGGAGGCGTCCGCCCCGGGCGCGAGCTTGATGAAGTCGAAGGTGTCCTGGGTGACGGCGAAGTCCCTCGCCATCGCCCCCTGGGTGACGACCATGCTGCCGAGCAGGTCGGCGTTGTCCTTGACCTCGCCGACGATCCGGAAGTCCGCCCGGTTTCCGGTCTGGCCCAAGACGTGGATCGTGTCCCCGACGTTCAGGTTGTTGGAGTCGGCGAACGACTTGTCGACGATCGTCTCGCGAGTCGGTCATGTTCCGCAGCGTCTGCTCGGTCGTGTCGCCCTGGAAGTCGAGCTTCAGCACCTGGCTCGCGGTGGCCGGATCGAGCCCGGTGGCCCGCGGCTTGCCCCCCACGCCGTCGATCTTGACCTGGGTCGCCTGCAGAGTCGAGACCGTCTGCACGCCGGGCACGTTGCGAACCGCCGCGGCGGCCGCCGTCGGGATCGGGTCAAAGCCGTTGGTGTTCTGGATCTCGAGCTCGCCCTGGAAGCTGTTGTCGATCGCGTCGGCGATCGAGGCCTTGAGCCCCGCGGCGAAGACGGTCACGAACGAGACCAGCGCCAGCCCGATCATCAGCGCCGCCGCGGTGGCCGCGGTGCGCGACGGATTGCGCTGCGAGTTCTCGCGCGCCAGCCGGCCGGTCAGCCCGCGCAACCTCTCGAGCGGCGCCCCGATCGTCCCGGCCAGCGGCCGCACCAGCCGCGGGCTGTAGAGCGAGACGCCGAACAGCACCAGCGCGGCCCCGCCGCCGAGCATCAGCGCCGCATCGCCGGTCTTCTGGTTGCCGAACAGCCCGACCAGGACGAGCGCCAGCCCACCGAGCATCAGAAGCCAGGCGATGATCGCTGTGACGACCGAGCGGCGGCGGCTCGCGGTCAGCTCGATGTTCTGCATCGCCGCGATCGGCGGCACCCGGGTCGAGCGCAGCGCCGGGTTGAGCACCGCGATCAGCGTCACCGCGAGGCCGATCAGCACCGAGACGATCACCGTGCGGGTCGCGACGACCAGCGCGGTGGTCGGCAGGCCGATCCCGAGCGCGTCGAAGAGCGACTCGATGCCCTTCGCGAACAGGAGGCCCCCCAGTACCCCGAGGACCGCGCCGAGCAGCCCGATCAGCGCGGCCTCGATGAACACCGAGGTCAGGACCTGCCTCCGGGATGCGCCGAGGGTCCGCAGCAGCCCGTACTCGCGGATCCGCTGCGAGACCGTGATCGAGAAGGTGTTGAAGATCACGAAGGCCCCGACGATCAGCGAGACGGCGGCGAACACGCCGAGGAAGATCGGCAGGAAGCTGAGGGCGTCGTGGATCTCGTTGGAGGAGCGGTTGGCGTTCTGCTCCGCGGTCTCCACCCGGAGCGTCGGCGGCACCACCCGCTCGATTCGCGCCTTCAGCTCGTCCGACGACACGTCGGGGTTGAGTCCGACCGAGATCTGGTTGAACCGGCCGACATTGCCGGTGATGAACTGGGCCTCCGGGAGGGTGAGCTGCGCGATGCTGGCGCCACCGAATGAGGTGCCGCCGAGCTCGGTGAGGCCGACGAGGCGGTAGGTCCGGACGCGGCGCTCCCCCGCAATCCGGATCGGATCGCCGATCGAGAGCCCCGCGTCGTCGGCCGCCGCCTTGTCGAGGGTGGCCTCGTGGGAGTTCGTCGGCCGGTGCCCCTCAACTGTCTTCAGGCTCTCGATCTGCGGCGGCAACGCCGCCGAGATGAACTTTGGGGCGAACTGCGAGCCGACCTCCTGGTCGCCCTTGAAGATGCCGCCGCCGGTGAAGATGGTGCCGGCGGCGAGGTTCACGCCGGGCACCTCACGGACCTTCTTGAGGATCCCGGCGGGGAAGCTCGTGGAGGTGTTCGTCTGCTGGGTGACCGGCTGCTTGTTGGTGATCACCACCGAGGTGCCCTTCAGCGAGTCGCTGAAGATCTGGTCGAAGGCCTTGTTGATGGTGTCGGTGATCACGTAGGTCCCGGCGATCAGCGAGACACCGACGAGCACCGCCACCGTCGTGCCGAGCGCCCGCAGCTTGCGGGCCCAGAGGCTCTTGATCGCGACGCTAGCCAAGCTGCTTCATCAGCTCGATCACGTCGTCAGTCGAGCCGGGTGCGGCATCGGAGACGATCTCGCCATCGCGCAGCGTGAGCAGGCGATCCGCGAAGGCCGCCGCCTCCGGCGCGTGGGTGACCATCACCACCGTCTGATCGAACTCGTCGACCGCCTGCCGGAGAAGCCGCAGGACGTCCTCGGAGGCCTTGGAGTCGAGGTTGCCCGTCGGCTCGTCGGCGAAGATGACCGCGGGTCGCGAGATCAGCGCCCGAGCCACCGCGACCCGCTGCTGCTGGCCGCCGGAGAGCTCCGAAGGCAGATGCGTGCGACGGTCCTGCAGCCCGACCGTGTTCAGCAGCTGCTCGAGCCAGGCCTTGTCGGGCTTGCGGCCGGCGATCGACAACGGCAGCACGAGGTTCTCCTCCGCCGTCAGGACAGGCAGGAGGTTGAAGAACTGGAAGATGAAGCCGAGCTTGTCGCGGCGCAGCTTGGTCAGGTCGGCATCGTCGAGCGTGGTGATGTCTGTGCCGTCGATCAGCACCCGGCCGCCGGTCGGACGGTCGAGCCCGGCGAGCACGTGCAGGAGAGTCGACTTCCCCGAGCCCGACGGCCCCATGATCGCGGTGAACCGGTCGCGCTCGAAGTCGACGCTGACGTCGCGCAGGGCATCGACGGCGGCGTCGCCCTCGCCGTAGCGCCGGCTGACGTCGATCGCCTGCACGATGGGGCGGTCGGCTGCCACCGCCGTGCCGTCCGTCGCGCGCCTCTGTCTGCTCATCCACTGGATCGGTCATCCGTGACGTCCCCCGCGCATTGAAGGACCGCCTTGCAAGCTAGCGATACTTGGGTGTCCGATGTCGGTCGAGGGAACGATCAGGGGCAGCGGCGCACCCGGCTTGGCCGCCGGTGCCGAGTTCGCCGGGTTCAGGATCGAGCGCACGCTCGGGCACGGAGGGATGGGGATCGTCTACCTGGCCCGAGAGGTCCGGCTCGACCGGGATGTCGCGCTGAAGGTGATCAGGACGGAGCTCGCCGAGGACGAGCGGTTCCGAGCGCGGTTCCGGGAGGAGACGCGCACCGCGGCCTCGATCGAGCATCCGCGGGTGGTCACCGTGTTCGGCGCCGGCGAGCGCGACGGCCTGCTGTTCGTGTCCATGCGATACGTGCCCGGGCGCGACCTCGGGCGGCTGACCGCGGCCCGCGGCCCGCTGCCCGCCGACGAGGCGGCCTCGCTGATCGCGGAGGTCGCCGACGGACTGGATGCGGTCCATGCCGCCGGCCTCGTGCACCGCGACGTCAAGCCCGCGAACGTGCTCGTCGGAGAACCGGGGCCGGCTGACGACGGGCCGGCGGCGTTCCTGACCGACTTCGGACTGGCGAAGATCGCGGCCTCGACGAGCGGGCTGACCGCCACCGGCGAGGTGATCGGCACCGTCGACTACATGGCGCCGGAGCAGATCGAGGGGCGCCGGGTCGACGCCCGCACCGACGTCTACGCCCTCGGTTGCGTCCTCTTCCACGCGGTCACCGGCGAGGTCCCGTTCCCGGAGCGCGAGAGCTCGGCCAAGATGTGGGCCCACCTCAACGAGCCACCGCCGGCCGTCGGATCCGGCGGCGGCGGACGAGCCGCCCTCGACCCGGTGATCCGCCGGGCGATGGCCAAGGACCCGGCGGACCGGTTCCCCTCCGCCGGCGACCTCGGTCGAGCGGCCGTGGCCGCGACCCGCGGCGAGGCGGTCACCGAGCCCGAGCACCTGGTCGGCATCGGGGAGGCCGCGCCTGCTGCCGAGACGGTTCCGCTGCCCGCGGCGACGGCGCCCACCGAGCGCCGGCCGCGAAGGCGCGGGCGCCGCCGCCTGCGCCGGATCGTGATCCCGCTGCTCGCGCTGCTCGTCGCTGCCGCTCTCGACCTTCGGCGCCCTGATCGTGGTTCCGAAGCTCACCGATTCCGACAACCCGGCGCCGAAGCCCAACGGCATCACGGTCCCCTCGCTCGCCGGTCAGCCGCTGGACGTCGCCGAGCAGCGGCTCGACGACCTGGGACTCGGCTCGACCGAGGAGGGCGGCGGGATCTTCGGAGTGCTGATCCCGTCCGACTGGGAGGTATGCGCGACCATCGCCCTCTGCGGACTCAACGGTCCGGCCCGGCTCAACGGTCCGGCTGCTGATCGACCGCCCCGGCGCCTGCTGATCAGATCGTCGCGTTGGTTGAGTAGTAGTGTCGGACCGCAGCTGCCCGCCGGATCCGGCAGCCGGAAGGAGGACCCATGGCCACCGCAACCGTGTCGAAGGAGATGCTGGAGGCGCATCCGGGGCCGGCTCAGATCGACCGCGATGTGCTGGCCCGCTGCATCGATGAGTGCCTCGCATGCGAGCAGTCGTGTACCGCGTGCGCCGATGCGAGCCTGGCCGAGGACGACGTCGAGGAGATGCGCAGATCGATTCGCCTCTGCCTCGACTGCGCCGACGTTTGCACCGCCACCGGCCGCGTCCTGAGCCGGCAGACGGAGTACGTCGCCGAGACCGCCAGGGCACAGGTGTCGTCGTGCAGGGAGCTCTGCGCCGTCTGCGCCGAGGAGTGCGAGCGACACGCCGACCATCACGAGCACTGCCGGATCTGCGCGGAGGAGTGCAGGCGCTGCGAGGAGGCCTGTTCGGCGGTGCTGGACGCGATCGGGTGACCGATGACCGCCGAAGAGCTCAAAGACGCCCTGCAGGACACGAATGAGGTCGACCTCACCGTCACCGGGCGCAAGTCCGGACGCGAGAGCTCACGTCCCGATCTGGTTCGTGCAGGAGGGCGACAGGCTGCTGCTGCTCCCGGTGAGCGGGTCAGCACAGCAACTGGTACCGGAACCTGCGGTGAAGACGCCGGAGATCCGCCTCGCCGCCGATGGAGCGGAGTTGCGCGCGACCGCCAAGCCGATCGAGGACCCGCGCCGGCGTGGCGGACGTCGTCGAGAAGTTCCGGGGAGAAGTACGGCGCCGACCGGGTCGAGGAGTACTACCCCGAGCAGGACGCCGCGCTCGAGGTCCCGCTCGGCTAGTCGGTGGTCGAGGACCTGGCCGGGGCCGCCGCGGCGGCCTTCGCCTCTTCGGCCGGATCAGTCTCCCGCGGCGGCACGCCGGCGACCTCGTAGGCCTCCTGCTGGTCGAGCGTCTCGCGGTCCAGCAGCGCGTTGGCGAGGGCATCGAGCTGCTCCCGATGCTCCTCGAGGAGCTGGATCACTTCGCGCTCGGCCTCCTCGACGATTCGCCGCACCTCCTTGTCGACCAGCTCCTGGGTGGGCTCGGAGGCCGGCATCGCGCCGGGTAGCAGCACGCCGTCCTGGCGGCCGTCGGTGACGGCGATCGGCCCGACCGCGTCGCTCATCCCCCAGCGGCCGACCATGCCGCGGGCGACCTGCGTGAGGTTCTGGATGTCGGACTCCGCGCCGGTCGAGAGGTCGTCGAAGACGACCTTCTCCGCGGCGCGGCCGCCGAGCGCAACCTTGATCTGCGCCAGGAGCTCCTCGCGGCGGTAGTTGTAGCGGTCGCTCTCGGGCGTCGAGAGCGTGACCCCCAGCGCCTGGCCGCGGGGGATGATCGAGATCTTCCGAACCGGGTCGGCGCCCGGGGTGAGCATGCCCACCAGAGCGTGGCCGGACTCGTGGTAGGCGGTGCGCCTCCGGTCCTCGTCGGTCATCACGATCTGGCGCTCGGCGCCGAGCAGGATCTTCTCGATCGCGTCCGTGAAGTCGCTCTGCTCGACCTTGGGGTGCTCGTGGCGGGCGGCGGACAGGGCAGCCTCGTTGACGAGCAGCGCGATGTCGGCGCCGGTCGAGCCGGGGATCGAGGCGGCGATGCGCTCGAGGTCGACGTCGTCGCGCCAGCGGCACCTCCCGGGTGTGGATCTTGAGGATCTGGACCCGGCCCTTCTGGTCGGGCGGGTTGACGGCGATGCGCCGGTCGAACCGACCCGGGCGCAGCAGCGCGGGGTCGAGGATCTCGGGCCGGTTGGTCGCGCCCAGGACGATCACGTTCGTGCCCGGGCTCGAAGCCGTCCATCTCGGTGAGGATCTGGTTGAGCGTCTGCTCGCGCTCGTCGTTGCCGCCGCTGAGCCCGGCGACGTTGCCCGAGCGCGAGCGCCCGATCGCGTCGAGCTCGTCGATGAAGACGATCGCCGGCGCCGCCTCCTTCGCCTGCTTGAAGAGGTCGCGCACCCGCGAGGCGCCCACGCCCACGATCGCCTCGACGAACTCCGACGCAGAGATGTGGAAGAAGGCGGCGTGGGCCTCGCCGGCGACCGCGCGGGCGAGCAGCGTCTTGCCGGTCCCGGGCGGCCCGTAGAGCAGGACGCCGTGCGGGACCCGCGCCCCGAGCTTCGTGTAGCGCTGCGGGTTCTTCAGGAAGTCGACGATCTCAACCAGCTCGTCCTCCGCCTCGTCGATTCCGGCCACGTCGGCAAAGGTGACCCGCTCCTGCTCATCCGGTGTGCTCCGCCGCGCGGTGGAGCGACCGAAGCCGCCGAGGATGCCGCCCCCTCCCCCGCCCATCTGCCGCCGGATGAGCCAGATGAAGAAGCCGATCAGCAGGATCGTCGGGAGGAAGCCGAGGATGATCGTGCCGAGGACGGAGCGGCCGGAGTCGGGCGGATTCGCGTTGATCACCACGTTGTGCTGGGCAAGCAGCTGGGTGACCGAGTTGTGATCGATGAAGGACGGAACCTCGGTCTTGAAGTCCTTGTCCACCTTGACCGGCTTGTCGTCGCCCGGCGGGTCGTAGGTCGCCTCGTTCTTGAGCGTCCCCTCGATCGAGTCCCCCTGCGAGCTGATGTCCTGGACGTTGTTGGCGGTGACCTGGTTGACGAAGAACGGCTGGTACGGGACGCGGGGACGACTCGCCGGCCCGCTGGTGAGGATCGAAATCAGGAGGTTCACCGCCAGCAGCCCGAGCGAGGAAGGCGATGAACGCCCTGCTCCGAGGGATCATCGGCGGCTTCTCCTGCGGCGGCGCCCCTCGCCCGTCGGGCGCCGGATCCACGCGCCACCCCTTCGGGTGCGTCTTCGGCGGAGGGGTTCTGTCGGCGGGCGAGTCGGGGGGCAGAGGGTTCAATGTACTGCGCGCGCCGATCCCGCAGAGGGGATTCCTACTCCCGCAGTCCGGCGGCTTCGAGGGCCGCGGTGCGATCCGCATAGGCGCGGATGTGCACGACCTTTCCGGCTCGCAGGGTCCAGAGCAGCGTGAAGGCCTGATCGACGACTGCTCCGCTGCCGCGCCCTCGGGCGTGGGCCCGATACGTCACCACCACATCATCTCCGGCGTCGGCGACTTCATCCCACTCGAACTGGACATCGTCGAACGCCTCGTACCACTGGCGCCACGCGGCCTGATCCCCTCCGGACCATGTGCGGTACCCAGTCTCCCCAGAGGCCGGTGTTGTCTTCCCACGCCGCTCGGGCGCGTACGCCGCATGCACCGCCTCCACGTCGTGCCGGCGGTCCGCCTTCCAGATCCCACGGACGATCTCGATGTTCTCCTCCGAAATCGCCTACTCCAAGCCTTCAGCGCTCCGAGGCCTCAGCCCCGACCTCCAGCGGTTGTTCCTCGGCCGACGCTGTGAGCCACCCCGACGCGACGACGTCGGCCGTGTGACTGCTGCGCCGATGGCCCGCCACGGCCTCGACGAAGCGGTGCCGGGGGAGTGCCACCAGCCGGGTCGTACGGGTGGCCCGGACGGTGGCAGTTCGGGGGACATCCCGGATCAGCGCAATCTCCCCGAAACACTGGCCCTCCCCCTGCCTGCGCTTGAACACGCCGTCCTCGAACACCTCCACCTCCCCGTCCTCGATCATGTAGAAGCGGTCCCCGCGGTCGCCCTGGGTGGTCACCTCCTGGCCCGCGTCGGCCTCGACCTCGACCAGCGCGTGGGTGACCCCCTCGAGCGTGTCGACCGGAAGCGGGGCGAAGATCGAGCTGCCCCGCAGCAGCTCGTAATGGCGCTCGGAGACCGGAGCCCCGATCTCGAAAACCCGCAGGGCGTGCCAGCGAACGAGGGCCACGCCCGCGACCAAGCCCCCGAACACGAACAGGGCCGGGCGAATGCCGATCAGCTCGACCAGCGCCGGTGCCGCGAGCGAGCCGACCGCCATGGCCAGCAGGCGGTTCGTCTCCAGGAACGCGATCGCGCGCGCGAGGGTCTCCGGATCGCCGAGGCGCTGCATCAGCGTCCTCGCGGTCACCTTGACCGAGGCGTATCCGTAGCCGACGAGCGCGAAGGAGATGTAGGCGACGGCGAGTGAGGGCCAGACGCCGGGCAGGGCGAAGGCGGTCCCGGTGATCAGGCACCCGGTGGCGATGGCAGCCGTGAGGTTGCCGTGGCGGACCAGGACTGCGAGAGCCCCTCCCGCGATCAGTGCGCCGATCGCCCACGAGGCGTGCAGGTACCCGACCGTCCCCTCCCCCTCGCCGAGAAGGTCGAGAGCGATGATCACCGCCATTACGTTGGCGGCCCCCTCGATGAGGTCGTTCACGCTCATCACGTTTTCGAGCACGCGCAACTTGCGATCGCCGTGGACCGCCTCGCGGCCGAGCACGAGCTCCCGGACCATTCCCGAAGCCGTCTCATCGGGCTCATATCTGGGAGGGGCGTCCTTGCGGAGGGTGAACAGCAGGAGGCTCGCCAATGACCCTGCGGCCGCGGCGGCGACGAACGCCGACCCGAGGCCGACGGCGCCCATCAAAACCCCGGTGACGAGCGAGGCCGTCAAGAACCCAAGGTTGCTCGCCTGGTTGTGAGCGACGTTCGCAGCCGAGAGCTCCTGGGGAGTGCGCGCGACCTGCGGCAGGAGGGCGCCCTCGGCCGGAATGTATGGCGAGACCGCGACCGTACTGACGGCTCCGAGCGCGTAGACGATCCAGCTCGGCCAATGAGCGTCGACCGCGTAGGCGGAGACCACGAGGATGATGGCGCCCAGCAGCGCGCTCACGGCCAGGACCAGCCGCCTCGAGTAGCGGTCGCCGATCAGACCCGAAAAGGGAGAGGCGAGCGCACCAGCGAGCTGCCTGGCGGCCGCAGCGATGCCGACCGCCCAGATCCCGCCATGCTCGAAGGCGTAAACCGACACGGCGATCACGAATGCCCAGCCTGCGAACGTGAACACACCCCACGCGAGAACCAGGCGCGCCAGGTCCCGGTTGGCAAAGACGTCCGTCAGGGCCTGCAGCGAAACCCGCAACTTGCGCAGGGCACCATCCATGGTGGAGCCAGCCTACTGCCGAGGGTCACCCCAGAGGGGTGAGCGACCGGACTCGAACCGGCGACCACCTGGACCACAACCAGGAGCTCTACCAACTGAGCTACGCCCACCGCGTGGCTCTCAATCTAGCGTGAGGAGACGTCCAAGCGAGGTGGTTCGATGGCACGGCTCAGCCGTGCTTGACCGGTCCACGGCTCTTCACGGCGATCAGGTGCTCGCAGCTCTTCACCCGGTCGATTCCGTCGACCTTCGCGCGATCGTCGCCCGGCCCGCAGTTGACGCGGT
Source organism: uncultured Solirubrobacterales bacterium (assembly GCA_963825825.1). GTDB lineage: Bacteria > Actinomycetota > Thermoleophilia > Solirubrobacterales > 70-9 > DASUPK01. The sequence goes on along the minus strand of CAWGUT010000002.1, from coordinate 109,768 downwards.
CGCGGGCGCCGTCGATCGCGCGGACGAGGTCGCGCCCCTTGCCTCCCGTGATGGTGTCCGAGCCGCGCCCTCCCGTGAGGTTGTCAGCTCCCCGGCCGCCGAGCAGCCTGTCCCGTCCATTTCCGCCATGGAGGACAGCGCCGTCGGGGGTCGCGATCAGGGTGTCGCGACCGCCCTGGCCAAGCAGCACCCTTCTCGGGGAGACGGTCGTATAACCGGCCTGCGGCGAGAGCCGATCGTTGCCCCCGCGGCCCTCGATCAGCAGTGTCGTGAAGACGCCTGTGACGTCGGCGTCGTCGTCCCCATCCAGGTTTACGCCGCCGGACGCAAGACTGAGCCGATCCGCCCCGGCGCTCCCGCGGACGTCGAGGAAGGTCGGGCCGAGAAACTGGAGCTCGATCTCCGACACCCCGACCGGCTCGGCGGTGAACCCCGGCGCAAACGGGCCGCCGCGAAGATCGACCGTGGAGGCACTCTGACCGGTGTGGGCGATCTGAATCAGGTCGGTGTTCAGCACCGTCGGCATGCCGCCGGTGCAGGGCACCGGCTGATGACCGTCGTCGAGCTGAATCGCGTCGCCGGAGCGAACGATCTTGGTGAAGTCATCGGTCGCGGTGACCGAGGCAAGATGCGCCGGCTCCGCGTAGCCGCAGGTGACGGCGGCGAACGATTGCGAGGACCCGGCCAGCATCACGATCGCCGCGATGAGAAATGCCCCTAGTGCTGAGCGCGTCTTGATCTCCTCCGAGTAGCCCCCTGCTCGATGCTCACCTTATCCCCTCCCTCCAACACACGCCTGGGCTCCGTGTTTCGGACACACTCCGAGGTGGACACGAGCGGCTATTGCTCAGCTGCCCGGACCGCCCATAGCGCGAGCAGCTCTACGAGTGCGCTGCTGGGTCCTAGCGCCCCCGGCAGGACTCGAACCTGCGACATCCGGCTTAGAAGGCCGGCGCTCTATCCAGCTGAGCTACGGGGGCCGGGCAGGCGGAGCGTAGCGCCGGGGTCCGCCGTGAATGCCCTCCCCAAAATTTGCAAAAGCGCCTAATCATTTTCAGGGAGCATAAAATTAGGTATGCTCCCCAGGAGTCTTAAGTCGTACTCAGGGGTACGCAGAAGGGACCGGCGCGCGGAGCCAAACGGGAGAGGCTCCCCGGGTCGGTCCCTTCGTCATGCAGTGACTGCCGAGGCCCGATCCTTGATCACGACGCCCTACGGCTTCGGGGGGGTCGAGAACCAGGGACAGGTGCTGGTGTCGAAGGTGATGTCGCCCAGGCAGTTGAGCAGCTCGGACTCCTGTGCCGGCCCGCCCGTTCCCATGCTGGTCCCACAGTCCTCGGGAAGGAAGCCCGGCAGCGACTGGCCGGCCACCGGCGCGAGCGGGGGTGTGGCGGTGAGGCTGGCGCGGTCGCCGTCGATGCCCGTGTTGTCGTGCCAGCAGTTGCCGGTGTTGGACGTGTAGCTATCCCACCAGAAGTCGGTCCCGTTTCGCGCCTTGGTCCCGTCGGGCGCCTGGCCCATGACGTTGCCGTAGAACTCGTTGTTGTAGGAGGTCGAGGGCGGGACCTTCGAGGGGTCGCAGCCCGCCAGGAGTGTGGGATCGACACCGGCCGGTCCGCAGACGAACTGATCGGGAACGGCGAACAGCATCGTTCCCCGCCGCCAGTTGTCCCAGAAGTGGTTGTTCCGGAGGATGTTGTGGTTGCCGCCGGCGATCCAGAGTCCGGTGCCGACCGGCTCCGGGACGGTGGGAACGACGTCCGAGCAGCCCTGGTTCGGGTCCGTAGGGTCCCGGCTTCTGACCCGGTCCGCACGGCGGCAGGTAGAGGTTGAAGTTGTTCGAATAGAAGTTGTTGTTCTCGATCAGGTCGGAGTCCTGGGGGAACCCGGGGTGACCCGGCGCGGTGAACACGTCGGTCGTGAAGCCGAGCGTGTTGTCGTAGAAGTTGTTGTGGTGGATCCAGACCGCGTTGGCGTCGGTGCCCGAATAGCCGGCGGCGTTGTGGTGTGCGTCGCAGTCGGCGATGACGTTGCTCCGCCGCCGCTCGGACGCAGGGACCGCGTCCCAGGTGTCGGCCGCCGCACCCGGGTACAGGCCCGCGTCACCGCTGCCCCACGCGTCGCAGTTCTGAATGATCGAGTGGTCCGCGACGAAGGTGAGCACGCCGTACTCCTTCGCGTAGGCGGTCCTGAAGCGGTTGAGGTTGAAGCCGTCCGTTTCGATCGCGTAGATCCCGTGCTCGTTGACATGGCGGACCTTCAGGTTGTCGAGCACGAAGCCGTCGGCGCGGTCCACGCGGATGCCGACGTCCTTCGCGTAGTCGGGCGGGTTCGCGCCGGGTGCGCCGCCGTCGCCGAGCGCCGGATCGCCGCCGTCGATCACCACGTCGTCGGGGCCGACCCCGGTGCCCTGCATCTCGAGGTTGCAGCGGATGCACGCGCCGGCGTCCGGGATTCCGTGGCGGTCGAGTGAGGGAGGCTGCGGGGCGGGCGTGTTCGTCACCGCCCGACCGATCACGGCGATCAGGTTCTGGTCGTTGGGACAGGTCGCCTGATAGCGGTAGGAGAGGGCCCCTGTGGCGCCGTGGTCGTTGGTCTCGACGAGGTCCTTGCAGGCCGGGTCGTTGGTGGGGCGGGCACGCGACTTGGGCTCCGTGTAGAGCCCGGGCATGATCTCGACGCGATCGTTGTTGTGCGACGCCGTGACCGCGTCCTGGATCGAGCCGTAGCGGCAGCGCCTGAGCAGCCTGACGTTGAGCTTGCGCAGCTTCTTGCCCCGCTTCTTCTTGATCCTGATCGGGCGGCTGCGATGCCCGCAGCGTGTAGCCGCGGGAGCGCGCCCGCTTGATCGACTTGTTGAGAGCCTTGATGGACTTGTTGCGGGAGAGCTGCTTCCGCGTGCCGTGCCTGCGCAGCTTCTTCGACGGGACCTGCTGGCAGACCACCCGCGTGACGCCCGGCCTCTTCTTGTTCAGAGCCGTGCCCAGCGGTCGGATGCCGGGCACGGCGCCGCCGGCCGCGGGACGGACCGAGGTGTCCGCGCCGGGATTCGGCCAGTAGGAGGCGCGCTCGATGTGCCCGAGGGCGAGGGCCGGCAACGCGACCAACGACCCGAGGGCGACCACGACGATCGCCAGGCGCCTCCTGCCGGTGCTCGCCTGCCCGTTCATGCGCTGCTTGTTCCTCCCGTCGGTACTACCCAAATTCTGTAAGCGCGCGAGTCTAACCAGGGCAATACGACCGTGTCGCAGTTCTCATTAGTCTGGTCCGGAGAGGATGCACTCGCGAGAAGTCACCTCCCTCGGCAAGGCATGGCGGGAGTTCCTGCGCAGGGAATCTCCGTGGGCGATCGGGGCCGGGATCCTCGTCCTGGCGGTGATCCGGATCGTGGTCGGCGATCTGAGCTGGCGCGACGCCGTCGCGGTCGCGGCGATGGTCGTGGTCTATCCCTTCGGCGAGTGGGCGATCCACGTCTATCTGCTGCACGCGAAGCCGCTCCGGATCCGGGGCAGGAAGGTGGAGACGATGGCGGCGCGGGCCCACCGTGCCCACCACGAGGAGCCGAACGACCTCGACATGGTCCTCCTCTACTGGTGGCAGGCGGCCTTCCTCATGGTGCTCGCGGTGCCGCTGACGATCGGGCTCGGCGCACTGCTCGTCATGGTGATCGCGGGGCCCGTTCCGTTGGGTGCGCTGCTCAGCGCCGGCCTCGCCGGCTTCTGCATGATCTTCCTGTACGAGTGGACGCACTTCCTGATCCACACCGCCTACCGGCCCCGGTCGGCCGCGTACAAGGCGATCTGGAAGAACCACCGGCTGCACCACTTCAAGAACGAGCACTTCTGGCACGGCGTCACCAACAACCTCAGCGACCGGGTCCTGGGCACCAACCCTGAGGCGCGGGAGGTGCCCAAGTCCGAGACCGCCCGGACGCTCGACACCGCCGCCTGAGGGCGGGAGGTCCCCGTATCTGTTTCAATCCAGGGACGGGGGTGCAGAAACGGAGGAGCGTGGTCGGGAGAAGGCACGCGAATTGGAAGGGCCCGGGCTTCGGCTTGGCGTTCTTTCTCGCTCTGATTGCGTTGTGTTCGCTGACCGTGGTCGGCCCGTCATTTGCGCTGCACACGGGCGGGCCCAGCAACTTCTCGCTGGGAGGAAGCGCGACGGTCGTCAATCCGGGCAACGGCTCGCCGACCGCAGCTGAGCTGACGGCGGCTGGCTCGGGTGAGAGCCACGTCAACCTCGCCGTCCCGAACGGATTGAAGCTTCGCCAGCTGAGCAGCCTGGCCACCGACTACAAGTTCGTCGTCGGAAGCTGCGGGGCCGGCTCTCCCCGCTTTACGGCCAATGTCAGGAACGGGACGAGCCAGACGCAGCGTCTTCTTTTACATCTCCCGTGCGCCTCGGGCTGACTACACGAACTCGGGCAACCTGGCGAGCTCCAACCAGCCCTGTCGACACGGCGGCCCTCCCCGGTGGATCGCACAACGAACCCTTCTCGAAGGTCCAAGCCAATTACGGCGACTACACCGTTACGGCCGTGCACATTGACGTGGACGGCGGGGAGGGCGGGACCCAGACCGTTGATTTCGACAACACGATCGTGAACGGGAAGCTCGTCACTTTTGAGCCCCAGCACGGCATCTCGGTGCTCGTGGAGCGCACGGCGGGGACCATCAGGGTCAAGGAGCCCGGCAGCAAGAAGGGCTTCCAGAACTTCAAGAAGGTCGAAAGCGTCCGGGTGAACAGCCTGGTGGACACTCGTGCGGGACGGGTGGAGGTGACGGCCGCCACCGGCAACTACGGAGAGACGACACCCGACGACTCCGTGGTCTTCTACGACGGCCTGATTCAGCTCAAGCAGGGGCGCGCCCACGACGCGCGAGCTACCGCCAAGCTCGCCGGAAAGCTTCAGTGTCCGAATCAAGGCGCGGGCGAGGCGGAAGCCGGCAAGTCCGGCGGGCCGGTGGCGACGACATCGCGGAGGCGGGGGCGCCGGGTCTGGGGTAGCGGTCGTGGGAACTACAAGACTTCGGGCAGCGGGGGCACCGGCAGCGTCGTCGGCACCACCTGGCTCACCAAGGACACGTGCCACGGCACCTTCTTCAGGGTGACCGATGGGATCGGGATCTCCGTTCGCGACTTCGACCTCGGCCGGACCGTCGAGCTCGGCCCAGGCCAGACCTACTTCGCCAGGAACCGCTGAGCGCGTCAGGAGCGGTGCCTAGGCCGGGGCCCAGACCCGGATCTCCTCGGCGCGGCCCCGGACGGGCATCGAGTCCACGTAGCTGAGCTCGCCGTCGCGCTCGGAGAGCAGCTCGCGCGTCGAGTCCGCGACGAACAGGCTGTGGCCGCTTCCCTTGGTCATTCCCTCGAGCCGCGCGGCCGTATTGACGGTGTCGCCGATCGTCGTGAACTCGAGCCTCTGCTGCGAGCCGATGTTGCCCGCCATCACCGGACCGCTGTTCAGCCCGATCCCGATCTGGAACTCGGCGCCGACGTCATTCTCCCGCATCCATTCGTTCACCTTCGGCAGCCTGACCTCGAGCATCTCCTTGGCCACCGCGAAGGCGCGATCGGCGTGGTCGTTCATCTCGATCGGCGCGCCGAACGTGGCCATGATTCCGTCGCCCATGAAGGAGATCAGGGTGCCGCCGTGGTCCATGACGGCCGAGGTCATCTCCTCGTGGTACGCGTTGAGCACCTCCAGCACCTGACCCGGATCCCGGGCCTCCGAGAAGGTCGTGAAACCCCGGATGTCGCTGAACAGGACGGTGACGTCCATGCGGGCGCCCTCCAGGCGGAGGTCGTCGTCGGTGCGGGCCAACACCTGGCCGACGACCGACTCCGGGACGAAGCGCGCGAACGTGTCGCGCACCCGCTGTCGGATGAAGGCCTCGCGGAGGTAGTAGACGAGCAGCGAGCCGACCAGCGAGAGGCCGAGGGCGATCATCGGGTAGAGGACCGGCACGATCCGGCCGGAGTTGAAGGCGAGCTGGGCGCAGACCAGGTAGAGCGCGGCGGCGAGCAGGCCGAGGGCGAGGGCCCGGATCGGCGACAGCCGGTAGCTCGCCAGCGGCGCGATCACTCCCATCAGCGCGATCAGGAAGAGGTCGAACCCCAGCGGCGTCGAGCGAAGCGGGAAGTCGTCGAGGGCGGTCGCGATCGCGTTGGCGTTGATCTCCGGCCCCGACATCAGGTCGCTGCGGCTGATCGACGTCTCGGCGATGTCCTTGAGGTTGGGGTCGGAGGCGCCGACGACCACGACCTTGTCCTTGAAGAACCCGGGCGGGAACTGTCCGCTGAGGACGCGGGAGAATGGAATCGACGTGTAGGTGCCCGGGCCGCCCGCGTAGTCGATCCAGGCAGACGGTCCGCCAATCTGGCCCTCTGTGATCGTCCTCCCGGAGGCGACCTCGGCGGCGACCAGCGGGAAGGTCTTCATGTTGCCGACCTCGTAGGGGATCCGGCGGCGAACGCCATCGGAGTCCTCGCCGATCTGGCTGTTGCCGGCGCGGGCCTTGATGTCGTCGAGTACCTGCTGGCCTCCGAAGACGCCGCTCCGGCCCTGGGGGTCCGGGTGGCTGTCGGCGAGGACGACCTTGTTCGGGCCGGCCCGCGCCACCGAGTCGATCAGGGCGTTGTCCTGTTTGGGCTGCGTCGGCTGGAGGAACTCGACGTCGTAGGCGATCGTCTTGGCGCCGTCGCGGTTGACGGCGTCGATCACCCTGGCGTGCAGGGAGCGCGGAAACGGGAAGCGGACGGGGAGCTCGCGGGAAGTGACGTCGTCGATCAGGACCAGCACGATGTCGTCCCGGGGCTTCTCGTCGCCGCGGATCGAGAAGCGGGTGTCGACGCTCGCCAACTCGGTGTCGTGGGAGAGGCCGGTGGCGTAGAGGAGGAGCGCGATGCCGGCCGACGCGACGGCAACCGCCGTCAGCAGATACCTGTAGGCCCCGCCGCGGACTACCTCCTTCATCTTCCTCCTCCCCGCCCCTGGCGGTGCCCTCAATCTACCGATGGGAGCAGATTCGAGCCGGTGCGCTGCGTCTTCGAGTCGGGGCGCCCGGATTTGAACCGGGGACCTCTGCCACCCAAAGGCAGCGCGCTACCAGGCTGCGCCACGCCCCGTCGCGAGCGAGTCTAGGGTGTCGCCCCCGTGGCAGAGGTACTCCCCCTTCAGGCGGTGCACTACGACCTCGGCAAGGTCGGGCGCTGGCCGACGTCGTCGCTCCTCCCTATGACGTGATCGACGAGGCGCAGCGAGCCGAGCTCGCCGCGCGCTCGCCGTACAACGTCGTCGAGCTCGACCTGCCGCGCGACCCCGAGGGCGGCGATCCCTACGAGCACGCGGCCGCAGCTGCTCGGGCAGTGGACCGACGAGGGCGTCCTGGCCCGGGACCCGGAGCCGCACGATCTGGGCGCTCGAGCAGGACTACAGCGCTCCGGACGGCTCGCGGCTCACCCGCCGCGGCTTCCTCGCCCGCGTCAAGCTGGCGCCCTACGGCGAGGGCATCCGGCCGCACGAGCGGACCCAGCCCGGGCCCGAAGGAGGATCGGCTGCGGCTGACCCGCGCCACCCGCCACAACCTCTCCCCCATCTTCGCCCTGCACCCCGGCGATGCCTGGCAGCACCTCGAGCCGGCGCTCGGAGGCGATCCGTGGGGCGAGGTCACCGACGGCGACGGGACGACCCACCGCGTCTGGCGGATCGGCGACCCCGCGGTCCACGAGGCGATCGCCGCCGAGCTCGAGCCGGGCGAGCTCCTGATCGCCGACGGCCACCACCGCTACGAGACCTCGCTCGCCTACCAGCGCGAGGTCGGGCCGGGCGGAGCCGCCGACTACGTCCTGATGGCGCTGGTCTCGCTCGAGGACCCGGGCCTGACCGTCTTCCCCACCCACCGGCTGATCTCGGGCCTCGCCGACGATCCCGCCAAGCAGGAGGCTCTCGGCAGCGGCCTCAGGGAGCTCTTCGAGATCGAGGAGGTCCCAGCCGACCAGCTCGATCCCGGCGGCGTCGAGGGCGTCGGCGTCTTCGGCTACATCGACTCCCACTTCAAGCGCGGCTTCCGGCTGCGGCTGGCCTCCAACCCGGCGCTCGATCGGGCGCTCGCCGGGCGCTCCGAGGCCTACCGGACGCTCGACGCCGCGATCCTCGAGGAGCTGGTCCTCAAGGGCATCCTCGGGATGAGCACCGAGGACATCGCGGCCAAGCGAGGCATCGGCTACACGCCGAGCATCGACGAGGCGCTGGCGAAGCTCGACGCCGGCGACTACCAGGCGGCCTTCCTGCTCCGGCCCACGCCCGTCGAGCAGGTCCGCGAGGTCGCCGCGGCCGGCGAGACGATGCCCCCGAAGTCGACCTACTTCTTCCCCAAGCTCCTCACCGGCGATCGTCTTCAACCCGCTGAGCTAGCGACGTCGCCGCGCGCGAGCCGTTGGATAAGGTCGGTTCGTGGTCAAGATCTACACGCGCAAGGGCGACGACGGCACGACCGAGCCTCTGGTACGGCGGGCGGGTCGCCAAGACCGACGTGCGGACCGAGGCCTACGGCTCGCTCGACGAGGCCAACTCAGCGCTCGGGGTCGCCCGCTCGCTCTGCAAGCGCGACGAAGACGGGGACGTTCACGACACGATCCTGTCCCTGCAGCGGAACCTCTTCGTGGCCGGGGCCGAGCTCGCGACCGCGCCCGAGGCCGCAGAACGGCTCGAGGGCGGCGTCAGCCAGATCACCGACGAGATGGTCGAGTCGGTGGAGGCCGACATCGACCGCTACATGGATCAGGTGGACCTCCCGCCGCACTTCGTCATCCCCGGCGGCACCGAGCTCTCGGCCGCGCTCGACGTCGCCCGCTCCGCGATCCGGCGGGCCGAGCGGCGCGTGGTCGAGCTGCGCGACTCCGACGGCCTCGCCTCCGACGCCGTGCTGCGCTACATCAACCGCGCCTCCGACCTCGCCTTCGCGCTGGCGCGCTTCGCCGACGAGGCGAACCCGCAGATGTTCGAGGGCAGGAGCGGGACCTGATGCGGACGGCCGTCGTCCGCCGGCGCGACGGTTACGAGCACGAAGTCGAGATGCGCGCAGCACCGCCTGATCGTCGATGAGCCCGAGGAGAAGGGGGGCACCGATCGGGGGCCCATGCCGGCGGAGCTGCTCGCGGCCTCCCTGGCGAGCTGCACCGCGATCACGATGGAGATGTACGCCGCGCGCAAGGAGTGGGGACTCGGCACGGTCGAGGTTGCCGTCGACTTCACCGAAGCGACGACCGACGTTCCCCACTACCTTCGACGTGCAGATCACCCTCGGAGCCGAGCTCAGCGAGGAGAATCGCGACCGCCTGCTCATCATCGCCGGCAAATGCCCCGTGCACAAGGCTCTGAAGGACCAGGACGTCGTGATCCACGACTCGCTGGAGTTCATCGAGGACGCCGAGGACGAGGACTGACCCATGGAGCTCGGCCTCAGCGGCCGCGCCTGCGTGGTGACCGGCGCCAGCCGGGGCATCGGCCGCGCCACCGCCCGGATGCTCTGCGCGGAGGGAGCCGACGTGCTCCTGGTCGCTCGCTCCGAGAAGCAGCTGATCGAGGCGGCGGACGAGTGCGCGTCGGCGGGTGAGTCCGCGGGCGGACGGGCCGAGTCACTGGCGCTCGACGTCACGCGAGCCGGACGCGGCCGACCGGATCGTGCGGGAGGCGGACGAGCGCCTGGGCCAGCTGGACGTGCTCGTCAACAACGCGGGCACCGCCCGCCGGCGCGACCTCGACGAGGTTCCCGATGAGGACTGGTACGCGGCATGGGAGCTGAACGTGATGGCGCCGATGCGGCTGATGCGGGCCGCGGCGCCGTCGATGGGCGATCGCGGCTGGGGCCGGATCGTCAACGTCTCCAGCTCCTCGGGCAAGCGCCCGTCCGCGGCGACGCCGGAGTACTCCGTGGCGAAGGCCGCCGAGCTCTCCCTCTCGCGGCTGTTCGCTGACCGATACGCCGCGCAGGGCGTCCTGATCAACGCGATCTGTCCCGGCGCGGTCAAGTCCGAGCTCTGGACGGAGGACGGCGGCCTGCTCGACCAGGTGATGGAGATGGAGGGGCTGTCCAGCCGGGAGGAGGCGCTCGAGGCCGCCGCTGCCGGCGCGCCCGATCGGCCGGCTGGCCGAGATAGACGAGGTCGCGGGCGCCATCGTCTTCCTCTGCTCCGAGCAGGCCTCGTACACCTCCGGGGCGGCGTGGAGCGTCGATGGCGGAGTCGTCCAGATCATCATCTGAGCTGAGGTCGCTTCTCCTCGATCCGGAGGAGGCCGAGCGGCTCGACGCCCACGGCGCGACCGATGCGGCCGTGCTGGTCCCGATGCACGGCTGGCCGGACAACCCGGGCCTGGTCTTCACCGAGCGCCGCTCCGACCTGAAGCGCCACGCCGGCGAGATCTCGTTCCCCGGCGGGCGGCGGGACGAGGGCGAGGAGCTGATCGAGACCGCCCTGCGGGAGGCCGAGGAGGAGATCGGTCTCGCCCGCGACAACGTCGAGGTGGTCGGCGCCTGCCCCCGATCGGCACCTTCGTCACCAACTACAAGGTCCACCCCTTCGTCGGCCTGATCGAGGAGGGCATGCGCTTCGAGCCGAACCCGACCGAGGTCGAGAGCGTCCTGGTCGCCTCGCTCGACGACCTCGCGCGCCGGCTACGAGAAGCGGCGGCTGGTTCGCCGCGGCGTCCCGATCAAGACCGACACCTATCTGGTCGCCGACAAGCTGATCTGGGGCGCGACCGCCCGCATCCTGGCCGATGCTCTTCGAGCGCCTCGATCGCCGAGCTGCGATGAGTTTCCGGACAAGAGCCGTCTATAGGGACATGAGCAAGGTGAGAGTGCACATCGCGATTTCGCTGGACGGCTACGTCGCCGGGCCGAACCAGAGCAGGAGAACCCGCTCGGCGAGGGAGGCGAGCAGCTCCACGATTGGTTCGTCGAGCTGAAGGCGTGGAGGGAGCCGCACGGCAGGGAGGGCGGCGAGGTCAACGCGAGCACGCCGATCGCCGAGGAGTCACTGCCAACGTCGGCGCCGAGATCATGGGGCGCGGCAAGTTCGGCCCTCCCGGCGGCGGGCCCTGGGGCGACGATCCGTGGCCGGGCTGGTGGGGCGAGGACCCGCCCTTCCACAAGCCGGTCTTCGTCCTCACCCATCACGAGCGTGAGCCGCTGACGCTGTCGGACACGACCTTCACCTTCGTCACCGACGGCATCGAGTCAGCCCTCGAGCAGGCCAGGGAGGCGGCCGGCGGCAAGGACGTCTACATCGGCGGCGGCGCCGACATCATCAACCAGTACCTGGCGGCCGGACTCGTCGACGAGCTCGAGCTCCACGTCGCCCCGCTGATCCTCGGCGGCGGCGAGCGGCTCTTCGACGGAGTCGGCCCGGACCTGAAGCTTGAACAGCTCCGCGCGGTCGAGGCACCCGGGGTAGCGCACCTCAAGTACCGCGTCGTGAAGTGAGCGGAGCGGCCGGTCGGCGGGCCGGCCGCTCCGTCGCCGATCTAGTCCTCAGACGTCCTTCTCGATCGGGACGTCGACCAGGTTCCCCCACTCGGTCCAAGAGCCGTCGTAGTTCTTGACGTTGCCCTCGCCGAGCAGCTCGTGGAGGACGAACCAGGTGTGCGCCGAGCGCTCGCCGATCCGGCAGTAGGCGATGATCGGCTTGCCGTCTTCGAGCACTCCCTTGCCCTGGTACAGCTCCCGCAGCTCGTCGGCCGACTTGAAGGTGCCGTCCTCGTTGACGGCCTGGGCCCACGGCACCGAAGCGGCGCCGGGGATGTGGCCGGAGCGCTGCGCGCCCTCCTGCTCATAGCCGGCCATCGCGATCAGCTCGCCGGAGAACTCCTGCGGGCTGCGGACGTCGACCAGGTTCGTGTCGGAGCCGAGCGTCTCCAGGACCTCGTCGCGCTTCGCGCGGATCGCGTCGTCGCCCGACTTCGCCTCGAAGGTGGCCTCCGGATGAGACGGCACGTCTGTGCTCGTCGGGCGGTCCTCGGCGATCCACTTCTCGCGAGGGCCGTTGATCAGCCTGACGTTGTCGTGGCCGTAGTAGCGGAAGTACCAGTAGGTGTAGGCGGCGAACCAGTTGTTGCGGTCGCCGTAGAGGAGAACGGTGTGGTCGTTCGAGATCCCCCGGCTGCCCATCAACTTGCCGAACTCCTCCGGGCCGAGGAAGTCCCGCTTCACCTGGTCCTGGAGGTCCGTCTTCCAGTCGAAGCCGATCGCCCCCGGGATGTGAGCCTCGGCGTAGAGCGCCGGGTTCTCGTCGACCTCGACGATCCGGATGTCGTCGTCCTCGAGGTGGTCGGCGACCCAGTCGGTCTCCACCAGCACGTCGTTCGCGTAATCGGCCATCGCTTTGCCTCTCTGTCGTGGCTCCAGAAGTTAACTCTGTAATCCTGATCAGACTTTATCCAATTGGAGGCGCGAGGCCGCCTGCCCGCTCCTCGAGGAGGTGGCGCGGTGGCCGCACACCGGCGCTAAGGTTGCCGTGGAGATGGCGGAGAGGCGCGAGTCACGGCAGCGAGTCCTCGAAGGACTCGGAGGACCAGACCCCGACCCGGGGCACCGCTCCGAGTGCGGCGGACATCGAGGACCTCGAGAAGTTCGAGCCCTCCGAGGAGGCGAAGCAGCACGAGCCTTCGACCGTCGACGCGAGGGGCCAGGACAAGCGCCGGCAGGTGGTCGGCCACTCCTACGGCCCCTCGGCGCGGAGCCAGATCATGTTCTTCGTGGCGGTGGCGGCGGTGGTGGTCGTGGTCGTGGGCGGCTGGCTGGGCCTGGTCGCGCTCTTCGACAAGCCGCCGACCCACTTCGAGGACAAGGCGCCGTGGTCGAAGGCGCCGGCGAATTCCTCGCTCGCCGCCCAGCAGAACGTCAAGCCCGTCGATCCCGCCGACCCCTGCGGCGAGCCCGGGAATCCCGTATCCGATCCCCGCCGAGAGCCCATGTGCCCCGCCCTCGAAGGCGAACGCCTTTCAGGGCAACTCAGCCGGCGACTAGCCGCTCGATCGCGGCGGCCGTGCGGGCGGCCCAACCGGGCTCTCCCCGCTCCTCGGTGAGCAGCGTCACCGGGATCCGCCACCTCTCCCCCGCCCGCTCGGTGATCCGCGCACCCTCGGCGAGGGTCTCGGCCTGGACAGCTCCAGCTGCCTCGTAGGCGAAGCCGCGCACCGGGCTGTCGACCAGCTTCTCGAGCAGGCTCTCCAGGCGCGGGCCGTGAATGGCCGAAATCGCTTCCGGCTCGCCGCTCGCCGACCCGAGCAGCCAGACGACCACGGCCACGTCTCCGCAGAGCTCGAGCACCGTCCCAGCCCGGTCCGGGTCCGCCTGGGCCTCCTCGATCCCCGCCGCCGTCGATCGCCTGCAGCCCCTCTGCCGTCCTGCTCGTGCCGCGCACCCGCCAACCCAGTCCCGCCAGCTCCGCGCCCAGCTCGCGGCCGCGGCATCCGCAGCCGACGATCAGCGCGCGCGCCAACTACTCATCGTCGAGGCCCCCACCCTCGGCGAACGGGCCACGGCCGCGCGCCCGGAACGCCTGATCCTCACGAGCCTGGCGCTCGACATCCTCCTCGCTGATCTCCGGCGCACCCCGCTTTCGGCGGAGGACGTTCTGGGCCTCGATCATCTGGCGGACATCGTCGACCTCGTTCTGAGCCTCGACCTCAGGGGAACGCGTCGGCTTCCAGTCGATGATTTCGGCCACGCTGGTCGACTGAAAGGCGCGGGTGAGCGCGACCATGATCAGGAAGAGCAGGACGAGAAGCCCGAGCGTGAGACCTATGAGCACCATCTCCCACCGCTGAGGCTACAGTCCCCAGCACGTGCCTGAGGCGGTGATCATCGACGCGCTTCGGACGCCGATGGGCGGCTATCGCGGGTCCCTCGCCGGGATCAGGCCGGACGATCTCGCCGCCCACGTGGTCTCCGCGGCGGTCGAGCGCAACGGGATCGATCCCTCCCGGATCGACGACGTCTACATGGGCGCCGCCAACCAGTCCGGCGAGGACAACCGCGACGTCGCCCGCATGGCCGCCCTGCTCGCCGGTCTGCCCGTCGATGTGCCGGGCGTGACCGTGAACCGGCTTTGCGCCTCCGGCCTCGAGGCGGTGAATCAGGCCTCGCGCGCCCTCCGTCTCGGCGAGGGAAGGCTCTACCTCGCCGGCGGCGTCGAGTCGATGAGCCGGGCGCCCTGGGTGTTGCCGAAGCCCGAGAACGGCCTGCCGCGCGGCGAGCAGACGCTCTTCGACACGACGCTTGGCTGGCGGATGATCAATCCGCGCATGGAGGAGCGCCACTCGACGGAGTCGATGGGCGAGACCGGTGAGAACGTCGCCGAGAAGTACGGGATCTCACGCGAGCAGCAGGACCGCTTCGCGCTGCAGAGCCACCAGCGGGCGGTCGCCGCGCGCGGGGAGGGCCGCTTCGCCGAGCAGATCGTGCCGGTCGACGTACCTCCCCGCAGCAGACGGGATGAGCCCCGTACGCTCGAGACCGACGAGGGGCCGCGCGAGGACACCTCGCTGGAGAAGCTGGCGAAGCTCCGGCCCGCCTTCCGGGAGGGCGGGACCGTGACGGCCGGCAACTCCTCGACGCTCAACGACGGAGCGGCCTGCCTCGTGCTCGGCACCGAGGAGACCGCCCGCGAGCTGGGCAAGGAGCCGCTCGCCCGCATCGTCTCGATCGGCGTCGCCGGCGTCGACCCCGCCTACATGGGGATCGGTCCGATGGTTGCGATCCCCAAGGCCCTCGAGCAGGCCGGGCTCGAGCTGGATCAGATCGACCTGATCGAGCTGAATGAGGCGTTCGCCTCCCAGGTCCTGGCCTGCGCCGAGGGGCTCGGCATCGACGAGGAGCGCCTCAACGTGAACGGCGGCGCGATCGCCCTCGGTCATCCGCTCGGCTGCTCCGGCGCCCGGCTGATGACCTCCCTGGTGTGGGAGCTGCGGCGGCGCGGTGGCCGCTACGGGATCGCCACTCTCTGCGTCGGCGTCGGCCAGGGAGTCGCGACCGTGGTCGAGACCCTCTAGCCGAGCTCGGCGAGTTCAGCCGAGGGTCCAACCGGTTGCAGCCTCCGATAGCCTCGCTCGGGCATGAGCGCGCCGGAATTGGCCAGCGTCGATGGACGCATAGTTGACACACCGGAGGCCCGGATCCCCGCCGCGGATGACGGCTTGCTTCGGGGTGACGGCGTCTTCGAGGTCATTCGCCTCTACCGGGGTCGGCCGTTCGCGCTGGGCGAGCACCTGGACCGCCTGGAGCGCTCGGCCGCCGCGATCGAGCTGGCGGTCCAGCGACCGGAGCTCGAGGAGGAGATCTCTGCGCTGCTGGCCGAGTTCGGCGAGCACGAGGCGCAGCTGCGGCTGGTTGTGACCCGGGGCGGCCACCGCCTCGCGTTCACCGAGAACCTGCCGCCCTACGCCGGACGCCGAGTCGATCACGATCGCGACGGTCACCTACTCACCCATCCGGGATCCTGAACGGGGTCAAGTCCCTCTCCTACGCCGCCAACATGCAGGCGTCCCGGATTGCGGCCGCCCGCGGGGCCAATGAGGCGGTGCTCGTCCGTCCCGACGGGATCGTCCTCGAGGCTCCGACCTCGACCATCTTCTGGGTCACGGCCGAGGGCGGGCTGCGGACCCCGAGCCTCGACGTCGGGATCCTCGCCTCGATCACCCGCGACCGGCTGGTCCGAGAGCTCGAGGTCGAGGAGGGCAGCTTCCCCCTCGACGACCTCGAGGGCGCGCGCGAGGCCTTCCTCGCCTCGACGGTGCGCGAGGTCCAGGCCATCTCGGCGGTGAATGAGACAGAGTTGGCAGAATGTCCCGGCGGGCGAACCAACGAAGCCGCCGAGGCGTTCTCCGCGATCCTCGATCGCGAGCTCGCCGCCTCTGCCTCGAGCTGAACCGGAGTTGGATTTCCAGCTGACAGACGAGCAGCGCCTGATCTCCGAGAGCGCGCGGGACTTCTGCGACAAGGAGATCGCCCCGCGGGTGCGGGAGAACGACCGGGCCGGCCGCTTCGACCGCGAGCTGGCCTCGATGATCGGCGAGATGGGCTATCTCGGCGCGACCGTCTCGGAGGAGTACGGCGGCCGCAGCCTGGACTACCTGAGCTACGCGCTGATCGTCGAGCAGGTCGGGCGGGTCGACTCCTCCGCCCGGACGGTCGTCTCGGTGCAGACGTCGCTGGTCGCCGGATCGATCGAGCGCTGGGGCACCGAGGAGCAGAAGCGCGAATGGCTGCCGCGACTCTGTTCGGGAGAGGCACTCGGCTGCTTCGCCCTCACCGAGCCCGACGCCGGATCCGATCCGGCCGGCCTCCGCACCAGCGCCACCAAGACCGATTCGGGCTGGACGATCACCGGCAACAAGATGTGGATCTCGATGGGAAATGTCGCCGACGTCGCCCTGGTCTTCGCCCAGACCGATCCCGGCAAGAGGCACAAGGGGCTCGCCTGCTTCCTCGTGCCGACCGCGAACGAGGGCTATGGCTCGGAAGAGATCCATGGCAAGCTCGGGCTGCGCTCATCCGACACAGCCGAGATCTCCCTGGACGAGATCGAGGTCGGAGACGACGCGATGCTCGGCGAGATCGGCGACGGCTTCAAGGTCGCGATGAGCGCCCTCGACAACGGGCGCTACAGCGTGGCCGCGGGGTGCGTCGGGATCTGCGACGGGTCCGTCGACGCATCTGTCGCCTATGCGAAGGAGCGCCAGCAGTTCGGCGTCCCGATCGCGAGCTTCCAGCTCGTCCAGGAGCTGATCGCCGACATGGTCGTGAAGCGGGACGCCGCCAGGCTGCTCGTCTACCGGGCCGGCGAGCTCAAGGATCGCGGCGTCCGCAATACGGTCGAGACCTCGATCGCCAAGTACTACGCGACCGAGGCTGCCGTCGACTGCGCAAATGCGGCAATCCAGGTGCACGGCGGATCGGGCTACGTCGACGACTACCCGGTCGAGCGCTACCTCCGCGACGCGCGGGTCACCACCCTGTATGAGGGCACCTCCCAGATCCACAAGCTGATCATCGGCCGCGACGCGACCGGGATCAACGCGATGGTGCCCCCCTCGAGCGACGATTCGTGAAGCTCGGCGTCGTCGGCGCCGGCACGATGGGCGCCGGGATCGCGCAGATCGCTGCGCTCGGCGGCTACGAGACCGTCCTCTACGAGATCGACGAGAAGCAGCTCGAGCGCGGGCAGGAGCTGATCCGCGACGGCATGCGCCGCGGCGCGGAGCGCGGGCGCTGGAGCGAGTCGGAGGCGAGCGAGGCGCTCGAGCGGCTGCGGACCGACACCCTGATCGAGCTCCTGCGCGACTGCGAGCTGGTGATCGAGGCCGCGCCGGAGGACCTCGACCTGAAGCGCAACCTGTTCGACCGACTGGCCGCGGTCTGCGGACCGGAGGCGGTGCTCGCCACCAACACCTCCTCCCTCTCGGTCACCGCGATCGCCTCGGCGGTGCCGGAGCCGCAGCGGATCGTCGGCATGCACTTCTTCAATCCGCCCGCCCTCATGCAGCTCGTCGAGGTCGTCGCCGGCGACGAGAGCGGCGAGCCGGCGCTGGAGCTCGCCACGGACGTCGCCCGGGGGATGGGTCGGACGCCGATCCGCGCACGCGACTCCGTCGGCTTCGTGGCCAACCGCTGCGTCCGGCCCTTCTTCCTGGAGTCGCTGCGGATGCTCGCCGAGGGTGTCGCACCGCACGACGAGATCGACCGGATCGTCCGGCTCGGGGCCGGACTGCGGATGGGTCCCTTCGAGCTCATGGACCTGATCGGAATCGACGTCAACTTCGCCGTGGCCCGCTCCTTCTGGGAGCAGTCATTCGGGGAGCCGCGCTGGCGGCCGAGCCCGATCCACGAACGGATGGTCGCCTCGGGCCGGCTGGGGCGGAAGACCGGCCGCGGCTTCTACGCCTACGAGGAGGGCGAGCCCCACCGGCCCGCGCGATCCCGACACAGACGGCGAGCGCCCGATCTTCGACGAGGACGAGCTCGAAAGTGTCGCCGGGCCGAACGCCCCATCGATCCTGACCCGCCTCGGCTCGACGATCGCCAACGAGGCCTGCTTCGCGCTCGGCGAGCGGGTCGCCTCGGCTGACGACATCAACACCGCCATGAGGCTCGGCTACAACTGGCCGATCGGGTCCCTGGAGTGGGGAGAGCGGCTCGGCTGGGCACGTGCGCTCGGCGTTCTCGAGGAGCTGCGCGAGCTGCAGGGCGAGGCCTATCGCCCCGCGCCGCTGCTACGGGACCTCGCCGGTGGGCAGGCTCTCCCCGGTCCAGCGGCGGCGTCGGCCGGGTAGGCGCCCTTCCGCCGAGAGCCAGGACCCGGCGAGGATCAGGGCCAGTCCGGCGATGGTCGCGACCGTGATCTCCTCGGAGAGGAACACCGAGCCGTAGACGATGGCGAACCCGGGGGCGACGTAGGTCACGATCAGCGTCCGGGCCGGGCCCACGGTCGAGATCAGCCAGTAGAAGATCACGAAGGCGGCTCCGGTCCCGACCACCCCGAGAGCCGCGACCGCCGCGATCGGACCGAGGCTTGGAAAGGAGTCCGGGGGCGTCGCGAGGGCGACCGGCAGCAGGAGCAGCGCGCTCGCCGCCATCACCAGCCCCGACATCCCCACCGGCGCCATCCCGGTCAACCGGTGCTTCACAAGGAAGCCGCCGATCGCGTAGCCGAGCGCGGCCGAGCACGACGGCGAGTCCTCCGAGCAGCTCCGAGCCGCCGCCGCCCAGGTCGACGCCGAGGAGCAGGCCGACCCCGGCGAAGCCGATCAGCACCCCGACCAGGCGAGGCCCTGGGACCGCTCCTCCTGGTCGACCCAGATCGCCAGCACTGCCGTCCACAAGGCGCCGCCGCCACCAGGATCCCCGCGAGCGAGGAACTGATCTCCTCCTCGCCGGCAGCGATCAGGATGAACGGACCGGCGACCTGGACGCCGCCGACCAGCACGAGCCAGCCGGCGTATCGCCGCGCACCGGCGAGGGCCCCCTGGGCGGCGGCGACCGGAATCAGGACCGCGGCGGCGAGCGCGATGCGCAGGAAGGCGACCATCCCGGGCGAGAGATCGCGGAGGCCGATCGCGATGAACAAATATGACGCGCCCCAGATGGCACCGAGCAGAGAGTAGCCAGAACCAGGACCGGCGTTCCATCTACTCAAGGTAACGGCGAGCTCAGGTGGTCCGTGAGGCCGCCATCACCTCCGCCCCCCGGTTCGGAACGTTGGTGATCGTGCTCCTGACCGGAGTGCTCGGGGTCGCCGACCGGCCGCAGCCTGCGCCGCGCGACCAGCTCGCGCAGGACGACCGCCATCTCGAACTCCGCGAACGCCGCGCCGAGGCAGCGCCGGACCCCGCCGCCGAAGGGAATCCATGTGTAGGTCCCGGCCGGCTGCTCGATGAAGCGCTCGGGACGGAACCGCTCGGGCTCGGGATAGATGTCGGGGCGGCGGTGGACCAGATAGATCGATGGCGCGACCGAGGCCCCGGCCGGCAGCAGGCGTCCGCCGATCTCCATCGGCTCCACCAGCTTGCGCAACACGAGCGCTATCACCGGGCGAAGCCGGAGCGTCTCCTTGATCACGGCGTCGAGGTAGTCCGTCGCCGCCGGCGCCCACCTCGGTCTCGAGCCGGTCGAGCTCGGCCGGATGGCGCGCGAGCAGCTCGACCGCCCAGGACAGGCCGGTGGCGGTCGTCTCGTGCCCGGCGACGAGCAGCGTCATCAGCTCGTCGCGCAGCTCGCGGTCGCTCATCGGCGCGCCCGTCCTCGTGCTCGGCCTGCAGCAGCAGTGAGAGGATGTCGTCCCGCTCGGCGAGGTCGGTTGCGCCGCGGCGGGCGGCGATCTCGTCGAAGAGCAGCCGGTCGACCCGCTCGATCGTGCCGGCGGAACGGCGGGAAGCGCCGTATGCCGCTCCGGTCCCAGCATCACCAGGAAGCAGCGCGCGGCGGGGATCGGAGATCAGGTTGAGCGTGCGACGTAGCTGGTCGCGGAGGCGGGTCAGCCTCTCCCCCTCGCTCGACGCCGAAGACGGCGCGCAGGATGATCTCGAGGGTCATGGCCTGCATCCGTGCGGCCGCATCCGAACGGGCTCCTCCGCGGCCAGCGCTGGATCTCGGCCACGGCGACCTCCGTCATCACCTCGCCGTAGGCCTGCATGCGCTTGCCGTGGAAGGGCGGCAACATCAGCTTGCGCTCCTTCATGTGGGCCGGCTCGTCGAGCAGCAGGACCGAGTGCTCGCCGAGCACCGGCAGCAGGACGGTGTTCGCTTCGCCGGCGTGCAGCAGACGCGGGTCGCCGGTGAAGACCTGCTTGATCGCCTCTGGATCGGAGAGGAAGACCCAGGTCCCCTCGTGGGCGATCCGGTAAGTGAAGACGTCGCCGTATCGGGCCCGGCACTCCTCGAGGGTCTGGAGCGGGCGCCGCCACCACCCCCAGGTCGATCGCGGACACCGACCAGTCCGGGCCGGGCGGAAGCTCCGGCTTCCGGACGGGCGGGGCGATGGGCTTGTCGGCGGTGGCGACCCCCATAGCTGGGCAACGGAGTGTGCCACCGATCAACCGGCGCATCCCCGCGCTCGGTTGTCTAGATTCGCCCGCGTGGGTGGGGGCCCACAAAGGGAGCCATGCGGAGGAGCCTGATCACGAAGACCGTGCTGGCAGCAGCCCTGGGGCTGTCGGCTCTGGCGACCCCGGCGTTGGCCCAGGTCCAGCCCTACGGCACGAACGACTACGGCGGCTTCCGCAACATCCTGCCGCCCGGGCCAATGGCAGACGTTCAACGGCGCCGAGCTGCGCGCAGTTCGAGCTCGACCGGCACGTACCCGCCGCACTGCGACGACCAGCTGCGCGATGTACGAGAACCTGGTCTACGCGACGCCCGGCCTGACCGGCGGACGAGATCGACGAACTTCTTCAAGGACGCGCAGCTTCGGCGTCCAGGCCGGGCAGGTCGAGCGCACCTACAGCCCGCGCGCCGGGCTGACGATCGTCCGCGACGCAACTTCGGCGTCGCCGCACATCTACGGCGACACGCGCCCGACACGATGTTCGGCGCCGGCTACGTGGGCGCCGAGGACCGCCTCTTCTTCATGGACGTGCTGCGCCACGCCGGCCGCGCGCCAGCTCTCGGGCTTCGCCGGGCGGCGCGAACAAGGCGATGGACGCCGAGCGTGTGGGCGATCGCGCCCTACACCGAGGCCGACCTCCAGAAGCAGATCGACCTGGCCGACGAGCTCTACGGCGCCGAGGGCGCGCAGCTCCAGCAGGACCTCGCCGACTACGTCGCCGGCATCAACCAGTACATCTCCGAGGCGCGCACCGACCCGACGCAAGATGCCGGGCGAGTACGCCGCGATCGGCAAGCCGCTCGAGGACTGGAAGGGCACCGACGTGATCGCGACCGCCTCGCTGATCGGCGGCATCTTCGGCAAGGGCGGCGGCAGCGAGGTCGGCAACGCCGATCGCGCTCGAGGACGCCAAGGCACCGCTTCGGCGGCGCCGCCGGCGAGCAGGCCTGGCACGACTTCCGCCGCCCGACGACCCCGAGGCGCCGACCACGGTGCAGCGGCAACGGCTCCTTCGACTATCCAGCGACCAGCGCGGCACCGCCCGGCGTCGGCGCTGCCGCGACCCGGGCTCGCTCGTCGACCCGCCGAACAGCGGCGCGAGCCCGCGCCGGCCGGCGGCCTGCCGGCGGCTGCTCGGCGGCCTCGGCCAGCTCGGCGGCGATGTCGAACGCGCTGCTGGTCTCGGGCGCCGAGTCCGAGTCCGGGCACCCGGTCGCCGTGATGGGCCCGCAGGTCGCCTACTTCATGCCGCAGATCCTGATGGAGGAGGACCTGCACGGCCCCGACATCGACGCGCAGCGGCGCCGCCTTCGCCGGCGTCAACCTCTACGTGCTGCTCGGCCGCGGCCAGGACTTCGCCTGGTCGGCGACCTCGGCCGGCCAGGACATCATCGACACCTTCGCCGAGAAGCTCTGCGAGCCGGACGGGGCAGCCCCGGACGATGCAGTCGCACGCACTACCTCTACAAGGGCCAGTGCCGGGCGATGGAGATCCTCGACGCGGGTCAACAACATCACGCCGAACCCGGCCGACCCGTCGCCGCCCGAGACCTACACGCTCGAGGCGCAGCGCACCGTGCACGGGATCGTCAACAAGCGCGGCACCGTCGACGGCCAGCCGGTCGCCTTCGCGCAAGCCAGCGCTCGACCTACTTCCACGAGGCCGACTCGGCGCGCGGCTTCGCGGACCTCAACAGGCCCTCGAAGGTCCAGAACGTCCAGGACTTCCAGCAGCGTCGATGTCCAAGATCAACTTCACCTTCAACTGGTTCTACGCCGACGACCAGGACATCGGCTACTTCAACTCGGGCAACAACCCGGTGCGCGCGACGGGCGCCGACCCGGACTTCCCGACCTGGGGCACCGGGCGAGTACGACTGGAAGGGCTGGGATCCGGACGACCGACTCGTCCACCAGACGCCGCCGACTACACGCCGTTCGCCGAGCACCCGCAGGTCGATCAACCAGGACTACATCACGTCGCTGGAACAACAAGCAGGCGCCCGGCTACCGCGCCGCCGACGGACAACTACGCCTACGGGCCGATCTACCGCTCGCAGTCGCTCGACGAGCGGATCGAGCAGCGGCATCGCCGGCGCCGACAAGATGAGCCTGCCCGAGCTGATCGACGCGATGGAGGACGCCGGCACGGTCGACCTGCGCGGCACCCAGGTGCTGCCGCTGCATGCTCGAGGTGATCGGCACGCCCAGCGACCCGCAGCGTCGGCACGGCGCCGTGCAACACGCTCCAGGCCTGGGTCGCACTCCGGCGCCCACCGGCGCGACCAGCGACCAGGACGGCCACTACGACGACGCCGAGCGCGGTCCAGATCATGGACGCCTGGTGGCCGAAGGCCCTGACCGCGGCGTTCAAGCCGGCGATCGGCGATGCGGACGCCAACAAGGACGTCTTCGACAAGCCTGCGAGGCGCAGATGGGCTTCGACAACACCGCCCAACCACGCGACCATCGGGCAGCGCCTACCAGGTCGGCTGGTACGGCTACCTGAAGAAGGATCTGCGGACCCTGCTCGGGGACCCGGTCACCGGCCCCTTCTCGCGCGGCTACTGCGGCGGCGGCACGCTCGCGGCCTGCCGCGACGCGCATTGCGTCAGCTCCCTGGATGACGCCCTCGACGACGATCCGCTACCCGAGTGACGACCAGTGCCTACAGCGGCACCTGTCGGATGAGGCACCCGAGCTGCCCCGGCCGACCAGGGCGACAATCAGATGTGCTTCGACGCCGTCCAGTTCCGCACCGTCGGCGGCGTCAGCGTCGACGACATCCACTGGATCAACCGCCCGACCTGGCAGCAGGCGATCGAGGTCCAGGGACACCGCGGCCGCGGTGAGCCGATCGCGCCGTCCGGAGCCGGACGCCGGAGCCGCAGTCGGCACCGTCACCCGCATCGGGACCAAGTGCCGCAAGCGCAAGCACAAGCGCAAGCACCACGCCACCCACGCCGCCAAGAAGAAGCACAAGAAGCGCTGCAAGAAGCGCCGCCACAAGAAGCGGTAGCAGGACGCCGCTGCCGCCCTGCCCCGCGCTGCGCGGCGAGCCTTGCCGGACCTTCAGCGGCTAGGAAGCCTCGACGGCCTCGATGATCGCGCCGGTGTTGGTGCCCCAGTGCTCCTCGGGGTCCGGCGGCATGTCGCGGAGGTACCACTCCGCGTCGAGGGCGCCCTTGGTGCCGCTGCCGGCGGCGGTGACCGCCTGGCGGTAGGTGTGGTCGACCAGGTCGCCGACCGCGAAGACGCCGGCGAGCTTGGTCTTGGTCGACGGCTCAGCGACGACGACGTAGCCCTCCTCGTCAGTCTCGACCTGGCCCTCGACCAGCTCCGAGCGCGGGCGGTGGCCGATGGCGACGAAGGCGCCGCCGACCTCGATCTCCTTCTCCTCGCCGGTCTCGGCGTGCTGGAGCCTGATCTTGGCGATCTTGCCGTCGTCGCCGGCGACGAACTCGACCGGGACGTACGGCGTCAGGAACTCGATGTTCTCCTTGCCGCGAGCGCGCTCCTGCATGATCTTCGAGGCGCGGAACTCGTCGCGGCGGTGGATCGATCGTCAGCTTCTTGGCGAACTTGGAGACGAAGATCGAGTCCTCCATCGCCGAGTCGCCGCCGCCGATCACGGCGACGTCCTCGCCCTTGAAGAAGGCGCCGTCGCAGACGCCGCAGGTGGAGACGCCGCTGCCGGCGAGCTCGATCTCGCCGGGGATGCCGAGCCGCTTGGGCTCGGCGCCCATCGAGAGGATCACGGCCCTGGCCCGGTAGGTGTCCTTGCCGACCCGGACGGTCTGGACGCCGCCGTCGGAGAGCTCGACCTCGGTGGCGTCGTCGGTGATGAAGCGGGTGCCGAAGCGCTCGGCCTGGGCGCGGAACTCGTTCATCATCTCCGGCCCCATCACGCCCTCGGGGTAGCCGGGGTAGTTCTCGACGTCGGTGGTGTTCTGGAGCTGGCCGCCCCACTGGAAGCCCTCGATGACCAGCGGCTCGAGCTCGGCGCGAGCGGCGTAGAGCGCGGCCGTGTAGCCGGCGGGGCCGCCGCCGACGATTATGATCAGAGTTTTCGACCCGCTCGCGTCGTTCGTCTTCTTCTCGGTCATCTCGGTCCTTTCGGAGCCTACCCAGAGCCTCGGTGGAAGCTTCAGCCGAGGCCCTTACTTCACTTTTTATAGTAGCGCCAGGACCGCCGGATCGTTACGACCCGGCGGCCGCCGTCTCAGGCTCGCGCACGCTCGATCCGCTCGGGGCGCTCGCGCCCCTCCGCCTCCCAGCGGTGGACGGTCTTGCGCAGCTGGAAGAAGGCGATGATCCCCGGCGGGATCGGCAGCCAGAAGGCGATGACGCGATAGGTGAGCACGGCCGCGAACACCTCGGCGCTGGGCAGGCCGAAGAGGACGAAGGCGCCGATCATTCCGGCGTCGACCGCGCCCACCCCGCCGGGGGCGAACGGGATCAGGTTGGCGAGCATGCCGAGGAAGAAGCCCTGGATCACGACCCCGAGCGGCACCGAGACGTCGAAGGCGTGGAAGCTCGCCCAGAGGATGGCGATGTTCGCGCCCCAGAAGCCGATCGCGCCGCCGAACGCCAGCGCGCCTGACGCTCGGATGGCGGACGAAGGCGATCGCCGTGCGCGTGCCCTGGGCGAAGGTCGCCGGGACGGTGGCGAGTCGCTTGGCGATCCTGGCCGAAGCGGCCCGAGGTGTGCCGCTCGATGCGGCGCTCGAAGTCGTCCGGCAGCAGGGCGATCAGCAGGCCGATGACGATCGCCAGCCGCCGCGAGGGCCGCCGGGATCACCGTGCCCGGACAGGGGCGCCTCGCCGGAGAGCACGCCGGTGCGCAGCAGGACCCCGAAGATCACCAGCGCGGCGAGGTAGACGGAGTAGAGGACCACGAGGAAGGCGACCATCCGGCAGACCGACTGGCGCGCGCTCCATCCCGGCCTTGCGCAGCGCCCAGTAGGTGAGCAGGATGCCGCCGGCCCCTCCGGCCGAGAACAGCCGGGTCGCCGCCAGTCCCGCCATCGTGATCTGGTAGCTCTCGCTCCACTCCAGGTGGATCACCTTCTCGCCGACGACGCCGCGGAAGAGCGCGACGTAGGCGGCGAACATGCCGACGCAGAAGACGACCCCGAGCGCGATCCAGACCGGGTCCCCCTCCCCGATCTTGTCGAGCGCGTCCTGGAGGTCGAAGAGCCTCGGGACCAGGACGTAGATCGCGACCAGCAGCAGGACGACGGCGATCGCCGTCTGGATGAGCCGCTTCGGGTCCGCGAAGAAGCTCGGCTCAGCCTCCGCGACGATCTCGTCGGCGCGGTCCGGCTCATCCGGCTCGGAAGCGCTTTGCGGGCGCTCCTCCCTCACCCCTGGGATGTTCGCAAACGCCGCTCCCGGAGCACGCACGCGGCTCAGGTCTCGGGATTTGCCATGCGCTCGAGACGCTGCAACCCGCGGCTCACCGCCTGCGCAACCGGCTCGGCGTAGCGCTCACCTCGGCGAACCGCGATCACGATCGCGGCCCCGGCGAGCAGGTCGACCACGTAGTGCTCGCCGAGGTAGACCAGCGCGAAGCCCAGCGCGCCCGCGTATGTCCAGCCGAGCGCCCCCTCCGTCGGGACCGGCTTCGGCGAGCAGCAGTGCGGCCATCAGCGAGGTGGCGAAGTGCAGGGAGGGCATCGCGGCCCAGGGGTTGCCGCCGAGCGTGTCGTAGAGGACCGGCCAGGCCTTGCCCCACTCCTCCTCCCCGACCTCCACCATGATCCTCCGGACCTTCGCGTCGGTGTAGCCCTCCTCGGAGGCCCACCACGGGGGCGCCGTGGGGACCGCCATGTAGATGGCGCAGCCGAGGTCGAAGACCGCCGGACATCTGCCGCGCCGAGCGCGCGAAGTGCTCCGGGTGGCGGGCCAGGATCCAGGTCAGAGCGCCGTGCGGCTCGAGGAACCAGGCCCAGTGGACCCAGGAGAGGAAGCGATCGATCGCGTTTCGCCTGCCGAGGCCCGCGAGGGCCCTCTGCAGGCGGACGTTCGGCAGCTCGCCGCCCCCGAGCACGCGTGTCGGCCCGGATCGGGTAGCGCGACGCGCAGCCGGCGGCGGGCGGCGTCGGGGTCGTCGTACGGGAGCTCGTGGCCCATCGTGAACATCCACATCTGGAGGGCGTACATCCCGGCGTCGCGGAGCCGGGTGCGCCTGCCGACGACGGCCAGCGACGGCGGCCCCGCGGCGAGCGCCGTCGCCGTGACCGCGGCCGGGATCTTCAGCTTCCTGCGAAGCAGCGGAATCGCGACCGCCGCGGCGAGCCCCGCCACCGCAGCTCCCTTCACCAGCGGGCCCCAGGGCGAAGTACGTGTCGGTGCTCGGCCGTTCCTGAACAAGGCGGCGCGAGTCTAAATGGCCGAGCGGTGCTGGGGAGCTACGGACGGCTGATCCGCTCGAGCGGGATCAGGAAGGACTCGTAGGCGGCGCCGGTCGCCTGCTGCAGCCCGATCTCGCAGGTCCGGTTGCTGCACAGGTAGGCGTCGTGGCGCCGGCCTTGCGAGCTCGGCTGCCTCTTCCGCGGTCGCCGACGCCGTGAGCTCCGGGTGGAGCAGGCCCCGGTCCCCCGCCATCCCGCAGCAGGTGGCGCGGATCGGCTGGACCACCTCGCCCGCCATCTCACCGGCGATCTCGCGGAGCTCGCGCTCGAGGCCCAGGTGCCGGGTGGAGCAGGTCGGGTGGACGGCGACCGAGCCGAGCTTCTCCGGGATCGAGAGGTTGGGGAGCAGGCGCTTCGCCCAGGCGACGGAGTCGAGGATCTCGAGCTTGCCGTGGCGCTCGCGGTTCTCCTCGCTCAGATTGTCCGTGACCTCGCTGGCGAGACCGAGCGCGCAGGAGCTCGCGTCGATGACGATCGGCAGCTCCCCCTCCCCGCTCCAGCGCCAGAGCGCCTCGACCGTCCGGTTCGCCATCAGGCCGGCGCCCTCGGTGTAGCCCTTCGAGGTCCACGGCACCGAGCAGCAGCGGCCGGCGACGTCCTCCGGAATCCAGACCGGCAGGCCGGCCCGCGCCGAGACCGCCACCATCGCCTCGGGCAGGTGGAGGCCTGCGCCGTTCCTCGCGAGGCGGGCCGAAGATCCGGTTGACGCAGGCAGGCATGTAGACCGCGGCGGCGCCCTCACGTGAGGTCCTCGGCAGCTTCGCCGGCGCGGGCGGCGGCATGTTGCGCGGCCAGCTGGGGACGAGCTCGTCGCTGACCAGTGCGCGCGTGGCACCGGAGGCGGCCCGCATCAGAGGTCCTGCCGCGACGCCGGTTCGCAGTCCGGCCCGGGCCAGTGCCTCGATCTGCTTGAAGCGCTCGGCCACCCTGCCGGCCTGCCGCTGGTCGCTTCGGGGTGTGCTCCCGTTCGCGGAAACCCTTGACCAGCTTGCCGGTGTCGATGCCGAGCGGGCAGGCGATCTGGCAGGTCCCGTCCGCCGCACAGGTCTGGATTCCGTCGTACTCGTACTGCTCGAGCAGTGCGCGCTGCACCGGCGAGCCGGCGGGCTGGCGGGCCATCTCGCGACGGATCACGATCCGCTGCCTTGGCGTCGTGGTCAGGTGGCGGCTGGGGCAGACCGGCTCGCAGAAGCCGCATTCGACGCAGGTGGTCGCCACCTCCTCGATCTCCGGGGTGGTCTTCAGGTTGCGCAGGTGGACGCCCGGGTCGCGGTTCAGCAGCGACGCCCGGCGAGAGCACCCCATCGGGGTCGGCGAGGGCCTTCACCCGCCACATCAGCTCGGTCGCCTTCGCGCCCCACTCCCGCTCCACGTAGGGCGCCATGTTCAGGCCGGTGCCGTGCTCGGCCTTCAGCGAGCCGTCGTACTTGTCGAGGATCAGCTCGACCAGCTTCTCCATGAACGCCTCGTAGCGCTCCATGTCCTCCTGCTTGGAGAAGTCCGGGCGTGAGCATGAAGTGGAGGTTCCCGGCTGAGGTGTGGCCCGCCACGCCGGGGAGGAAGCCGTGCTCGGCGAGCAGCGCCTGGATGTCGCGCGCCGACTCGGCGATTCGCTCCGGCGGGACGCAGACGTCCTCGATGATCAGCGAGGTTCCCGGGGCCCGGAAGCGGCCGATCAGGCCGTGGAGCCCCTCGCGCACGGTCCAGGAGACCTCGATGCGCTCGGGATCGCGGGTGAAGTCCGGCGGAGAGATCAGCTCGTGCTCGCGGAGGATCTCCTCGGCGCCCGCCACCAGCCCGTCGAGCTCGCCGTCGGTCTCGGCGCCGAACTCCACCAGCAGCGCCGCCGAGGTGGGCGGCAGCTCGAGCCAGTCCTGGGGCGCGCCCGCGATGTTCTGGGCGGCGACCATCAGCGCCGGGGCGACCATCAGCTCGACCGCCGTCGCGCCGGCTTCGACCAGCGCCGGCACCGGCTCGGTCGCCGATTCGATGCCGTCGAAGTGGAGCCAGGAGACCGTGGTGCGGGCCGGTTTCGGGACCGTCTCGAAGACGGCCTCGGCGATGAAGCCGAGCGTGCCCTCGGAGCCGATCAGCAGGCGGCGGAAGATCTGGACCGGCTCGTCCTCGTCGAGGAAGGCGCAGAGCCGGTAGCCGGTCGTGTTCTTGATCCGGAACTTGCTCCGGATCCGCTCGGTGAGCTGGTCGTCGGCACGAATCTCGTCCCGGATCTCGGCGAGCCCGGCGGCGAGCTCGGGCTCGGCCGAGGCGAAGCGCTCCGCGGCATCGGGGGCGGCCGTGTCGATCACCGTTCCGGAGGGCAGGACGAAGGTGAGCGAGCTGACGGTGCTGTAGGAGTCCGCCACGATTCCGCAGCGCATCCCGCCGGAGTTGTTGGCGAGCACCCCGCCGACGCAGGCGATGTCGGTGCTGGCCGGGTCCGGGCCGAGCTTGCGACCCGTGCGAGCGCAAGCACGCGGTTGGCGTGGCCGAGCACGGTCCCGGGCCTGACCCGCGCGCGGGCACCGTCCTCGAGCACCTCCACCCCACCCCAGTGCCGCCGGACGTCGACCAGGATGCCGTCGGTCTGCGACTGGCCGTTCAGGCTCGTGCCACCGGCGCGGAAGGTGACGGGAACCTTTGCGGCGCGGGCATAGTCGAACACCTTCGAGACGTCTGCTGCGTCGCGCGCCATCACCACGGCCCTCGGCAGCAGCCGGTAGGGGCTGGCGTCCGAGGCGTAGCGGACCAGATCGATCACCCGGGTGAGAACCCGGTCCTCCCCGAGCAGCCCGATCAGCTCGCTGCGAAGCGGCTCGGGCGTCCCACCGGATAGCTCGTCCGGGACGCGGTCCTTCGCGGCCTCACTCCCCTCCGGGGCGATGCGATGGACGTCAGGCGAGAGCAGATCCATTCCGCGGCAGCCTAAGTGAGCGACTGCATTGAAAGGTCACGGAACGGAAACGCTCTTCCGCTCCGGTCGCGGCGTATTCTGATCGCGTGGATCGCAGCCGCCTGGCGCCCATCTCAGCTTTGTCCGGATGCTCGGACGAGGAACTCGACGCCGTCGCGCGGGTCGCGTCTGAGCTGGAGTTCGATGCAGGCGAGACGTTGATGTCCGAGGGCGACTTCGGTCATTCGCTCTTCCTGGTCGAGTCCGGCTCGGCGGATGTGCTGGTAGCACGGCGAGAAGGTCCGTGAGGTGGGACCGGGCGAAGTCATCGGTGAGGTCGCCGTGCTGTCCTCCGGTCGCCGCACGGCGTCGGTCGTCGCCACCTCCCCGATTCGGGCGATCGGGCTGTTCAAGCGCGACGTCTGGCACCTCGAGAGCGACGCGCCAGAAGCCGCGCAACGGCTTCGAGCTGCGATAGAAGGGCACGTCGGGTCCTCAGCTCTCGTCTGACGACTGAAGCGGCGGCGCTCTAGAAGAGGGCCATCCCGGGCGCGACCGGGACCTCGACCAGCTCCGGCTTGGGGGAGCCGATCGCGTTCTCGAGGGCAGAGTGCAGCTCGTCGCGGGCGGAGACCCGCCTCGACGAGACACCGTAGGCCTCGGCAACCTTCGCCACCTCGAGCGCCGGCAGGTCGAGGCCGGGCGCGCCCTGCACCTCCTCGATGTCGGCGAACCACTTGAGGATCGAGTACTCCTCGTTGCGGAGGACGAGGAAGGTCACCGGGACGTCATAGGCGGCGGCGGTCCAGAAGCCGGTGATCGCGTACTGGGCCGAGCCCTCGCCGAGCACGCAGACGACCGGCCGGTCCGGCTGGGCGAGCTGGACGCCGATCGCGGCGGCGAGCCCGAAGCCGAGGCCGCCGCCGGCGCCGAAGTAGTAGCTGCCGGGCCTTGAGATTCGCATCTGGTTGCGGAGCGAGAGCGTGCTGGAGGGCGACTCGAGCACCACGATCCCGTCATCCGGGAAGACCTGCGCGAGCGTGTTGTGGACCATCGTCGAGCTGAGCGGGTCGGTCTCCTCGCCGGCCGTCGGCTCGGGCAGCGGAGCGGGCTCCGCGCGGTTCGCCTCGCCGACCTCCTCGAGCAGAGCGCGAAGCGCGAGGCCGGGGTCCGCCAGGATCACGTCGCCCATCGGCGCGCGGGCCGCCTCGTCCGGATCACTCGTGATCGCCACCAGGGACGCGCCCTCCGGGAGGAGCGGCCCGGGGATGTAGGGGTAGTAGGGGAAGACCGAGGAGCCGACGACGAGAACCAGGTCCCTGCCCTTGAGCGTCTCGGTCACCGGGCCGATCGCCGGTGGGAGGACGCCCTGGAAGAGGGGATGGCCCTCGGGGAAGCCGAGGCGACCGCCGCCCGGGGCGGGCGAGGCGAACACGGGCAGCTTCTGGCGCTCGGCGAGAGTGACCGCCGCCTCCCAGCCACCGGACGCGTCGATGTCGGGACCCGCCACCAGGACCGGATTGCTCGCGGCGTTGAGGCGCTGGGCGAGCGACTCGATCGCCGCGGGGTCCGGCCCCATCCGCGGCTGGGTCGTGCGCTCGATCACATGGCCGGACTCGGCGTCCGCCTCCTCATTCCAGTCGTCCATCGGCAGGGAGACGAAGGCCGGTCCCTTCGGAGCCAGCGACGCCGTGTGGATCGCCCGCGCCAGGGCGTGCGGTACGTCCTGGGCGCGCGGCGGCTCGAAGCTCCACTTGGCGAACGGGTCGACGACCCGCGTGGCATCGCGGTTGGTCAGGTTCGCCTGCATCGTGATGTGGGCGCGGACCTGCTGCCCCGCGGTCACCACCAGCGGCGCGTGGTTCGCCTGAGCGTTGAAGATCGCACCCATGCCGTTGCCCACGCCCGGTGCGGTGTGCAGGTTGACGTGCGCCGGCCGACCCGAGGCCTGGGCGTAGCCGTCCGCCATCCCGACCGCCACCGCCTCCTGCAGCCCGAGGACGTAGCGGAAGTCGTCGGGGAACTCGGCGAGCATCGGCAGCTCGGTCGAACCGGGGTTGCCGAACATCGTCGTCATCCCGTGCTCCCGGAAGAGCTCGAACGCGACTTCCCTGACGCTCGCCATGGGCGGGGAGCCTAACCGGGAGGCGCGGCCGGAGGCCGGCTGGGGACACGTCGGCTCAGATCTGCGTGAAGTGCCGGGGCGTCGTGGGGCCGGTCGAGCCGCGCCTGATCGCGTCAGTCCCAAACCGCTCCCGGATCTCGTCGATCGCGAGGTCGAGCGCCGGATTCACCTGCGGCTCCAGGGGCAGCTCGAGCTGCGCCTCGTCGCTGAGGTTCGCCACCGTGATCCCGAGGAGGGTGATGCCGCGGCGCGCGATCAGGGGCCCGGCGGCGGCGAGCAGCACCCTTGCCGCTGCCAGGATCGCGCCGGTGCCGGCCGTCGGGTGGGCGAGCGTGCGCGACCGGGTGGCGCGTGAGAAGTCGGCGAACCGGAATCGCAGCGTCACGGTGCGGCCGGCGCGGTTGGCAGCCCGCGCGCGCCGCGTGACACGGTCGACCAGGGTCACCAGCAGCGCATCGAGATCGGACCCCGCCCTGCCGCCACCGGCGAATGCCGACTGCGTGCCGATCGACCGCCGGCGCTGCCCCCGCCGGACGCGACGGGGATCGTGGTTGCGCGCGATCGCGCGGAGATGCCGCGCGGCGTGGCCGCCGAGGAACATCGCGAGCTCGGTCTCGTCGCGTCGCCCGAGCTCACCGATCGTTGCGATGCCGTGAGCGCGGAGCTTCCCAGCGGTGACATCGCCGACACCCCAGAGCGCCTCCACCGGAAGCGGCCTCAGGAACGCCATCTCCCGGCCGGGCTCGATGAGGAGCAGCCCGTCCGGCTTGGCGGCGCGGCTCGCCATCTTGGCGAGCACCTTCGTCCTGGCGACGCCGACGGTGACCGCCAGGCCGATGCGCTCCCGCGCCCGGCGCCGAAGCCGCTCGGCGATCTCGCGCGGGGTGCCGGTGATCCGCTCCAGCCCGCGCACGTCGAGAAACGCCTCCTCGAGCGACATTCCCTCGACGAGCGGCGCGGTCTCCTCGAACAGATCGAACAGAGCCCTGCTCGCCTCGGTGTAGGCGGAGAACCGGGGCGGGACGACCGCGGCTTGCGGACAGAGACGGCGGGCCCGCCCACCGGTCATTCCGCCGTGGATCCCAAACGCGCGCGCCTCGTAGCTCGCCGCCATGACGACCCCAGCGCCGACGATCGTCGGGCGGCCGCGCAGACTGGGGTCGTCTCGCTGCTCCACTGAAGCGAAGAACGCGTCGGCATCGGCGTGCAGGATCGATGCTGCAGCAGACACGAACGTATGTTCGCATCCTGCTCTCCTGCGATCAACTTGAAGGCGCGGCGCGGCCGATCGCTAGGAGCCCGCGGCCTCCTGCGCCAGCACTCGCCGCTCCGCCAAGCCGCCGAAGTCGACCGGCCCAGGCATGAGGCGCTCGGGCGGCGGGATCTCGATCCCGATCGCCGCCATGCGCCGCTTCAGCGCCTGGTAGGCGAAGCCGTAGATCTGCGAGGAGTGATGTCCGTAGGAGACGAAGTCGGAGGGATCGTCGGCCTCCGGCGGGCAGAAGACCTCGGCCGCCATGGGCAGGAGCTCCTCCAGGCGCCTGGTGATCACTCCCTTCATCTCCGGGCGCTCGTCGCACACGTCCTTCAGGAAGCGGACGCCGAACGCGATGTGCCGGTGCTCGTCCTGCTCGACCAGCCGGAAGCCCTGGTTGAAGCCCGGGTACAGATCGTGGTCGCCGGTGTACTCGATCATGAGCCGCTGGCCCGGCATCGCCAGCACCCCCTCGGTGACCATGTGGTAGGTGACGATGCCCTCGACGAAGAGCTCGAGGTCGTCGGGCCGGTCCTTGATCCGGTTGGCGATCTCGCGCAGCGAGTCGTCGAACAGGAAATGCCACGGCCCGAGCATCCGCTCCTCGATCTCGTGGAGGCGCTCGCGGAAGCTGCCGGTCTCGAGGGCCATCACCTCGCTGGCCCAGCGGTCGAAGAAGACGGCATGCCGCATCTCGTCGACGAGCTGTGTGGCGAGGAAGGCTTCCACCTCCCCGCTCGGGGCGGCGAGCAGGAACGGAGCCAGATCGGCGGTCACACGCTCCTCGCCGACGTAGAAGCTGCCGATGCTGAAGGCCGTGTGCCGCTGCGCCTCGGCGGGGCTCACCAGCCAGTGCTCGCGGTCCACCGAGAAGTCGAGCTCGTGCGCGCGCCAGTTCTGGCGCTCCCAAAGGGCGTAGAGCTGCTCGTAGCTCATCAGCCCGCCCCTCGGGCGGCGGGACTCGGCCGGGTCGCCGGCGTCACCCGATGCACCCTTGGTCACCTTGCTGCCCCAGCTGCCGGCGTTCTCCGATTGCCGGCGGCGCTGCCGCGCCTCGCGCTCGAGCTCGGGACCGTCGATGCCCTCGGCCCGGTCGATCCAGCGGCCGAGCCGGGTGACCGGGGGGACACTGCCCTCGACCTCGGTCTTGCCGAGCCGCATCGCATCCGGCGGCGTCAGCTCACCCGAGAGGAGCGCGAGCCAGTCCGAGTAGCGGATCCGGACGATCGCATCCGGGTTCTCGCCGAGACCGCGCTCCACCCTGACCCTGCCGTCGTCGACCTCGACGCGCCAGGTCCCGCCCCCCTCGCCGACGAGCTGGTAGGCGACCGTGAACCGGTGCCCACGCGTCCACTCGGGCTCGATCGCATAGGCCAGGGAGCGGAAGACGAGGTCGGCGTCGACGCGTTGCCCCAGACGAGCCAGGTCGCGCGGCCCGGCGTCGGCCTCGAGGCGGCGGAGGGCCAGTGCCTTGCGGCGGCGGCCGCGGAGCTTCAACCGGCCGCTCATCAGCGGCCCGACGGGGTTCCGGCCGGAGGCGACCTTGGCAAGGGTCTCGGCGTCGGTCGAGATCGCGAAGGCCTCTCCGTTGAGGTCGGCGCCGGCCAGGACCTCGGCCACCTTGGCGCGGCCGCCGAAGGAGCTGACGGTCCAGGCGCCGAGCCCGTCGAGCTCGAGGCGGTAGCTCATTCCCTCGGGCAGCTTGGCGGCGGCCGCCGGGAGCGACTGGACGATCAGGCGCGCCGCGAGCTCGGGCTCGGACTCGGCCATCCGGCGCAGCGCGCGCTGGAGTCCCCTCAGAGCCATCGCCATTCCGGGCCATCACCACGATTCTCCCAAATGTGAGGGCGAATTTGGCCAGCCAGCCAGTCGCGCCGGAGCGGGCGTGCCCAGCGAGCGAATTAATAGACTCACGCCGCCTTGCTAGCCCTCCTGAGCCCTCCCGGCGGCCACTCGCCGAACGCGGACGACCTCAACACCCTCTACTGGGTGATGCTCGTCGCGGGAATCATCCTGCTGCTGGCGATCAACGGCGCCCTGCTCGCGCTCGTGATGCGCTTCCGCTCCGAGCGCGGCCGCCAGCCGCGCCGGCTCGTGGTGCGCCGCCCCGCGCAGATCGGAACGGCGGGGGCATTCGCCGTCGTCGCGCTCGCCGCCTTCGTCATCGGCGTGATCGAGACCGACAACGCGAAGAAGGTGGAGGCGTCAGGTCCCGACGGGCTGCAGGCCGCCTCGCTGATCACAGCGCAGCGCGGCCTCACCATCCCCGCCGGCACCCAGACGGCGCCGCTCCAGATCGACGCCTGCGGCCAGCAGTGGATCTGGCGCTACGAGTACCCGGACGGGACCTACTCGTACTACGAGCTCGTCGTCCCGGTGGACACCGCGGTCGTGCTCAAGCTCTGCTCGACCGACGTCGTCCACCGCTGGTACGTGCCCGGACTGAGCGGCAAGTTCGACGCCACCCCGGGCGAGAGCAACCAGACCTGGTTCAAGGCCGATCAGACCGGAATCTACGACGGCGCCAGCTACGCCTTCTCGGGCGCCTCCTACGCCGTGATGCGGACCCGCGTCCGCGTCGTCGACGTGCCGACCTACCAGGCGTGGCTCGAGCAGCAGGCCGCCGGAATCCAGGAGGCACAGACCTTCGTGCAGCAGGTGAACGGGGAGACCGGCGGATGAGCGACGGACGGACAATCGCGCCCCACCGGCCCGGAGCTGGTCACCGACGGCCCGGCGCCGACGCGCCCGCGCTGGCTCGAGATGGTGATGAGCCCCGACCACAAGGACGTCGGCCGCCTCTACATCGGCGCCGCTCTCTCGTTCCTGGTTCTCGGGATCGTCGCCTTCCTGCTCATGCGCCTCCAGCTGGCGGTGCCCGAGAACGACCTGATCGAGCCGGTCACCTTCAACCGCCTGCTCTCCGTCGGCAGCGCGACCCTGATCGTCCTCTTCGCTCTGCCGTTCGTCTTCGGCCTCTTCACCTACGTCGTCCCGCTGCAGATCGGGGCGCGGTCGCTGGCGTTCCCGCGTCTCGCCTCCCTCTCCCTGTGGCTCTACGTGCTCGGCGGCGCCCTGCTCTACGTGAGCTTCGTCTACACGCCGCCGGAGGCGGGCTTCAACTCGTGGCCGCCGCTCTCGGACACCGTCTTCATCGACAACAACGGTGTCGACGTCTGGATCACCGCGGTGGGCCTCACGGTGCTCGGCCTGGTCCTCCTCTCGATCAACCTCGCCGTGACGGTCGCGAAGCTGCGCGCTCCAGGGCTCGCCTGGCGCCGGCTCCCGAGCTTCAGCTTCTCGGCGGCCGTCTCGAGCTGGACGATGATCATCGCCGGCACCGCGATGGTGGCCGCTCTGGTCATGCTGGAGATCGACCGGCACTTCGACGGCGTCTTCTTCGATCCGGGTGAGGGCGGCGCGCCGCTCTACTACCAGCACCTGAGCTGGATCTTCTTCACCGGCGCCTACCTCGTCTTCCTGCTGCCCGCGATCGGAGCGATCTCGGAGATCCTGCCGGTCTTCTCGGGCAAGCCGCTGCTCTCTCGCCGCGCCCTGGCGATCTCGATGGCGGCGATCATGCCGCTCGGCCTGCTGGCCTGGATGCAGAACATGATGACCGCGTCGATCCCGATCGGCTGGCTCTACGGCGCGATGCTGATGGCGCTGCTCCTGGTGATCCCGATCGGGGCGGTGTTCGTCAACTGGCTCGGCACGCTGGCCGGCGGCGTCCTGCGGATGCGGGCGCCGCTGCGTGTTCGCGCTGGCGGCGATCTCGACGCTCAGCTTCGGTCTCGTCGTGGAGCTGATCCAGAGCGTGATCCCGGTCAACTGGCTGCTCGCCGACACCACCGCGTCGACCGCGGCGAGCGGGTATGTGCTGGTCGGTGGGCCGGTGCTCGGCGGATTCGCCGCCCTCTACTACTGGTTCCCGAAGATGACCGGCCGGATCATGGGCGAGGGGCTCGCGAAGTCGTCCGCGACGCTGATCCTGCTCGGCGCCCACGTCACCTTCATCCCGCTCTTCCTCGCGGGAGTGGAGGGGCAGCAGGTCGACATCTTCAAGTTCTTCGAGGCGAGCGACGCGATCAACTCCATGAGCCTCAACGCGCTACAACCTGATCGCGACGATCGGCGCCTTCGTGCTCTCGCTCGGGGTCGTGCTCACCATCGTCAATGCGTACCTCGTCGGTCAAGCGCGGCGTCCGCGCCGGTCACGATCCGTGGGGCGGCGAGACGCTCGAATGGTTCGCGACCTCGCCGCCGCCGCCCCACAACTTCGACGTGGTCCCGGACGTCCGCAGCGACGAGCCGCTGCGCGACATCCGCGAGGCAGTGCGCCGCCGTGACGCCTCCCGCGCCGCACCGACCGAAACGCGCGAGCCGGTAGCCTGACGCCATGGCCGGACCCGGTGCCGGCGGCGGCGGTGCAGGGCTCCGCCGGTTTCGCCGCCTGGCAGACCTCACCGCTGTTGTCACCTTCCTGCTGATCATCGTCGGCGGGATCGTTCGCGTCAGCGACTCCGGGCTGGGCTGCGGCGCCGGCGGCAGCGGGACCGAAGGGCTGGCCGCTCTGCGGCGGCGACGTGATCCCGCTCGTCGGCGACGAGAACACGCTTCATCGAGTTCTCGCACCGGCTGCTTGCGGCCGTCGTGGTCGTCCTGATCGGCGCTGCTCTGCTGGCGCGCGTACCGCGACCTGCGGGAGCGGAACGGCTGGGCATTCCGGGGCAGCATCGCCGCCGGGCTGCTCGTCCTGGTCCAGGCGGGGCTCGGCGGCCTGACGGTCGAGCACAGCCTCAAGGACGGAGCTGGTGGCGGCCCATCTCGGCACCGCGATGATCCTCTTCGGCCTGCTGCTCTGGCTCAGCTTCAAGGCCCGGTCCGAGGCCGCGGTCGAGGCCGACCGGCCAGTGCGCCCGCCGGTGCGCGGGCCTGAAGCCGTACGCGGCGACGGCGGCGGTGCTGCTGCTCTGCGCGATCGTCGCCGGCGGCTACATGGCCGGAACCGAGGAGGAGGGCGTCAACGAGGTCGGCCCGAACATCGCCGGCGCCCACCTCGCCTGCGGTCACCAGTTCCCGACCTGCGGCGACGGGAAGTTCCTGCCCTTCGGCAACAACCGGCTGACCGACATCCACCTCACCCACCGCGTCTTCGTCTACGCAGCGACCCTCGCGATCGTCGTGCTGCTCTCCGTCGCCTTCGCGCGCGGCTCGCGCGACCGCCTGCTCCTGCTGGCCGCGCTGCTCCTGCTCGGCCAGGTCCTGCTCGGGGCACTGAACGTCTGGCTCGGCGAGCACGCGGCGCTGATCGTCGCCCACCTCACGGTCGCGACCCTGCTCTGGGCGGCGGTGGTCTCGATCGCCTACCGGCTCGCCTGGCTCCCGAGCCCCGCGCGGTCGCGATGCACGGGCCCCGCGGGCCGAGGCATCGGCGGCGCCGGCATGAGCGTCCATCTCCGAACCGGCCCGGCAGCGCATCGGCCGGCGCCGGCCCGGCGGCGACCACGTCTCCGTCACGCCGGCCGACGCGCGGGCCCGCACCATGCGGGCGGCGATCGGCGTGGCGAACGACTACGTCACGCTGACCAAGCCGCGGATCATCTCGCTGCTCCTGCTCACCTGCGTGGCGACGATGTTCGTCGCCGACCCGGGCGGCCCCGCGCTCTCGACGATCCTCTGGACCTGCCTCGGCGGCTACCTCGCCGCCGGCGGCGCCGGGGCGATCAACCACTACATCGAGCGCGAGCGGGACGCCCGCATGGCCCGGACGCAGGGGCGGCCGCTGGCGAGCGGGCGGATCGAGCCGCGGCGCGGGCTCGCTCTTCGGCATCGACGCTCGGCGTCGTCGCGGTCGCCCAGCTCGCGATCACCGTCAACGTGCTGACCGCGGCGCTCGCCGCCGCCGGGCTGCTCGGCTACGTCTTCGTCTACACGCTCTGGCTGAAGCCGCGCACGCCGCAGAACATCGTGCTCGGCGGCGCCGCCGGCGCGATGCCGCCGCTGGTCGGCTGGGCGGCCGCCACCGGCGCGCTCTCGGCCCAGGCGCTGTGGCCGTTCGCGATCGTCTTCTTCTGGACCCCGCCCCACTTCTGGGCGCTCTCGCTGCTGATCTCGGACGACTACGCGCGCACCGGCGTGCCGATGCTGCCGGTCGTCCGCGGCGAGACCACCACCCGCCACCAGATCGTCGCCTACGCGGTGCTGCTGGTCGCCGTCACGGTCGGGCCGGTGATCACCGGCCTGTTCGGGACCGCCTACCTGATCGCGGCGCTCGCGCTCGGCGCCGGCTTCATCGGGCTCGCGCTGGTGCTGCTGGCGCACCCCACGCGGCAGGCGGCGCGGCGGCTCTATCTGAGCTCGCTCGCCTACCTGGCCCTGCTCTTCGTCGCGATGGCCCTCGACCGCGGCGCTATAGGCTTCCGGCCCGTGGACCGCGAGCGCGCCAGAGCACCATCAAGTCGGGCATGATCGCCAGCTCGCTCGCCCTGCTCGTCTTCGCCCTGGCCTTCTACGTCTCGGTCCTCTACCTGCGATGAGCCAGCCGCCGAAGCCGACCGAGTCGATCTACCTGCCGCGGCCGAGCGTCTATCCGGCGCTGCTCGCCTTCGGGCTCGTCGGCGGTCATCGTCGGCCTCTTACGCCTGGTGGCCCTACTCGGTGATCGGCGCCTTCATCGCGCTGGTCTCGCTGATCGGCTGGCTGCGCGCCAACCGCGACGAGATCGCGCGCATGCCGCGCCACCAGCGCACCGACACGGCGCCGATCCCGCTGTCGGTACTCGTCGTCCCCGAGCGACTAGGGCGGCGACATCGACGAGGTCGCGCCGACCTCGGTCCAGCAGCGGACGATGTCGCGCATCGAGAGCACGCCGACGAGCTCGCCGCGATCGACGATGACCAGGTGGCGGATGCCGCGCTGGACCATCTCGTCGGCGGCCTGCTCGAGGCTCCAGTCGGGGGCCGCGGAGATGACGCTCTCGCGACATGTGATCGGCGACCTTCTCGGAGTCGGGGTCCTTGCCGGTGCCGACGGCCCTCAGGATGTCGCGCTCGGTGATGATCCGCGGGGCCCGGCGACTCGTCGTCGAAGACGAGGGCGGCGCCGGTTCCCTTCTCGGTCATCTTGGTCGCCGTCTCCCGCAGGGTGTGGCCCGGCCCGACGGCCAGCACCACGCTCGACATGCCCTCGCGAACCTCCACTCGGCCTCCTTTGGTGGCCGCTAAGTGCCGTTCGGCGCAAGCTTATCCCACGCCTGGCCACGCGCCGGGCGCGAGGGGGCGACATATAGGATTCCGCGCCGATGAGCGGCTTCACAAACGGCGGCCACAAAAACCGCCGCCGAATCAATGGGCGGGCGATCTGGGTGGTCGCCACGATCGCCGCAGCCGCGGCCCTGGTCGCGTTGACCGGCTGCGATCTCGGCCCCAAGCCGGACCTCGCCAGGGGCCAGCAGCTGTTCACGCAGAAGTGCGGCAGCTGCCACACGCTGACCGGCGCCGGGACCAACGGGCAGTCGGGCCGAACCTCGACTTCGCCTTCAAGGAGGCTCGCGCCAACGGCCAGGACCCGGACACGTTCGAGGGCGTGGTCAAGGCACAGGTCGAGAACCCGCGGCCCGCCACGCCGCAGCAGGTCAGACGTCTACATGCCCGCCGACCTGGTCACCGGGCGACGACCTGAACGACGTCGCCGCGTACGTGGCGAGCGTCGCCGGCGTGCCGGGCATCAAGCCGCCGGTCTTCGCTCCGCCGCAGTTCTTCGCCACCAACTGCGGCGGCTGCCACACCCTCGCGCAGGCCGGCACGACCGGCACGACCGGCCCGACCTCGACGAGGCGCTGAAGGGCATGAGCGCCCAGCAGATCTCCCAGTCGATCACCGACCCGAACGCGCAGATCACCCCGGGCTACCCGCCCAACGTCATGCCCCAGAACTTCGGCCAGACCCTCCAGCCGGATCAGCTTCAGGCGCTGGTCTCCTACCTGCAGACCGCCACCGGTGGCGGCGGCGGTGCGCGGCGGCGGTAGCGCGGCGGCGGCGGCAAGAAGTAGCGGCTCGTCCAGACGTTTCGGCGATTGACCCCAATGCGGTCAGTGCTCGAATCGACTGCGTAGCTAGCGCTCGGCCGGATCCGAGCCGTAGCGGCGCCAGTCCTGGATCAGGTTCCAGGTTCGCCAGAGGCCGATCGCGAGCAGGATCGCGGCCACGATCGCGCCGGCCAGCGAGCTGATCAGCAGCGCCACCGCGATCACGATCGCCGCGGCCGCGGCGAACATGACCAGCACGCGGAACATGTCCGCCTCGCGCCTCAGCGGGTTGTGCGGCCGATGGGTGGATGGCTCGTTCACGTGCTCGATCTTCGCAGGCCCGGCGAGGCCAGCCACTGCTCGAACCGGCGGTGCCCCGTCCGCGCGATAATGCGTCATGTCGGAAGAGCATTCGGACCGGGAGGAGTGATGCTTCGAATGTACGGTATCCCACCTTGACGACCTCGCGGGCCCGGCGCTTCTGAGGAGTGGGCTTCAGGTCGAGGCCAATCGCGACCGTCCGCTATCGCTTGGCAACGGAACCGGACTGGCATCGAACGGCCGATGACGCCGATCGATCGAACGGGCCCATTCAGGTCGAGGACATCGAGACGGAGGTCCGATCGAGAGCAGGGGAAGAGTCAGGGCGTCATCACTGGCAGCGGTGTGCGCCGCGCGACCCAGACGGCAACACATCGGCATGAAGATCTGATCGGCGGCTCGAAGCGCGTCGGCACGTGCCGCTCGGGCACGAACCAGGGGACTAGAGGACGTAGACCGTCGTGAAGACGATGATCCACATGACGTCGACGAAGTGCCAGTAGATGCCGGGCACCTCGACGCCGAGGTGGTCCTTCGCCTCCGGTCCGTAGTGGCCGCGGAAGGCGCGAACGTTCGCGATCCCCAGGAGGATCAGGCCGACGGTGACGTGCGCGCCGTGCAGGCCGGTGAGGCCGTAGAAGATCGAGCCGAAGGCGTCGTCCCGAGCGCTGAAGCCGATGTGGACGTACTCGTTGAGCTGGATGAAGAGGAAGGTGGCGCCCAGCAGGAAGGTCGTCATCAGTCCCATCTGGAGCCCGCGGCGGTTGTTCCTCCGGATCGACTCGAGCGCCCAGTGCATCGTGAAGCTCGAGGAGATCAGGATCGCGGTGTTCATTCCCGCCACCGCCACGGGCAATTCGAAGGGGTGCGGCGGCCACGGCCCGTCGTTGGCGACCACCCGGATGAAGAAGTACGAGGCGAAGAACGCCCCGAACAGCATCACCTCGGAGACGATGAAGAGCAGGATCCCGAGGGTCTGGCGGTCTATCCGCGAGCTCTGGTTCGCCTCCGGCGGATGGGCGTGGTGCTCCTCCTCGTGGCCGACGGTGACTGAGGCGGACTCCATCAGGCGGCCTCCCCCGCTCCGACGGGCTTTGATTCGGCGGCGGTGTTTGTGGCCGCCGAATGTGTGGTCGTGGCGCTGAATGGCTCGGTGGTCGACTCGATGTGCTCGACCGGCTTGTCCGTGAGGTGCTGAACCTTCTCGATCAGGCCCTCCTCGAGCCACTTCGATTGCTCGCCCTTCAGGGTCGAGATCAGGATGTCGTCGATCCGGTAGTGCTCGATCGCGTTCTCGATCGCGTGGTACGGATCAGGGCTCATCGGCTGGCCGGTGGCGTCGATCTCGTTGCGGTACAGCTCGGCGAGCGTCGCGGCCAGACGGGAGGCGATCTCCTCGCGGCTGATCGCGCCGGAGCGCGGGCAGATGAACGTGTAGCGGTGCGGCCTCTCCTTGGCACGCTCCGCGAGACGGTTCACCAGGTCCTTGCTGTTCACCGTCTGGGTGGCCACCACCAGGGTGTGGGTCAAGTCCCAGCGCACGGCATCGTCGTCGACGCGCACCGGAATGTGCTCGACCCGGCCGTAGCGCGCCTTCGCCCACTCGACGAGGTCCTTGCGCATCAGGCCGAAGCGGGTGTCGTACAGGCAGGAGAGCAGGATGTAGTCGGGCTGCGTCGCCCGCACCGCGTCATCGAGGGCGAGCGAGGAATCCGGGTCCATCACCGCGCCCTCGGACTCGATCCCGAACTCGCGGAGCACCGACCGCGTCACGTCCACACGGCTCTGCGCCGCATCGCGACGCTCCTCGACGTCGACCAGCTGGCCCACGATCGGCAGGTTCTGGGGAGCGACCACGCCGAAGTAGTCGGCGCCGGCATCGGCGAGCTCCCGGCAGGCGGTGAGCAGCTTGCGGCCGCCGGCGACTTCGTTGAGGAAGATCAGGACCCGCTTGACACCCTCGCGCGAGGGGGGCGGGTCGGGATCGCCGAAGGTCGCGACCTCGCGCGGCGCGGTGACCTCGGAGGCGTGCTCCTGAGGGCGTGCCGACGTCGGTGATCGCGGTTTCACCCTGGTCCGGCTCGGTCTGCGGATCGGAACGCTGGCGCTCCTCCTGCTCGCGCTGGGTCTCGGTCGTCTCCTCGGTCACGAGGGCG
This sequence comes from uncultured Solirubrobacterales bacterium, assembly GCA_963825825.1. GTDB lineage: Bacteria > Actinomycetota > Thermoleophilia > Solirubrobacterales > 70-9 > DASUPK01. The sequence continues at coordinate 65,969 of CAWGUT010000002.1, read as the reverse complement.
CCCCCACCCCGGCCCTCTGGGGCTCTCTGACCTCCGACTCCTCGCCGGGCATGATCACGTGCCTCGCGCCGGGAACGCCGAACTCGTACGGGCCGCCGACGACGCGCGGGATCTCATCGAAGTTGAAGACCGGCGGCGGCGAGGAGACCTGCCACTCGATCGTCTTGGCCCTCCATGGGTTCGGCCCCGCCTTCGGCCCGAAGCGCCAGCTGACGATCATGTTGTAGAGGAAGACCAGCTGGGCGGCACCGAGGAGGAACGCGCAGCAGGAGATGAAGAGATTCCAATCTCCGAACTGGGCCGAGTAGTCGGCGACGCGGCGGGGCATCCCCTCCATCCCGATCCAGTGCATCGGTATGAAGGTGCCGAGCATGCCGACCAGCGTCAGCCAGAAGTGCACGCGGCCGAGCCTCTCGTCGTACATCCGACCGGTCATCTTCGGGAACCAGTGGTAGATGCCGGCGAAGATCGTGAACACCGAGCCGCCGAAGAGGACGAAGTGGATGTGGGCGACGACGAAGTAGGTGTCCGAGACGTGGATGTCGATCGGGATCATCCCGAGCATCACGCCTGAGATCCCGCCGATCGTGAAGGTGACGATGAAGCCGAGGGCGAACAGCATCGCCGTGGATCTGAGGTGGATCTTCCCGTAGAAGAGCGTGCCCAGCCAGGAGAAGATCTTGATCCCGGTCGGGACCGCGATCAGCAGGGTGGTGATCATCATCGGCACCCGCAGCCAGCTGAACATCCCTGCGACGAACATGTGGTGCGCCCAGACCGAGTAGGAGAGGACCACGATCCCGATCAGCGCGAGGGCCATCAGCCGGTAGCCGAAGATCGGCTTGCGCGAGTGCGACGAGATCACCTCGCTGACGATCCCGAAGCCCGGGAGCATCATGATGTAGACCGCCGGGTGGGAGTAGAACCAGAAGATGTGCTGGTAGCTGATCGTGTCACCGCCGAAGGCCGACTGGAAGAAGTTCGTGTGGAGGGCGCGGTCGAACAGGACCATGAACTGCACCCCCGCGATGAACGGCGTTGCCGCGACCACGAGCAGCGAGGTTGAGAGGTTCGCCCAGACCAGCAGGGGCAGGCGCCAGAAGTTCATCCCCGGCGCCCGCATGGTCACGATCGTGACCAGGAAGTTGAGGGCGGTGGCGATCGACGAGGCACCGGCGAACTGCACCCCGAGGTTGAAGAACGACTGGCCTAACGGCGCACCGGTCGAGAGCGGCGCGTAGCCGGTCCAGCCGGCGTCGAACGCTCCTCCCGGGCAGAGGAAGCTGCCGACGAAGAGCAGGCCGGCGATCGGCAGCATCCAGTAGCTCAGGGCGTTCAGCCGCGGGAACGCCATGTCCGGCGCGCCGATCATCAGCGGCAGGACGTAGTTCGCGATCCCGGCGAACGCCGGAATCACGAAGACGAAGATCATGATCGCGGCGTGGGTGGAGAAGAGCCCGTTGAAGGTGCTGGGATCGACGATCTGCGTGCCGGGCTGGGCCAGCTCGGCGCGCATGATCATCGCCATCAGCCCGCCGACGAAGAAGAAAAAGAAGGTCGTGACCAGGTACTGGATCCCGATCACCTTGTGGTCGGTGTTGACCTTGAAGTAGTCCCGCCAGCTGTAGGCGCCGTGATTCTCGTGCTCGCGCTCCTTCGGGAAGGTCGGAGCGCCGACCGCCCAGCGCAGCCAGTAGTCGAAGCAGCCGATCCCGACCAGGAAGCCGAGCGGGGCGGTGATCGCGGGGACGATCACCTGGGGGTAGCCCGTCTGCTCGGTCTGGAACGCGGACAACCCCGAGATCTTGCGGAGCACGACGACGAGGGCGAGACCGAAGGCCCCCGCCAGGATCGTGTAGGTCAGGGCGCGCCACCAGCCCGGCCGCCTGAACAGCACCGCGGTCACTCCCGCCATCCTTCCATCGCCGGCGGCATCGTAATCCTCCCGCCTCTCACTCCGTCACCTTCACGGGTGTCGTCTCCCCCGGCTTCGGGTCGCTGGAGCGGGATCGGCGGCTGGGCCGCCGCCCACGCTGTCGAAGTCGGCCTGCGATTTCTCGACGACCACCGGCGCCCTCATCGTCGAGTGGCCGAAGCCGCAGAGCTCCGTGCAGACCAGGGTCAGGTCCTCGGCCTTGGTCGGCGTGATGTAGGCGCGAGTCGTGATGCCCGGGACGTTGTCTTTCTTGATCCGCCACTCCGGCACCCAGAACGAGTGGATCACGTCCAGGCTGTGCATCCGGAACTCGATCTGGCGGTCGACGGGGACGTGGAGCTCGCGCGAGGTGACGCCCTGGGCGGGGTAGTTGAAGTGCCACTCGTACTGCTGCGAGTAGACGTCGACCACCATCCGGTTGGGGTCGTGGGCCTCGATGTCCGAAAGCGTGATCCAGGAGTAGATCGCCCCGAAGAGGACGATCACCGTGGGGATCACCGTCCAGGCGATCTCGAGCCTGGTGTTGCCGTGGATCGGCGCGCCGTCACCCTCGTCGCCCGGCCGCACCCGCCAGCGCCACAGCGAGTAGACGAGCATGCACCATGACGATCGAGAAGACGAACGACGAGAGCACGATCATCACGTCGAGCAGGTCGTCGATCTTGGGCGCGGCGGTGGAAGCCTGCTGGCCGTCCCAGTTCGGGATCAGCATGATCACCGAGGTGATCACCGTGAGCACGATCACCGCGGCGATCAGCTTGGGAATCGGGACGCCCCGCATCGGGCGGCATTCTATTCAGGGAACCTGAAGCCGCCACGCCGGGGTTTGTCACTCACGTGACGATCGGCGTCAGCCCATCGAGCTCGCCACGCGAGGCGGCGATCACGCTTCGGGCGACCCCCTCCCAGCTCCAGAGCTCATCGACCCGCTTCGCCAGCGCCAGGCCCGCCTCATGGCGGCGCGCCGGCTCCAGCGCCAGCCAGCCGCCGATCCGGGCCGCCAGCTCGGTGACGGCCTCGGGGCCCACCGAAAAGCTGAGCAGCGGGGCCAGGTCGGGGTCGAGCGCCTCGGCGAGCAGCTGCGAGACCTCGCGCATGCCGGAGTGATCGGCAGAGACCGGGGGCACCGCGCAGGCCGCCGACTCCGCCGGGACCATGCCGAAGGACTCGGGCCAGGTGCTGGTCATGGCGAAGGTGTCGGCGACGGGCATCACGTCGGCGACCTCGTCGTGTGCGAGTCGCCCTCCGATCAGCACCGTGCCTGCAGCCTCACGGGCTGCCTCCGCATAGCCCTCGGGCGGGTCCTCGAGGAAGCCGGTGAGGATGGTGAGGGGCGCGTCGTCGTCGTCCTCGTAGCCGCGGCCGCGGGCGGCGACCCGCAGGGCGGCGTCGAGGTCGCCGCGGCCGAGCGCCTCGACCAGCTCGCGCAAGCCCTGCTCGTAGGCGCCGAAGCCGACCAACAGCAGCCGGGGCGACCGTGCCCCCGCCGCCGCCCGCTCCCGATGGACCAGCGGCCAGGCGGCGGCGAGCAGATCGACGCCCTTGCTGACCAGGAACTTGCCCACGTACAGCACGCGCTCGTCCCCCTCCGACCAGTCGCGGAGGGCTGCCGCGATCGCCGGACCATCCCGCCCGAACGAGTCCTGGCTCTCACCCGCCGCCGGCGTCTCCGAGTCGAGCCGCTCCGCAAGCAGCTCCAGGTTGCGCAGGGCCTCGCCGGGCTCGCGCGGGCGGAACCGGTGCACGTCCACCCCGGGCGGCCCAAGCCGGGTGCGCTCGGGCAGCGTGGGGTCCGGGACGGTCTCGTAGAGGATCTGGGCCGTGTGGGAGGAGCCGGCGAGGATGCCCGCCGCCGCGTCGGTGCCCTCCAGCGCGTAGGGCACGAAGCGCTGCGGGTGCGGTCTCACCACATAGGAGAGGTCCGAGCCGTGGACCTTGATCGCGAAGCGCAGGCCTGCCCGCGCGAGGATGACGGGGCCCATGATCAGGTGGTTCGCCAGCGCCGCGTCCGGCTCGCCGTGTTGCTCGACCACCTGCCGCACGGCTCGGATGTTCGCGTCCAGGTAGCGGTCGAGCTCCTCGTCGGTGAGCTCGGGGAAGGTCTTCACCTCGAATCCCTCGTAGCGGTCGGCGACGAACACCGGCAGCAGGCCGCCGATGTCCGGGATGTGGACCGTGACCTTCTCGTTGTCCCGAACCCAGTCGAGCTCGTCGGCTCGGCGGTCCTGGCAGAGCAGGTGCACCTCGTGGCCCTGGCGGGCAAGCTCCTGGGCGAGGCTGGCGTTGTAGACGTTCGAGCCCGTGCCGTGCAGCAGGTAGCCATGGAAGATGAGCACTCGCATCCGGCGCAACGGTATTGTGCGCGCCGTGCAGAACCGCGAGCAGACGTACCGGCTTCGCGCGCCGGCCTCCGGACGCGAGGCCGTCGCCAAGGTCAGGCCCGACGGTGTCTACGTCGATCGGGAGACCGGCGAGGAGATGAAGGTGGTCTCCGCGACCCTGCCGCTCGCACCCTCCGAGTCCGCGCTGGTCAGGGCCCCGGAGAACCTGCGTGCCTGCCGGCGCTGCAATCAGCTGATCGGGCTCGACGTCAGCGACTGCCCCTACTGTGGGCTTCGCCAGCCGGCGCTCGACGGCTCCTCGTGACCCGGGCCCTCGCGGCCACAACCCTCTCATCGGCCTGGCGGTCGCCGGCTGCGGCAGCGACGACTCCGGCGAGACGACGTCGTCCCGACCGTCCTCGATCCCAGGATCATCCGATCGCACCAGCGAATGCGACGACCACGACGAGCGAGTCGACGACCACGCCCAAGGATGGAAGACGACCGAAGGATTTCCCGGCCCTGGCGACCAGGAAATCGCATCGACGATCTGGAGCCTCGACAGGCGGCGCCCGGGCATGCCAGGACGAGGCTGCGAAGCCTGGCTACTTCTTCTTGGGCGGGCTCGCCGGCTTCTGGTTCGGGTCGGCGACGACCGTCGCCGAGTAGAGCAGGCGGGCGGTGTTGTACGTGCAGCCGTAGGTGCGCTGCGAGCCCGGGGCGTCCTGCGGGGTGCCGGCGAGGATGTCGGCGGTCTCGTTGCACTTGCCGCGCTTGCGGCTCGCCTGCCACTTGGTGTTCGCGCTCTGGTTGACGGCGAAGGCGGGCGCCCAGGTCGGCACGGTCAGCGCGACGACGTTGTTCGGCTTCACCCGCAGCGGCGCGTCCAGGGTGAAGGTCGTTGTCTGCCCGAGGTACGAGGAGAGGTCCTCGACGGGCGACTGCGACTTGAGCTTGTAGATCTGGTGCCCCTGCTTGATCTCCTTCATGACCGGCTTCAGGACCGAGATCCGTGCCTTCGGGGTGCCGCCGAAGGTCTTGACGAAGAAGTCGAAGTCGCTCTGGTTGTTGTTGTTCGGGTTCGGCTTCGTGCTCGGCGCGCCGGTCTTGATCGACCAGGCGACGATCCGTCCGCGGGAGGACACCACGAACGGGTTCCTCGTCCCGGTGATCGAGGTCTGGAAGCCGGTCGTCTTCCCGATGGCCTGGCAGCTCGTCGGGCACGAGGGGGTCGCCGGGGCAGCGGCGCCCAGCACGGCGACGCGCGCAGCGCCGACGGCCTCACCCGTCGCGAGGACCGCGGCAAGCACGCCAGCGAACACGGCGATGGCGAAAGCCATGGCGAGCCTGTGCAGGCGCGCGGAGGGGTGAGCGTCTTGGCTCATGGACTTCATTGAACACGTCATTTCCAGGAGTGTTGCGGGGGTCGTTGCAAGCGGCCGCTCGCGGCCGCGATCTATGCGGGCAGGTAGGGTTCCCAGCCCATGGAAGCCGGATCGCCCTTCCAGCGCTACCTCGACTCGGGCTTGGAGAGCTTCGGGATCGAGGCCGACGAGATTGAGCGGGCGGTGATGGCGGGCATTTGGTCGATCTGGGAGCCGGACATGAACCTGCTTCGGGACGCGGACCTGGACGGGGCGGAGCACGAGCTGAACGCGGACCTCTCCGCCGCCACCCCCTGCATGACGAGCCTCGATCTGCCGCTACGCGAGCAGGCCGCCGGCATCGCCTCGGGCGAGATCGACGCCGGTGAGCTGCTCGACTCCTGTCTCGCGAGGATCGAGGAGCGCAACCCGGAGCTGAACGCGATCGTCGCGACGTTCCCGGATCAGTCGCGGAAGATGCTCGAGGAAGCGCCCGACGGCCCGCTTCGCGGCGTGCCCGTGGTGATCAAGGACGAGTGGCCGCTGCCCTGGCGCGCCGAGACGGTCGGTGCGGCGGCGGTGCCGGGAGTGACCACGCAGCCCGGCGAGTCCGGCCCCTATCGCGCTCTCCGGGACGCGGGCGCCGTAATCGCCGCCGTCGCCAACATGCACGAGCTCGGGTCGAGCAGCACCGGCAATACCTCCGTCTATGGAGCCGCGCACAACCCGTGGGACCTCGAGCGGTGCCCCGGCGGCTCCTCGAGCGGCCCGGGCGCGTCCGTCGCCGGAGGGCTGGTCTCGGGCGCGATCGGCGCCGACGGTCTCGGATCGATCCGCTATCCGGCGGCCTACTGCGGCCTCACCGGCCTGAAGCCGACCTTCGGCCGCTCGGCGATGGATGGGCCACCACATCCCGAACACCGAGACGATCGTCTCGGGGCCCCTCTGCCGCGACGCCGCCGACTGCCGCCTGCTCGCCTCGGCCATGTTCGGCGAGCAGCTCGGCAGCGATATGGGCGAGGGCGCGCGCAAGGGCAACCCGTTTGGGGATGGCCTGCGGATCGGCGTGATCCGGGACCCGTACTGGAGCGACTGCGCGCCCGGCGTCCGCGAGGCGTGCGAATCGGCACTCGAGTCCCTGCGGGCGGAGGTGGGTGGCGAGGTGACCGAGGTCGAGCTCCCCGATCGGGAGCTGATCCTCCCCGCCGCCGTGCTCGTCGCGCAATCGGAGGAGGCCGCCCACCTGACTCCGTCCAACCTGAATGCGCTCCCCGAGGAGCTCAGCGTGCTCAACCGCGGGGCGCTCAAGCTGAGGGGACTGATCCCGGGCAGCCTCACAGCCCGCGCGTTCCTGGCACGGGCCCAGGCGCGCCGCAACCTCGCACGGCTCTTCCAGCAGATCGACCTGCTCGTCTGGCCGACGGTGCCGGCGGTGGCGCCACCGCTCACCGACCCGATCATCGAGCTGCCCTCCGGAGTGACGTCGGCCGACGCCGGCAACGCCCGCCAGGGAGTGATCGCCAACCTGACCGGCATCCCGGGAGTGAGCGTGCCGGTCGGCCTGGACGGCGGCCTGCCCGTGGCGCTGCAGTTGCTCGGGGCCTGGGGCAAGGACGCGCTCCTCCTCGACGCGGCCGAGGCCCTGGAGCGCGCCACCGAGTCGCGAGTTCGTGGAGCTGCGACCCGCGCTCCATCAAGCGGGTCGCGCCTAGCGGCGCGCCCTAGCGCCTGACGCAATCAGCCTGACGACCCTCCGGGTCCGGCCGGGACCGGTGGCTATCTTGCTCTGACCGTGGCCGCGATCGAGACGCACGAGCTGGCGCGCGAGTTCGAGGGCGGCATCAAGGCCGTCGACGGCGTCGACCTCGAGGTCGCGGAGGGGGAGATCTACGGGTTCCTCGGCCCGAATGGCGCCGGCAAGACGACCATGGTGCGCATGCTCACCACGCTGTTGCAGCCCACCGGCGGGCGCGCCCTCGTGGCGGGCTATGACGTCGCACAGGATCCCGGCGCGGTCAGGCGCAAGATCGGCGTGGCGCTCCAGGAGGCGGCCCTCGACCCGCTGATGACCGGCCGCGAGCTGCTCGAGCTCCAGGCCACGCTGCACGGCATCTCCAAGCGGGAGGGCCGCAACAAGAGGCGCTGGCTGCTCGACCGCGTCGGGCTCACCCTTGCCGCCGACCGCCGCGTCGGCACCTACTCGGGAGGGATGCGAAGGCGCCTCGACCTCGCCGCGGCCCTCGTCCACACCCCTGAGGTCCTCTTCCTGGACGAGCCCACCACCGGTCTCGACCCCGTCAGCCGGAAGGCGATCTGGGAGGAGGTCCGCAAGCTCAACGAGGAGGGCACGACCGTATTCCTGACGACCCAGTACCTGGAGGAGGCCGACCGGCTCGCCGACCGCGTCGGGATCATCTCCGGCGGCAAGCTGGTCGCCGAGGGGACGCCGGGAGCGCTGAAGGCCGAGGTCGGCCGGCCGCACCTCGAGCTCACCCTGGTCGAGCAGCAGGGCAAGGAGTCGCGTGCCGAGATCGTCCTCGCCCGGTTCGGCCGGCCTCTTCCCGCTCGGGACGGGACCCTGATGGTCGAGCTCCAGAACGGCTCCTCCGAGATCGGCCCGATCGTCGTCGCCCTCAACCAGGAGGGGCTCCAGGTCGAGTCGCTCGACCTGGTGCAGCCGTCCCTCGACGACGTCTTCGTGCAGCAGACCGGCCAGCACCTCGAGGGGGCGTCGGAGGACACGGACGAGGTGGAGGCCGCTAACCGGAGTGATCCAGACGTTGGCGACCAACGCCCGGGTGGTCGCCGCCCTGGGGAGGCGGTCCGTCATGCAGACGCTGCGGCGCCCACAGCTGGCGGCGCCCCTGCTGATCTTCCCGACCGCCCTGCTCGCCATCCAGACGGCCGGGGCCGGGCGGGCGGTCGACCTTCCCGGCTTCCCGCCCGTCCCAACTTCCTCTCCTTCATGCTCGCCGGGGCGATCGTCCAGTCGCTGATGATGACCGGCAACTCCGGGGCGATCGCCTTCGCGATCGACATCGAGATGAGGTTCACGGACCGCCTCTACGCGGCGCCGATCGCGCGAGCGTCGGTCGTCCTCGGCAGGCTCGCGGCGACGGCGTTGCTCGGCGCGCTGATCGCCATCTACTTCATCGCGCTCGGCCTGATCTTCGGCGCCGAGCATCCACGAGGGCATGCCCGCGGTGCTCTGGATCGTCCTGCTGACCTCGGCCTCGGCGCTCTCCTTCGGCACGATCGGCGTGGCGATCGCGCTCCGCTCGAACAGCGCCAGCGTCGTCCAGGGGATCTTCCCCCTGGTCTTCGTGGTCCTCTTCCTCTCGGACGCGTTCTTCCCCGCCAACCTGATGCTCGAGCCCGCGTCCTGGGTCGCCCAGTACAACCCGCTCAGCTTCATCGTCAACGGGATCCGCGAGCCGATCATCGACGGCTGGTCGGCGACCACCCAGCTGAAGGCGATCGCCTCGGTGGTCGGGATCGGGGCCCTCGGCTTCCTGCTCTGCGAGCTGGCGATGCGCAGCAGGCTGCGGAGGGGCGTATGAGCTGGCGCGGCTCGGTGGCCACGGTCGGGGCGCTCGTCCGGCGGGCCCTCAACGAGATCACGCGGGTGCCCGGGGCGGCGATCCCGGGCGTGCTCGCACCCACCATCTTCTTCCTCGGACTCACCAGCGTCTTCGGCAGCCTCACGCTGCTGCCCGGCTTCACCACCAACAGCTACCAGAGCTTCCTGATCCCGATCAGCCTGCTCCAGGGCGCCGCCTTCACCGGCGCCGCGACCGGCGTCAACCTTGCCCGCGACATCGAGCAGGGCTGGTTCGACCGGCTGCTCGCCTCGCCCGCCCCCCGGCCGGTGCTGCTCGCCGGGCTGGTGCTCTCGGCGGGCCTGCGCTCGCTCCTCCCCGCCACCTTCCTGCTCATCGTCGCGCTCGCGGTGGGAGCCCACTGGCCGGGATTGCTCGGCCTGCTGATCGCCCTCACCCTGGTCATGGGGATGGCGGTGGTGGCTGCGACGTGGGGAACCTCCCTGGCCCTCCGGTTCAAGACCCAGTCCGCCGCGCCGATCATGCAGGTCGGGATGTTCCTCGCCGTCCTGCTGACCACGGCCTACGCCCCGGCCGACCTGCTCACCGGCTGGCTCCAGACGGTGGCCCAGATCAACCCGGTGACCCAGGTGGTCGAGGCGGTCCGCCAGGGCTTCGTCGGATCGGTGAGCTGGGACGACACCTGGCCCGGATACCTGACGCTCTTCGGCCTCGCCGCGGTGCTCAGCGCGTTCGCCCTGCGGGGCATGCGCAGGATGACCTTCTGATGACACAGCTTCCCCTGGTGGTCGAGGCGGAGGTCCGCGACACCGTCATGCGGATCGCCCAGCAGACGCTGAGCGCGAGCTGGGTCGAGGGCGAGCGGGACGGCGTCCGCTACGGCTACTCGCGGCCGAGCCCGGGCCACTACCCGTGGCAGTGGTACTGGGACTCCTGCTTCCACGCGATCGTCTGGCGCCGCTTCGACCGCGACCGAGCCGAGCGGGAGCTCCGCAGCCTGCTCGACGGCGGGAGGGCCGACGGCTTCATCGGCCACACGATCTTCTGGGACCGCCCCGTCGACTGGCAGCGGCGCTGGACCTACAACGTCACCTCGAGGAGCGCCCGGAACACCTCGACGATCCAGCCGCCGCTGCTCGCCTGGGCCTGGAGGATCGCCGTCGGCGATCCGGCGGACGAGCGGAGGATCGCCGCCCATCACCGCTGGCTGGAGACCAACCGGGACCTCGACGGGGACGGCCTGCTCTGGATCGTCCAGCCCGATGAGTCGGGGCTCGATTCCTCGTCGAAGTTCGACGCCGTCTGGGGACGCCATGCACATGCCCGGCTGCTCTTTCCGTTCCTGATCGCGAGGAACCGCAAGCTCGACTGGGACGCGCGCCGGGTGCTCGCCGCGGGTGGACCGGTGCTCTGCGAGGTGGTGACCAACGTGCTCTGGGGCCTCGCCCGGATCGCGGCCGGCGAGCCTTCGATCACCCCGGCGCTGATCGACCGGCTGTGGGATGAGCGCCGCGGGCTCTTCCTCGACACCGCGCGCGGCAAGGTGTCGCAGGTGGGCGACACCGATCCGGCCGGGGGCGACCACCGGGTCCGCGTCTCGACCTGGTCCGCCCTGGCGCCGCTGGCGCTGCCGGACCTCCCGGAGGAGATCGGCAAGCGGCTGGTCGAGGAGCACCTGCTCGACCCGCGCAAGTACTGGCTGCCGTATCCGCCCACCTCCGTCTCCGCCCAGGAGCCCAGCTTCGAGCCGCGCAAATGGAAGGCCCCGCTTCGCCGGCTCTACTGGCGCGGCCCGACCTGGATCAACTCGGCCTGGCTGATCTGGATCGGCCTGCTCCGCCAGGGCTACGAGCCCGAGGCGCTCGAGATGGCGAAGCGCCTCTCCGAAGCCGTCGTCCGGGAGCGCCTGCGCGAGTTCTACGAGCCGCATACCGGCGAGGGACTCGGAGCGAGGGAGTTCGGCTGGTCCTCGCTGATCGCGGAACTGGTCGAGCCGGACCCGAGCGCGGCGAGCTCGTACCTCGGCTAGAGGGCGACCACGCGGCCGTCGCTGCGCTGCGGCGAGCGGCGTCGAGCACCTCGAGACCGGTAACCGCGTCCGAAGGATCGACCGGCGGTGGTGAGCCCTCCCGGAGGGCCCGCTCGAGCTCGATATAGAACCGCGGCCAGTCCCCCCTCTCGCTGGCGACGGCTTCGCTGTTCTCCTCGATGATCAGCCGGCCCCACCGCTGAGGAGGCTCGACGCCCCACTCCTCGTCGTCGCTCGGCCTGGCGCCTGCGCGCAACGCATCCTCCTGCCCGTCGACCTCGGTGACGATGTAGCCCGCGCGGTCGCCGAGCACGCGCAGGCGCGGCCCCGGCGCCGCCGCGACCAGCGACGCCCAGAGGTGACTCCGTGCGCCCGAGCGGTGCTCGAGTGCCAGGAAAACGTCGTCATCGGCGACGCCGCCTCGGCGACTTTCGAGCTCTGCATAGATCCGACCGACCGGGCCGAAGAGGGCGATGGCCTGGTCCACCAGGTGGCTGCCGAGGTCGAGCAGGACGCCGCCGCCCGCCTCCGGCGCGGAGACTTCCCTCCAGGGCCCATCTTCGGAGAGAGCAGGTCGCCAGCGCTCCAACCTCGACTCGTAGCGCAGCACCTCTCCCAGCGTTCCCTCGTCCAGCAGGCGCCGCAGGGTCAGCTGATCGGAGTCCCAGCGGCGATTCATGAACGCCGTGATCAGGACTCCCAGTCCCTCCGCCTGCTCCACCAGCGACCGAGCCTCGGCCGCGGTCGGGGCAAGCGGCTTGTCGACCACCACCGGCAGGCCGGCATCGAGCGCTCGGCTGGCCAAGTCCACGTGGACGTCGTTGGGCGCCGCCACCACGACGAAGTCATGCTCCGCGGCGCGCTCGAAGACCTCGGCCGGATCGGAGACCACCTGGGAATCCGGATGCGCTTTCCTGGCCTCGGCCTGCCGCTGCGGGTTGCCGGTCACCACGGTGCTGACCGCCAGGCCCGCTGTGGAGGCGATCAGGGGGGCGTGGAAGACCGACCCCGCCAGCCCATATCCGATCACCGCCCCTCGGAGGTCAGCCATGCGCTCTGAGGCTAACCGCGCAGAACGCGCGCAGGGACCGGGTGGCTAGGTCGCGGGGACCGCCACCGGGATCGAGACTCCCGCCTGGCAGACGAACTTCCCGACCGTCCGCTTCTTCGCCTTGACCCGCACGGAGTTCGTACCGGCTGGCACGTTCTTGGCAAGTTGGCCGGAAAGCGACCAGTTGCCGGCTGAATCGGTGGACTGGCCGTCGAGCGTGGTCAGAACCACTCCATTCGAGTCCAGCACCTGGAGCCGCATCGATCGGCCCGGCTCACAGGCGCTGGCCGTGTTCATCGATCCCTTTGCGGTCACCTTCCCGCCCTTGTTGATCTTGGGACTGCCGTTGAAGAAGATCACGGTGGTCTTCTTCTTCTTCCCGCCAGCGCCACAGCAGTGAACGAGCCCACTGTGAGCGCCGTGATCGCCAATATGGCTAGTACCTTTGCTGCCCTCATCGGACACCCTCCTCCTTGACGTGGCCGTGAGGCGAGTCTAGGGCCTCAGCAGCCGCGCTACTTGTAGCGGTAGGTGATGCGCCCGCGGTCGAGGTCGTACGGGGAGAGCTCGATCTTCACCCGGTCACCCGGCAGGATCCGGATGTAGTGGCGGCGCATCTTGCCCGAGATGTGGCCGAGAACCTCGTGGTCGTTGTCCAACTTGACGCGAAACATCGTGTTGGGCAGCGCCTCGGTGATCTCGCCCTCCATCTCGATCTTCTCTTCCTTCGCCATGCGACCGGGCAGGGTAGCGCTTCGCCTCAGCGCCCCTCGAAAGTCGCCTTGCCGGGCCCCTCCTCGAGGAAGGTGTCCACCGCGTTCTGCAGGTCCTCGGAGGCGAACAGCTCCGCGAAGACATCGGGCGTGACCTGGTCGGCCTCCTCCACCCCGCCCGCCCGGAAGGCGCGGATGATCCGCTTGGTCGCGCCGTGGGCGATCGTCGGACCGTCCGCGAGCCGGTGGGCGAACTTCATCCCCTTCTCGAGCAGCTCGTCGTCGGCGACGACGCGGTTGACCACGTTCCAGCGCTCGAGCGTGGCGGCGTCGTAGAGGCCGCCGCTCATCACGAACTCGGCCGCGCGCGCCGGTCCCGCGCGCTCGGCCATCCGCTGCGTCCCGCCCGCGCCGGGCGTCAGGCCGACGACCGCCTCGACCAGCCCGAAGCGCGCCGACTCGGTCGCCCAGATCATGTCGCAGCCCAGCGAGATCTCGAGGCCGGCGGTCAGGCAGAGCCCGTGGACCAGGGCGAGCGTCGGGATCGGCAGCGCCTCGAGCCGCTGCACGACCGGGATCAGCGAGCCGAACGAGCCTGGGAGGCGCCGCCCTCCTCGACCACCCGCTGGAAGCTGTGCACGTCGACGCCGCCGGTGAAGATGTCGCCCTCGGCGCGCCAGACCAGCGCCCGGGCGTCGGAGCCCTCGACCTCGTCGATGCAGGAGACGAGCGCGCTCCAGGCGTCGTCGCCGAACAGGTTGAGCGGCGGGTTGGAGAGCACCATCGAGGCGACGTTGCCGTCGCGCTCCAGCCGATCGGGCCGTCTTCGTCTCGTTTCAGCCATCCTCTCCTCGCAGTCTTCGGGCGACCGCCGCGATCTCGTCGGAGTCTCCCGGCTCGGGGACCCACGGAAGCTTCAGCGGATCATCCTCGTAGCGGGGCACGACGTGGATGTGGAAGTGGAAGACCGTCTGCCAGGCCGCGGCGCCGCAGGCGTTGATCAGGTTGATCCCGTCCGCGCTCGAGGACGTCCTTCATCCGCTTCGCCAGGCGCTGCGCGGCGAGGATCGTCGCGGTCAGGTCCTCCGGCGCCGATCTCCAGCAGGTCGGCGGAGTGCTCCCGCGGCACGACCAGCGCGTGCCCCGGCGTCGCCGGGTTGATGTCCATGAAGGCGACGGTCCGCTCGTCGGAGTCGATCGTCTCGCTCGGGATCGACCCGGCGATGATGCCGCAGAACAGGCAGTCAGGATCCGCCATGCCGGCGGCAGGCTATTCGACCCGAAGACGACGTCCAGCGGTCCGAGCTCCTGCTAACGGAGCTGCCTGGCCCGCTCGAGCGCCTCGGCGCGGCCGCTGATCTCGCCCGTGAACGCCTCGGCGCGAAGCTCCTCGAGCAGCCGGCCCATCTCCGGGCCGGGCGCGAGGCCGAGCTCGCGCGGCCAGCTCGTCCCCGGAGAGCGGCGGGTCGCGGCGGCCCGTCGCGATGCCAGGCGAGCGCGTCGCGAAGCATCTCCCGCGCCAGGTCGAGGTGAGCCTCGACCATCTCCGGGCTCGCCAGCGGGCCCTCCCCGCGGGCGGCGAGCCGGTCGGCGACGCTGAGCAGGGTGACGTCGGCGGACACCGGCTCGGTCGCGACCAGGTAGTCGTAGACCGCTCGCCGGGAGAGCGGGCGCTGGTGGATCAGGAAGCCGAGCCGCAGGTGGTGAAGGGCGAGCCCCTGAAGGTGGGTGCTGAGCTTGCGGCTGATCGCGCAGGCGCCGGCCGATCCCGGCGATGATCTGCGCGCCGACCTCGTCGTGGCCGATGAAGGTCACGTAGCCCGAGCCCTCCGAGCGCGTCTCCGGCTTGCCGAGGTCGTGGAAGAGCGCGCCGAAGCGCAGCGCGTCCCGCCGGGTGAGCTCGTCGGCGAGCGGCTCCGCGAGGAAGCGCGTCGATCTCGGCCGCCAGCTCCCCGGCGAACGCGCCCAGGTCGCGCTCGAGGCCGAGCCACTCCTCGAGCACCGCCAGCGTGTGGCCGAGGACGTCGAGGTGGTGGTTCGGGTTCTGGACGACGCCGCGCAGCGCCTCCAGCTCGGGCAGGACACCGGGCCGTCAGATCGAGCTCGTCCATCAGCTCGATGCCCCGCAGCGGTCCGGCCCGGCGACGATCCCGCGCAGCTCCGCGAACTGCCGCTCCCCGGCCGGCTCGGCGGCCTGCGCCGCGTCGGCGCGGGCCAGCTCGGCGGTCCCCGCCTCGATCGCGAGGCCGTACCGGGCCGCGAGCCGCGCGGCGCGCAGCAGCCGGATCGGGTCCTCGCGGAAGGCGTGCTCGGAGGCGCACGCGGAGCAGGCGGGCCTCGGCGTCCGCGAGCCCGCCGGTCGGGTCGATCGGCTCGCCCGCCCGCGAGCGGCACGCGCGATCGCGTTGACGGTGAAGTCGCGCGCCCGCAGGTCCTCCTCGATCGTCTCCGCCCGCAGAGCGCGACGACGTCGACGTGCCAGCCGTCCGTCGAGCGCGACCGCCCGCCAGGTCGCGTGCTCCTCGGAGAGCGGGAAGGCCGAGCCGCCGGCGACCCTCGCGATCGCCCGGGCCGCGCTCTCCTCGCTGCCCGCGCTCGACCGCCAGGTCGGCGTCCGCGACCGGCTCGCCGAGCAGGGCGTCGCGGATCGCCCCGCCGACGATCCAGGCCGGGCCCCTGCTCCTCGAGCGCCGTGCGGGCGGCGGCGATCGAGGGCGGCCGGTCGAGGGCCTCCGAGCGTCGGGCTCATTCCCGGAACTCCCGCGGCACCCGCTGCGAGATCCCGCAGGTGACCTCGTAGTTGATCGTCTCGAGCCGCGCCGCCACCTCCTCGGCGAGGATCCGCTCGGAGCCCTGCGGGCCGATCAGGACCGCCGGCGCTCCGGGCTCGACGTCGGTATCCGGGCCGAGGTCGATGGTGATGTTGTCCATCGAGACCGTCCCGACCAGCGGATAGCGGCGGCCGTCCGACGAGGACCTCCCCGTTGTTGGAGAGCCCGCGCCGCACCCCGTCCCCGTAGCCGATCGGCAGCACCCCGACCCAGGTGTCCTCCGGCGCCCGCCAGGTCCGGCCGTAGCCCGCGCTCGCCCCGCGCTCGAAGCGCTTCACGTCTGCGACGTAGGAGTGCAGCTCGAGCGCCGGCTCGAGGCCCTGCTCGGCGGGATCGCGCTGGAAGGGATCGAGGCCGTAGATCGCGATCCCGCAGCGGACCATGTCGAAGTGGGTCGCCGGGTCGCGCAGGGTCGCCGCGCTGTTGGCGGCGTGGACGGTGCAGCCGGGCGCGATCTCGCTGACCGCCTCGGCGACCGGGCGGAAGGCCGCGAGCTGCTCGGCCGAGGAAGTCGTCGCCCAACTCGTCGGCGGTGGCGAAGTGGGTCCAGACGCCGGCCAGCTCGAGCCGCTGGTCGTCGCGGCAGGCGCGGGCCAGCTCGATCAGCGCGTCCGGGTCGCGCTCCCCGAGCCTGCCCATGCCGCTGTCGAGCTTGACGTGGACCCGGGCCATCCGGCCGAGATCGGCCGACACCCGCGAGCAGAGCTCCCGGAAGCCCTCGCGCCAGACCGCGACCTCGGCGTGCGCTGCGAGGGCGACGCGGAGCTCGTCCTCGGTGAGGGCGCCCATCACCAGGATCGGCGTGTCGGGGAAGTGCAGCCGGAGCTCCTCGGCCTCGGCCGCGGCGGCGACCGCGAGCCGGGTGGCCCCGCCGCGCAGCGCCGCGGCGGCGCAGGCCGCGGCGCCGTGGCCGTAGCCGTTCGCCTTGACCACGGCGCAGAGCTCGGTCCCCTCCCCGACCCGCTCCTTGAGGGTCCGGCAGTTTCGCTCGACGGCCCCGGCGTCGACGACCGCGAGCGCGCGGCCAGATCGGTCTCGGCCATGCTCAGAGCGCCAGCCCCGCCGGGATCGACTCGATGACGTCGCCCGCGATCACCGAGTCGTGGCCGACGCGCTCCCCGGCGGCCCGCCCGGCGCGCGAGTGGGCCACGACCGCGGCGCAGGTGGCGGCGAACGGCTCGAGCCCCCGCGCGATCAGCGCCGCGATCACGCCGGTCAGGACGTCGCCGGTCCCGGCGGTCGCCAGCTGCGGGCTGGAGACCGCGTTCACGGCGAGCCGCTCGCCATCGGTGACGATCGAGTCGTCGCCCTTGAGCACGACGATCGCTCCGCTGCGCCGCGCCGCCTCCCGCGCGCTCTCGAGGCGCTTCGCCTCGATCGCCGCGGAGTCCCGGTCGAGCAGGCGCCCCATCTCGCCCTCGTGAGGGGTGAGGACGAGGGGCGCGCTCGCGGTCCGCCAGCTCCTCGATGCGCCCGGCGTGGGCATTGAGCCCGTCGGCGTCGAGGACCAGCGGGGCCTCGATCCGCTGGGTGAGCTCCCGGGCCAGGCGCTGGGTGCCCTGCTCGCGGCCCATCCCCGAGCCGAGCACGACGCACGCCGCGCGCTCGGTGGCGCCCAGGATCTGCTCGGAGGCCGCGGGGCGCAGCCGCCCTTCGCGGCTCGCGCAGCCCAGCGACATCACCTCGGTGAGCTTGATCTCGAAGATCGGCTCGAGGTCGGCCGGGACGGCGACGGTCGCGTAGCCGGCGCCGCTCCGGATCGCGCCCAGCGCCGACAGGCAGACGGCGCCGGTCAGCCCGCGGGACCCGCCGATGATCACCACCTGTCCCGAGCTGAACTTGGTCGAGCCGGCCGCGCGGTGCGGCGCCAGCTCCAGCACCCGCGTGTCGATCAGGCCGCCGGTCGGCTCGACGGGCGCCCCGTCCGGGATCCCGATCGGCGCCACCTGAAGCTCGCCGGTGTGCTCCTTCCCCGGGGCGATCCAGTGGCCGAGCTTGGGCGCGTGGAAGGTCACCGTGACGTCGGCGCCGACCGCCTTGCCCTCCACCTCGCCGGTCGAGGCGTTCACCCCGGAGGCGATGTCCGTGGCCACCACCGGTCGCATCGGCGTCATTGATCGCCTCGATCGCCGAGCCGGCCGGATCGCGGGGGGCCCCCGCGAAGCCCGTCCCGAAGATCGCATCGACGATCACCCCGGCGCCCTCGAGCGCCGCGGGCAGCTCGCCGGCGCTGACGTGGCGCGCGCCCTCGAAGCGCTCGAGGTTTGCGCGCGCGTCCTCCGAGAGCTGGTCTCCGGGCGCGAGCAGCAGGGCATCGACCTCGAATCCCATCTCGCGCAGCGCGCGGGCCGCGACCAGCCCGTCCCCGCCGTTGTTGCCCTTGCCGCAGACGACCGCCGCCCTGCCGGCGCCCGCCGCCTCGGCCGCCGCCTCGGCGACCGCGCGGCCGGCCGTCTCCATCAGCTCCAGGGAGGGAACGCCCTGCTCCTGGATCGCCCAGCGATCGGTGGCCCGCATCTGGTCGGCGTCGAGGCAGGGATCGAGCCACTCCTCCATCGGCGTGAGCGTACTTCGGGCGGGAGGCGAGCTGCGGTTCTACGCGGCGATCGCGACAGCGGCGGCGGAGTCCCGCGAATGCGTCAACGAGATGGCGATCTCGGTGTCGCCCGCCACTTCCGCCGCCTGGCCATGCAGCTGCAGCCGCGGGGGTTCGCCGCTGACGACCTCGATCTCCTTCGGCGGTACTCCCCGCCCCAACGCCTTGATCACCGCCTCCTTCGCCGCAAAGCGCGCCGCCAGGTGGCGGCCGGGACGCGCGCGCTCGCGGGCGTAGGCGAGCTCCGCGGGCGTGAACAGCCGCTCCGCGAGCCGCGGACGGCGCTCCAGCGCGCGCTCGACGCGGTCGATCTCGATCAGGTCGATGCCGACGCGCGAGGCGCCACGGCTGCCTACTTGAGGCCGACGACGGCCTTGAGCTCGGCCTGGTCGCCCTTGGCGCCCGAGCCGGTGACCAGGTAGCTGAGCGCGTCGATGTAGGGCTTCGCCTGCACGTAGCCCGGATCGGACTTGGCGCCCGAAGACTCCGCGAGCCGGAAGACCTTGGGAAGGTCGAGGAAGAAATCGGTGCCGAGGTCGGAGACCTGGCCCTTGGCGGCCGAGAAGGTCGGCGAGCCCGACAGCTTCTGGGCCGGCGCGAGCGACTGCGCCGCCGAGCCGGCGCCGTAGCCGATCACGAACTTGTCTCCCTGCTGGGCGATCTCGATCGGCTGCGGGGCCTGCGTCGGATCGAAGATCTGGAATCCGGTGCCGCCGCCGCCGAGCTGGAGCGGCTTGACGCCGCCCTGGCTGCCCGAGCTGGACCAGGGTCTGCAGCTGGCTCAGCAGCCGGCCGGTCAGGTCCGGGTCCTTCGTCTGGATGACGAGCGCGCCGGTCAGGGTCTACTGCTCGTGCCCTGCACGTAGAGGACCGCGTCGCCGAGCGCGTTGGTGAGCTGGTCGATCGAGGCGCCGGTCGCCTGCTCGACCTGCGCCAGCACCTGCTCGAAGTTCGGGATGCCTGAGTCCTTGAGCTGATCGAGGGTCCGCTTGACGGAGTCGCCCAGGTTGCCGAGCCCGAGGGCGAGCCAGGACTGGGCGGGGACGTCGCCGATCAGCGAGCTCTCGGGAGTGTCGACGCCGTTGCTCGCCCCCGATGAACTGGAGGTCGAAGCTGTTGGCCGAGGCGGTGAGCGCACCGGAGACCGGCTTGTCGAGTGACTCGCCCGCGCTCTTCTCGATCGCTGCCTGGGTCTGCTGGTCGATCTGCCCAGGCCCAAGCGCGTCGATCAGGGTCTTGGGGACCGTGTAGAAGGTCCCGAGCCGGTCGCTCGGCAGCTGGCCGAGGGCGTCCTTGAAGTCGCTCTCGTCGCCGAGCGAGTCGCCCTGCTCCGCGTCCACCGCGGCCTTGAACCCGTCGAGATCTCCCTCGACGAGGAAGTCTCCGACCGTCCCGAAGACGTTCCCCTGATCCGTGGGATCGCTCTGATAGCTGGCGCCGTTGTAGGTCTGCGGCGCCGGATTGGTCGCGGTCGCGCCGGATGCCTTGCGGGCGAAGGCGAGCGCCGCTTCCGGATTGGTCGTCTCGATCACCGCGGCGCCCTTCTGGGCGTTGGCCGTGAGATCGGTGAAGAAGAAGCCGGCCTTATCGCCGAGCCAGGGCGCGACGTCCTGCTGGTAGTCGATCGGGTGACCCTCCGACTTCGACTCCTGCTCGATCAGCGAGACGATCTTGCCGCCGGGATCCGGAGTGTCGAGCACCTTGCTCGAGCGCGGCCTTGGCGTCCGCCTGGGCCTGGCCCGTGGGCTTGACGGTCCCGTCGAAGTAGAGCGCGCGTTCGCCGGCACGGCCGTGGCCGGGCCGACGTCCACGCTGCTGTCGCTGCCGCCGCCCTCCGCAGCCGGCGAGCATCGCCGCGGGCACGGCGACGCAGGCGACGAGGGAAGCACTTAGTCGACGGGCTCTCACAGGGCGCGGAATCGTAGCTACTCGACGGTGACCGTCTTCGCGAGGTTCCGGGGCTGGTCGACGTTGAGCCCCTTCTCGCGGGCGACGTAGTAGGCGAGCAGCTGGAGCGGCACGATCGCGACGATCGGCTGCAGGATCCAGTCGGTGCGCGGGACGAACAGGGTCTGGTCCGCGACCTCGCTGACCTGGTCGGACCCCTCGGTCGCGACCGCGATCACGTCAGCGCCGCGGGCCCGGACCTCCTCCATGTTGGAGAGCATCTTCTCGACGACCGGGCTGTCGGTGGCGACGGCCACGACCGGCGTGGACTCGTCGAGGAGGGCGATCGGCCCATGCTTCATCTCGCCCGCCGCGTAGGCGTCGGCCGGGATGTAGGCGATCTCCTTCAGCTTCAGCGCGCCCTCGAGGCAGACGGCGAGTCCGATGTGCCGGCCGATGTACATGAAGAAGCGCTGGTCCTTCTCGGCCGCGGCGATCGCCCTCACCTGCTCCTCGCTGGCGACGATCGCCTCCTGCAGCTTCGAGGGCAGCGACTTGAGCTCGGCGACGAGCTCGGCGATCCGCGCCGGCGGACAGCGTACCCCGGAGCTCCGCGAGGCGGAGGCCGAGCAGGTACATCGCCGCCACCTGGCTGACGAACGTCTTGGTCGCCGCCACGCTGATCTCGATGCCCGACCGGGTGAAGAGGACGGCGTCGGCGTCCCGGGTCGCCTGACTGCCCATCACGTTGGTGATCGCGAGCACCTTGGAGCCGCCCTCCCGCGCCAGCCGCATCGCAGCGAGGGTGTCCGCGGTCTCGCCGGACTGGGTGATGCCGATGACCAGGTCGTTCGGCCGCTGGACCGGCTCCCGGTAGCGGTACTCCGAGGCGATGTCCATCTCGACCGGCACCCGCGCCCACCGCTCGATCGCGTAGCGGCCGATCAGCCCCGAGTGGTAGGAGGTCCCGCAGGCGACGATCACGATTCGCTCGATGTCGCGCAGGAAGTCGTCGTCGAGCTCGACGTCGGAGAGGTCGACCCCGTCCAGCGTCGGGCAGCCGGTCGGTGATCGTCTCGGCGACGGCGTCCGGCTGCTCGTGGATCTCCTTGAGCATGAAGGTGTCGTAGCCACCCTTCTCCGCGGCGTCCTCGTCCCAGGTGACCTCCTCGGGGTCACGCTGCTGCACGTTGCCCTCGGCGTCGGTGATCGTCACGTCGCCCTTGTGGACCGTGACGATCTCGTCGTTCTTGATGCCGAGGGCGGTGCGCGTCTCGGCCAGGAAGGCGGGGATGGCCGAGGCGATGAAGTTCTCGTTCTCGCCCAGGCCGATGATCAGCGGGCACTCCTTGCGCGCCGCCACCAGGGTGTCCGGCTGCTCGCGGTGCATGGCGACGAACGCGTAGTGGCCCCGGAGCTCGCCGAATGCCTTGCGCACCGCCTCGGTCAGGTCGCCGTCGTAGTGGCGCTCGATCAGG
This sequence comes from uncultured Solirubrobacterales bacterium, assembly GCA_963825825.1. Lineage (GTDB taxonomy): Bacteria > Actinomycetota > Thermoleophilia > Solirubrobacterales > 70-9 > DASUPK01. The sequence goes on along the minus strand of CAWGUT010000002.1, from coordinate 44,203 downwards.
TGGCTGACGATCTCGGCGTCGGTCTCGGAGGTGAATTCGTGGCCCTCCGCCTGCAGGTCCCGCCGCAGCTCCGCGTGGTTCTCGATGATCCCGTTGAGGACGATGTGGATCTCGTCCCGGCAGTCCCCGTGGGGATGGGCGTTCTCCTCGGTGACCCGGCCGTGGGTCGCCCAGCGCGTGTGGCCAAGCCCGATCGTCGCCGGCCGCGCGGCGACCGCGACGGAGCCGGACCCGTTCGAGGACTGGCGCTCGACCGCCTCCCGCAGGTTGGCCAGGTTGCCGACAGCGCGCACGCTGTCGATGCCGTCATCCGAGATCACCGAAACGCCGGCCGAGTCATAGCCTCGGTATTCGAGCTTCTCCAGCCCGGCAATCAGCAGATCCCGGCACGGTCGGTCACCCACATATCCGACGATGCCGCACATGAGAGGCGCTACAGGGTAGTGCCAGACGGCTTCGCCACAAAGCCGCGGCAGCAAGCGCCCGCTAGGTGAGCTCGCGCCTGGCCAGATCGACCAGCCGGCCGGTGACCGCCTCGCACTCCTCTTCGTCGGGCGCCTCGACCATCACGCGGAGCAGCGGCTCGGTCCCGGATGCCCGGACCAGCACCCGGCCGCGGCCCTCGAGCTTGCGGTTCTCCTCCTCGACGGCGCTCCAGAGGCCATCGGCGCCGTCGATTGCGGCCCGGTCCGCAACGCGCACGTTCTCGAGCCGCTGCGGCAGACGCTTGAAGGGCTCCGTGTCCTCGAGCCGGCGCCCCGCGAGGGCGCGCAGGACGAGCAGCGAGGCCGCGATGCCGTCGCCGGTGGGCGTGAAGTCGGTCCAGACGATGTGCCCGGACTGCTCGCCGCCGAGCCGCCAGTCGCGCTGCGGAGGGCCTCGATCACGTAGCGGTCGCCGACCCTGGTCTGCTCGACCTCGATGCCGGCCTCCTCCATCGCCGTCAGGAAGCCGTAGTTGGTCATCACCGTCACGGCGACACCGCCTTCCAGCTCACCCCGCTTCTGCAGGTCCTTCGCGATCAGCGCGATCAGGTCGTCGCCGTCGTGGAGCTCCCCCCGCCCGTCGACCGCGAGCATCCGGTCGCCGTCGCCGTCGTAGGCGAAGCCGATATCGGCGCCGGAGGAGCGGACGAGCTCGATCAGGCCCTCCGGGTGAGTCGAGCCGCAGTCGGCGTTGATGTTGCGGCCATCCGGCTCGGTTCCGATCAGCTCCAGCTCGGCGCCGAGCGCGCGGAAGATCGCCGGGGCGGCCCGGTGGGTCGCCCCGTTGGCGCAGTCCAGGGCGACTCGCGTGCCGGAGAAGATCGAGCTGGAAGGCGCCGCGGAGCTCGCGGATGTAGTCGTCGAAGGCGCCCTCGAGCTGGCGCACGCCCCCGACTCGCTCGCCGGTGGGCGTCGTCGAGGCGCGCCTCGATCGCGGCCTCGGTGTCATCGTCGAGCTTGATCCCCCGCGAGTCGAAGAACTTGATCCCGTTGTCGGCGTAGGGATTGTGGGAGGCCGAGACGACGGCCGCCAGGTCGAAGCTCAGCCGGCGCGACAGCACCGACGCGGCCGGCGTCGGCAGGACGCCGCCCAGCATCGCGTCCCCGCCGCCGGCCGCGATCCCCGCCGCGAGGGCCTCCTCCAGCATCGGCCCCGACTCGCGGGTGTCGCGGACGATCAGGACCTGCGGACGATCGGCGTCGGCCTGGAGTGCTGCCGCCCGGCCGAGCCGAACGGCCAGATCCGGCGTGAGCAGCTCCCCGACGGGCCCACGGACGCCGTCGGTCCCGAAGAGTTTTCTCTCCGCCACCTGAGGGCGGACGCTAACGCTTGGAGAACTGCGGGCGCTTGCGGGCCTTCTTGAGGCCGGCCTTGCGGCGCTCCTTGACCCGGGCGTCGCGGGTGAGCATGCCGCGGCGCTTGAGCTCGGGGCGCAGCGCCGGGTCGACGTCCACCAGGGCCCGGGCGATGCCGTGCCTGACGGCCGCGGCCTGTCCCGCGACGCCGCCGCCGTGCACGCGGACGCGGACGTCGACATTGCCCTCGTAGCCGGTCTGGGCCAGCGGCTGCTTGGCAACCGACTGCAGGTAAGAGCGCGGGAAGTACTCCTCGAGCGTGCGCTTGTTGACCTCGATCGTGCCGCTGCCGGGCCGCAGGATCACGCGGGCAATGGAGGACTTGCGCTTGCCGGTGGCCGAGTAGCTGGCGTCGCCCTCGAGCTTGGCGGGCTTGGCCGCGAGCGGCGCGTCCTCATCGACGTCGCCGATCAGCTCGCGCTCGCGGCGGAGGCGCTCCTCCTCCTCCGCCTCACGGCGGGCGCGCTCCTCGGCGTCGAGCTCGCGCTCGGGCTCGATCGCGATCGGGTCGAGCTCGGCCCCGGGGACCACGTCCTCTTTCTTCCCGGCCTGCTGCTTCGGGGGCGCATCCTCCTGGGCGGCCGGCTGGATCGTCGGCGGCCTGCTCCTCTGCGGGGGTGTCGTCCTCGGCCGCGGCGTCCTCGGAGAGGGCCACCTCGGCCGGCTCGCCCTCGCCCTCGCCGCGCTCGGGGCTGCCGCCCTCCGAGGGCGGATGCTCCTCCGGAGCCTGCTGCTCGGAGGCCTGCTGCTCCTCGGGCGTGCCCTCTTCGGGCTGCTCCTCGGGCGTGCCCTCTTCGGGCTGCTGCTGCTCTTCGTCCTGCATCTAAGTCTCTATCTCCAGCTGCTCCGGCTTCTGGGCCTGGTGGGGATGCTCCGGCCCCGCGTAGACCTTGAGCTTGCGAAGCTGCTGGCGGGCGAGCCGGTTGCGGGGGAGCATCCCCTTGACCGCCTTGCGGATGACCTCCTCGGGCCGCTTCTCGAGCAGATCGCCGAGGGTGCGGGAGCGGATCCCGCCGGGGTAGCCGCTGTGGCGCCAGTAGAGCTTCTTCTCCCGCTTGTCGCCGGTCACGGCGACCTTCTCCGCGTTGACGACGATCACGAAGTCGCCGACGTCGACGTGCGGGGTGTAGGTCGGCTTGTGCTTGCCGCGCAGCACGTTCGCGATCTGGGTGGCCAGGCGACCGAGGGTCTTGCCCTCGGCATCGACGACGTACCAGCCCCGCTCGCGGTCCTGGGCATTCGCCTGGTAGGTCTTCATCGCAGTCGCAGTAGCCATAAAAAGAGCCGCGCACCTCCGCGGCCGCCGGATGATAGCCAGCTTCCCAACCGCCCGGCGAGCGGCGATAGGATCGCCGCGGTGGAGGGTGGCCACCCAGCAGTTTCGGTTTCGTACCAGCACGTCACCAAGCGCTATCCGGGCCAGGACGACGCCGCGATCCACGACCTCTCACTGGAGGTCGAGGCCGGAGAGATCTGTGTCCTGGTCGGGCCCTCGGGCAGCGGCAAGACCTCCGCGCTGAGGATGGTCAACCGGACCGTCGAGATCACCGAGGGAGACATCCTGATCGGCGGCACGTCGGTGCGCGAGCGCGATCCGGCCGAGCTTCGCCGCGAGATGGGCTACGTGATCCAGCAGATCGGGCTCTTCCCGCACCGCACGGTGGTCCAGAACATCGAGACCGTCCCCCGGCTCCTGGGCTGGGACCACGCCCGGGCCCGTGAGCGCGCCGACGAGCTGCTCGACCTCATCGGCCTCGATCGAAGCCTGCGCGACCGCTTTCCCGGCCAGCTCTCGGGCGGGCAGCAGCAGCGCGTCGGCGTGGCGCGGGCGCTGGCGGCCGATCCCCCGGTGATGCTGATGGACGAGCCCTTCGGGGCCGTCGACCCGATCAACCGCGAGCGCCTGCAGAACGAGTTCCTCCGGCTCCAGACCGAGATCCGGAAGACCGTCCTCTTCGTCACCCACGACATCGACGAGGCGATCAAGATGGGCGACCGGATCGCGATCCTCCAGGAGGGAGGGCGGCTGGCTCAGTACGCGACGCCGGCCGAGCTCCTGATGGCCCCGGCGAACGACTTCGTCGAGGACTTCGTCGGCGCCGACCGGGCGCTGAAGCGCCTGGCTCTGATGAGGGTGCGGGACATCGACCTCTGGCAGGCGCCTCTGGCGTTCGTCGGCCAGGCGACCGGCGAGGTGCAGGGCGAAGCTCGAGGGCGCAGAGGTGCCGCACGCCCTCCTGGTGGACTCGGAGCGGCGCCCGATCGGCTGGCTCTCCGAGTCCGACCTGCAGGCCGAGACGGTGCCGGCCACTCCCGACAGCGGCCCCGAGCCGATCCTGGACCTCGACGACGTGATGCGGGACGCCCTCGCCAACCTGCTGCAGAGCGAGACCCAGTACGCGCCGGTGACCGATCGGAACGGGCGCATCGCCGGCGTGCTCTCCATCGAGATCATCTCCGACTTCCTGGGCTCGCCGGAGGCGAAGGTCGAGGAGCACGCCGCGGTGGAGCGGCCGGTCGAGCGGCCCCTGGGCGAATGATCGCGGGACTGGTCCAGCTCGCCCCGACCATCGGGCAGGTCACGATCCACAACCGGACCGGCCCCAACGCGCCCTGCCAGGCTCAGGACAAGGTGTTCTGCTTCGGGTGGGCGATCGACAACTTCGACCGCTACACGACCCCTCTGCTCAACCAGCTGCTGCTCGTCCTGGTCGCGGTGGCGATCGGCTTTGCGGTGGCCTTCGCGTTCGCGGTCCTCTCCCACCGCCAGCACTGGCTGGTCCCGACGTTCACCGGCGCCACCGGCGTCCTCTACACGATCCCCTCGCTCGCCTTCATCTTCCTGCTGCTGCCGATCACGGGGCTCGGCTGGAAGACGGCGATCATCGTCCTCTCCGTCTACACGCTGCAGATCATCTACCGGAACATCGTCGCGGGCTCGCCAACGTCCCCGCCGGAGAGCAAGGACGCCGGGCGCGGGATGGGGATGACCGACCGCCAGCTGCTCTGGCGCGTCGAGCTGCCGCTCGCCCTGCCCGAGATCATCGCGGGGCTGCGGATCGCGACGGTCTCGACGGTCGCGATCTCGACCCTGATGGTGTTCGCGAACGTCAACACGCTCGGCGCGCCGCTCTACCAGCAGATCGACTTCAAGACCAACATCGTGATCGCCGGCGGGCTCTCGATCCTGATGGCGGTCGTCCTCGACGTTCTGCTGCTGCTCACGCAGCGGCTGCTCGCCCCCTGGCGCAGGCCGTCGATGGAGGCGAGCACATGAGCGGCGCCGTCCATCTCGGCCTGCTGAGCGTCTTCGGCGACGCGATCGACTTCATCTTCCACCAGCAGGAGGCGCGGACCGGCCAGACGATGGTCGGCGGGCCGGATCAGGTTCTGCATCTGACCGGCCAGCACCTCAAGGTGACCTTTCTCGCGCTCGGGCTGTCCCTCCTGATCGCGCTGCCGATCGGGGTCGCCCTCGGCCACTTCCGCAGAGGCGAGGGGGTCGCGATCTCGGTCGGGAACGCGGGCCGGGCCGTCCCGGAGCTGGCGCTGATCGCGTTCGTCGCGGCGTTCATCGGGGTCGGTCTGCTCAACGTGACCTTCGCGCTCGCCGTCCTTGGCATCCCGCCGATCCTCACCAACTCCTACGTGGGCGTGAGCCAGGTCGACCGCAACGCGGTCGAGGCGGCCCGCGGGATGGGCATGCGGGGCCTGCAGATCGTCGCGCGGGTCGAGCTGCCGCTCGCGGTGCCGACGATCATGGCCGGGGTTCGCACCGCCGCGATCAACATCATCGCCACCGCCGCGCTGGCCTCACTGGCGGGTCTGAGCACGCTCGGGGACCTGATCCTCGGCCGCAACGTCTACGGCGACGCGGGCGTGGTGGCCGGCGCGATCATGATCGCCCTGCTCGCGCTCACGCTCGAGCTCACGCTCGCCGGGCTGCAGTGGCTGCTCACGCCGCGGGGGTTGAAGCTCGCGCGCGCCGCCCCAGCCGCATAGGCTTACGCCGTCCATTTCCGGGGCGCAGGCAGGCCCCAGACGAGAGGAGAGTCACGTGGTGACCGGGAATTCGCGACTGAGGGCGGCGTTCGCATTCGTTGCGGCGCTGGTGATTGCTCTCGGCATCGCCGCATGTGGGGGCGGCGATGACAACAACGACACCGGGACGAGCGGGAGCAACTCCGCCAACCTGATCAAGTCGAACCCCGCGAACAACGGGATCCAGCTCACCGTGGGTTCCAAGAACTTCACCGAGGAGTACATCCTGGGGAACATCTACGCGCAGGCCCTGCAGGCGGCGGGCTACAACGTGAAGACGAACCTCAACCTCGGTTCCGAGGTGATCGCCTACAAGGCGCTCCAGGACGGAGAGATCAGCGGCTATCCCGAGTACACCTCGACGCTCCTCCAATCCATCTTCGGCAAGGAGACGGTTCCCGCCGATGCCCAGGCCGCCTACGACCAGGCGAAGCAGGAGCTCGACGCCGAAGGGGCGAGACGGCCTTCACCCCGACGCCGTTCGCCGACGCGAACGCGCTCGGAATGCTGAAGACGAAGGCCGACGAGCTCGGGGTGACGAAGATCTCCGACCTCCAGGGCAAGTCGCAGGACCTGACCCTGTACGGCTCACCGGAGTGCCGCCAGCGGGTGGACTGCCTGGTCGGCCTGCAGGACGTCTACGGCCTGCAGTTCAAGTCGTTCAACCCGGTCGACATCGGGCTCCGCTACACGGTGCTCGACAAGGGCCAGGCGGACGCCTCGATCGTGTTCACCTCGGACGCCCAGCTCGTCGGCGAACCCGGACAAGTACGTCCTGCTCCAGGACGACAAGGGGATCTTCCCCTCCGGCAACGTCATCTGGGTCACCGACCAGTCCACTGTCCAGAAGGCCGGGCCGGACTACCAGGCGACCATCGAGAAGGTCCAGAAGGGCCTCACGCTGCCGGTCATGCAGGAGCTGAACGCGCGCGTCGACATCGACAAGCAGGAGCCGGCCGCCGTGGCGACGAGTACCTGAAGGAGGACGGCTACATCCAGTAGCCGTTATGCGAGGGGGCGGCGGCGCGGGCGCGCCGTCGTCCGGGCGGATCGGTCGTGGCGGAGGAGCCGCCAGCGCCGGCCGTCCTAATCCTGGGTCAGTTCGCCGCTGCAGGATTTGGGCCCCGGCATAGCGCCTGGACTGTTAGCCGGCCCAGCGCCGACGAACTCCGGCTGAAGGATCTTGCAAGCCTGGGCGCAGAAATACTTCAGGAACTGGTTGCGTGAAGGCGACACGGTCGCGGCTCCACGGAGCCGTCCAGGGCTACTCCCACTCGATGGTGCCGGGCGGCTTCGAGGTGAGGTCGAGCGTGACGCGGTTGACTCCGCGGACCTCGTTGATGATCCGGTTGGAGACGCGCTCCAGCAGGTCGTAGGGAAGGCGGGCCCAGTCGGCGGTCATCGCGTCGTCTGAGGTGACGGCGCGGATCACGATCGGATGGGCGTAGGAGCGCTCGTCGCCCTGGACTCCGACGGAGCGAACGACCGGCAGGACGCAGAAGGACTGCCAGAGCTCGCGGTAGAGGCCGGCCGCTCGGATCTCCTCCTGGAGGATCGCGTCGGCCTCGCGGACGATGTCGAGCCGCTCGCGGGTGACCTCGCCGCCGACCACGCGGATCGCGAGGCCCGGTCCCGGAAACGGCTGGCGCCAGACGAAGCGCTCGGGGAGGCCGAGCTCGGCGGCGACCGCGCGGACCTCGTCCTTGAAGAGCATCCGCAGCGGCTCGACCAGCTCCATCTCCATCTCCTCGGGCAGCCCGCCGACGTTGTGGTGGGACTTGATCGTCGCCGCGGCGCGGCCGTCGCCGCCCGACTCGATCACGTCCGAGTAGAGCGTGCCCTGGACGAGGAAGCGGGCGTCCTCGACCCTGCCGGCCTCCTCCTCGAAGACGCGGATGAACTCCTCGCCGATGATCTTGCGCTTGGTCTCGGGGTCGTCGACCCCGGCCAGCCGGTCGAGGAAGCGGTCGGCGGCATCGACGTGGACGAGCTGGATGCCGTGCTGCTCGCGGAAGGCGGTCACGACCTGCTCGGCCTCGTCCTTGCGCATCATCCCGTGGTCGACGAAGACGCAGGTGAGCCGGTCGCCGATCGCGCGGTGGACGAGCAGGGCGGCGGTCGCCGAGTCGACTCCGCCGGAGAGGCCGCAGATCGCGCGGGCGTCGCCGACCTGCGCCCGGATCGTCTCCACCTGCTCCTCGATCACCGAGGCCGGCGACCACTTCTCCCGGCAGCCGCAGACGTCGCGGAGGAAGCGGGTGAGGATCTCCGTCCCGTAGGGCGTGTGGACGACCTCGGGGTGGAACTGGATCCCGTAGAGGCCACGGTCGGTGTCCTCGACCGCCGCCACCGGCGACTCGCTGCTGGAGGCGAGTGCGCTGAAGCCCGGGGGTGGCTCATAGACCGTGTCGCGGTGGCTCATCCAGCACTGCTGCTCGTCCGGCAGCCCGTCGAGCAACTTGCCGCCGCCATCGCGGAGTGTGAGCTGACTGCGGCCGAACTCCCCGGCCGGCGCCTGCTCCACCCGCCCGCCGAGCTCGTGGACCATCAGCTGCATCCCGTAACAGATGCCGAGCACCGGGATGCCGAGCTCGAGCAGCTCCTTGCGCAGGGCCGGCGCGCCGTCGGCGTAGACCGAGGCCGGGCCGCCGGAGAGCACCAGGCCCTTCGGGCCCCGCTCCTTGATCCGCTCGAGCGGAGTGTCGTGCGGCAGCAGCTCGCTGAAGACCCCGCACTCCCGGATACGGCGCGCGATCAGCTGCGAGTACTGGCCGCCGAAGTCGAGGACCAGCACCTCCTCGGTGGCCTGGGCGGGAGCGGTCTTGTCGACCTCGACGAGCTCCGGCTCGGAGCCCGGAACGGTTCGCTCGGGGACGTGAACCCGAGCCTGGGTGTGATCCGAAGCGGCGCTGGCCGCTTCAGTCATCGCTGACGGCGACCGCCGCTGCCACGGTGGCCCGCCCATTCGAGCCCATCCCGACCGACTGCTCGCGCTGCAGCTGCTTGCCCTCGGACTGGAGAGCCGGGGCGACCATCACCTCGGCCCGGTGGAACTCCGGGATGTCGGCGTAGCCGGTGGTCGCCATCGAGGTGCGCAGCGCGCCCATCAGGTTGAAGGTGCCGTCGTTCTCCTGGGCCGGCCCGAGCAGGATCTCCTCGAGGGTGCCGTCCTGGTGGGTCGTGACGCGGGCGCCGCGCGGCAGCGAGGGATGGAAGGTCGCCATCCCCCAGTGGTAGCCGCGGCCGGGAGCCTCCTTGGCGCGCGCCAGGGGCGAGCCGATCATCACGGCGTCGGCGCCCACGGCGATCGCCTTGGAGACGTCGCCGCCGGTCCGCATGCCGCCGTCCGCGATCACGTTGCAGTAGTTGCCCGTCTCCATCATGTGCTGGCCGCGGGCCGCCGCCACGTCGGCGATCGCGGTCGCCTGCGGCACCCCGATCCCGAGCACGCCGCGGGTCGTGCACGCCGCACCCGGCCCCACGCCGACGAGGACGCCGACCGCGCCGGTGCGCATCAGGTGCAGACCGGTGTTGTAGGAGGCGCAGCCACCGACGACGCAGGGAACGTCGAGCGAGGCGATGAACTCCTTCAGGTTGAGCGGCTCGGTCTGCGTCGAGACGTGCTCGGCCGAGATCACCGTGCCCTGGACGACGAGGATGTCGAGGCCGGCCTCGAGCGCCGTCTCGTAGTACTGGGTCACCTTCTGCGGAGTGAGCGAACCGCAGGCGACGACGCCCTCGGCCTTGATCTCCTCGACGCGCTTGGCGATCAGCTCCGGCTTGACCGGCTCGGCGTAGACCTCCTGCATGATCCGCGTGGCGACCTCCTTGGGGGCCGCGGCGATCTCGTCGAGCTTCTCGTCGGCGTTCTCGTAGCGGGACCAGATCCCCTCGAGATTGAGGACGGCGAGCCCGCCGAGCTTGCCGATCAGGCCGGCGGTCCTGGGGCTGACCACCCCGTCCATCGCGGAGGCGAGCAGCGGCAGCTCGAAGCGATACGGACCGAGGTTCCAGGTGATGTCGATGTCGTCGGGGTCGCGCGTCCGCCGTGAGGGGACGATCGCGATGTCATCGAAGCCGTATGCCCTGCGGCCCTTCTTGCCGCGGCCGATCTCTACTTCCATTCACCGATCCTAGGTTCGTTCGCGGACGAAAAAACCCCGCGTCGCGGGGCCCAAAATGCGGTCGTTGCGGCGATTCGGAGGTCCTTCACCAACGCCCCGCCAAGGATAACAGCGGTCAACCCGCCCCGGAGTGGGGGCGCTTTCCGCGATATGTAACGGTCGCCCCACGCTCAGGCTAGACCTTCGCCGGCGCCTCGAGCTCGCGCGACTCCACGCCGGGGAGCAGACGCCCGACCTCCGCGGGGTCGATGCTGCCCGCGCCGAAGTGCTGGGTCGACTCGGCGCCGCAGGCGACGGCGAAGCGCAGGCACTCCTCGGGCGGGCGTCCGTCGTAGCGGGCGGCGACGAAGCCGGCGAGGAAGGCGTCGCCGGAGCCGACCGTGGCGAGCGGCTCGACCTCAGGAGCGGTCACCTCGTAGGTGTGGCGCTGCTCGTCATCGCCGAGCAGCGAGGCGACGCAGCCTTCCGGCCGGGTGATCACCGCGTTCTCCGCTCCGAGCTCGACCAGGCTGCGCAGCCCGCTGAGCAGGTCCTCGCGGTCGTTGAACTCGTGGCCCACGGCGCCCTCGGCCTCGCGCACGTTCGGGGTGACCGCGGCCGGCTCGGCGCGCAGCGAGGCGAGCAGCGGCTCGCCCTCCGTGTCGACGATCGTCTCGACGCCGAGCGCCTTGAGCTCCTCCACCATCCGGGCGGAGAAGGTGGCGGGGACCGAGGGCGGCAGGCTGCCGGCGATCGCGCAGATGCGGGAGCCGCGGGCCAGGTAGAGGAGCTTCTCGAGGAAGCGGTCGAGCTCCTCGGCGGTCACGTCCGGGCCGCGCTCGTTGATCTCGGTCTGCTCGCCGGAGGTCGGGTCGATCGACGGCGAGGTTCGTCCGCGACTCGCCCCCGATCCAGGTGAAGTCGGTGAGGATCGACTCCTCGGCGAGGCGCTCCATCAGGCGCGCCCCGGTCGGACCGCCGGCCAGGCCGGTGGCGATCACGGGCCGCCCGAGAAGCTTCAGCGCGCGGGCGACGTTCACGCCCTTGCCGCCGGCCACCGTGCTCGCCTCGACGGCGCGGTGGCGGTTTCCCTGCCGGAAGCTCGGCACGGCGACGGTCCGATCGATCGCGGCGTTCAGGGTGACGGTGAGGATCATCCGGTGCCTCCCTCCCGCTCCATCCTCTGGCGCCTCCTGCGCATCCGCTCCTCGTGCATCCTTCGCCTCTCCTCGGGTGTCCTCTGTCGGGGCGAGCGCTGCTCTTCCGGCCGAGTGCGCGGGGCCGGGTCGTCGACCTTTCGCGACCTGCGCCCTCTGATCGTCAGCAGCAGACCTACAAGTATCACGATCGCCGCAAGTGCAATCAAAACGATCGGATTCTGGGCGGTCGATATCACCTTGTCGAGAGTCGTCGCGGCGCCCACGGCTTGCGCGGCGACGAGCGGGCTGACGGCCGCCCGCTTGCCGTCCACCATCACCGTCACGCGCCCGAGCGCCTGACCCCGGCGCACGGCCCCGCTGACCTCGTCCGGCGCGTTCACGCGCGTGCTGACGCGCTGTCCCTCGCGCACGGTGACGGTCAGCGGCTGCCGGGCGACCAGGGGCAGGTGGCCATCCCGGTAGTCGAGCTTCGGTGAGGCGATCTCCTCGCCCCGCGCTCACCTCCTCGACCGGGTGATAGAGCGAGAAGCCGTAGTCGAGCAGCTCGAGCGTGCTCTGATCGTCGCGCGGACTCGCTCGAAGTGCCGAGCACCGCCGAGATCAGGGTGGTCGAGCCCCGCGTCCCGGAGCCGACCAGCACGTAGCCGGCGCCGAGGGTGTGGCCGGTCTTGACGCCGTCGACCCAGGGCTCCTGCCCGAGCAGCGTGTTCCGGCTGGTGACCGTCCTCGGGTGATCGCCGCTTTCGAGCGTGGCGCTCGGGGTGTTCACGATCCGCGCGAAGAGCCTGTTGCGCAGCAGGATCGAGGCGAGGGTCACCAGGTCGTGGGCGCTCGAGTAGTTGTCGGGGTCGTCGAGCCCGATCGGGTTCGCGTAGCTCGTATCGCGCAGGCCGAGCTTCCGCGCGGTCCGATTCATGTCGGTGACGAAGGCGGGCACCGATCCCGAGACCGCCACCGCCAGGGTCTCCGCGGCGTCGCTGGCGCTCGGCAGAAGCAGCGCGTAGAGCAGGTCGCGAACGCGGATTCGCTCGCCCGCCCGCAGACCGAGCGTGATCTCGGCCGGATTGCTCGGCCGGTACGCCGGCGCGGTCACCATCTGGTTCGGCTTCAGGTCGTGGAGCGCCAGGTAGGCCGTCATCAGCTTCGTCGTGCTGGCGATCGGCAAGCGCTTGCTGGGCGCCTTCGCGGCCAGGACGGAGTCGTCTCTGCGGGTCGATCAGGATCCAGGCCTTGGCATCCAGGCGCGGCGGGCTCGCCGCGGCGGCGAAGCCGGGAAGGGCCAGCAAGAGGATCGCGACGGCGATCGCGAGCAGGCCGCGCAGGCGCCCCTGCCTTGGGACCGAGGGCGACACGGTCAGCGCAACGCTATTCGCTGGCCCTCGAGGAGGGCCTGCGGGTCCAGGTCCGGGTTGAGCTGCAGCAGGGTGGTCTCGTCGATCCCGGTCTTCACGGAGATCTTGCCCAGCGTGTCGCCGGAGCGGACGATCCAGACGCCCTTGTGCACAGCCTTCCGGCCGATCTTGCTGACCTCGGCGCTTCCGCCGTCCCCCTTGTCCCCGTCACTCGACTTGCCCGACGTGGTGACGATGACCACCACGACGAGCACCAGGGCTGCGATCAGCGCGATCACCGCGAGCGCGCGGACGAAGTAGTTCGGCTTGAAATCCGGCATCCGCGGGCCGCGATGGTACTGGCGACTACCCGCCCAGGCTCCACACCGCGGACCGCAGCTCCTCCGCGGCGGCCGCGGGATCGTCGGCCCGCGCGATGCTCCGCGAAGCCGCGACGAGGATCGACGCCGGCCGGCCCTGCTGCGAGGGCCGGACCGAGATCCTCCGGCCTCCCGCCCTGCGCCCCGACCCCGGGGATCAGGAAGACCGAGTCCGGCATCAGCCCCCTGAGCCGCCCCAGGTGCTGAGGGGCGGTGGCGCCGACGACGGCCCCCACCCCGGAGAGGCCCGACTCCCCGGCCAGCTCGGGCGCGCTCTCCGCCACCATCGCGGCGAGCTCCTCATGGAGAGGCCGGTCGCCCAGCGTCGCGTCCTGAAGCCGCGCCGCGCCGGGGTTGGAGGTTCGGACCAGGAGGAACAGGCCGGCGGACGCCGCCCGCGCCGCCTCGACCAGCACCTCGACCGCGTCGTCGCCGAGCAGCGGGTTGGCGGTGAAGGCATCGGCCCCGAGGCCGCCCACCGCTCCCCACGGAGTCTCCGTCTCACCGACCAGGGCCTGGCCATAGGCCGCTGCGGTCACGGGGACGTCCCCGCGCTTGCCGTCGGCGACCACCAGGAGCCCCTCGCGCCGCGCCGCCCGGCAGACCTCATCCAGCGCCCACCATCCGTGCTGACCGAGCCGCTCGAAGCAGGCGAGCTGCGGCTTCACCGCCACGCAGGCCGGCCCAGCCACCTCGATCAGCCGGTTGCACTCCTCGTAGATCCCCACCGCCGCACGCTCGGCGACGTCCCGGAGATCGCCCTCGGGCGCCGACTCCGGAGCCAGGGAGCTCGGGTCCGGATCCAGCCCGAGGCAGATCTGGCTGCGGCGCTCCTCGACGAGCGCCGTCAGCCGGTCGGCGAAGGGGCGCGTCTGGTTAGTCGACGCCCTTGACCTTCTTCTTCAGCCCGGAGCCCGCCGAGAAGCGGGGCACCTTGCCGCCGGGGATGAAGATTCGCTCGCCGGTCCGAGGGTTGACGCCCTGCCGGGGGCCACGCTCGGCGACGGCGAACTTGCCGAAGCCCGTGAAGTTCACGTCGCCTCCTCCCTGGAGCACGTCGGTGATCGCATCGAGGACCGCGTCGACGGCCTGGCCCGCCTCCTTCTTGTTTCCGATTCTTGAGTCGCGCGCGAGCACATCGAGGAACTCAGCCTTGGTCACGTCATCGCCTCCTCGGGATCGAGTGAGCGCCGAGCCTAACTAAGAGCGGCCCCCGAGGCTAAGACCCGCCGATCGCCATCTCGCCGACGAGGAGCGGCACGCTGTGGACCGAGCCGCCGAAGGGCACCCAGCGCGCCTCCGAACCCACCGCCTGCACCGCCGCGAGAGTGCCGAGCAGATCCCCTGCGATCGTGAACTCGCGGAGCGGCTCGGCCAGCTCGCCTCCCCGGATCGCCTTGCCCGTGGCGCCGACCGAGTAGCGCCCGGTGACCGGGTTGACGCCCGAGTGGAGGCCGGCGACCTCGGTGATGTAGACGCCCTCGCCGGTCTGCTCGATCAGCCCCTCGAGCGAGAGCTCACCCGGCTCGATCATCAGGTTCGACGGGCTCACGGACGGCGGCGAGCGGTAGGAGGCGCGGGCTGCGTTGCCCGTCGAGGTGGCACCGCCGCGGCGAGCCGTGTAGCTGTCGTGCAGATAGGCGAGCAGCTTGCCGTCCCCGAGCAGCGGGGTCCGGCCCCGGGGTGTTCCCTCGCCGTCGAAGGGCGCGCTCGAGAGTCCTCCCGGGTCGATGCCGTCGTCCGCGATTCGCAGCGCCGTCGAGGCGAGCTCCTCCCCGAGCCGGTCGGCGAACGGCGAGCGGCCGCGCTGGACCTCGTCGGCGGAGAGCGCGCCGCCGATGAAGCCGGCGAAGCTGGCGGCGACCCGGTCCGAGAGGACCACGGGGCAGGTGCGCGACTCCGGCTTGGTGGCTCCGAGCATCGAGCTCGACTCGTCCCCGGCCTCCGCCCCGATCTCGTCCGGGTCGAGGTCGCGCGGCGAGCGGGCCACCCCGAACCCGAGCCCCGTCTGGACCTCGGAGTCCTGGGTCGCCATCGCCTGCAGGAACGAGTACGCCGCCGATGCGCCGAACGCCCCGGAGACACCGCGCGAGGTGGCGATCGCCGCAGTCGAGTCCTCATCGACGTAGACGACCTCCTCGACCGAGGTGACCCGCTCGTCACGATCGAGCGCCGCGCGCTCGACCCTCTTCGCCAGATCGATCACTTCGGCGGTCTCGGTCGAGGCGACTCCCTCGTCGCGAAGGCCCGCGATCTCGCCGGCGTCGCCGGAGGGCTCCGGCGCGGCGGAGTTCTCGTCCTCGTCCGCGACCCGCGCCGCGCCGACCGCCGCCTCGGCGAGCTCCGTCAGCCCGGTTTCGGAGAGATCGGTGCCGTACGCGTAGCCGGTCCGCGCCCCGATCCAGGCCCTGATCCCGACCCCGCTGCCGGACGCCTCGGTGAGGCTCTCGACCTCACCAGCGTGAACCCGGACCTCGCGGCTCCGGGATCCCTCTGCCCAGGCCTCGGCGTCGCCGGCGCCGGCGGCGGTCGCCGCCTCCGCGGCGCGGCGCGCCAGGTCCTCGAGGCCCGCTGCCTGGTCTGGCTGGCTCATACCGCCGTCCCGCCGACCGTCATGCCGCGGATCCGAACGTGTCCCTGCCCCGTGCCCACCGGCGCGGTCTGGCCGGCCTTGCCGCAGAAGCCGGTCTTCATCTCGAAGTCCGAGCCGACCGCGTCGATCCGCGCGAGCGCCTGGAGGCAATTGCCGATCAGCGTGGCGCCGCGGCAGGGCCTGGTCACCTTGCCTCCCTCGATCAGGTAGCCCTCGGAGACCCCGAAGACGAAGTCGCCGGTAGCCGGCTCCACCTGGCCGCCGCCGAAGGAGACCGCGTAGAAGCCGCGGTCGACCTCGGAGATGATCTCCTCCGGAGCCGCGTCTCCGGGCTCGATGTAGGTGTTGGTCATTCGGGGGATGGGAAGGTCCCGGAAGCTCGCCCGGCGGCCGTTGCCGGTGGACTCGGTGCCGTCGCGGCGGGCACGGAGGCGGTCGTAGAGGTAGGAGTTCAGGCGGCCCTCCGTGATCACCTCCGTCTTGTGGCTGGGCGTGCCCTCGTCGTCGATCGCCCCCGTCCCCCACTCGTGCGGCATCGTGCCGTCGTCGTAGGCGTTCAGCAGCGGCTCGGCGACCTTCTCGCCCATGCGGTTCGCGTAGACGCTCGCGCCCTTCTGAACCGCGTCGGCCTCGAGGCCGTGCCCCGTCATCTCGTGGAAGAGGACGCCGCCGAACCCGCCGCCGACCACCACGGTCAACTCCCCGGCAGGCGCCGGGTCGGCGCCGAGGAGCGTGATGGCCTTTTGCGCGGCCTGATCCGCGATCCGCGCCGGGTCTCCGTCCAGCAATTCGAAGCCGCGGTGCTCGCCGAGCGTCTCGAAGCCCGTCTCCACGGTCCCGTTCTTCCGCGCGACGACCTGAACGCCGAGCCGCACGCGGGTGCGATCGTCGGTGGCCTGCTGGCCCTCGGAGTTGAAGACCGCCACGCGGCGTCGGCCCTCGCTGTAGCTCGCGGAGGCCTGCGCGACCTCCGAACCGGCCGAGCGGGCGCGCTCGTCGAGCTCGCGGAGGACCTCGGCCTTGCGCTCGGCCGCCACCGAGGCAGGGTCCACCTCGATCTCCTGGAGCACCGGCTCGGCCGCCGCCTGCAGCGCGACCGGCTCCGTGGCGCTGCCGCCGAGGGCGCTCGCCAGCCCGTCGGCGGCGCGCAGCAGATCGTCCTCCGCCAGCCCGTCGACGTGCGCGAAGCGGGTCACCTCTCCGTCGATCACACGGACGCCGGCGCCGCGCTCGCTGCCCGACTGCGGGAGCTCGATCCGCGACTCGTCGATCGAGAGGGTGAAGCCGCGGCGGTTCTCACAGAAGAGCTCGGCGAAGTCGCCGCCGTGGGCCAGCGCCCGCTCGAGCACACGCGCGGCGACGTCCGCGTCGACCAGCGGCTCGCGTCCCGGCTCACTTCGAGCTCCGCTTCGGGCTCGCGACCTCGATCAGGTGCGAGGCTGCGGTGAAGAGCGCCTGACCCGGGCTCGGAGTCCTCCGGGAACGACATGCTCCGGCCACCGGGGTAGTAGGTCCTCGCGAACGGCTTGCGGAGATGCCGGCGCCGACGGAGATAGGCGGCGGCCTCGTCGGCGTAGCCGGATACCCGGTCGAGCAGGACGCGGTGTGGCTTGGTCGGCATCAGGGGCCCGCACCGGCCGCTGCCAGCCGCCGCAGCACGATCCGGATGTCGAAGATCATCAGCGAGGCGAGCGTGAACCGCTCGGTGACGGCAACCGCCACGTAGCCGCCCTCCCGCACGCAGAAGGCCTCGCCGTCACCGGTGGCGACGTGGGCGTGGGAGACCGGCTCGCCGCCCGCCGCATCGGCGGCGGCGATCAGCTCTCGCCCGGCCTCACCCCAGCTTTCGGGTTCCCCGCTCGCTGCCAGGACCTCGCCGCCGTCGGAGAGGATCGCGCACCCCCGGAGCTCGTTCGAGATCTCCTCCAGGTACTCGACCGCCCGGTCCGCATCCGGGAGGCTCGGGGCGTCCACGGGAGGGGTCATCGAGGGCCGGATGTCGCCGCGACGTCCACTTGGTCCAAAATAGCGACCGTGACTCTCGCGCAGGGTTCCTGGCTCACCGTCGTAATCGTCTGCGGCATCGCCGTCGTCCTCCTCGCGGTCGGCGGCTACACCGGCTACAGCATCGTGGTCGGCGCGGTGGGGCTCGCGGCGGCGGTCAACCTGCTCTAGGTCAACCGGCCCTGAATGGCCGCGGCGACTCCGCGGGGTCGTGGCGGGAGCTCTCCGGCTCGACGTGGATCAGCACCTCGGCGTCCCCGAGATCCGCCTCGATGGCGTTCCTCAGCTCGTGCGCCAGTTCGTGGGCTCTCTCCAGGCTCGTTCCGCTCCGGAACTGGACATGAAGCTCGATGTAGCGCCGACGACCCGTGGTTCGGGCACGCAGCTTGTGGTAGCCGACCACCTCCGGCTCGTCGGCCCGTGCTCGGGCGATCGCCGCCTCGATCCGATCCATCTCCTCCGGCGGCGGCGCCTCATCGACGAGGATGCCGGCGGCGCGACGGATGATGTTGAGGCCGGTGAAGATGATGAAGCCGGAAAAGGCGATCGCAACGGCCGCGTCGAGCTGTTCGGCGCCCGTCAGCTGAACGAGCGCAAGCGCGATCAGGACTCCCGCCGACGTGAACGCGTCCGCGCCAAGATGCGCGGCATCCCCCTGAAGCGCCGGTGAGTCGTGCTTGCGCGCCTGCCGGCGGAGGAAGACGCGACACGGCGCTGGCGCTCAGCGTCGAGAACGCGATCACGGCGATTCCGAATCCGAGCGACTCCACCTCGGTGTTCCCGTCGACGAGGCGACCGATCGACTCGATGATGATGAAGGCGGCGCCGACGATGATCAGCACGCCCTCGATCGAGGCGGCCACGTTCTCGACCTTCTCGTGTCCGTAGGGATGCTCGACGTCCGCCGGCTCGTCGGCCCGGCGGACGGCCACGAAGGCGATCATGGAAGCGACCAGATCGATCGTCGAGTTGAGCGCCTCGGAGAGAATTGCGACCGACCCGGTGATCGATCGCGGCGGCAACCTTCAGCGCGATCAGGGTCGCGTTGTAGGCGATCGACACCCCGGCCGCCGCCGCCTTGGAGACGCCGCCGGCCGCTCCGGTTTCGTTCATCCGCTGGTCCCGAGGCCGAGGTGCGTCGCGAGGGCGCGCGCCGCCCGCCCCCGGTGGCTGATCGCGTTCTTCTCCTCCGGGTTGAGCTCGGCCATCGTGCGCTGATCGCCGGGGCCGGTGTCGTCCGGGACGAAGGCCGGGTCGTAGCCGAAGCCGCCCGTGCCCCTCGGCTCGGTGGCGAGCGCTCCCTCGCAACGGCCCTCGAAGATCGACTCGTTGCCGCCCTCGTCCACCAGGCCGATCACGCTGACGTACGCGACCCGCCGGTCGTCCTGCCGCCCGACCTCCTCGAGCAGCTTCGCCAGGTTCTCCTCATCGGTCGCGTTCTCGCCGGCGTAGCGAGCGGACCGAACCCCGGGGCGGCCGCCGAGCCCATGGGCCTCGATGCCCGAGTCGTCGGCGATTGCGGGACGGCCCGTGGCCGCGCGAGCCGCCCGCGCCTTGCCGAGCGCGTTCTCGGCGAACGATTCCCACTCCTCGGGCGGCAGCTCGATCTCGGGCGGCAGCGGATCGAGCTCGACGCCCGGCAGCAGCTCGCGCAGCTCCCGCAGCTTGTGCTCGTTGCGCGTTGCGACCAGGAGCGCCGGCATCGCGCCTGCCTCAGGCGGGGAGCGCTCCGAGCGCCGACTCCTGGGCTTCCCGCAGCGTGGCGATGCCGGCCTCGGCCAGTGCGAGCAGCTCATCGAGCGAGGCGCGGGAGAGCGGGGTCCGCTCGGCCGTCGCCTGCACCTCGACCAGGCCGCCGTCACCGGTCATGACGACGTTCGCGTCGACCTCGGCGGTCGAGTCCTCGGCGTAGTCGAGGTCACAGAGGGCTCGCCCGTCGACGATGCCGACGCTGATCGCGGCGACCGACTGGTCCAGCGGGAGCCGATCGATCGTGCCCGCGTCAACCAGCGCGGAGAGCGCCTGCTGGAGCGCCACGAACCCGCCGGTGATCGCCGCGCAGCGGGTCCCGCCGTCCGCTTCGAGCACGTCGCAGTCCACGTACACCGACCGTTCCCCGAGAGCCGTGAAGTCGACGACCCCGCGCAGCGATCGCCCGATCAGCCGCTGGATCTCGACGCCGCGGCCGTCCTGCTTGCCGCGGCTGATGTCGCGCGCCTTGCGGTCGCCGGTGGAGGCGGGCAACATCGCGTACTCGGCGGTGACCCACCCGCGCCCCTTGCCCTCCATCCAGCGGGGCACGGAGTCGCTCACCGACGCCGTGCAGATCACTCGCGTCTCGCCCTGGGAGAAGAGCGCCGATCCGTCGGCGGTCCGGACGAATCCCGGCTCGATCGTGACCGGGCGCGGGTCGGCGGGGGCGCGGTCGTAGCTGCGGCTGGCGGGCATGGCGCCAGTCTCCCAGAACCACCGCCGCCGCCTGCCCCGCGCCCGGTACTCGGGCGCGGGTCGCGGCAGCGAGCTTACTTGAATTTGACCTGGCCGACCGCCTCGCGGATCTTGTCGACGATCGTCTGGGCCAGCTCCAGGCCCTGCTTGCCCTGGAAGCCCTTCATCGCGGCGACCATGCCCACCATCAGCAGGGCGACCAGCAGGATCAGGCCGACGTACTCGACCGTTCCCTGGCCGCGACGCGGCGGCTGGGCCAGCAGCCGGCCGCTCGCCGACTGCACGGCGATCAGGACTCTCGCGGGGACTTCACCCATGCAAAACCTCCTCGGCTCGTTTCCGGGCACGCTGGCCATCGCCCTGGCGCGAGAGGGAGGCGCGATGTGCCGAAAGGTGAGCCGGTGAGCGAATAGAGTCGCCTCGATGAGCGAGCGTCAGGAGGACGAGGGCCTCGAGCAGGCCGTCGGCGTCGCGCGCCGGGATGCCGAGGAGCAGGCGACCGCCGAGATCCTGGCCTTGGAGCAGGACCTGGAGCGGGAGCGCGAGCGGGCCGTCCGCTCCCTCGACGCCGTTCAGCGGCGCCTGGAGGAGGAGGCCGAGGCGCGGGCCGCCAGCGAGGCGAGCGTGGCGGACGCAAGGGCCGAGAGCGCCAACCGCGAGAGGCAGCTGATCGCCGAGCGGGACGAGGCGACGGTGGCCCTGCGGGAGGCCCAGGAGCAGCTGGCTCGGCTCGAGCGGGAGGCGCAGGAGGAGCGCGCCGGCGAGGAGGCGCGGCGGTCGGAGAGGGAGCGCGAGCTCCTCGAGCAGAGCCGGGCCGAGCTCGAGGCGCAGGTCCGGCGCGAGCTCGAGGGGGAGTTCGCCCAGCGCATCTCACGGATCAAGTCGGAAGCGGACGCCCGCACCGACGAGGAGGTCGCCGCGGTCCGCCGGGCCGCGCAGGACGCGGCGGAGGCGGCCCAGCGGCGCCTGGACGAGGTCACCGAGCAGATCGAGGCGGCCGGAGCGCGGGTCGAGGGCGCCGAGGCGAAGCTGGTCGAGGAGCGCGCCCGGATCGAGCGTCAGGCCGAGGAGCGGATCGACACCGAGATGCGCCGCCTGCAGGCGGAGTCCGACGCGAAGATCCAGGAGGCGCTCGCCAGTGTCGAGACCGAGGCCGGAGCTCGAGGGCCGCGTGAGGAGCTGCCGAGCGCCAGCTCCGTGAGGTCGAGGCTCGGGCGGAGTCGGCCGAGCGAAAGCAGCCGGAGTCCGAGCAGACGGTCGAGCAGGAGGCGGTCGGGCCGGAGGAGCCCGGCTTCCTGCAGAGGGTTGCCGAGGCCCGCCGGGCGAAGCGCGAGCAGAGAGACGCCAAGCGGGCGGCGGAGCAGGCGAGCCCGAAGCCTGAGCCCGCCGCCGAGCCCGAGCCGAGCAAGCCCAGCCCCCGAGCCGAGGGTTCGGAGATCGACGTCAACCTGGCGACCTTCGAGGAGCTGCGCGGGCTGGGCTTCTCGGTCACCCAGGCGACTCGGGTGATCGCCTACCGCGAGCGCAAGGACGGTTTCGACTCGGTGGACGACCTCCACACGGTCCCCGGCCTCCCCGAGGCAGTGCTCGACGAGCTCAAGGAGAAGCTGAGGGTCTAGGCAGGCCCCTCGAGCACCGGCCAGAAGCGCGCCAGCCGCTGCCGGTAGGGGGCCGCCGGCTCAGGGGGAGCCGGTCGCGGCTCGCGATCCGCCGCGAAGGCTTCGAGGGTGGCGACCACGGAGCGCGACAGCGCCCCGAGCGAGTACCCACCCTCCAGGCAGATCAGGACGGGAACCCCCAGCTCCGATGCGAGGGCACGCATGGTGGCGGCCATGTCGCCATAGCCGGCATCGTCGACCTCGCAGTTGGCGAGTGGGTCATCGCGGTGCGCGTCGTAGCCGGCCGAGATGCAGAGCAGGCCGGGTCGCCACTGCCGCGCGATGGGCGTGACCACGGCCTGGATCAGGGAGAGGAATTCGTCGGTCCCGCTGCCCGGTGGCACCGGCAGGTTGACGGTGAAGCCCTCGCCGTCCCCGCTGCCGAGATCCGCGGCGGCCCCGGTCCCCGGATAGAGCGGGCTCTGGTGAATGCTCGAATAGAGGACCTCCGAGGAGCCGTAGAAGATCTCCTCCGTCCCGTTGCCATGGTGGACGTCCCAGTCGAGCACCAGGACCCGCTCGACGCCCAGTTCCGCTATTGCGTGGGCGGCGGCGACTGCGACGTTGTTGAACAGGCAGAAGCCCATCGCGCGATCACGCTCGGCGTGGTGGCCGGGAGGCCGCAGTCCGCAGAAGGCGAAGCCGCCCTCGGTGCTCAGACGCTCGGCGGCGTGCACGGCGCCGCCGGCCGCATGGAGCGCGGCGTTCCACGAACCGGCGCTGGCGACGGTGTCGAGGTCGATCGGACCCCCGCCCCGCTGGGCGAGCTCCTCGATCGAGTCGACGTGAGCGGCGCTGTGGACCCGCTCGAGCTGCTCGCGGGTCGCGGCCGGGGCCTCGACCAGCTCCATTCCGAGCCAGTCCCGCTCCGACATCGCCTCCTCGATCGCGGTCAGGCGCCTGGCGTTCTCCGGATGGCCGCCGGTGTCGTGCTCGAACGAGCTCGGGTGTCGCACGTACAGCCCTGCGATTCCCCATTAAACGGGTGCTCCTCAGCTTCGCTTAGGAGCGCCCTCGAATACGGTTCGCCGCTCCGATGACGCCGGACGAGCCCCTCGATGTCGTGGTGGTGGGCGGCGGGGCCGCCGGGCTCTACTCGGCGCTGACCGCGGCGGACGCCGGCTCTCGAGTGGCGGTGGTCTCGCGGAAGCCGCTCTCGGAGAGCTCGAGCTTCTGGGCGCAGGGGGGTCTGGCGGCCGCGATCGGCCCCGACGACTCACCGGAGCTGCACGTCGAGGACACCCTTGCCGCCGGACGGCAGGCCTGCCGGCGCTCCGCCGCTGAGCTCCTCGCCCGCGAAGCGCCGGGTGTGGTGGAGGAACTGGAGCGCCGCGGGGTCGCGTTCGACCGCGATCCGGATGGGAGCCTCGCCCTCGCGCTCGAGGGCGGCCACTCTCGCCGGCGCGTGGTGCACGCGGGGGGCGCCGGCACCGGCCGCCGGATCACCGAGCGGCTGGCGGCGCTCGCCGCCGAGTACGAGCGCGTCGACGTGATCGAGGGGACCTCGGCGGTGGCCCTGTGGAGCGACGGCCGGCACTGCCACGGGGTGATCACGGACGCCGGCCCCATCCAGGCGCGGGCCACGATCCTCGCCACGGGCGGCGCCGCGGCACTCTGGGCACGCACGACCAACCCGTGGGGCGCGATCGGAGCCGGACCGGTGATGGCCCACGCCGCTGGAGCGGAGCTCGCCGACCTCGAGCTCTGCCAGTTTCACCCGACCGCGCTCGCCGCGCCCGGCTCGCGCTACGACGGACTGTTGGTCACCGAGGCGGTGAGGGGCGAGGGCGCGACGCTGCTCGACGCCGGCGGCCAGCGCTTCACCGACGAGCTGGCGCCCCGGGACGCAGTGACCCTCGCCGTGCTCGAGCAGATGGCCGCGGACGGCACCGGCCACGTGCTGCTCGACCTGCGCAATGTCAGCGAGGCGCGCTTCCCGAACGTCTTCGAGGCCCTGCGACAGGCAGGCTTCGACCCGTCCCGGGAGCCGATCCCGGTCTCCCCGGCCTCCCATTACGTGATGGGCGGGATCGCCACCGACCTGGAGGGCCGCTCGACGCTCTCCGGGCTGTTCGCCGTGGGCGAGTGCGCCTGCACCGGCCTGCACGGGGCCAACCGCCTGGCCTCGAACTCGCTCACCGAGTGCTTCGTGCTCGGCGCCCGAGCGGCGTCGGCGGCCACCGCCGAGCCCGACTCGCGCCCGGCCGCCCGACCCGCCCTCCTGGCGGTTCGACCCCCCGCCGGCGGAGACGCGCGACGCCGTCTGGCGCCTCGCCGGCCCTCTGCGAAGCGCCGAAGGCCTGGAGCAACTCCTCTCGGATCCCTATCCGCTCGCCCGCCTGATCGCCCGATTCGCTCTCGAGAGGCGCGAGTCGCGGGGCTCTCATCAGCGCGTTGAGTTCCGGAAGCGCGATCCCGGGGTAGACGGCCAGCACATCGTCTGCACCGGCGATGAGCTGCACTGGCAGTCCTGGGCCTAGATCGGGCCGCATCTACCTAAAACAATCGGGGCGGAGCTACTTAAAATTGCTTAATTGGGGCTTAACTCTACTTACTTTTGGGCATGCTTCAATCTCATGTCGCCTGAAGGGTCCAGGGCAAGGTTGCCCATACGGACAACGCTTCAGGGGGGATAGGAGAGATCAGGATGTATCAATTCAGTCGTTCCATCTACCGGGACCTAGTCCCACGCATCGATTCGTCCGGGGGTGCGGAGAGGACGTTCGCGGCCCGGCAGACGGTTCTGGAGTCATGCGAAGCCACCATTCAGCGGCTGGTCTGCGACCGCCGTTATTTTGCCCGCCCGGCGAAGACGCTCTTCAGCGAGGTTCGGGAGCACTTCGCGCTCGCCGAGCAGGTGCGCGTCTACATGATCATCGAGCGGTACATCGGCCTGGTCGAGGAGCACCTCGATTCGCTGCCCGCCGACGTGACGCTCGACGGCCAGCAGCGCAGCTGCCTGGCCACCACCCGCAAGGGCACCCCGTGCCAGCGTGAGCCGCTGCCGGGGATGGATTACTGCCCCTCGCACAAGCACCTCGAGGAGTCCCTCGAGGTCCGTGAGGTCGAGGCGGCCGCAGCCTAGGTTCCGACGGGAGGTGTGAGCGGGCCCGCCCGGGGGGTCGGGCCCCGCGCAGCACCTGCCCGCGAGCAGCGTGGCGTCGATAACTTCGCCCATGCTGCTCGGCGTCGACGTCGGTGGGACCTTCACCGACGCCGCCCTGCTCGACGGCGAGGTCCTCCACACGGCGAAGGTGCCGAGCACGCCGGATGACCAGTCACGCGGGGTCATCGCAGCGGTGGAGGAAGTGCTGAGACGCGCCGAGGCCGAACCTGCCGACGTCGAGGCATTCACCCACGGCATGACGGTCGGCACGAACGCGCTCCTGGAGGAGCGCGGCGCGCGAGCCGCCCTGGTCGCGACGAAGGGGTTCTCGGACCTCCTCGAGATCGGTCGCCAGGACCGCCCCAGCCTCTACCACCCCTGCCACCCGAAGCCCCGCCCGCTGGTCGACCCCGACCTCCGATTCGAGGCGGCGGAGCGGATCGGCGCCGAGAGCGTGATCGAAGAGCTGTCCGAGGGCGCGGTCTCGGATCTGGTCGATCGAGCTGCGCGAATCCGGCGCAGACTCGGTGGCGGTCTGCCTGCTCTTCGCCTTTCGCGACCCGGCCCACGAGCGGCGGATCGCAGCGGCACTGCGCGAGGCCCTTCCCGAGCTCCACGTCTCCGCGTCGCATGAGGTGCTCCCGGCGTTTCGGGAGTACGAGCGCTTCTCGACCACGGTGATCGACGCGTACCTCTCCCCCCTGCTCGGCCGCTACCTGGGCAGTCTCACCGCCGCCTGCAGCGAGCGAGGTCTGGCCGAGCCCGAGGTGATGCGCTCCTCGGGTGGCACCGCCGACGCCGCTGAGGCTGCGCGGTCCGGGGCCTGGAGCGTTCTCTCGGGGCCGGCGGGCGGCGCGGTCGGAGCCGGCGCTGCTCGCCCGGAGCGCCGGCCACCCCGACGCGATCGGCGTCGACATGGGCGGCACCTCGTGCGACGTCTGCGTGGTCGACGCCGGCGAAGTCAGGAGGACCGACTCGCGCGAGATCGAGGGGCGCCCGATCCAGCTCCCGATGGTCGACGTGCACACCGTCGGCGCGGGCGGCGGCTCGATCGGCTGGCGAGACGCAGGCGGAGCGCTGCGCGTCGGTCCGCGCTCCGCCGGAGCCGAGCCCGGTCCCGCCTGCTACGGCCGCGGCGGGACCGAGGCGACCGTCACCGACGCGAACCTGCTGCTCGGCTATCTCTCCTCGGAGTCGGACCTCGCCGGAGGCGTCGCCCTCGACGTCGATGCCGCCCGGAGGGCGATCGCGTCGCTTGGCGATCAGCTCGGGCTCGACGAGACCGAGACGGCCGAGGGAATCGTCCGGGTGGCGAACCAGGAGATGATCCGGGCCCTGCGCGTGGTCACGGTCGAGCGCGGCGTGGATCCGCGCGGATATGCGCTCCTGCCCTTCGGTGGTGCCGGCCCGATGCATGCTGCAGCTCTCGCGGACGAGCTCGAGATCACGCGCCTGGTCTGTCCACGGGCGAGCGGGGTCCTCTCGGCGCTCGGGCTGATCGCCGCAGGCCACCGCCGCGACACCGCGCGCACCGTCCTGCTTTCCGCGGACGAGATCACCGCGGGGCGCGTCGCCGACGAGGTGCGGGCGCTGAGCGAGCCGCTGATCGCGGGAATGGAGGACGCCAAGCTCGAGGTCGTCTACGAGCTGCGCTACCGCGGTCAGGCCTTCGAGCTGCCCATTCCCGGGGCCGGCCGAGCCGGACCCCGGCCGCCTCGCCGAGGACTTCGCCCGCGAGCACGAGACCCGCTACGGCTACCGCGACCCGGAGGGCAGGCTCGAGCTGGTGACTATCCGGGTGGCGGCGGTCGAACCGGGACCCGAGCCAAACCCCAGGGCCGCCGTCGGGTGGCCGGCTGGAGGAAGGCGAGCGCGACGCTCGCTTCGCGGGCAGCTGGGTCAAGACCCAGGTGCTGCGGGGCGAGCCGGAGGCGGGCTTCGCGGCGGAAGGCCCCTGCGTCTTCGAGCTGCCCGAGGCGACCCTCGTCCTGCCACCCGGTTGGAACGCCTCGGTGGACGAGGCGGGGACGATCACTGCGGAGGCCGGCGAATGACTCTCGACCCCGTGTCGCTCCAGGTGATGACGGGCGCGCTGCGCGCCGCCTGCGATGAGATGGGCGCCGTCCTGATCCGCTCGGCCCACTCGCCGAACATCACCGAGCGCCGCGACTGCTCGACGGCTCTCTTCGACGCGGGCGGCGAGCTGGTCATGCAGGCGGAGCACATCCCCGTGCACCTCGGCTCCATGCCGGACGCGGTCGCAGTCATCGTCGACGAGGAGCACCACGACGGCGATCTCTGGATCCTCAACGACCCCTACCGCGGCGGGACCCACCTCCCCGACATCACTCTGATCAGCCCGGTGTTCGCAGCGGGACGAGCTGCTCGGCTTCGCAGCCTCCGGGCCCACCACGCCGACATCGGCGGCCCCACCCCCGGCGGCATGCCGGCGCTGTCGGTGACGCTCGACGAGGAGGGTGTCGTCATCCCTCCGACCCGCGCGGACGACGCCGTGCTCTCGGACCTCGCCTCGCGGATGCGAAACCCGGAGCAGCGGCTCGCCGACCTGCGCGCGCAGCGGGCCGCGAACCTCACCGGGATCCGCAGGCTCCGGCAGCTGGCCGAGCGGCGCGGGCCCGAGCTGCTGCACACGGCGACCGCCGAGATCCTCGACTACGCCGAGCGGCGGACCCGCGCGGCCCTGGACCGGATGCCCGACGGCGAGAGCTCGGCCGAGGACGTGCTGGAGGGGCTCGACGGCGGACATCCCGCCTGCGCCTGCGCGCCACGGTCCGGGGCGACTCCCTGGAGCTCGACTTCGAGGGCAGCGCCGAGCAGATCGAGGGCAACCTCAACTGCCCGCTGTCGGTGACCAAGGCGGCCTGCTTCTACGCGGTGCGCGTGGTCTGCGACCCGGACGCGCCTCCCTCGGCCGGCGCCTGGCGCCCGGTCACGGTGCGCGCCCCGAAGGGGTCCCTGCTCAACGCTCGGCCGCCTGCGGCAGTGGTCGGCGGCAACGTTGAGACGTCGAGCCGCGTCGCAGACCTCGTCTTCGAGGCTCTCGCGGCCTTCGCGCCGGTCGGTGCCAACGGCCAGGGCACGATGAACAACGTCACCCTCGCCGCCGAGGACTGGACCTACTACGAGACGATCGGCGGCGGTCAGGGCGCCTGCCCGGACGCCGACGGGCCGAGCGCCGAGCACGTCGCGATGTCGAACACGCTCAACACGCCGATCGAGGCGCTCGAGACCGAGTACCCGGTTCGGGTCACCGAGCTCTCGATCCGGCACGGCAGCGGCGGCGCGGGCCGACATCGCGGCGGCGACGGCATCGCGCGCGAGCTCGAGGCGCTCGAGCCGATGCGCTACACGCTGATCGGCGAGCGGCGTCGGCACGCGCCACGGGGCCGGGACGGAGGCGGCGCCGGGCGCCAGAGGACGGGATCTGCTCAACGGCGAGCCGGTGCCCGCGAAGGGCGAGGGCGAGCTTCAGCCCGGCGATCGACTGCGGATCGAGACGCCCGGCGGCGGTGGATTCGGCTCCGAACCGAATTCCTGACGGCGCACGCGCCGAATCCGCCGACCGCTCGATTGGCCGGTCAACCAGGACTTTTGCCGCATGGGAATGGGGTATCGGCTTATTACAACTAAGCCTCCGGGCTTGTGACAATTGCGCACAAGCCTTGTCAAAGCGAAATTCGTCCTCTAGACTGCGCGCCTCCGAGGGGGCTCCGGTGCCCGGAACGTCGGTACCCAGCCCCCCTCCTCCCTGAATCCGAACCCGATCACTTCCTGAACCTCATGCCGATTGCTTTCAAAGAGTGGGCCGTAACCGTGCGCGCGCTGGCCGAGGGCGAGCAGCTCGTCGCCCTCCGGAAGGGCGGTATCCGCGAGGAGAACAAGCATTTCGAGGTCGAGCACGACCAGTTCTTCCTCTACCCCACCTTCGACCACCAGCGCAACGACCTCGTTCGCGAGTCCCACCACCCGGAGCTGCGTCGCGCCCTCGAGGAGGGCGTCTGGCCCGACGAGGAGCCGCCCCCGCGGGCGCTGCTCCAGGACGGCGGCATCCCGCAGCCCGACCGGGTTCGGATCCGCGCCTGGGCCGAGATCACCGATCACTTCACGACCGACGACCACCGCGTGGTCGAGGCGCTGACGCCCTTCCACGTCTGGACGTCCGACTACGCACAGAAGCGACTCGTCGT
Source organism: uncultured Solirubrobacterales bacterium (assembly GCA_963825825.1). Classification (GTDB taxonomy): domain Bacteria; phylum Actinomycetota; class Thermoleophilia; order Solirubrobacterales; family 70-9; genus DASUPK01. Next base: position 15,330 of record CAWGUT010000002.1, on the reverse strand, counting down.
GGAAGCGCCGCCATCCGCTGCACGTCCTCCTGCTCCGGGTCCACCGCATCCCGCGCCCGGTCACCGTCCGGGTCAAGGACGAGCACCACGGCTGCCGTTCCTGGGTCGAGATCGACCGCGATCTTCCCTTCGAGGGCACCCCGGTGATGGCGGACGAGGAGTTCGAGCGGGCCGCGGAGGCGATCCGCGAGATCTGCCAGGGCGAGCTCGTCCCGGCCTAGGTTTCGCGGCGCTCCAGGCACTCAAAGACGCTGATCGCGCCCTGCTGATCGGCATGGGCGGCGGCGGCGACGTGGTCGGCGCCCTCGGTGTCAGCTCGCTGCTGGACGACCTGGGCACCGACTGGACCCTGGGCGGCGTCGCCTGGGAGCGCTCGCCGATCGATCCGCGCCCCGGCCCGCGCTCGCTGGAGGAGATCCGCGGCGGCCGGCCGTGCGGGTCGGCCGCCGTGCTGACCGAGGGCGGCACGACCAGCCTCGACGGCGTGGAGTTCTCGGAGTCGAGGATGGCGGCGCACCTCGGCAGGCCCGTGCTCCTGCTCGACATCACCGCGTGGCCCGGCGCGCGCTCGCGACCGGGCTCGCCGAGGCGGCGACGGAGCTCGGCTGCGACGCCGTCGTGCTGCTCGATGTGGGCGGGGACGTGCTCGCCCATGGCGACGAGCCGGGTCTGGCGAGCCCGCTCTGCGACGCGATCGTCCTCGCCGCCGGACTGATCCTGGCGCGCTCGTCGGAGCGTGATGACGCGAGCTGGAGCGGCGATCTGATCGCGGCCGTCTACGGGCCCGGCTGCGACGGCGAGCTCACGCCGGAGGAGGTGCTCGGGCGGATCACGGAGCTGCAATCCGCCGACGCCCTGCTGGGCGCCTGGGCGCTCACCCCGGAGGCGTGCGATCTGGTCGAGGCGGCCGCGGAGTCTGTCCCCACCGAGGCGAGCCTGATGGCGGTGCGCTGCGCCCGCGGCGAACGTGGGCGCGTGCCGATTCGCGGCGGGCGGCGGACGGTCGAGCTCACCTCGCTCGGGGCGCTGACCTTCTTCTTCGACCCGCTGGCGGCCGCCAACTCGGCGATCCCGCTCGCCACGGCGGTCTCACCCGCGGCGAGCCTCGAGGAGGCACACGACGCCTTGACGGCGATGGGCGTCCGCACCGAACTCGAGCTCGAGCGAGAGCGCGCCCGGGCCCCCGAGTAGCCTGACCGGGCGGCCCACATCACCGTCGGCCACAAACGCCGCCGACGCGTCTACATGACCTGGATCGAGACCGACTCGCTGAGCTTCACCGCGCGCCACGACGACGCCGATCTCGCCTGCGCGCACCGCGTCCTCGACGCGCTCGAGGACCTGCGGCTGCGGCTCGAGGACCGCTTCGACGAGGTCCCCGGCAACGTCACGATCATCCTCCACGACAACCCGGCCTGGCTCTCCGCAGCCCACCCGCTGCTCCCCGCCGTCCGCTGGTCGGCGGCGCCGGCGGCGCGCCGGTACCTGGCGGGCTGGCCGATGGCGGGCGAGATCCACACGCTGAACGACTCCTGGATGGAGCGGCGCGCAGCCGGGGAGGACTCGCTGCGCGCCCTGCGGGGAACCGCCGAGCGGATGTACTGCCAGATCGTGCTGGCGGCCAACAACCCGGCGCTGCCGCCGATGTGGACGCCCCGGCGCTTCCTCGCCTACCTGCGCTGGGCCTGGCTGGTCGAGGGTGCCGCCCAGTACTTCGCGGGTCAGGTCTGGCCTCTACCGCGCGGCCGTGATCACGCGGCTGCGGGAGGGCGACCGCCCTGCCTTCCCTCCGACCCGTCGCGACGCCCTGATCCTGGGCGGGACGGTCTTCGACCTGCTCGAGCGCCACGCCGGGCCGGACGCCTGCGTCCGGATGGCGTCGCGGCTGCATCGCGACGGTCCGCGAGGAAACCTCGAGCTCGCCTTCGAGGCCCGCATGCGCGACATCGAGCGGGCCTGGCGCATGCACCTCGACGAGATCCTCTACCGGCAGTCCGACTCACCGGATGAGGAGTCGCCGAGCGACGTCCTGCGAGCGGCCGGACCTCGACCTCGACCTCGACCTCGACCTGACCACGGACTTCAGCTTCGATCCGACCACGCCGCGGCGCTCAGCCGAAAGCGAGATAGAAGAGGTAGACGACCACGGCGGCAACTCCCACCGCCGCGATCAGCCCGAGCGCGAGCCGCGCTGGCGACCCGACCCCAGGTAGGGAGTCCGGCGGCCCTCGGCCGTGAGCAGGTCGGCTCCCGGCGAGCAGCTCGCGCGCCGCCTCGTAGCCGGACTCGGGCACCAGCACGTCGCGAGGCCCGGCCGCGAGGAAGTCGGGAACGTCGAACCCGCGGGCGCGGCGCAGCATCGAGGGAATGCCCTTCTCGAGCAGGATCCCCTGGATCATCTCGCCGTCGGCCAGGTTGCGGGCGCCCGTCACCCGGATCAGGTCGCCGCGGGCGTACTGGGGCCGGACCTTGCGCGCCCGCTCGTGGGCCTCGGTGATCGGCTCCTCCTCGCGGGTGCCCGCGTAGACGAGTGGCATCCCGCAGTTGCGGCAGAAGCGCTCGCTCATCGGATGAGGCAGAGCGCAGCGCGGGCAGGTGAGCGGGCCGTTCACTCCGACCGTCGAGCGTCGACCTCGCTCGACCTCGCCGTCCGTGATGCGGAAGCCGCGGAGCGGCTCCTCCCCCTCGGCCAGCGACGACGATCAGGTAGATCGCGTCCGGGATAGGCGGCGAGGTTGATGTCCGTCTGCGAGGGATAGGCGGGGCTCGCGGTGTGGGAGTGGTAGATCGCCGAGCAGCTCCTCGCCCGTGCTCCTCGATCTCGCGGCAGTGATCCGGAACTGGTCTTGGGGTCGAGGTTGTAGCGCAGCGGGCTGGCCTCGGCGTTGGTGCCCGGTAGAGCGTCGTCGCCTCGCCGTCCGTCCCGCCGATCATCCCGCAGCACTCGTTCGGCGCCTCCTCGCGGGCGTGGCCGAGCATCTCGCTCGTAGATCGTCTTCGGGATCCTCTGCATCAGTAGAAGACGTGCCCTCGCCGGCGGGGCGGCTCGGTCAGATCGCCGGCCTCGTCGCCGATCAGGTCCGGGTCCTCGCGCCCCTTCTCCCAGAGCAGGTCGTCGAGCACCGGCGGCGAGATCCCCGCCTCCTCCGCCACCTGCTTGAAGGCGTCGCGGGTTGCCTCACGGACCTCCTCCACGTCGCCCTGCTCCACCAGGCCGGAGCGCAGCGCGAGCCGCATCAGCACGTTGTCGGCGCAGACCTCCCAGTTCTCCGGGTCGGAGACCGTCCAGCCAGCCGCGGCGCTCCCAGATCTTGGCGACGAGAAAGGCCTTCTTCCGCAGCGGGTCGGCGAAGGCCTCGAACTCGCTGAGGCGGACGAGCAAGCCGCTCGGGCCCGCCGAGCTTGCCGCCCGAGGCCTCGATCAGCGCCTCGGCCTGGCCGCCGTAGTCCTTGAGCAGGCCCTTGGCGAGGTCGTCCCAGAGCCTGGCGCGCCGCTCGGGGTCGTGGAGCGTGTCCTGGCCGGCGCGGAAGACCGCCGCGATCGCCTGCCGGATCGACGCCGAGCAGGGACCGGGCCGTGAGCGCGCCGGGAGCGCGCCGCTCGGCGCGCAGTCCGAGTGCCCAGAGCAGGGCGCTGCCCTCGTACGGCCCCTCGCCGTCGACCTCGTGCGGCTCGGTGTAGCCGGTCTGGTGGTCGATCGCGGAGAGGAAGAGCGCGGCGTCGGGGTTCGGCACCTCCGTCGAAGGTCGGCGGCTCGTAGTCGGCCGCCAGCTCCTTGACGCGCGCGGCGACGCGCTTCACTGCCTCCGGATCGGCCATCACGGCGGACAGGCTACGAGAGCCGGCCTACCACCAGACGGTGGAGTCGATGTCCTCGAGCTCCTCGATCGGCTTCGTGTAGACGCCCGAGGAGAGGTACTTCCAGCCGTCGTCGGGGACCAGGAAGACGACGTTGCCCTCGTCCAGCTCGGCGGCGATCCGGTCGCGCGACGTAGGCGATCGCGCCGGAGGAGACCCCGGCGAACATCCCCTCCTCGTGCAGCAGCTTGCGCGTCCAGACGATCGCGTCGCGGTTGGAGACCATGATCTTCCGGTCGAGCAGGGAGAGGTCGATGATCGGCGGGATGAAGCCGTCGTCGAGCGAGCGCAGGCCCTGGACCAGCTCGCCCTGCATCGGCTCGGCGGCGACGATCTTGGTCTCGGGGTTCGTCCTCCTTGAGGCGCCGGCCGTTGCCCATCAGGGTGCCGCCGGTGCCGAGCCCGCCGACGAAGGCCGCGACCTCGTCGAGCTCGTCGAGGATCTCCTTGCGCGGTGCCCTCGTAGTGGGCGCGCGGGATTGGCCTCGTTGCCGTACTGGTAGGGCATGTAGTAGGAGGCGTCCTGCTCGGCCATCTCGAGCGCCAGCTCGACCGCGCCGTTCGAGCCCTTGGCGCCCTCTGAGTAGACGATCTCGGCGCCGTACATGTGCAGAAGCTGGGTGCGCTCCTCGGTGACGTTGTCGGGCATCACCACCTTGAGCGGATAGCCCTTGCGCTGGCAGATCATCCCCAGCGAGATGCCCGTGTTGCCCGAGGTCGGCTCGAGGATCGTGTGCCCCGGCTCGATCGCGCCCTGCGCCTCGGCGTCCTCGATCATGTACTTGGCGACCCGGTCCTTGACCGAGCCGGTCGGGTTGCGGCCCTCGAGCTTCGCCCAGAGGCGGACCTCCGGCTTCGGCGTCAGTCGCGGCAGCTCGACCAGCGGCGTGTTGCCGATCGCCTCGAGTACGTTCTCGAAGTGGCCGCCGCAGGGACGATTGAGGAGCGGCTCGGTGCTCATCTCGTCGACAAGCATACTTCAGAAAGTGAAGTATCGGCGCAGCTCGGGCAATCTCGGCTCAACGAGGCTCGGATATGGTCCGCCGCGTACCCGAGCCCCAAAGGGGGAGACGCACAGATGAAATCCCGACTTACCGTGCTGATCACAGCGATCGCGTTCGCCGCCGTTACGGTGGCCGCGGGCTGCGGCAGCAGCAACGACGACAACACCGGCAGCACGGGCGGAGGCACGCTGACGGCCGCGAGCTTCAGCGTCCAGGCGGATCCTGCGGTGGCGGGACAGGTGCCTGCGGCGATCAAGTCGAAGGGAACGCTGACCGTCGCGGCCGACGCGACCTACCCGCCTGACGAGTACATCGCCTCGGACGGGAAGACCGTGATCGGGATGGATGCCGATCTGGCGAAGGCCATCGCCCAGGTGATGGGCCTCCAGGCGAGCGTCCAGAACGTCACCTTCGACGCCATCATCCCGGGGCTCGCCGCGGGGAAGTACGACCTCGGCATGTCCTCCTTCACCGACACGAAGGAGCGCGAGCAGACGGTCGACTTCGTCACCTACCTGAAAGCCGGAACGTCGATCTACGTGAAGGCCGATGGCGGGCCCGATCTCACCTCGCTCGACGCCCTCTGCGGCCACAAGGTCTCGGCGGAGAGAGGCACGACCCAGTCAGACCAGATCGACGAGCAGGACAAGAAGTGCAAGGCGCGAGGGCAAGCCGGGCGTCACCCCCGTGATCCTGCCCGACCAGAACGGCGTCAACCTTGCGGTCACGAGCGGCCGCGCCGACGCGGCCATGGCCGACTCGCCCGTGGCGGCGTACATCGCCGAGAAGTCGAATGGCCAGCTCAAGGTGACGGGCGGCCCGTTCCCGCCGGAGCCCTACGGGATCGCGATCCCGAAGGACAGCGGCCTGGCCCAGCCGGTGCTCGCCGCCGTCAAGGCCCTGATGGCCGACGGCACCTACACGAAGATCCTGGAGTACTGGGGTCTCGAGGACGGCGCCATCGACAACCCGACCATCAACGGGGCCGTCAGCTAGCAAGAATGCAGGCCGGTGGCATCTCACCCCGGCGTTGAGACAAAGCCAATAGGACCGGAACCGCCTGACGAGATCCAGGCGGTTCCGGTTCGCCATACCGGCCAATGGATCGCGGCCGGCGATCGTCGCGCTCCTGGTCGCAGCGCTGATCCGGTCGGTCGCCACGAACCCGCGCTTCCAATGGGGGGTGGTCGGCGACTACCTGTTCGACAGCCGCGTCCTGAACGGGCTGGTTGTGACGCTCGAACTGACGGTGCTGGGGATGGTGATCGGCATCGTGCTCGGGGTGATCCTGGCGCTGATGCGCCTCTCATCGAACCTGCTCCTGAGCTCCACGAGCTGGGTCTACATCTGGTTGTTTCGGGGCACCCCGCTGCTGGTGCAGATCCTGTTCTTCAATTTCATCGCGGCCGTCTACCCCACGATCGATCTGGGCATCCCCTTCGGCCCCTCCTTCATCCACTTCAACGCCAACGACGTGATCACCCCCTTCGTCGCCGGCACGATCGCTCTGGGCCTGAACGAGGGCGCCTACATGTCGGAGATCGTCCGAGCGGGGATCATCTCGGTCGACGAGGGGCAGACGCAGGCCGCCAAGGCGCTCGGGATGACCCGGGGGCAGACGATGCGGCGGATCGTCCTGCCCCAGTCGATGCGGGTGATCATCCCGCCCACGGGCAACGAGACGATCTCGATGCTGAAGAACAGCTCGCTGGTCTTCGTCACGGGCGGCGTGAACGATCTGCTCAACAGCGTGGTCCTGATCTACTCGGTCACCTTCCAGCAGATCCCTCTGCTGATCGTGGCGAGCATCTGGTACCTGGCCGGCACGACGGTGCTTTCGATCGGCCAGTACTACCTCGAGCGCCACTACGGACGCGGCGGGCCCGGAGCGCAATCTGAGTCGCTTCTCCGTCGCATCTTCCGTGGGATCGGAGCCCGACATGACGAGGCCGGGACTCAGGATGCTGGTCCGCCGCCGACTTTCTCGGGGCACAACCGATGAGCGAGCCGATGGTCAAAGCCGACCACGTGCGCAAGCACTTCGGGCCGCTCCAGGTTCTGAAGGGCGTGTCTCTCGAGGTGGCGCCCCGAGAGGTCGTCTGCATGATCGGGCCTTCAGGCTCGGGCAAGTCGACCTTCCTGCGCTGCGTCAACCATCTGGAGAAGATCGATGGCGGCCGGCTCTACGTCGACGGCGAGCTCGTCGGCTACCGGCAGGAGAACGGGAAGGTCTACGAGCTCAGAGAGAACCAGGTCGCGCGCAAGCGCGCCGAGATCGGGATGGTCTTCCAGCGCTTCAACCTCTTCCCCCACATGACCGCGATCGAGAACGTGATCGAGGCACCGATCCGGGTCAAGGGGATCGCGAAGCGTGACGCGACGGCGCAGGGCCGAGAGCTCCTCAAGCGGGTCGGGCTCGAGGACAAGATCGACGAGTACCCCGCCCGCCTCTCCGGCGGCCAGCAGCAGCGCGTCGCGATCGCGCGGGCGCTGGCGATGGAGCCCAAGCTGATGCTCTTCGACGAGGTGACGAGCGCCCTCGACCCCGAGCTGGTCAAGGAGGTGCTCGACGTGATGCGCGCGCTCGCGCGCGAGGGCATGACGATGATCGTGGTCACCCACGAGATGGGATTCGCCAGCGACGTGGGCGATCGCGTCGTCTTCATGGACGATGGGGTGATCGTCGAGGAGGGCCCAGCCCGGCAGCTGGTCGAGAACCCGAAGGAGGAGCGCACCAAGCGCTTCCTCGGCCTCGTCCTGGAGCACTGAGCCTTGGGGCATGACGAGCAGGAGGCCAGCGGTCTCGACATCGTGATCGTCTCCTTCCGCTGCGAGTCGTTGCTGCGGGACTGTCTCGCTTCCCTTCGTCAACACCCGGCGTCGGTGCCGACCACGGTCCGGGTGATCGACAACGCCTCCGGCGACGGGACGGCCGAGATGGTGGTGCGTGAGTTCCCCGAGGTCGAACTGACCGTGAACGAGCGCAACCGCGGCTTCGCAGCCGCCACCAACCAGGGCATGCGCGCGGGGAGGCGCCCGTTCGCGCTGGTTCTCAACCCCGACACGCGCGTCACCGCCGGCGCCCTCGACACGGTCTCGCGGCGATGGAGCGAGACGCGGCGCATCGGGATCGCCGGACCACGCCTCGTCCTCGAGGACGGCTCGCTTCGACCACGCCGCCAAGCGCGCGTTTCCGACTCCGCTCTGCGCGCTCGGCGCACTTCACCGGAGTGGGCCGCCGCCGGGGAGCGCCGGGGCGCTCTGGCGGCCTACCGAGCGCCCGACGTCGACGCAGGCCAGGTCGACGCCGTCAACGGCGCCTTCATGCTGATCCGCCGGAGCGCCCTGGACGAGGTCGGTCTCTTCGACGAGGGCTACTGGATGTACATGGAGGACCTCGACCTGTGCTACCGGTTCGAAGCAGGCTGGCTGGCTGACCTGGTACGAGCCCTCCGCCGACGTGATCCACGTGAAGGGCGGCAGCGCCGGCCCGGTCCGCTCCCCCGGCTCGAGCTACGCCTTCCACTACGGCATGTACCGCTTCTACCGCAAGCACTACGCGGCGGGTCGCGGCCGGGTCGTGAACGCCACGATCTACGCGGGCATTGCGGCGAAGCTCGCCTGGGCCGTGTTCTCGGCGCCCTTCAGGCGCCTGAGCCGCGGCCGCGCGCAGCCGCGAGGCGGCGGCGCCGGCGAAGGCGCCTCGCCAGGTTCCGTCCGAGGCCCGGGGCGAGCCTCCGGTCGGCCATTCCGATGAGCGCCCAGCGGACGCCGCGAGCCCGTATTCGATTGCTGCTCGCCGCCTACCCGCCCGCAGGGCGCGTCCTCCACGAGGCGGTCTTCGCTCGGGCGCTGCCGTGGATCGCCGCCGGTCGCGTTCGCCGACAGGGGGTTTCCGGATCGGAGGGCCTGAGCGACGCGATCGATGCAATTCGGGGCAAAGGGATCGAGCCGGAAGAGGCCGCCTGGATCAAGCGGATCGAGGACCGCCGCGCCGAGTTGTCCGGTCTCGGCAGCGTCAGTTTCCGCTCGCCAGCGGCCAGGGCCCGTGCGACGCTCGGGCAGGCTCCTTGCCCAGATCTCCAGCATCCGACCGCCCTGGGGCAGGTTCCTGCTCCGCCTCGTCCGCGCGCTGCAGCCCAACAGCTGCATCGAGCTCGGCGGCGCGATCGGCATCTCCGCCGCCTACCAGGGGGCCGGCCTCGAGCTGAATGACGCGGGCCGCCTTCGCACCATCGAGGGGTCGCCGGAGCTCGCTGGCCACGCTCGCCGGACTCTCGGCGGTCTCGAGCTCGAGCGGGTCGAGGTCGTCGAGGGCCGCTTTGAGGACGTGCTCGCGCCGGTGCTCGCTCAGGCCGCACCGGTCGACCTGGCCTATATCGACGCCGGGAAGGGTCGCGACCAAAACGTTGCACTCTTCGAGCAGCTCCTTCCGAACCTGAGCCCGCGCGCCGTGGTCGTGATGGATGACATTCACTGGTCGCGGGATATGAAGCTCGCCTGGCGCGACATCTCGTCCCACCCGAGCGTCGCCCTCAGCGTCGACCTCTGGCGCCTAGGCGCCTGCCTGGTGCCCCGCCTCTGACCGAGCGAACACCACGCGGGCGAAGACGGCTCCCTCGCCGAGGCTCCAGCCGAGAAAGCCGAGCAACTGGACCGGCACCGTCTCGAGCGCCCGGATCCCGCCGGCAGAGCGAAGCGAGCGGCCCAGGAGTAGAAACGGGACCAGTGGGGCCGCCAGTAGATGAACGCCGGCGCGGAGCCGGGACCAGCGCTCGACCCTGGCTCGCATCCGGGCGAAGTCCTCGCCCCGTATACGCCGCTCCCGGAAGAACGCTCGGAGCCCTGTCGTGTGAGCGTGACGCACCACGGCGGCGGGCTCGAAGTGAAGCTCGACGCCGGCGCGCCGAGCCCGCCAGCTGATCTCGGTATCGCCGCACCAGGTCTCCCCGGGAAAGGGGCCGAAGCGCTCCCAGGCGCTCCGGGTCCAGAGGACGTTCGCCGTGGCAAGGTCCGGTCTCGAGCCCCGCGGTGCGTTCGGCACCCAGAGCGCGAACTTGCTCAGGTGGATACCTCGCTCCGGCCAGCCGCCGCCCTCGAGCTCGATCGCGCCGCCAACCACAGGGTGTCCGCGTTCGCAGGCGGCGACGAGCGACGCCAGCCAGACGGGCTCGGCGACGCAGTCCGGGTCCGTGAACACGATCACGTCACCGCGGGCCAACTCGACTCCACGGTTGCGAGCGGCGTGCGGGAGCAGCCTCTGCTGCGAGCGGTGAAAGGTGACTTCGGGAAAGCGCTCCCTAACGACCCGAGCCGTCTGCTCGCCCGGAGACGAGTCGACGACGATCGTCTCGAAGTCGCGATAGGTCTGGCGGCGCAGGGCCTCGAGCGTATTGGCGATCGTGGCCTCGGACTCGTACGCGGGCATGACCACCGAGACGCTGCGGCGCGCTCATCCGCTCGCCCTGACTGCATCGAGCTCCCAGTGGATCAGGCGCCCTGATCGCCCGGTGCCGACGAGGAAGCCGCCTGCCTCTCCGAGCGCCCATGAAAGGCAGATCGCGACGAGGGCGGGCAGGCAGCGGAGCGCCGAGCGCCAATCGTCCGTCCCGCGCCAGATGCGAGCGAGCCTCAAGGCGGTCGCGACCGCCGGCGCGAGCAACGCCAGGCCCACGCGCCGCCGCGTCGACCACCCCGCGAGGCCGGCGCGCCGGTCGGCCATCACTCGCGCGTAGGCCGCGTTGGACCGGCATACATCCCCGACCGACTCGAAGCACTCATCGGCCACCGTTGCACGCGGCTCGATGCCGAGGCGCAAGCCCGCGTCGAGGAAGCGCCGGTGGATGCTCGAGTCGGTGTCGAGCAGCATGTCGAGCTCGTGATCGAATGCGAGGAGGTCGCGGCGGCGGTAGGAGACGTTGTATCCGGGGAGCAGGTGAACCTCTCCCCCCGAGGCCGTCGCCCATGGTCCGTAGTGGGCGAGAAAGGTTGCGTCGCTTGCGTACCTGTTTGGATTGGCATTTCTAAACCCGTAGCCAACCGCCGCCCACGGTCGGTGCTCGTATGAGCTGATCAGGGCCTCGGCCCAGCCGGGGTCGGGATAGCAATGGTCGAGGAGGAAGGCGACGATTCGGCCGGATGCGGCGCGCGCCCCAGCCGCCCGCGCCGCTCCGAGCGAGGCGGCGTCGGTCCAAGGAACCACCACGCCAGCGAGGTCGTCTCCCCAGCCGTCGTCAGTGCCGTCCTCTCGCCGTACCAGCACGACCTCGAGGTCCGAGGCCGCGGTCTGAGACGCCAGCGCAGCCCTGAGCTTGGGGAGACGCTCCCGCCTGGAGCCGTGGAGGCAGACTGCTGAGAGAAGCGGCTCGCTCATCGGCGGCGAGTATCGCCAATTGGCGGCGGGCTACGGGAGTCAGGCCGGGAACCATCTGCCGCTCGAGCGCCGCGAGACAGCGCTCGAGGTCCTGCCGGGCGGTCCCTCGTGGGCACCACCACCGCGATCTCCGGTGGGTCCATGTGCGCATCATCCCTGCCTGCACCTGGCTTGGTAAGGCGTCGTTCCGCTCGTATGATGCCGCCGATCTCGGAGTCGCGCGAATACCGCTTACCGTCCGTCTGCATCGTCGGTGCAGGCCCCGCCGGGCTGACCGCCGCCAAGGCTCTGCAGGACAGGGGAATCCCCTTCGATTGCTTCGAGCGTGCCGATCGCGTCGGCGGGCTCTGGGCGTTCGGCAACCGGGACGGGACGCAGACGGCATACCGGTCGCTTCGCCCCAACACCTCGAAGGCGCGCACGGAGCTCGAGGACCTACCCATGCCCGAGAGCTATCCCGACTTTCCGAGCGTGGAGCAGATCGCCCGCTACCTCGAGACCTACGCGGACCGCTTCCGCCTGCTGGACCGCATCGAGCTCGGTCGAGAAGTGGAGCAGGCGAACCCTGGGGACGACGGTCTGTGGCGGGTCCGCGTCACCGGCGGCGGTACTCGCGAGTACGACGCCCTCATCGTGGCGAGCGGACACCATTGGGATCCGCTCTGGCCGGAGCCGCTCCCCCCGGGCGACTTCAACGGCACGCAGATCCACGCCCGCGACTACGTCGACGCACACGGGCTCGAGGGCAAGACCGTTGTCGTGGTCGGCCTCGGCAACAGCGCGGTGGACATCGGGGTGGACGTCAGCCAGGTCGCCGCGCGCACCCTGCTTTCAACCCGTCGAGGCGCCCACATCCTCCCGAGCCGGCTCCTCGGACGCCCGCTCGATCAGATCGAGACGCTCGTTCCCCGGGCGGTCCGGGGCCCCCTCGGAGGTCGCCTCACCGGCGCGGCCCTTCGGATCGGGTATCGCACCGGGCGCATCCCGAACCCGGCGAAATACGGGCTGCCGGTGCCCGACCACACCATGGGCGAGGCCCAGCCGACCGTCTCGGACGAGCTCTTCGAGCGGATCCGGGCCGGGGCGATCCTCCCGAGAAAGGAGATCGCCGAGCTCCACGGAGGCCGGGTGCGCTTCGCGGACGGCGCTGAGGACGAGGCCGACCTGATCATCTACTGCACCGGCTACCGCGTCAGCTTCCCGTTTCTCGACCAGCGCTTGGTCTCGGCGCCCGGTAACGAGCTGGGGCTCTTCCACCGCGATCTTCAAGCCTGACCTGCGCAGCATCTTCTTCATCGGTCTCGTCCAGCCCATCGGGCCGACGATCCGGATGGTCGAAGCGCAGTCGAAGTGGGTCGCCGCCCACCTGAGCGGCGAGTATGCCCTGCCGGAGCGGGCGCGGATGGAACGTCAGATCGCCGACCGACCGCGAGCGGATTCGGCGGCGCTACGTCCCCTCGCCCCGGCACACGATGCAGGTCGACTACTGGCCCTATCTGGACTCGATGGCGCGAGAGCGGCGCCGTGGCCGCCGCCGGGCTTCCAGGCGCGGTTTCGAGCCTCCCGTACCCGCCAGGGCGCCGCGACCTGGCCGCCCAGCCGCGAACGGTTCTGGGCCTTTGCTGTCTGTCGTGCTGCCATCTGATGGGCCCGAGAGCATCCGGCCGACCCTGGGCGCCCTCCGCGCGCAGACGATCGCGGATGGAATCGAGCTCGTCATCGTCGGACCCTCGATCGACCAGACCGTCGCTGGTCTCGGCGGATGCGAGAGACGCTGCACTCGGTCCGGGGGATCGAATTCAAGTACGAATCCGTCCCGGTCGCACGGGCGGTCGGTATCCGCCATGCTTCGGCGGAGCTGGTCGCGTTCACCGAGACGCATTGCTTTCCGGCGCGGGAATGGGCGGAATCGCTGGTCAGGACGCACCGCGCGAACTGGGCCGTCGTTGGCCCCGAGATCGCCAACGAGAATCCGCGGACGGCAATCAGCCGCGCCTGCATGCTCGTCGACTACGGCCCCTGGACCGCGCCGGCAGAACCCGGTGAAGTCGACCACGTCCCGGGTCATAACTCCTCCTACAAGCGCTCGGTCCTCCTCGCCCACGGGGATCGCCTCGAGACGGTCCTGCAGGCGGAGACCCTCTTTCACTGGGAGCTGCGGCGCGGCGGCGAGCGGCTCTACCTCCAGCCTGAGGCCCGGCTTCGGCACCGCAACATGACCTTGCTGAGGCCGGTCCTCGACGCGCAATACCAGAACGGCCGCAGCTTCGCCGGGAACCGCGCGGCGGCATGGGGGCCGCTCCGACGCGCCGTGTACGCGCTCGGAACTGTCCTCCTTCCGCCGCTGAGGATGTGGCGGGTGCTGCGGCGCTCGGCGCCGGAGATGACCGGCCGCGTGCTGCCGCTTGCCTTCGCGATGATGATTGCCGCGAGCCTGGGCGAGTTCGTCGGCTATCTGCTCGGGCCCGGGCGATCGATGAACCGGCTCTCCGCCTACGAGCTCCAGCGCGACCGCTGGGTCTCCGCTTGAAGGCATCGCTGATTCAACCCTCGCGGGCCTCGCCTGGAGCCGATTCGCCCGCCGGCGCGCTAATCGCTGAAGCGCGGCCAAGGGACGTCCCGACCGAGAATGGTCCGGAGCCGTTCGACGTCCGTCGTAAAGAGCTCGGTCAGCACCGCCTCAATTTCCGGCTCGATCCTGGTCCTCGTGAGCCGCTTCAGCAGCAATTCTTGGAGGCGGAGGCGCAGGCCCAGGGGTGCGACCAGCCGAGCCGTCGCTCGGGCCCGCGGCGAGCTGTAGACGATTCCGGCCAGCCGGCTCCGAGGGAGGGCGTGGGCGTTGTGCACAGTTGCCTGGAGACGGGGCGCGGAGGCGGCGTCGATACCGAGGAAATCGAAGACCCGGCTCATCTCGTGCCCGGGATCCCGAGCGAGCTCCTCGAGAAAGAGAACGTGGACGGCACCGGGGAACGTCCGCATGTATGTGCTCACGGCGTCCGCGTAGAGGCTTGAGCGCAGCAGCCGCCGGCGTCGCGGCTCCTCGAGCTCATCCTGCACGACCTCCGAGAACGGACGATCCTCCTTACCCAGGGCCACGCGGTACCAGTAGCCGGAGTGGGCCCGTTCGACCGGATCACGGAGGCTGATCAGAATCCGGGCCTCGGGGTTGACCCGCTTGATCCTCGCCGGCACGTCCTTCGCCCATAGGTAAGAGGTGCTGGCCTCCCCTCGGAGCTTGCAGTGCGCACCAGGCGCGAACAGCCGTAGGTAGGACGCCTCGTCGTGCACATCCGGGTTGAGAGGTCGCCGGACCCCGGAGAAGAAGTTCGGTTCCTTGACCCGTGCCATCCAGATCTCGGGGTGGGAGTCCAGGTATCGCCACAGTGACGTGGTTCCCGCCCTCGCTGCACCCACGACGAAGAGGTTCGGCCACTCTGCGCCTGAAATCGAGCGGGCGGTCACCCGGTCAGCACCTCCCTGTGGATCTGACGAAGCCGGAGCACATGTCGCTCGAGACTGTGCGCCTCGGAGATGCGACGGACCACCTCGTCGCCGACCCGTTGCGTCGGAAACGCCCGCCGCTGGGCCACGGCCTCCAGGGCCCGGACCAGTGCGGGCTCATCGCCGTTCGCGAACAAGAGCCCGCTGACTCCTTCCCGGACCGTCTCCGCGAACCCCCCGGTCGCGCTCGCGATCACCGGCACTCCGTGCACCATGGCCTCGATCGCCACCAGCCCGAGCGGCTCGGCATGCAAGGAGGGCGCCACCAGCGCCCAGGAGTCGGTCAGCTCGCTGCCCCACGCGCTCGGGGGGAACCCAGCCCCGGAATGACACCGCCTCGCGGAGCCCGAGCTCGCCGACGAGCCGCTCGAGTCCGGGGCGCTCGGGGCCGGCCCCGACCAGCCGCAGGCGAGCAGTCGGCACGGTCCGCCTGAGCTGGGCGAAGGCGCGGAGCAGGAGGGTCAGCCCCTTCTCCTTGCTCAGCCGACCGCAATAGGTGAAGAGAGGTTCCGGGGCGGGCAGCCGGCGGTAGCCGGGCTCGGGGGAGCGGACGGGGAGGTCGAGAACCTGCGATCCGATTCCCTTGACCGCGA
>CAWGUT010000001.1:0-286191 GCA_963825825.1 uncultured Solirubrobacterales bacterium | reverse complement strand
AGGGCGACACGCTGCCGGTCGGCGATCCGATTGCGCGGGTGGGGGATGCGTCTGAGGTCGTCTCGGGTAATGGCGGCGCGCCCGGGGCCGCGTCCCCAGCGGGCAACGGCGGGGCGACGGACCGCCCGGCTGTCCAATCCGCAGTGAGCCCGCCCCCCGGAACGGCTGAGCCCGCTGGGGCCGCGGCCCCGGCCCCGCCGCCGGGTTCCGCGACGCCAACGGCCACACCCCTTCCCCAGCCGGTGTTGGGGGCGACGGGCGCGTCAAGGCCTCTCCGATCGCCAGGCGCGATCGCCAGGGATCGCGGCTTGGATCTCTCCGGACTGAGCGGGTCGGGGCCGGGCGGGCGGATCGTCAAGGCCGACGTCGAGCGGGCGCTCGAGTCCGGCGTCGCTGCTCCAGCGGCCGCGCCACTGCGCCTGCCGTCCGCCCGGCGGCCCCGGCCGGGCCGACCCCGGGAGTCGCCGAGAAGCCCGAGACCGCCAAGGGACAGGTCGAGGTCGTCGAGCTCACCAAGCTCCAGCAGACGGTCGCCCGGCGGATGGCGGAGTCGAAGGCGACGGCGCCGCACTTCTACCTGCAGGCCGAGATCGACATGACCGCCGCGGTCGAGGGCCGGGCGACGCTGAAGGCGCGCGGCCAAGGAGGGCGAGGTCGTCCCGACCTTCAACGACATGGTGGTCAAGGCGTGCGCGATCGCGCTCCGCGAGTACCCGCGGGCCAACGGCGCCTACCGCGACGGGAAGATCGAGCTCTACTCGCGCGTCAACGTCGGCGTGGCCGTCGCCGCCCAGGACGCCCTGGTGGTGCCGACCGTCTTCGACGCCGACCTGAAGGGCCTGCGCCGGATCGCCGGTGAGACCAGAGCCCTCGCCGCGCGGGTGCGCGACGGCTCGATCACCCCGCCGGAGCTCTCCGGCGGCACCTTCACGGTCTCGAATCTCGGCATGTACGGGATCTCCAACTTCAGCGCCGTGATCAACACCCCGCAGGCCGGCATCCTCGCGGTCGGCGAGGTGAAGGCGAAGCCGGTGGTCACGGACTCGGGCGAGATCGAGGCGCGCCAGCTGATGGGCGTGACCCTCGCCTGCGACCACCGCATCCTCTACGGCGCCGACGGCGCCCAGTTCCTGGCGCGGGTCAGGGAGCTGCTCGAAGAGCCCCTCGGGCTGGCGCTCTAGCAGCTCGATCTTCCCGCTCGCTGCGGTGGGTCGTCCGTTGCGGTCCCTGTTTTCTCGGGGGGCCAGGGGTATGATCCGTTCATCACATAGGGAGGAGAGGTTGATCCCTCTCCGCCCGTTGTCCGTGAAGGCGGCCACCCGGTTGATCCCGGAGCCGCCTCAACAGCTCGCCGGAGGCGATCCCGAGGGCGGGCAAGACGAAAGGCGGACCGTAATGAAGCTCGAAGCCGCGAGCCCGAGTCGCTCGCCTGAGCACGAGGGTACGGATGCCCTGACGCGCTCTGACCGGGCCCTCCTCCTCCGCTACATGCTGCTCATGCGGCTCTCCGAGGAGCGCGGGCTGACCCTCTACAAGCAGGGCAAGGTACCCGGGTCCTTCTACGACGGACGCGGGCAGGAGGCGATCTGCGTCGGATCCGCCTTCACCCTCGGGCCTCGGGACCGGATGTGCATTCTCCATCGCGATCTCGGGGCTCATTTCGTTCGTGGGGTCACCCCGGACCGCTACCTGGCGAACTACATGGGCCGGTCCGGTGGCGTCACCGGCGGCAAGGACGGGAACATGCACTTCGGCGACCGCCAGCTCGGCTGCGTCGGCATGGTGAGCATGCTGCCCGACATGGCCCAGGTGGCCACCGGCATGGCGCTCTCCTTCAAGATGCGCTCCGAGCCGAGGGTCGCGATGACCTTCTTCGGCGAGGGCTCGACGGCCAACGGCCAGTGGCACGAGGCGATGAACTTCGCAGGCGTCCACCGCCTGCCGGTGGTCTTCGTGCTCGAGAACAACCGGTTCGCCTACTCGACGCCTACTGATCTCGAGTTCGCCGTCGATCCGGTGCAGAGGGCGAAGGGCTACGGGTTCCCGGGCCTGAGCGTCGACGGCAACGACGTCGAGGCGGTCTTCGAGGTCGCCCGGGTCGCCGCGGACCGCGCCCGGGAGGGCGAGGGTCCCACCCTGATCGAGTGCCACACGATGCGCATGCACGGGCACGGCGCGCACGACGACATGAGCTACGTCCCGGACGGGTTGCTCGGAGAGTGGTCGCGTCGCGATCCGATCGAGCACTACCAGCGACGGCTCGCCGACGAGCATGGCTTCGAGGCGAGGGAGATCGAGGAGATCCGGGAGTCGGTCTCCGCGCTACGTGGACGAGTGCGCGGAACGCGCGCTGGCCTCGCCGATGCCGGATCCCTCGATCGCGACCCAGGGTGTGTTCGCGGAGAGCTGGGAGCCCCTCGGAGACGGTCAGGCACCGTGGTCGCGCTGGAGCGCACCCGAGACCGGGTCCGCGCCCAACGGCAACGGCCACTCGACGACGAACGGCGACCCCGGCAGCCTGGTCGAACACGGGAGGGCCGCCTGATGGCAGAGATGACCTACCTGCAGGCGATCAGCGACGGCCTGCGCGAGGAGATGCGGCGCGACGAGGCGGTCTTCTGCCTCGGCGAGGACATCGGCGCCTTCGGCGGAGCCTTCAAGGTCACCGACGGCTTCATCGAGGAATTCGGGGCCGACCGCGTCCTCGACACGCCGCTGGCCGAGAACATGATCGTCGGCGCGTCGATCGGAGCCGCGATCGAGGGCATGAAGCCGGTGGCCGAGATGCAGTTCGCCGACTTCATCGCCTGCGGCTTCGACCAGCTGGTGAACGTCGCCGGCAAGCTGCACTACCGCCAGGGGGTGTCGGTTCCGATGGTGGTGCGCCTGCCTTCGGGGGGCGGCTTCTCGGGTGGCCCCTTCCACTCGCAGAACCCCGAGGCCTGGTTCATTCAGGCGCCGGGCCTGAAGGTCGTGGCGCCCGCGACCGCCGACGACGCGAAGGGATTGCTGGTCAGCGCGATCCGCGACCCCAACCCCGTCTGCTACCTCGAGCACAAGGGGCTCTACCGCCACGTCAAGGGCGAGGTTCCGGAGGGCGAGCACACCGTCCCGCTCGGCGAGGCCCGGGTGGCGCGAGAGGGAGGAGAGCTCTCCGTGATCGCCTACGGCTCGTCGGTCCCCCTGGCGCTGCAGGCGGCTGAGGAGCTCGACGAGGACATCGAGGTGATCGACCTCCGGACGCTCAATCCTCTCGACACCGAGGCGATCCTGGCCAGCGTCGAGAAGACCGGCAAGGTCCTGATCGCGCACGAGGCGACCCGCTCCTGCGGCGTCGGCGCCGAGGTGGCGAGCCTGGTGTCTGAGCGGGCCTTCGAGTCGCTCGACGCGCCGGTGCGCCGGCTGACCGCGCCCGACGTGCCGATCCCGTTCAGCCCGCCGCTCGAGCAGTCCGTCCTGCCGCAGCTCGACGACATGAAGGAGGCCTGCCGTGAGCTCCTCGCCTACTGACACACAGATCACCGAGATCGTCATGCCCCAGATGGGCGTCTCCGTCGCCGAGGGCACGATCGTCGAGTGGACGAAGCGGCCCGGGGACTGGGTCGAGCGCGACGAGACCGTCTGCCTGGTGACCACGGACAAGGTCGACGTCGAGATCCCCTCGCCCGCGGCCGGCCGGCTCTCGAAGATCCTCGTGGAGCCCGGCGACACGGTGGACGTGGGGACGCCCCTCGCGGCGCTGGATGCCGGCGCGCGGCCGGGAGAGGCCCATCCCGAGGAGCACCATTACGAACCGGAGCGTGCGGAGCACAGGGACGAGGCGGACCGATCCGGCTTCCACTCTCCCGTGGTGCGGCGGATGGCGCACGAGCATGGCATCGACCTCTCGCAGGTCGAGGGCACCGGAATCGGCGGCCGGATCCGCAAGCGCGACCTGGTCGAGCTGATCGAGTCCGAGTCCGAGCCGGTCGAAACGGAGCGGCCGCTTCACATCGAGTCCCCGTACCGGCCTGAGGCGCCCGCGCCTGCCACCGCGGGGAACGGCGAAGCGCCGGCAGAGGACGTACTGCCCGGCGAGCGGCGCGAGCCGCTGACGCCGATGCGCCTCCGGATCGCGGAGCACATGCTCGAGAGCCGGCGGACGTCGGCGCACTGCACGACGATCGTCGAAGTCGACCTCCACCGCGTCGTGGCCGCGCGCCGCGAGCTGAAGGAGGGAATGGCCCGTCGCGGCGCGCCGCTCACCTACCTCGCCTTCGTGGCGAGCGCCACTGTGGCGGAGCTCGATCGGCACCCGATCCTGAACGCCTCGATCGACGGGGACGAGCTGGTCTACCACGACGACGTCAACCTCGGGATCGCGGTGGCGCTGGATTCCGGGCTGATCGTGCCGGTGATCAGGCACGCGCAGCGGCTCAGCCTCGAGGGGCTGGCCGGCGAGATCGCCCGGCTTGCCCAGAGGGCGAGGAGCGGAGAGCTCGACCCCGACGACGTCGCGGGCGGCACCTTCACGATCACCAACCCCGGCCAGTTCGGCGCCGTCCTGGCAACGCCGATCATCAACCAGCCCCAGGTCGCGATCCTGGACCTGGAGGCCGTGGTCAAGCGGCCCGTCGTGATCGACGACGAATCCGAGGCGATCGCGGTGCGTCCGATGACCAACCTCTGCATGTCATGGGACCACAGGGCGCTCGACGGGGCCGAGGCGGCGCGCTTCCTCTCCGATGTCAGGGCCCGGCTCGAGGGGTGGGAGCGATGAGCCTCTTGATGCACGAGGAGGTCGTGGTCCGACGCGGCAGTCGCAGCGGCATCTACGTGGTGGTCGCCATCCACTCGACGGTGCTCGGACCGTCCCTGGGCGGCCTGCGCCTCTGGCGCTACAAGGCGCTCGGCGATGCGATCGCCGACGCGCTGCGCCTCTCCGAGGCGATGACCTACAAGGCGGCGGCCGCCGGGCTGGACCTGGGCGGTGGCAAGGCGGTCGTGTGCGCGCCGCCCGGCCGCGAGCTGCCCGGAGACACCCGCCGCGAGTTGATGCTCGATCTCGGTGACATCGTCGATTCGCTCGAGGGCCGCTACGTGACCGCGGAGGATGTCGGCACCGGCACGGACGACATGGCGATCATCCGCGAGCGCACCGACCACGTCGTCGGCCTTCCCATTGACTCCGGCGGGTCCGGGGATCCAAGTCCGATCACGGCACGCGGCGTCGAATCCGCGATCCGTGCGAGCTGTTCGCATCGCTACGGAAGCGGGAACCTGGCGGGTCGCCGCGTGACCGTGATCGGTCTAGGGCACGTCGGCGCCCGCCTCGCCGAGCGCCTCGCCTCCGACGGAGCGGTGCTCGGTGTCTCCGACGTCGACCCGGGCAAGCGGGCGCTCGCGGAGCGGCTCGGGGCGGGCTGGCTGGATCCGGCCGACGCCGCGATCGCCGAGTGCGACGTCCTGGCGCCGTGCGCCCTCGGGGGCGCGATCGACGGAGGAAACGTCGAGCGCCTGCGCTGCGAGATCGTCTGCGGTGCGGCCAACAACGTGCTCGCCGAGCGCTCCCTGGCCGATCGGCTCGCCGAGCGCGAGATCCTCTACGCCCCCGACTTCATCGCCAACGCCGGTGGGCTGATCAGCGTCTACGGCGAGCTCCACTCCCTCGACAGCGAGCGGCTCGACTCGCTCGTGGACGGGATCGGAGATGCGCTGCGGCGGGTCTTCGAGGCCGGCGAGGCGAGGTCCGTCACTCCGCTCGAGGCCGCCCGAAGCCTCGCCGAGGAACGGCTCGACGCCGCCCGGGAGGCTCACGCTGTCGCGCCCGTCGCGGCGGACTAAGCTCGCGGCGCATGGAGCGTGCGGGGTTGACCGAGTGGCTCGAGGGCTACGAGCGAGCCTGGCGGACGCCCGGCACCGCCGTGCTGGCCCAGCTCTTCGCCGAGGACGCGACCTACTCGACCGCCCCCTACGAGAAGCCGCACCGCGGCCTCGCGGCGATCGGCGAGATGTGGGAGGCGGAGCGGCTCGGCCCGGACGAGGGGTTCGAGATGACGAGCGAGATCCTCGCCGTGGAGGGCGACACCGGCGTCGCCCGGATCGAGGTCCGCTACCACGCCCCCAAGAACAAGGAGTACCGCGACCTCTGGGTCGTCCGCCTGAACGACGCAGGGCTCTGCTTCCACTTCGAGGAATGGCCCTTCTGGCCGCCGGACCAGCAGGGCGCCGCCGCCCCCGGGGCCGTGTGACACTGTGACCATGGACGAGGTCCTGGTGATGCGCTGCGGAGTGGTGCCCTACGAGGAGGCCAGGCAGGCGCAGAAACGGCTCGAGGCGGCTCGTCTCGCCGGCGATCTACCGGACGTTCTGCTCCTCCTCGAGCATCCGCCCGTCTACACGAAGGGCCGGCGGGCTGAACCGGCCGAGCTCGGGATGGGCGAGGACTGGTACCGGATGCAGGGAATCGAGATCTGCGAGACCGATCGCGGCGGGCGGGTCACCTACCACGGCCCGGGCCAGCTGGTCGGCTACCCGATCGTCTCGCTGAAGCCGTACGGGAACAACGTGCACGAGTACGTCCGCGGCCTCGAGCGGCTGATGATCGACTCGCTCGCCGCCTACGACGTCCGTGCGGAGGTGGTCGACGGCCTGACCGGGGTCTGGGTCGGGGGACGCCCGCCAGAGGGCCGCAAGATCGGCTCGATCGGCATCCACGTCAATCGCGGCGTGACCACTCACGGATTCGCGATCAACGTCAACAACGACCTGCAGCCGTTCGAGTGGATCGTGCCCTGCGGCATCGACGGTGTCCGCATGACGTCCCTGACCCGCGAGCTCCGAGCCGAGCAGGACATGGACCACTACATGGACCTGGTCGGCGAGCTCTTCGGCCGGATCTTCGACCGGAAGCCCGTCGGGACCGAGCGAACGCTGACGGAGCTGGCCGGCGACATGGCCGCGGTACGGTAGGACCGATGGCCGAACCGACCAGCTTCGAACCACGCCTGCACGTCACCCGGTCGCGCGCCAACCCGGGCGGGAAGGCGCAGGACGAGGCCGGCAAGGTCGCCTTCCGCTCGCGCAAGCCGCCCTGGCTCAAGGTGCCGGCCCCCGGCGGGCCGACCTACCGGCGGCTGAAGAAGGCGATCGAGACCGACAACCTCCACACCGTCTGCCAGGAGGCGAACTGCCCGAACGTGGGCGAGTGCTGGGAGCGCGGTACTGCGACCTTCATGATCCTCGGCGACGTCTGCACCCGCCGTTGCGGTTTCTGCAACGTCCAGACGGGCAAGCCGACCTGGCACGACCCCCTCGAGCCGCTCCGGGTCGCGAATCAGGTGAAGCGGATGGGACTGCGACACGCGGTGATCACCTCTGTCGACCGCGACGACCTGCCCGACTACGGCGCCGGCGCCTTCGTCGGCGTGATCCGCTCGATCCGGCGGATGGCGCCCGGTTGCAAGGTCGAGGTGCTCACCCCCGACTTCCGCGGCCAGGAGATGCCGCTCGCCAAGGTGATCGCCGAGCGACCCGACGTCTTCAATCACAACGTCGAGACCGTGCCGCGGCTCTACCCGGTCGCACGGCGCGGCTCCGACTTCATGCGCTCGGCCAGGGTCCTGCGGATGGCCAAGGAGATGGCCGGCGACGCGGTCGTGACGAAGTCCGGTCTGATGGTCGGGTTGGGCGAGGAGTTCGACGAGATGGTCGAGGCGTTCGGGATCCTGCGCGAGCACCGGGTCCAGGTCCTGACCGTCGGCCAGTACCTGCGGCCGACCGAGAAGCACCTGCCCGTCGACCGCTACTGGCACCCCGACGAGTTCGCGGCACTGGAGAAGGCCGCCTACGAGCTCGGCTTCGAGTCGGTGGCCTCGGGGCCGCTGGTGCGCAGCTCGTACCACGCGGATGAGCAGCTGCCGGCCGCGTCGGCGCTTTAGGCCAACGCACCTTTCCCTGCAGAGGCGTGTTTCGGGGGTTCGTAGCCTCGCACCATGCGTTTCCGCCGACGCAGAAACCTGGCTCTGCCTCGCTCGCGGCCGCTCTGCTCGTGGCCCTCGCGGCGGGCCCGCTGAGCGGCGGGGCGGTCTCCCAGACGACCGACGAGGCCGCCGAACGCGAAGAACCCGCTGGCGGGCGACGGGATGTGGATCTGGTACCTGAACCGCTCCTCGCACGGCAAGCTCGGCGCGATCGCGAAGAAGGCCCGCGCGCAACGGGATCGAGACCGTCCTGATCAAGTCCGGGGACGGGACCGGCTATTGGAGCCAGTTCTCGTCGTCGGTGGTCAGCCGGTCTCCATGCCCGCGGGCTCCGGGTCTGCGCGTGGCAGTTCATCTACGGGCGCAAGCCGGGCAAGGAGGCGAAGGTCGGGGCGGCGGCTGTGGCCAATGGCGCGGACTGCCTCGTGCTCGACGTCGAGGGTCAGTACGAGGGCCAGCTATCCGCAGGCCTCTTACTTCATGTCGAATCTCCGCTCGCGGATTGGCCAGGACTATCCGGTCGCGCTCGCGAGCTTCCCGTACGTGGACTACCACCCGGCGCTGCCCTTCTCCGTGTTCCTCGGCCCGGGAGGTGCTCAGTACAACGTGCCACAGCTCTACTGGAAGGACATCGGAACCACGGTTGACAACGGGTTCATCCACACCTGGGTGTGGAACCGGATCTACCAGCGGCCGATACTCCCGCTGGGCCAGGTCTACAACAACCCGAAGGCCGGCCAGATCAGGCGCTTCAGGGCGCTCGCCATGTCCCACGGGTTCGAGGGCGTGAGCTGGTGGTCCTGGCAGTCCGCCCGCAAGCAACAGTGGACGGCCCTTCGCGCTCCGGTGGCACCGGCGAGCACCCAGCCCTATCCCAGCTATCCCTTCCTGCGCCTCGGCTCGAAGGGCGACTTCGTCGCCTGGGCTCAGCAGCTGCTCGCGGGAGCCGGCATGTCCGTGCCGATCACCGGCTACTACCAGGCGTCGACCCAGGCGGCCGTTTACTCGTTCCAGGCCGCCAACGGCCTCCCCCAGACCGGGAACCTCGACGTGCCCACCTGGAGCGTGCTGAGCCAGAAGAGCGCCGTGCCGGTCACCTGGACAAAGGGCGGCGCGGTCGCCGCGGGTTCGCGTGGACGGGTGCTCCCACCGCCGCCAAGCTCGGCGAAGCTGCCGGCGGTGCGGGACGAGATTCCGCCTCCTGCCAAGCGCGCCCGATAGCTGCACGGCCCTCGCGGGGCCGCAACTAGTGTTCGGCACCCCGTGATTCCGCTCAAGGACAACAATCCGACCGTCGCGGTTCCCGGTCGTGACCGTAGCGCTGATCGTGGTCTGCGTCGCCGTCTTCATCTGGCAGCTCAACTTCCCGACCGACGAGAAGCTCGACCAGGTCGGGTTCGGCCACGATCGATCAGAGCTCGCTCGAGTACGGCGCGATCCCGTACCGGATCACGCACGCGGACGACCGGGACTGCGCGATCGGAGCGGTCGCCGGCTCACAGGGCCAGTTCGAGGCGGGGGTGGTCTGCCCCGGGACCAAGAACTACGACGAGGCCGTTGCGATCGGCCAGCAGAACCCTGACGCTCGGCCGATCCCGATCAATCAGGCCGCATGGTGGGTGACCCTCTTCACCTCGATGTTCATGCACGGGGGCTTCCTGCACATCGCGGGGAACATGCTCTTCCTCTGGGTCTTCGGAAACAACATCGAGGACCGGCTGGGTCGAGTGAAGTTCCTGCTCTTCTACCTGCTCGCGGGGCTGATCGCCGTGTACACCCAGGCGCTGATCGACAGCTCGTCCACCGCTCCCACGATCGGCGCGAGCGGCGCGATCGCGGGCGTGCTCGGCGCCTACGCGCTGCTCTATCCGCGCGCCCGGGTCCTGACCCTGATCTTCATCATCTTCTTCGTCACGCTGGTCGAGATACCGGCGCTGATTCTGCTCGCGATCTGGTTCATCCTCCAGTTCATCCCGGCGCTGGGCCAGGTCGCGGTGGAGACGGGCGGCGGAGAGGGGGTCGCCTACTTCGCCCACGTGGGCGGGTTCGTCTTCGGGCTGGCCGTCGCCGCGGTCATCCTTTCCGTCACCGGCCGCAGAGACAGAGAAGAACCCCCGCGATTACCGGTCTACTGAGTCAAATTGGATCCCGACCTCCGGAACGCCCTGCTCCTGATCGGCCTGCTCTTCTGCGGGTTCTTCGCGGCCGTGACGATCTACGTGATCGGCGACACCGGGCTGCACCTGCGGACCTACGGCGACATCGGCGCGATCATCCTCTACGGCATCTCGCTGCTGATCATCGGGATGATCGCGGCCGGCCTGATCGGGGCACTCCGCAACCCGCCCGATGATTAAGCGGCTCGCCGCCATCCTCGGACTGCTGCTCGCCCTCGGCGCGGTCGCCGTCGTCGCCATCGCGATCTGGCCGGAGAGCGCCGGGAACGGCGACACGCAGCCCGCGGAGTCGAAGCGGCCGCTGTCCGCCTCCGGGGTGCGGGCGCGAACGGCATCCCTGGCGACTCCGGCTCGCGATCGACGGGTGCCGGCGGCCGGCTCGGGTCCGATCTCGCGACGGCGGAGCGCCCCGGCGACGCTCGCTTCGCGCTGCAGCCCGTGTCGGGGACGTTGCCGGTGCACTACCGCTTCAAGCACCCGCCGCTGGCGGGGCTGCTCTTCGACGTGAAGAGCGGCGCTGTTCTGTGGGAGCGCAAACCGCAGCTCGAGAGGCCGATCGCGAGCCTGACGAAGATGATGACTGCGCTGATGGTCGCGCGCACGGACCCGCCCGATGCGCGCGTGAAGGTGAGCCGCAACGCGGCGAACACCCAGGGTTCGGCCACAGGCCTGCTGCCGCGCGGCCGCAAGGTCCCGCTCGAGGCGCTGCTGAAGGCGCTCATCCTGATCTCGGCGAACGATGCGGCCGTGGCCCTGGCCGAACACAACGGCGGGAGCGTCCCGCACTTCATCAAGGAGATGAACGCGCAGGCCGGTTCGATGGGCCTCACGTGCACGCACTTCACGACGCCCAACGGACTGCGGGACCGCGGCAACTACTCCTGCCCGCGCGACCTGGCTGCCCTCGCGCGAGCCGATCTCGCGAACAAGAGGATCGCCGAGATCGCCCAGACCCGCTACGCGAAGCCACGCTTTCCGATCAAGGGCAAGCACCTGTACCTGAGCAACAACCACTACTTCCTGCAGCACGGCCTCAACGGCGTCCCCGGCGCCCAGGTGACCGGGTTGAAGACCGGCTTCACCGACGCCGCGGGCAGCTGCTACGTGACCACCGCGCGGCTCGGCAGCCATCACCTCGGGCTGGTGCTCCTGCACTCGCCAAGTCCGCTCACCCAGGTGCCCGCCCTGCTGCGGGCGGGTTTCGAGGAGGTCGGGGCGATCGCGCCCGCGGCGCCCGCGCGCAGCGGTGGCGCCGCCGCCGACTGGGTAGCCGGCCCTCGGTGGGGGCTCGAATTCCAACGTCAGAAGCGCTGCGCCATCGCGCGCCGGCGAAGCACACACTCGTCTGTCTTGCGCTCTGTGCGCTCATCCTGGGCTTCGCCGCCGGTGACCTCGTCCACACCGAATCCCGGCTCCCCGAGGAATCCGTCGCGTGCCGGGCGACCGATGCGGCCTGTCGAAATGCCGGGCTGAGCGAGCAGGTGGCGCGTGACCGCGCCGCCGCGCCGCTCCAGGACCAATACGACTCGCGGGCGTGGCTCTACTCGTTCGCGATCCTCGCGATCGTTGCGCTGACCGTCGCCTACGCCCTGCGCTCGAGCACACGCAGAGAGTGGATGCGGATCTTCACCAACCTCGGAGTGACAGGGGTCTGGCTCGGGCTCGGCGCGGTGGTTCTCCTGCTTGCAACGGACGGCAACTCGCTGTCGCCCCCGCCCGCGCCCACCCTGATGATTCCGGTGGTGCTGCTGGTCGCGGCGGCGGCCGGAACGCTGATGGGTCGCTCAGAGGGCTGGGCCCAACAGGGACAGCCGAACGGCGTCATGGAGATGTTCATGCAGGCGGGCATGCTCGCGATTCACATCGGGACGGCCGGCCAGCTGAAGCGCTCGCGGATGGAGGAGCTGGCCGGATGGCTCTCGCTCGCGACGATCGCGCTGACCGCGCTCACCTGCCTCTTCGCCATCGTCTTCGTGCTGGCTCAGCCCGGTTGCGACGCCAGCGCGAGCCCACCGGACTGGACAAGCCCGATCGACTCGGTAGCGGCGGTGACGGCGATCGGGGCGATGGCCACCGCGGTGGGCGCCCTGCTCCTGCGCCGCTGGGTCGTCTCGCTTGTCGGTCTGGTCGTCTGCCCGGTCGCGGTTCTCTTCGTCCTGGCCAGCACCTGCGCCTTCTACTGATTCGCCGGAAAGGCGGCGGCCTCTCGTAGTCTGAGGGCGTGTCCACGCAGCCCTCAGCGACCCCTCGCACGCTCGCTGTCGCGGGCACCGAGGTCGCTCGGATCGGCCTCGGGACCAATCGGCTCTCCTCGACGCCGGAGAGTCAGCAGTTCCTGCGCGAGGCAGTCGAGGCGGGCATCGGCATGATCGACACCGCTCACGGCTACAGCGGCGGCGACAGCGAGCGGGCGATCGGCGAGGCGCTCTCGCCGAAGCCGGATGGAGTCTTGATCGCGACGAAGGGCGGCTACCGCGGCAGCGGCAGCCCGGAGGCGCTCCGGGCGCAGATCGAGCAGAGCCTCGAGAGCCTCCGGACCGACGTCATCGACCTCTACTACCTGCACCGCGTCGATCCGGAGACGCCGCTGGAGGAGAGCCTCGGGGCGATCGCGGAGTACCGCGAGGCGGGGAAGATCAGGGAGGTCGGCATCTCCGCCGTCAGCGTCGAACAGGTCGAGGCGGCGCGCAAGGTCGTCCCGATCGCGGCCGTGCAGAACCACTACAACGTCGCGGATCGCGATTCAGACGACGTCGTCGACCACTGCGAAGAGAACGACATCGTCTTCGTGCCGTATTACCCCCTGAAGGGCGGCGGGCCGCCGGCCCTCGAGGAGGTCGCGGCGGCTCACAACGCCTCCCCCGAGCAGATCGCGCTCGCCTGGCTGCTGCGGCGCTCACCGGCGACCCTGCCGATCCCGGGCACGCTCTCGATCGAGCACCTGCGGGAGAACCTGGCGGCGCTCGAGATCGAGCTCACCGACGACGAGTTCGCGGCGCTCTCCTAGCTGGCCTGGTTCGCCTGGACGACCTCCAGGAGCGCCACCTCGTAGTGCTCCACCGATGCCGCTCTCACCGGGTCCCGTGACTTCCTCGCGAAGGCGCGTCGCCTCGCCTTCGCTCGCCTCCATCGCCTTCTCGTCCTCCCATAGTGAGATGACGACGATCGTTCCGTTCTGCCGATCGGTGAGGAAGACGACGCCCTTCATGTCGTCGGTCAGCCCCGGCTCGGTGGGCAGCACGTGCTTCTTCGTCTGCAGGGCCTCGTCCATGCCATCGGGCGGGGAGCCCTCGTAACGGGTCAGGCGAGCATGCATGTCGACCTCCTGTCGGCTTGGAATCTCGCCACCAGTCTTATCCCATTCGAGAGTGCGTCGGTGCCCGAATATGGAGCCAGCGGGATTCGAACCCGCGACCTCCTGCTTGCAAGGCAGGCGCTCTCCCAACTGAGCTATGGCCCCGTGGGTGGCCGATTGTAGGCCGGGTATGCCCATCCTCGTGAACCGCCCTGTGAGAGACTGGCTGCGCTGATGGCCACCAGGGCCAAGCAAGGTGCCGGTAACGGCAAGGCAACCGATAAGTCGCCCACGGCCGTCGACCAGGCCAAGGAGCGCGCGGTCGCGGAGGGCGAGCCGAAGCCCGGCCAGCGGGCGGAGGTCTCGAACCTCGACATCGTCCGGCACTACTTCGACCGGGCCGTCGAGCGTCTCGAGCTGCCGGACGATGTCCGCGCGGTCTTCTGGACCCCCTACCGCGAGGTCACCGTCCAGATCCCGGTCCGGCTCTCCGACGGCAAGATCCACACCTTCTCGGGCTACCGGATCCAGCACAACGGCGCCCGCGGTCCCTACAAGGGCGGCATCCGGTACCACCCCGAGGTCGACGTCGACGAGATCCGCGCTCTCGCCTCCCTGATGACCTGGAAGACGGCCGTCGCGAACGTTCCGTTCGGGGGCGCCAAGGGTGGCATCAACTGCCCGGCCGACCAGCTCGACCGCGCCGAGCTCCAGAAGATCACCCGCTCGTTCATGGACAAGATCGAGAAGGTGCTCGGTCCGACTCGCGACATCCCGGCGCCGGACGTCAACACAAACGCGCAGGTGATGGCCTGGCTGATGGACGAGTACGGCAAGCTGCACGGCCACACACCCGCGATCTGCACCGGCAAGCCGATCGCCCTCGAGGGCTCATACGGGCGGGAGCAGGCGACCGGCCGCGGCTGCGTCTACATGTTCCGTGAGGCCGCCCCGCAGATCGGGCTGACGCCGGCGGACGCCACCTTCGTCGTTCAGGGCTTCGGCAACGTCGGCTCCTGGGCCGCCCGCATCCTGCAGCAGCTCGGCGCCACCATGGTCGGCGTCTCCGACGCCACCGGGGCGATCCGGAGCGATGCCGGGATCGACGCCGATGACCTGGCCGCGCACCTGCGCGAGGGAGGTGGGCTGACCGAGTTCCCCGGCACTGAGGTGATCAGCCCCGACGACCTGCTCGCGATCGAGTGCGACGTTCTGATCCCGGCTGCGCTCGGCGGGATGATCCACGAGGGCAACGCCGACCGGATCAACACACGGATGATCATCGAAGGGGCCAACAGCCCGACCACGCCGGCTGCGGACGAGATCCTCCAGGAGAAGGGCGTTTACGTCGTGCCGGACGTGATGGCGAACGCGGGCGGCGTCGTCGTCTCCTACTTCGAGTGGGTCCAGAACCTCCAGCACTTCCGCTGGTCGGAGCGGGAGGTGAACGACAAGCTCGGCGGGATCATGCGCCGCGCCTACCGCGACGTGAATGCGCGGGCCAGGGAGGAGCGCATCTCGCTGCGCGAGGGGGCCTACCTGGTCGGGATCGAGAGAGTGGTCGAGGCGAGCCGCATTCGCGGCTACGTGTAGATCCGCCGGGACCGTCGCCGCTCGCCCTAGTCGTCGAAGTCGAAGTCCTTCGGCGGGCCCTTCTCGAACCAGAGGTCCTCCTCCTCGTCATCGGCGACCGGCCTGACCTCGGTTCCCGGCTCCTCGTCAGGCTCCTCGCCGCCCGAATCGACAGCCGAGGCAGGCTCCTCCGGGAGTCTCCCCCTCCTCGGCGTAAGGCTCCTCCTCCTCGACGTAAGGCGCCTCCTCCTCGGCGGGGCCGAGCGCCTCGAAATCGTCCTCGACTGCCGTTTCACCCGACGAAGGGATCGGGTCCTCGTCCGTCTCGAAGTCGTAGAGCTGCGGGCCATCGGAGCTCGAGGAGGTGTCCTCGTCGTCGGGCAGCGGCTCCTCCTCCGACGGCGCTTCGTCCTCGGGTAGCTCCACGGGCGGCGGCTCGTACGTCGTGTCCGGCCGGCCGAGCTCAGGCTCGTCGCCGGGGAGCGGGGGCAGGTCGCCGGTGTCGCCCGGCGGCGGATGCTCCTGGGTCGGCACGTCGACCCTGCCGCGAGCCCTGCCCGGCGGCTCGGTTCCGGGTTCGGGCGGGGGCGGGGGCGGGTCTGGCACGAGGCTCTCGGGCTCCGGCGGCGCCTGCGCGTCCGGTTCCGGCTCCAGGGGCCGGGACTCGGACGCCGGCTCGGCCTCGGTAGGGGCGGGCGGCGGCGCCGAGGTGTCCTCCGGGAACGGCTCCTCCTCGGCGATCAGCTCCTCGAGCGACTCGGACGGGGCGGGCGCCTCCGGCTGCTCGGAGGTCTCCTCGGCCGGACGGTAGCTCTCGGGCTCGTCAGCCGAGGAAGGAAGGTCGGGCTCGGCCTCCAGCCGCTCTTGGCCCGGAATCTCATCCTGGCCGGGCAGCTCCACCTGGCCCGGGACCTGGCTCGGCGGCTCGAGGCCGACCGGCTGGTCCGAGGTCTCAGGCTCCTGCTCCGGCTCCAACTCCGGCTCTGCAGGTATGAGGGCCTCCGGCTCTGAGGCGGGCTCCGTCGGGCGAAGCGCCTCCGGCTCGACCAGCCGCGTCGGCTCCTCGTTCCCCGCATCCGCGCCCTCGCTCGTGCCGACCTCCGTGTAGAGCTCGCCCGCCACGAAGGCGTCGGGCTGGTCGCCCTGCCCGAAAGCCTCGTCCTCGATCTCCCGGAGCTCCGTCTCGCGGGCTCCGTGGCTGCGCTTCAGATCGAGGTGTTCGCGGATCGCGTCGTCGAGAATGCCCATATATGCGCGGGTTTGCCGGCCTCGAGAGGTCAAAGCTTACGTGCTGCGCCATTCATGTGATACCTGGGCGGGCGCCCGGGACGTGCATCCAACCGACCATTTTCGGGGGTTCCTGGCTACCGCTCGCTGGCCGCGCGTCCTTCCGGGCGACGGTGCACGCGAGCGCCTCGGACCGATCGCCGGCTGGCGGGCGCGGTGCGGATCTGGTTCTTGCCTGACCTCTTCGCCCGCAGCAGCGCCCGGTCGGCGCCATCGACCAGCGTTTCCAGGTCCTCCGCGGAGTCCGGAATCGTGGCCACGCCGACGCTGATGGTCACCCCCATCGTGCCGCCATCGCGCAGCGGGACCTCGGTGTCGCGAACCCGCTCGCGCAGCCGTTCCGCCAGGACCGTCGCCCCCTCGCTCTCGGTCTCGACCAGGATCAGCGCGAGCTCGTCGCCGCCGTAGCGGACCGCGACGTCGATGTCGCGGGTGGCGTCCTTCACGAGGTCGGAGACCCTCTCGAGAACGAGGTCCCCCTGCAGGTGGCCGAGCCGGTCATTGATCCGCTTGAAGTCGTCGACGTCCAGGATGATCAGCGAGATCTCGTGTCCGAAACGAAGCGCGCGGGAGACCTCGCGATCGAGTGTCTCGGCCATGTGGCGGCGGTTCCAGAGCCCGGTCAGGGGGTCGGTGAGCGCCTCCCGCGCAATGCGCTCATGGCGCCGCGTCAGCGTACGCGCCAGACCCCAGGCCAGGATCACCGCCGCGACCAGGAACCAGAGCATCACCGCGAGCGCACCCTGGCCCACGCCCAGCACACCGCCGGATTTCGGCGGTCCCAGAAGCAGGAGATCCTCCTGGTCGGTCGGATTCAGAGTCAGCTTGTGGCCCCGGTACTCCTTGCCGCCCGTCCTGACGTCCGCCGTCTGATCGGGTTGCAGCGTCTTGGAGGGGGGTGGCACGGTGGACGCCAGGATCTCCGCGCCGCGAGTGACGACGGCGTCCGTGTCCGTCAGCGACTTGACCTCGTTCGCGTACGCATCCGCGGTGGTGACCGAGACCCGCAGGCTGCCCACCGGCTGCCCAGCCTCCGTGAGGCCCACCTGGGCGAAGGCGATCGCGTTGAGCGGACCCGCCGCCGCGATCGGCGCCCCCGCGTTGTCGTAGAGCTCGATCCGCTCGGTGGCCGGATGGCCCGCCGCCCGCTGCGTGAAGGCGTGTTCGGCTCCTCGGTCCTTGGCCCGCAGCGCGACCGCAAGGGTGGGATTCGCGGCGAGGCTCTGCGCCTTCGAGGCCGCGTCGGCCGTTCGCGTCCGGTAGATCGCCGTCGCGGTACGCACGCCCCCCGCCAGCCGAGCGTCCGCCTTGCCGCGCTGGGAGTCCTCGCTGACGAACAGCAGAAGGGCGATCAGTGCCAGCGTAGGCACGACCGCGATCAGTACCAAGAAGAGCGCCAAGCGCCGTCCGAAGCTCACCCTCGCGACAGCGTATCCTTGGCCCTCGAACGGGTCGTCACCAACCGCTTTGGCGACGGGTCAATATGTCCCATCACGCACGGGGCTATAGCTCAGTTGGGAGAGCGCCTGGATCGCACCCAGGAGGTCGCCGGTTCGAGTCCGGCTAGCTCCATCTCGAGAAATCCCTGCAAGGACGGCGGTCGTCTGCGCCGTGGGCTCGGCGGTCACCGAATCCAGTCCGCGACGGGAGCGCTATCGCGGTGCCCGGCGGCGAAATCGCCAGGCCCGGACGGCCCATGCCGACGAGCGCAGCACGTGCATCCCGTAAGCCGCGAGTAGCCGGAACCGTCCTCTGGCGGCCCACGGGTACTCTTGCGCGATCCACTCGCGCTTTGGCAGCAGCGCGCGGCGCACGATGCCGAGGCGCGCGCGCACAGTGCCCGCTTCGCTGAGCGCGCTCAGGTGGAACACACCGCGCGGTCGCTCGTCGCGGTGGGCGATCGCCCACAGCTGTGCCTCGGCCTGCGGCAGCCCGAGCTCGTCCGCCCGGGCGACGCCGGCGGGCAGCAACCGCAGCCCGGCAGCGAACGCCTCGACGGCCTGCAGCTCGCGGGCCAACCGTGTCGCCTGCTCCCAAGTCTCGTACGGCCAGCGGCTGAGGCCGCGATCCAGGTCGCCGAGAGCCTTCAGATCACCGGGACCGTGGTTCGCGGCGTGCAGCGCGAGATGAAGCGCCAGGCCCACTCGATCAAGCGTCGGGACCCGTCGTCCCCCGAGCTCGATCGTGGTCCGGCGTCTGCTGAGAGCAGTCCAGACGGCCCCGGGTGGAGCCTCGCAGCCTGGCAGCCGCCAATGCAGGTCTACGGAGATATTCCCGAATCCTGGAACGAGGCGTGACCAATCCTCCGCGTGCAGGACCCCGGCCACGTCATCCACCCCCTGCATCTCGATGCGGTTCGCATAGCCCAGAGCGGCCAGCACGGCCCCCGCCCGGGCCCGATCGCCAGGCGCCGTGAGCAGATCGACGTCGTAGTAACCGCGGTGCTCCCCGGCGCGATAGAGCATCTCCGCCAGGGCTCTGCCCTTCAGCAGTAGGGCATCGACCCCGGCTGCGGCGAGCGCATCGCATGCCTCGACCGCGGCCGCGTCGACCACGGGCCCTCGAGCGCTCAGGCCCGCCCTGCTCGCGAACTCTTCCAGCGCCCCGCTGCGCGGGTCAGCCAAGCGGGCGTGCCTGCGGCGGGCGATCAGTCCCGGCTTAGCCGGTTCAGCGAGCCGCGGCGCCGTCCGCCTCGCTAGCAGGGGCCGGCCGTGCCGGTGCAGCAATCGTTGCTGCCTGCGGGGTGTTGCTCCCCGTGGCTCGGAAAGCAGTTGTCTCGTTGGTGGGGCACCCCTCGGAGGAGGGTCGATGCAGTTAGCACAGGTTGCAGTCGGCTGTGCAGACCGGTTGGGCCCACCATTCGGGTTGCACATCTTGGGGGACAAGTAGCAGCAAGCGCAGCCACCGGCACTGCAGTTTGTGCAGCCGCACGCCCGTGGTGGTCTGAGGTCGGCTGGCAGCCGATGCCGGGATCCTGCGTGCAGATCGCGTGCGGTCGCCGCCAGCGCCGGCGTCGGCGCGGCGATCGAGTAGATCAGCGGCGCGGCTGCCGCCGCCGCCCCATCTTCGCGAGCTTCGCGGTGGCGTCGCGGCGAGTAACGCCCGCTGGTCCGTTGTCGAGTAGCCCACAGGCTTCGAGCTCGCCGATCGCCCGGCCGACAAGCTCAGAATCCAGGTTCAACGCGGGACCGAGCCGTTCCGCGGAGGTAGTCCCGTCGCAGGCGCGCCACACCCTCGAGACGGCCGGACTGAGGCAGTGGACCTGCCTCGTTGCGCTGGTCGTAGACCATCAGTTCCTCACCGAGCTCCTCAACGAGCAGCTCGGTGTCCCTCGCCATCGGCTTCCTTCTTCGAATCCCGCATCAAGCCCATCTATCAATCCTCGAGAGTCGCAGAGTTCCAGTGCTCGCATCTGCATCACCATATAGGAGCAACGGGTTGACGATCAAGTGCGAGACTGAGCCTCCCGCCGAACACGGCCCACGCCGGCGAGGGATTAGCATTCGCTCCCGAGGTGGAGCCTTCGGTGGGCGAGACAAAAGAAGACGCCGTGATCGGCTTTGAAGCATCGGGGGTTCAGATCACGGTGAAGATCGGCGGCCGCGAGCTGGTGCCGCACGTGCGTATGAAGCTCCCGCCAGGTGCGCGGGAGCGCTGCCAACCGGGAGCCGGCGCGGTGTTCGCAATCGACATGGCGGCGGATGGTGGCTACCGGGTGGTGGAGCCTGGTGCGGAGGAACCGTTTCGGTGCGAGCACCTGAAGGACGCGACCGGCAGGTTGCAGCGCGGCCTGCTCGACTATGTGGCGCTGCACGCGCCAGACCAGCTGCTTGTGTCCGGTGCCGCGGTTGTGGTTGGGAGCCGCGCGATCGTGCTGGTGGGTGACGCCGGCGCCGGGTTGTCCGCGCTTGTCGACGCGCTCGTACGAGACGGCGCCACGCGTTATGCCGACGGCTACGTCTCGATCGATGCGGACGGAAACGTCCATCCGGCCACGCTCGATCCGCCCCCGGCTGGGGAGGACGAGAGCCGGCTTTGGCAGCCGCCTGTGCCGATCGCCGTGATCGCTACGCTCAGGCGCCGCCAGGGTGTCGAGCTTGCTCTGCAGGAGTGTTCGCTGGACGAGGGCGTGCTCGCCGTCCTTCGTCACGCCCGGGGGGCGAGCGTCAGGCCGGAGTTCGCGCTGGTGATGACGCGAACGGCGGTGCGCGGTGCGACTTTGCTTGCCGGAGACTGGGATCGTGCCGAGCACGCTGCCGCGGCGCTGATCGAGCGGCTCGCCCGCCCAGAAGGCCAACCGGCACAGAGGCGGGAATTGCCGCCCTCGATGCAGTTTGCGGCTCTGGTGCTCCAGCTAGAGGGCAAGCTGGCTCGGCTTGCGGAGACGCTGAGGGGCGCCGGGATCGAGGCGGTGCTGGTGAACGGGGATCAGGTGCGGCCCGCGCTGGCGCATGGGTTTGCGCTTTCCTTCTCCGCGCTCGTAGAGGTGCCGCGCTCTCAGGTGCCCCGCGCACTCGCCGCCATGGAGTCCACGGGCTGGCTGCCCGTGCCGGGCGGGGGTGCCGGGCGGTATTTCCGGGAGGGAGTGACCGTGCGATTGCTTCCGCGGCCGCGCCTACCGCTGGGTCGTAGCCGAAGGAAGGGCCAGTCGATCGCGCCGGGGCGGCTTGGCTTCGCCGAGCCCGACACCAACGCGAGCCAGGAGCAGGCTCCGCCCGTGCCGCCCCTCCCCGTGCCGTTCGCGCCGGGCGGACGCCTGCGGAGGGGCGTGATCGGGGACGCCCTGACGCTCTCGGCCGAGGCGCTGACCGTGCTCGACACCCTCCGGCTGCGGAACCGGGAGCGAGACTTTCGGGGTCTTCCCTTGCAGTACGGGCCCGGCGTGTTCGCGTTCGAAAGGACGGTCGATCGGCTTGTCGATGCGCTCCTGGTCCGGTTGCCCGACGACCGCCCGGGGCTACGGGTCGTCGATGTGGGTACTGGGACGGGGATCTTGGCGCTGAGCGTCGCCCGTGAGCGTCCGGACCTCGAGGTGCTGGCAACCGAGGTCTCGCTCAGGGCGCTGGGCTGGGCGCGACGCAACCGCCGCAGGCTGGGCTTGCGCAACGTGCGCCTGGCACAAGGCTCGCTGCTTGCCCCGGTACCGAAGGGATGGCGCGGGCGGGTGGCCGCGATCGTGGCCAACCTGCCGATCGGGCTGCCGAGCAGATCGGTCGAGTTCAGCTCTCTGGACTGGCCGGTTGGCACCGCCACCGGCCCCGGCGCCGACGGACTCGGGCTGGTGCGCGCGCTCGCCCGGGATGCCCGTGAGGTTCTCGCTCCGGGTGGGTTTCTGCTCACCGAGCTCCTCGCCGAGCAGGGACCGTGGATCGCCGGTTACCTCGAGGAGCTCGGCTTCGAAGCCGAGATTCCGACCGGGGTGTGGGGAGGCATGGAGGTTGTCGCCCGCTGGCCCGGCTGGACGCGCACCTGAGCCGCGGCGGCCTCTCTGGGTTCACAGCAGCCGCCGAGCTTCACGTCGGAGTCACGCGCTTGGGAGCGGGGCGTCGTCGGCCCCAGGTCCCCCCTGCACGTCCGCGAATACGGTGTGGAGCAACCGCCCGGCGACATCGTCGGCCTCGCCCCTTTCGCCTTCCAGTACAACCGCCCCATCGAGCGCCCGCGTGATGAAGTCCGTCGTCTCCTGGGGTCGCTTCAGCGCCGAGAGCGCGTGGCTGACCATCGCGAGCGCGCCTCTGCCCGGGGAGAGCCGCGTGGGGTTCCACTCGGTCCCCGCCCGATAGGTCGTCACCACGACGGCACCGATTGGCAGCGGCTCGCCTCGCTGCCGCCCATGGAACGCGATGGCAGAGGTGCCCGAGGTCTCCGACCGGTTCGAGAAGTGGTCGTGTGCTCAAGACCGTCGAGCTGCTGTGGCTCCGGATCGCGCAGCCACAGAGGCGCCGCGTACGGATGGACGAGTCCCTGCTCGTCGATCACCGCAAACTCATCGGAGTAGTAGACCGCGCCGGCGCGCACCAGGGCGAGGACGAGCGTCGACTTGCCGGCCATGCTCCGGCCGGGGATGACGATCGCACGACCGGCGTGCGCGACCACCCCCGCGTGGACGAAGATCCTGTTTGGCGCGTGGAGTCCGATTTGGATTTGAAGCTGGGTTTCGAGCAGGTCGAGCGCGGAGTCCAGCTCAAGCCCGGCCGCCACCGGAGAATCGCCGCGCGTGAACCGGTATTGGCCGTCCTCGTCGGTCAGAACGGCGAATGCCTGCTCGGCATCCGGACACGGCCGCGCGTCCGGCGGAAGCAGCAACGGGATCCGTTCGATCACCTCCGGCGCATCCGCGGTCACACGGACGCGCACACCGAACGACTCGAAGGTGATGCTCCACGGCTCACCGGAGCCTCCCGAGGTGCCCTCCAAAGGCGTCATCGCCAGCATTTACGGACGCCACCCGGCCGGGCTCAGCGATCGCCGTTCACCGTGACAACGTTGAGCGCAGGCGGCGGGTCGACCACCGGCGGTGGGGTGCTATGCAGCGCGTTCCGGATGAGGGACTCGGTCATCACCCGGGTGGCGTGCGTGCGGCTGGCGATCCGCCCATCCGGCGCCACGATCATGACTGCCGGCGTCGTCCTTACGCGGTACGACCTGAACACCTCGCCGCCGCCCTCCACGAGCACGTTGTCCAGCCCGTAGCGCTCTTTCAGAGGCTGGTTCTCGCGCACGGATCCCCGGCTGAGAAGCACGATCGTGATCCGCTCCGCGAGCGTCGTCTGCCAGCGAGCGACATCAGGGAGCAGCTCATCGCAGGAATCGCAATCTGGGCTCACGAACACAAGCGCGGCGGGCCGCCCAGGCCTCATCAGCACGTCCAGGCTCCCAGCCTCGCCGTCGGCGGCCCGGCCACGTGATGTTCGGGGCCGGAGTACCAACCGGCAGCCCCGGCGGGAAATTCGACTGGGCCTCCTTCGTAACCTGCAAGCGCCGGTTCTCGCTAGCCAAGTCTCGGTTCTGCAGCCACAGCCGGGCCACCAGCCCCGCCAGTAGCGCGGCACAAAGACCGGCCGCGACGGCCCCAAGCTCGGCGGCGGAGCGTCCGGAGACCCATTGGTCGATGCCCTCGCCGGACCCGTATGCCACCACGAACGCGGCGGGCACGGCCAGCAGCACGTTGCGGATCAGCGTGCGCCGGCCCGCCGGGCCCGACGCCACTTGGCCGAAGCAATGGCAGTCAGGCGCCTCGCCGCGGGCCATCGCGCGGGCAATCGCGGCGATGAACAGGACCAGAAGACACACGGCGGCGATCGCGCCCCAGCGAGCCGACGGCCCTGCCACGAGGGCGACGGCGGTCGCGAACTCCGCCAGCGGCAAAAGGACTGCGACAGGCCCGATTGCGCGCTCGGGCAGCCCGAATTCACCAAGCGCCCGGCGAGCTCCTGGCAGGTCGAGCACCTTGGCCACCGCTGCCACGGCGAACACGAGGGCCAGCAGCAGCCTGGCGACAAGCGCGATGCCATCCATATGCCGCAGAAGCTTAACCTCCCCTCCGCCCCCGCGGCAAGCTGGCATCATGATTCCGTGGTCGCGTCGACCAGCCCCAACAGCGCGCGGAGCACCGCCTTCGAGTCGTTCGGCGTTCGCCTCCGAGTAACCGCGGACACCCCCGAGGTGATTGAACGCATCCCAGCGATGCTGCCGCCGGATGCGAGGCGGTGCTCACCGTCGACGGTCGAGGAGTCATTCGGCGTGCTGGCCGACGATGGCGGCTTATATCGTTTCGAGCGCGGCGATTCCCTGGTGTCGAGCGGTCTCGAACTGGAGCTCGCGCTGATGCTGCTCGAAAACCAGCTTCGGACCTACGTCGGGTCGCACGCACCGAGCAGGATCTTCGTCCGCGCCGGGGTTGTCGCGCGCGAAGGCAGGGCGATCGTCATCCCGGGCCTGAGCATGGCCGGCAAGACGACGCTCGTGCTCGAACTCGTGCGTGGCGGCGCCGACTACTACTCGGACGAGTTCGCTGTCCTCGACGAGCGTGGCCTCGTCCATCCCTACCCCACGACCCCCTCGGTGCGGGAGCCCGTAGAGCCCAACCACGTTGACATCCAACGCCTGAACAGGGGACAGGGAGACGGGCCGCTCACAATCGGGGCCGTGGTGCTCACGGCGTACCGTCCCGGCGCGGAGTGGAAGCCCACACGGGTCTCGACGGGCAGAGGTGCGCTGGTCATGCTCGAGCACACTCCGGCGGCATCCAGGCGCGGGGAGGAGGCGATGCGCGTCATCTCGAGGGCGATCGAGGAGGCCGTCGTGCTGGAGGGGGAACGAGGAGAGGCGCGGGAGCTCGTGCCGCAGCTGCTGAGCGCCATATCGACGCGGTCACGAAAGTGACTGGAAGCGAGTCCTGAAGGGCGGAGCGGTGCGCTGGCGGGTCCTCTGGCGCCAGGCCGACAAGTACCGGCCACAGACGTTTGATCGCAAGGGTGACGGCGTTACGTTTGCAGCCGAGGTCGACGTTCCACGTGCTCCAGATCGATTAGCGTCGTCGCGAACGTCGGCGGAGCGGGCACGACGAGTCGGATGATCGCTCCGTCGCCGCTATAGTTTCCGCCTTGACTGACCAGGTTCGAATTCGGCGGCGCTCGATTGACGGGGATCCATGGGGAGATCGTCCAGCTCGACGTTCACCTGTGGAAGTCCGTCGCGCTCAATCGAACAGGTAGAGACCCGAACAAAGGATGACGTTGACCCAGCAATATGCCCAGCACTACCCGTGGTACGACTCATCAGTGGCTCGCACAATACGTGCGAGCCAAGGACATCATTCGGGACAAGCGGCCAGAGAAGCTCCCGGAGTTCGAAGACGCGATCGCCCGTCTTCACACCCGCTCCGACTTCGAGGTCAAGGAGTTCCCTCAGGTGTTTGACACCGCCACCCTCGAGCGGATCGCACAGGTAATCAAGGCGTTGCCGGAGGTGGGATTCCAGCGCCACGAGGTCGATGGCTTCGGTCGCTTGGTGGTCCAGGGTAACCCGTACATAACCATGTTGCAGCGGTCAGTCGTGGACTTGGTGAGCGAGGCGGCTGGCGAGCCCCTCGAACCGAACTACAACTTCGTAAGCCTCTATAGCGAGATGGGAGTTTGCCCAGTCCACATGGACGCCCCGGAGGCCAAATGGACGCTGGATGTGTGTATCCGACAGAGCGAGCCCTGGCCCATTCACCTGAGTCAAGTCGTGCCTTGGCCGGAAGCGGCGGACTACGGCGATGACTGGGAAGCGTCGATCAGGCGTGACCCGAGCCTGCGTTGGGATTCATACTCGCTGGAACCTGGCGGCGCCATACTGTTCTCGGGCAGCAGCCAGTGGCACTATCGCGATCCCCAGCCCCGGGACGATGGCAAGGGCGAGAAGCAATTCTGCCACCTTGTCTTCCTCCATTTTGTGCCCAAGGGCACGATGACGCTGGTGCAACCGGATACGTGGGCAAGCCAGTTCGGCGTGCCGGAGCTGCTCTAATTTGGAGAACAAGGCCGTCGCTTGCACGACGGCCCAAGCGCGGCCCTGGCGCGACGGTTACGCGCCTTTGCGTGCGTAGCCTCTCTCCTTAACGGTCGGCGGTCTCGTGCGATGCTGGGCCGCCGGTGTGGTTAATGGCGGAAGTATTGTCGCCTTGCCTTCGGAGGCGTCCGTAACAACTGCTCCTTGCAAACTCATCTCGCGTGCTCCTCCAAGATCCTCATCGCCGGTCCACTCACGAAACTAAAGCAATTGTCGATCCAGGCGCCCAGTTGGTCCAGTCCTGAAAAAAGGCGCGAACAATTGACTTCGAAGTCGACAAACACGAGCGAATTGTCGTCGACGAATGGCTCCAGGAGCAGAACTTCCTCCAGTCTGGCATCGTCGGAAATGCTTCGGTACTTCACCCCCCCGCCGAAGAAATCCGGACCGAGGTCGCCCGCCAGCTCCTCGGCGTGCATCAGCTTCTCGCTGACGAACCTCTTCCCGTCCGGATCGGCCCCCGGCAAAGGGACGTGGGCAACGACCTTGACTCCATAGGCGAGATAGTCAGCGGTCTTCAGCTGTTTAGAGATCCTGTCGATGATCGTCGCGGCCTTCTCCCGCGCACGCTCCTGCGTTAGCTCAACGGGGGTCTGGACCTGATGCAGACCCGGTTGGACGACGACTACATCGCTCGGGGTGTTGGTCAACTTCAGCCCGCTCTCGCCCGGCAGGAATTCGAACTGCTCGAAGGGGTAACCCTGCGTGATCTCGAAGACCACTTGCTCCAGCTCTTCCATTGGGTAAGGCGCCGGCGGCACAGCGCTCGGCTGCGGTATCAGTCCGACGATCAGATGCCGAAAGACAGGCTCCAAGGCAGCCGGAAGCGTACCCATTCAGAAACCGCCCGGTCACCGGACATAGTCGCTCGCCGGTGGCCGCCGTGCGCCTTGTCTCCTCGTGTCCCCCGGAGTCCCCTCGTGACCAATCAAGAAACCACCGATGTGCAAACATTTTCGGCGACCTCGCTGAGTGCGGATCAGGTCCTTGTGTCCCGGTTCGAGTCCGGCTAGCTCCACTGAATGGAAGGAAAAGGAGACTCTGCCTCTCAGCTGATCGACGCGAGAATCAAGGAGCTGGGCGATTGGCGGGGCGAAACGCTCGCTCGGGTCCGAGATCTGATCAAGCAGGCCGACCCCGAGGTGGTCGAGGAGTGGAAGTGGGTGAAACCCACGAACCCCGGGACACCGGTGTGGTCGCACGCCGGAATCATCTGCACCGGTGAGACGTACAAGAGCGTCGTGAAGATGACCTTCGCCAAGGGCGCCTCGCTGGAGGACCCTTCAGGCCTCTTCAACGCCAGCCTCGAAGGCAACACCAGGCGTGCCATCGATCTCCGTGAGGGCGACGAGATTGACGAGGGGGCGTTGAAGGCACTCATTCGCGCCGCCGTGGCACTGAACACGGCCCCTTCTCGCTGATTGCCGCCCATCGAGCTGGACACTCCCTCCGGTCCCGCCCGGGCCCACCTGCACCGCGCTGAGCAGGCGAGGGGCTCACTCGTCCTCGGGCACGGAGCCGGCGGAGGTGTCGAGGC
Organism: uncultured Solirubrobacterales bacterium; assembly: GCA_963825825.1. Taxonomy (GTDB): domain Bacteria; phylum Actinomycetota; class Thermoleophilia; order Solirubrobacterales; family 70-9; genus DASUPK01. Next base: position 258,807 of record CAWGUT010000001.1, on the reverse strand, counting down.
ACCCGACCTGATCGCGGCGAGGGACGCGGCGCTGGGCGCGGGCTACACGGTGGCCTTGGTGGAGCAGCCCTATCGCGTGGCGGGCCGACGCTCCCCCGCCCCGGCCAAGCGTCTCGACGAGGCGTGGATCACGGTGATCGAACAGCTGCGGGCGGACGAGCTCCAGGGCCTGCCCCTGGTCGTCGGCGGACGCTCGCTCGGAGCGCGCGTTGCGTGTCGCACGCTGCAGGAGACCGGCGGCGAGGCCGTCCTCTGCCTCGCCTTCCCGCTGGTGCCGCCGCGGAGGGGCGACAAGCCGCCGCAGAGCCGGCTGCCCGAGCTCGAGGCGGTCGCCGTCCCGGTCCTGGTCGTCCAGGGTGAGAGCGACCGCTTCGGCATGCCGCCCGAGGGGCCCAACCGGAGGGTCGTCAAGGTTCGGGGCGATCACGGTCTGAAGTCGGACACCGAAGCGGTGGGCGAGGCGGTCGCGGACTGGCTGGGCGGGCTGCCTATGACCCGTTGATCAGCTGAACCAGGCTCCCTCGCGCGATCGCGCCGAAGAAGAACCCCCGCCCGCCCACCGGGGTGAGCTCCGCCCGCACCACCTGCACTCCTTCGTAGGAGCTGGCCTTCACGTCAACCTCGGTGACCAGCTCGGACATCGGCTCCCCGGTGCGCGGATCGCGAGCGCCGGGAGCCAGCGACGCGCGGAGCGCCGCTGCGACATCCTGCGCCCGCTCGGCCGTCCCGCCCAGCACACAGAGCACCTCTCGGTCGCGCTCGATGCCGACGCCGACCAGCTCGATCCCGACCTCGACCGAGAGCAGCAGCTTGTCCGGGATCAGGCGGGCCGCGACCACGTCCCCGAGGCAGGCGGCAGCGGCGCGGTAGATCGGCTCATCGATGAGGCGATCGCCCCGCCCCAGCAGGGCGGCCCGGGACGTGTCGGAAATCGCAAGCACGCCGAAACCGGCGCCGAATGCATCCCGCGCGCCGAGACCGAACACGCCGGAGCTGAGCAGAGGCTCCGGCATCTGCGCGTATCCGCCCACATTCACGAGATCGGCGTCGCCGACCCTCCGCAGATCGCCGCCGGCGCGAACCAGCGCATCCTGGAGGCGCTGGGCGCGCACCCCCTCGAGACGCAGGCCGAACGCGTAGGAACCGCCCACCGAGACCAGTCTCCGCGCCGAGAGCGGATCGAGCGCGAAGCGGCGCCGCAGGACGGGAGCCGCCTCGACCACGCTCTCGGCGTTCGGCCCCAGGGCTTCCGCCATCAACCGAGCGCCCACCCCGGCCCGCCGGGCGAGTGCCGGGTCGGTCCAGCCCGACTCCGAGCGAGCCATGCTCCCCACCTCCGCCGACCTCGCCCAGGGTCTCTGCCAGCGGGCCCGATGGGAGTGGATGCCCGCCCCCGCCCCCGCACGTGGCCAGGCCGACAGACAGCATGACCGCCAGAGAGATGCCGAGCCCGAGCCGCACGCCTAGGCGTGCAGCTCGGCCAGCCGGTCGGCCTCCTCCCGGAGCTCCCGCTTGGCGCCCGCGTCGAGTTTGCCGAAGGGCTTCGTCCTGATCCTGCCCTTCTCGTAGCTCCAGGTCCCGGCCACCCGGCCGTCGATGAGGAAGGTTGGGACCGACTGCGGCGTCCGGGTATTGAAGACCTTGGGCCGGTGCTCCTCCGGCAGGATCCCGGTGCGGCGGGCGTGGACCAGCAGAGTGGCGTCCCAGGTGGGCAGGAAGCGGACCGGCGCCGGCGTCACGGGGTCCGGCAGCGGCGCCCGCGGCAGGTCGATCAGCTCCGTGCCGTCCTCGGCCGCAAAGCCGCGCAGCTTGATCCGCTTCAGGACCGGCGTCACGCGCTTGGGAGGCAGGCCCGCCCAGTTCGCGAGCTCGTCGATCGATGGCCGGGCCGAAGCCGCCCAGGTAGCGTCTGACGAGCAGCTCGATGCCCTTCGCCTCGTCGAGCTTGGGCGGCGGCTCGCCCAGCCAGTGCTCGGCCGCCGCGTACAGGTCCGCGCGCCGGCGATCCCAGGTGCCCGACGGCGGCACGCGCACGAGATCCAGCCACATGTTCACCCCATTGGTGATGACGCTGTCGGAGCCGACCAGCTCGTGGATCTCCTTGCGGCTCATCGTCCCGTCGCCGAGGCGAGCGCGGAGCTTGCGTGCGGCAGAGGACGCCTGCTTCGCCGTGTAGCCGCCGGCGCGCTCTCGCTCGACCCAGGCCTCCCGCCGTGACCGCCGGACCCCGATCGCCATCGGCCAGTAGTCCGCCTTGGAGACCAGGTGGATCGTCGCCCGCATCAGGGTCCCCTGGGCGACGAGCGCCGCTCGAGCGCCCTGTCGAGCTGATCCCGCTCGAAGCCCTCCATCCGGCTCCATAGCCCGATGTACATCGAGGGCGCGTACTGGGCCTGCAGACCTCCCATCCGCTCGAGAACCTTGGGCAGGGAGGCACCGCTCCGCTCGAGCAGCAGCTGCCGTGCGAGCAGGGCGCGATTGAGCTCGCCCTCGGTGAGTGTCCGCTCGGGGTTCACGTTCGCAGGCTATTGCACGGTTTGCAGGCACTTCGACCGTTCGGTGAAAACGCCTCGCCCGTTTTCCGACAGCCGTCTAAAGAATGGCCGCCAGGGCGCTCATACCGTGCTACCCGACGCAAACCGCGACCGCCGCGGGCTGCCTCGGCGGGCATGGAAAGGAAGGGAAATGAGTAAAAAGTTGCTCTGGGCCTTGGCCCTCGCAGGGGTTCTGGTGCTCGCGCTGCCAACCGCAGCGTTCGCCCAGGACCCGACGCTCGACGACACGATCTCATCGCTCAACACGATGTGGGTCGTCGTCGCCGGCGTCCTCGTGATGTTCATGCAGGCGGGGTTCGCCCTGCTCGAAATCGGGTTCTCGCGGATGAAGAACGCGGGAGCGGGGGTCGCCAAGATCCTGGTCAACTACTCGATCGCCTCCATCGCCTACTGGGCGGTGGGGTTCGCGCTCGCCTTCGGCGGCGCCGGAGCGATCGCCGGCACCCACGGGTTCTTCCTCAACGTGAGCGGAGACCCCGCGCAGGCGGCATCGCAGATTCCGCTGCTGGGTGTCGTCAACATCAGCCCAGCGGCGCTGCTGTTCTTCCAGTTCGTCTTCTGCGCCGTCTCGCTGGCGATCATCTGGGGAACGACGCTGGAGCGGATCAAGTTCGCCGCCTACGTGATCTACGCGATGATCTTCAGCGCGCTGATCTATCCGATCATCAGCCACTGGATCTTCGGTGGCGGCTGGCTGCAGGCCAACCTCGGCATGCAGGACTTCGCCGGATCGACGGTGGTCCATCTGATCGGCGCCACGGGGGCGCTCGCCGCCCTGCTGCTGCTCGGCGCGCGTCGCGGGAAGTTCGGACCTGACGGCAAGCCGCGGGCGATCCCGGGGCACTCGATGCCGCTGGTCGGGCTCGGCGTGCTGATCCTGTGGCTGGGCTGGTTCGGCTTCAACCCCGGTTCGACGCTGGGCGCGCTGGGCAACCGGTTCGCTGAGGTCGCCCTGGTGACCAACCTGGCAGCCGCCGCGGGCGTGATCACTGCGGTGAGCACGATGTACCTGATGCGGAAGACCATCGACATCGGCATGGCCGGCAACGGCGCGATCGCGGGACTCGTCGCGATCACCGCTCCCTCCGGCTACGTCGAGTTCTGGGCCGCCCCGATCATCGGTGCGATCGCGGGCGTCGTCGTGGTGTTCGGCGTCCTGACCATCGACAAGTACCTCGACGACCCGGTCGGCGCGCTCTCGGCGCACGGGCTGGCGGGAATCGTGGGCACGCTCTGCTGCGGGATCTTCACCTCCCCGCGGCTGGCCGAGCTCAACGGCGTCGGCGATCCGGGCCTCTGGTACAGCGGCAGCTTCCACCAGCTGGGCGTTCAGGCGCTCGGCATCGCTGGTGGCGTTCGCCTCCGTGTTCGTGGTCTCATACGCCGTGTTCTTCGCGATCAAGCACACGATCGGTCTCCGCGTGACACCGGAGGAAGAGGATGCCGGGCTGGACATCTCCGAGCACGGCATGTATGGCTACCCCGAGCAGTTCATCCCGCAGCCCGAGTACCCGGGTGCGGCGAGCGGGCCTCTGCCCGTTGGCCAGCCCGCGCTCGGCGACCACGGCGATGACCGCGGACGCCAGCCAAGTGAGGAGGTGAACATGAAGAAGATCGAGGCATTCATCCGCCACGAGGCGTTCGAGCCGATCCGAACCGAGCTGCTCGACAAGGGATTCCCCTCCCTGTCGATCGGCGAGGTGAAGGGATCCGGGCGTCAGAAGGGCGTGGTCGAGACCTATCGCGGCTCGAGTCTGACCGTCAACGTGCGACCGAAGCTGAAGGTGGAGGTCGTGGTTGAGGACAAGGACAAGGGCCTGGTGGTCGAGACGATCCTGAAGCACGCCCGCACGGGCGACGTCGGGGACGGGAAGATCTTCGTCCTGCCGGTGGAGGAGGCGATTCGCATCCGCACCGGTGAGGAGGGAGAGACGGTGCTGCAGGCGCACCAGGAGGAAGAGATTCCCGCCTGACGCAGGCATTTGGAGCACCTGGGGCCGGGCATACGCCCGGCCCCAGTGCGTTTGGGGGCCGTTCGGCGTGAATGCCCGCTGGCTCGGCCGGATTCGGCGGGTCAATACCCTTGCTGGGATGAGAATCGACGAGATCCTCGCCTCCTCGCGGCCGGTCTTCTCGGTCGAGTTCTTCCCTCCCAAGACGGAGGAGGGCCGCGAGACGCTGTTCGAGACCGTAGACGTGCTCCGCAAGCTCGGGCCGAGCTTCTTCTCGGTCACCTACGGAGCCGGCGGTGCGACGCGAGAGGGGACCGTGGAGATCACCCGCGAGATACGGGACGAGCATGGAGTGGAGGCGATGGCCCACCTGAGCTGCGTGGGAGAAACCAGTGAGAGCCTGCGAGAGACCGTCGACGAGATCGCTGACGCCGGAATCGAGAACATCCTGGCGCTGCGAGGGGATCCGCCTCGGGGCCAGACGGACTTCCAGCAGCCCGAAGGAGGGCTCTCCTGCGCCGCCGATCTCACCGCGCTGATCAGCGAGTCGCATCCGGAGATCGCGATCGGGGGCGCCGGCTTCCCCGAGGTGCACCCGGAGGCCGCGAGCTTGGAGGCCGACATCGCCTACCTGAAGACCAAGGTGGAGAACGGCGCGAGCTTCCTGATCACCCAGCTCTTCTACGACAACCGGTCTTATTTCGACTTCGTGCCCGCGGCGCGCGCGGCGGGCATCGAGGTGCCGATCATCCCGGGCATCATGCCGATGACCCGTTACAAGCAGATCGCCCGGATCGCCGAGCTCTGCGAGGCGAGGATTCCGGAACCACTCTCGGACGCCATGGAGGCCGCCGACGGCAACGAGCAGGCGGAGTTCGGCATCGGGGTCGCATACGCGGCCCAGCAGTGCGCCGAGCTGCTCCGGGAGGGTGCGCCGGGAATCCACTTCTACGCGCTCAACCGCTGGCCCGCGACGCGGGCGATCCTCGCGGCGCTGCAGGCCGCCAGGCCCTGGGAGACGAGGCCCTGTTGAGGAACCGGCGGCGGTCCGCGCGACCTGAGGGCCTCCTACACTCGTCGTCACATGCCTGAGTTCGACTACAACGGCTTCCGGATCTCCTACGACGAGTACGGCACGGGAGATCGGCCTCTCGTCCTGATCCACGGTCTGCTGATGAACCGGCGGATGTACGACCGCCTCGGCCCCGAGATGGCGAAGCGCGGCAACCGCGTGATCGCGATCGACCTGCTGGGCCACGGTCGCTCGGATCGGCCGGCCGACATGTCCCAGTACTCGATGACCTTCTTCGCCCGCCAGGTCGAGGCCCTGCTCGACCACCTGGATCTGGAGAAGGCGGTCATCGGCGGTACCTCGCTGGGCGCGAACGTGACGCTCGAGCTGGCCTATCTCGAGCCCGACCGGCTACGGGGGATGATGGTCGAGATGCCCGTCCTGGACAACGCGCTGCTGGCGGCGGCCGTGGTCTTCACTCCCATCATGGTCGGCCTGCGCTTCGGAGAGCCACTGCTGAAGCTGCTGGCCGCCGGCGCCCGCCGGATTCCGCGCACCAACCCGCTGGTCGACATGGGGCTGGACTGGATCCGCCAGGATCCGGCCCCCTCCGAGGCCGTCCTGGAGGGGCTCTTCCTGGGTTCGTCGGCGCCCCATCACCAGTTCCGGGTGCAGATGGAGCAGCCCGCTCTCGTCATCGGGCATCACAGGGATCCGCTCCACCCCTTCTCCGACTCCGGCATGCTCGCCGAGGAGCTCCCCAACGCCCGGCTGATCGAGGCGACCTCGATCCTCGAGTGGCGGCTCGCGCCCGACCGTCTCGACGGCGAGCTCGCCCGATTCCTGGACGAGGTGTGGGAGGAAAAGGCCTTTCGGCGGGCGAAACAGACGACGCCGGATGAAGTCAGCCGCGCTGAGCGTGGCTTGAATCCCACCCGCTAGCCTCTCCGCCTCGCATGGCCAGTCGTAAGGAAGAGAAGGAGCGCCTGCGCGCGCAGCGGCTCGCCGCCGAGCGAGCCGCCGCATCCACGGGTCAGCGACGCCTGATCGCCGGCTACGTCGTGGCCGCCCTGCTCGCCCTGGCGGTGGTCGCGGGGCTCGTGGTGGTGCTCGTGAGCGGCAACGGCGACAGCGCGGAGGCGAACACCTGCGGCAACGCTCACATCAAGAACTCTGGCGGCACCTTCCGGGGGCTCGAGCCGGACTGCCGTGAGGGCACCACCCCACCGCCGATCAAGGTCGCCGACCTCAACATCTCGGCGCAGCAGGCCGGTTGCCAGCTCAAGCTCAACCTGCCCGACGAGGGCAACACCCACGTGCCCAACTCGACCCCGGTCGACTACAAGACCGTGCCCCCAACCTCGGGCAATCACAACCCGGTGCCGATCGACGACGGCGCCTACACGACGCCGATCACCAGCGACACCAGCAAGCCGACCAACATCCGCAACGAGGTGCACGCCATGGAGCACGGGCGGATCGAGATCCACTACAAGCCGAGCCTGCCCGAGGCCCAGCAGCTGGCGCTGAAGGGCGTCTTCGACGCCGATCCGAACGGAATGCTGCTCTATCCGGACCCGGACATGCCCTACGACGTCGCGGTCACCGCCTGGACCAACGTGGTGGTCTGCCCGCACTACAACGAGGGCGTCCTCGACGTGATCCGCAACTTCCGCGACACCTACCGGGGCAACGGCCCCGAGCAGCAGATTCCGATCGACCTGCCGTAGCGGCGCGGGATCTAGGCGCGATAGGCGGGGAAGAAGCCCTCCGGGGCCGGCCCTGCGGCCCTGCCCAGCTCCTCGTAGGCATCGCGGTCGCAGACGATCTCGTGGGTGCTGCCAGGGGGCCTGCCCGTTGGCGAAGCCGCGCTTGAACTCGTCGAGCGAGTCGCCCGGCGTGACCCCGCCCCCGAGGCTGACCGGCAGGCCGAGCTCGCCGCCCTGAGCGATCATCGTCCAGAAGAGGTTCTTCATCGGCGAGTCCCGGAGCGCCTCGTCCGCGGTGCCGCCGAGGTAGTAGTGCAGGTAGCCGTCGCTCGCCACCGCGATCGCGCCGGCGAGTGCGGCGCCGTTCCGCTCGGCGAGCACCAGCCAGCTGCGCTCGCTCCGCAGCAGCGACTCGAAGTAGGCGCTCGGGTAGAGGTAGCGCTCCGCGGCCCCGGTCCGGGCCATGGTCTCGCGCGTAGGCGCGCTCGAACCCGGCTCGCTGCGCCGGCTCCGGCCTCGGGACCGTGCACCACCCGCATCTCCCAGCCTCGGCGCTCGTTGCGGCGGATCTGCTCCCGCAGGCGCTTGCGGACCCCGCCGCCACCGTCGGCCACCTGGACGTGGCTGCGCACGGTCCCTCCGGCGAAGCAGGGCCGCTCGCCGATCCGGTCCCGGACGAAGACGCTGACCAGGCCGGTCCCGGACCAGTCGATCTGCGCCGGGTCCGGGGGCTCATCCGGGGACCGGCGGCCCCGGGATAGCCGTAGGGCGAGATCGCGTCGAGCCGCTCGCTCGAGTCGATCGGCCGGACGATCAGCGGAAGCTTGAGCTCGCGCTCGCCCTCGACCGAGAGCGTGTGGGTCGCCTCCTCGGCCGCCAGGAACGGCGGGGAGCGGAAGAACTGCTCGGCGTCGGAGGCGGCCGCGCCGCCGTCCGCGATCAGCCGTGCCTTCACCCGATCACTCGCCGGGCGGCTCGGGCAGGTCCTCCCGAAAGCCACCCCAGAGCTCGACGTCGATCAGCTCATCGCCGTGGCGCACGTGCCTGCGCAGCACGCCCTCCTGCTTCCAGCCGTTGTAGATCACGGCCTTCTTCGCCGCCTCGTTGGTCGCGGGGATTCGGCCGTAGACCTTGTGGGCGCCGAACTCCTCGAAGGCCTTCAGGTTGGTGAGGCGCTCGGCCTCGCGGCCGACCCCCTTGCCGCGGATCCGCTCGTCGCCGATGATCGCGCCGAGCTCGGGGGCCGTCTGGCGGTGGAGGCCGTAGAGCGCCGTGTAGCCGACCGGCTCGTCGATGCCCTCGACCTCCACCGCCCACTTGCGGTCCTCCGAGCTCGGGTCCTTTGACTGCTCGATCGCCCGCTCGACCCAGCGTCGCGCGTCCTCCTCGGTGAACTGCTCGCGGTGCTCGAGCAGGTTCGCCGTCGCGGCCGGCGAGTTGAACCAGCGGTGGACGGCGGCGGCGTCCTCCGGCCGGAAGTCCCTCAGCGAGATCCCGCGTGCCATCAGCGCTCGCGTGCCCGCTCCCGCTCGGCCGCCTGCCGCAGCGGCGAGTCCTTGCGAGGATCCGGCGTAGGGGTCGGCGGCGACACTGCCCGCGCCCCCGATCAGCGACCCGGGCGTCCTGGCGAGGATCCTGAGGTCGAGCCAGAGCGAGCGATGCTCGACGTACCAGACGTCGAGCTCGATCCGCTCCTCCCAGGGGATCCCGGCGCGGCCATGGATCTGGGCCCAGCCGGTGACCCCGGGCCGGAGCTCGAGGCGGCGAAGCTGGCGAGGCGTGTAGAGCTCGACCTGGGCCGGCAGCGTCGCGCGCGGCCCGACGATCCCCATCTCGCCGCGCAGCACGTTGAACAGGTTCGGCAGCTCGTCGAGCGAGTAGCGACGCAGGAACCGGCCGACACGGGTCACCCGCGGGTCGTCGGCGATCACCGCGGTGCCGACGCCGACCGGGTCCGCCCCCTGCCGCATCGTGCGGAGCTTGAACAGCTCGAAGATCAGGCCGTCCTTGCCGACGCGCCGCTGGCGGTAGAGGACCGGCCCCCGCGACTCGAGCCGGATCGCGATCGCGGCGACCAGCAGCAGCGGCGAGACCAGCGACGAGGCCGACGACGGCGATCGCCAGGTCGGCCGCCCTCGGCAGGCCCTTGCGGGGGCGGACCGGCGGCTCCGGCACGTCCAGCCGCTGCTGGGCGGCGCTCGGCACCTTCCCGTCCGTCTGACTCATCGGGTGCCCTCCACCTTCTCCCAGCCGATCGGGACTGCGCCGGCGCGGAGCCGGTCCCAGAGCCCGACTGCGATCGAGGCGGTCACGGTGACGTAGTAGTAGGCGATCCGGAAGGGCAGGACGGGGATGAAGCGCCCGAGCGGCCGCCGCGGCCAGGAGGGCGAGCTGCAGCGCCATGGTGACGGCGTAGACCCAGCCGTGCGAGAGCAGCGGGATGTTGACGGCGAGCGCGATCAGGTGCAGCCAGGGCGTCAGGTAGCGCAGCAGGCGGTGCGAGTAGATCTCGAGCGCGTAGGCCGGGCCATAGCCGCGCGGGTCGAGCATCCCCCAGCGCAGCATCACGTCCCAGAGCCCCCACATCATCCGGCGCTTGCGCTTGAACTCGCCCTCGACCGTCGGCGCCATCTTCTCCTCGGCGACCGCCGCCGGCTCGTACACGGCGCGCCAGCCGCGCTTGGTCAGCTCGAAGGGAAAGCCGATGTCCTGGCCGCGGCTCGGGTCGAGCTCGATGTAGGCCTCCCGGCGCACCGCGTAGATCCCGCCGTTGCCGGCGGTGATCCCGGCCAGCCGGGTCTCCAGGGAGCGAACGCCCATCTCGTAGCGCCAGTAGAGGCCCTCCTGGTTTCCGCCCTCGCCCCCCTCGAAGCGGACCTGGCCGCAGGCGTAGCCGACCCGCTCGTCGGCGAAGCGGCCGACCAGCCGGCGCGAGGGCATCGGGGCGCCAGTAGCTGTTGGCGTCGGAGAAGGCGAGGATCTCGCCCGTCGCCTGCCGGACGGCGGCGTTGAGGGCGGCGACCTTGCCGCCGCGCGGAAGGTCGAGCACCTGATCGGCGCCGGCCGAGCGGGCCAGCTCGACGGTGCGGTCGGACGAGCCGTCCGAGGCGACGATCACCTCGAGCTGTGCCGGCCGGGTAGTCGAGCGCGAGCGCGTTCGCGACCTTCCGCTCGATCACGGCCTCCTCGTCGTGGGCGGGGACGATCAGGCTGACGCGGTGAAGCTCGTCGCCGGCGCTCAGCGGCCCGAACCGCCGCTCGCCGAAGAACCCGACCAGGGCGCGCAGCAGCAGCGGGTAGCCCAGGTGGGCGTAGACGATCAGCCCGACGGCGACCCAGAAGACGATTTCGAGCGCCATTAGCGGGGATTATCGGCGGACGACGCTCATCGCCGCGGGCCGAGCAGATCGCGGTAGAGCTCCATCGTCCGCTCGCCGATCCGCTCCCAGGAGTAGGTCGTCGCGGCCGCCTTCGTGGCGGCGTCGGCGAGAGCGTCCCGCGCGGAGCGGTCGGCGAGCAGCTCGCCCAGGGCCTCGGCGAGAGCGTCGGGGTCTCCGGGCGGGACGAGCCGCGCCGCCCCCTGCTCGGCGATCTCCGGGAAGCCGCCGACGGCGCTCAGCACCAGCGGCCGGCCGAAGGCGAGGGCCGTGTAGAGCACGCCGGACTGCTCGATGTTCCGGTAGGGCAGGACGACCAGGTCGGCCCGGCGCATGAACGCCGGGATCTCGGGGTCGGTGACGAAGCGGTCGACGAAGCGCACGCGTGCCCGGCGCCCGCCGGCCCAGCTCGCGCAGCCCCTCCATCGGCATCCGCGGCATGCCGACGACCCAGAGCTCGGCCCCCTCCACCTGGCGGAAGGCCTCGAGCAGCACGTCGGTCCCCTTGTAGGGCCGGACCAGGCCGAAGGCGAGGATCACCGGCCCCTCGACCTCGCGGAGCTCGGCGGGCAGCGGGACCTCGTCCGGCTGGCGGGTCAGGTAGTCGAAGGCGCCGTGCGGGATCACCCGCAGCCGCTCCGGCGGGACGCCGAAGTCGCTCTCGAGCCGCCGCGCGCCGTGCTCGCGAGTGCACGACCACCGCGTCCATCTCAGCCAGCAGCCGGGTCAGCGTGCGGGCGATCCTGCGTGCCGGCCTCCGGCAGGCGCCAGTGCATCGTGTAGACGCGCGGGCGCTTCGGCGGCAAGCAGCCGGCGGTCGAGCGCCGGAATCGGCAGCCACATGTAGTGGACGACGTCGGCGGCCTCGGCCTCGCGCCGGTAGCGCAGCATGTCCGGCACGTGCTCCGCGGCCCGCAGCAGCGCGCCTGCGCCGCGGCGCCGATGCCCGCACGGGAGGCGCGCCGGTAGAAGAGCTCGCGGACCTCATAGCCGTCGCCCGCGCGGCACCGGGCCGTACGGAGAAACGGCAGGTGATCAGCTCGACCTCGGCGCCGGCGCGGGCGAGCGCGCCCGACGAGGGCGTGGTCGTACGGTGGCGTGTAGGCCGCCGGATCGACGATTTGGACGCGCATGGGCGAGCATTCTCGCCGTGCTGCTCTCCTACTGCGTGGTCAACACCAACGGGCGGGAGTTTCTGCTCGCCTGCCTCGAGGCGATCGAGCGCACCGCGCCGCCCGATCTCGAGCGCGAGGTGCTGGTCCTCGACAACGCCTCGGACGACGGCTCGGCTGAGGCGGTCCAGGCGCTCGACCGCGGAATCCGACTGATCGCGCTCGAGCGGCGGGACGGCAAGGCGCGCGAACGACAGCCGCCTGCTCGAGGAGGCGCGCGGCGAGTTCTGCCTGCTGCTCAACGAGGACTCCGAGCTGCAGCCGGGGGCCGTGCCCGCGCTGCTCGGGGCGCTGCAGCTCGGACCGTCAGGCGGCCGTGGCCGGCGCGCAGCTGCTGTCGCCCGACGGCCGGCCGGTGCCCTGCGCCTGGCGGCTGCCCAGCGTCGAGGACCGCGCTCGCCGGCGCCCTCTTCCTCCATCGCCGCTTCACGGTGGAGAGCGGCGGCGACGCGCACCCGCCCCGTCGGCTGGGTGCAGTCGAGCGCGATGCTGGTGCGCCGTGAGGCGGCGCTCGACGTCGGCGGCTTCGATCCCGACTTCTTCGTCTACTCCGACGAGACCGACTTCTGCAAGCGGCTCGGGGACGCCGGCTGGCGCATCCTCTACGTGCCCTCGGCGCGGGCGATCCACCACGACCAGATGGCGCAGGACGCAGCCGGGTCCGAGCGCCGGATCGTCGAGTACCACCGAAACCGCGACCGCTACCTGCGCAAGCACCTCGGTCGCGCCCAGGCCTTCCTGCTGCGCCCGCTGCTCGCCTGGCCCTACCTGCTGCGTGCGCTGGCCGCGCTCGTCCTCCCGGGCCACTCCGCCGCGCCGCTACTGGCTCCACGCCCGCCAGGCGCTGCTGCCGGGCCGCGGCGAGGGCATCCGCGAGGCCGCGGAGGCGCTACAACCGCCGCATAGGCGTCGTCGGCGTGAGGATCCTCGAGGTGACCCAGATGTGGCCCAGCCCGGAGCACCCGGACCTGGGCAGCTTCCTGGTCCCGCTCACGCGGGAGCTCGAGGCGCTCGGCCACGAGGTCGAGGTCGCCTCGATCAGCCGCGCGGGGCGGTTCCCCGACGAAGTACGCGACCCTGGCCCGCAGAGGCCCGAGCCGCCGCGCAGACGCTTCGGGCCCGATGTCGTCTTCGCCCACTTCCTCTTCCCGGCCGGCGCCGCGGGCGCCCTCGCCGCTCGCGCCGCGGGCGCTCCCGCTCGTCGTCATGGCTCACGGCCAGGACGTCGCCAACCTCGGCCGGATCCGAGGGGTGACCGCGGCGACCCGCTGGGTCGCTCGGCCGCTCCTCCGCGGTGATCGCCAACTCCCGCTGGCTCGCCGGCCGCTGACCGAGAGGATCCCGGAAGCGAGGCCGAAGATCGAGATCGCCGACCTGCGGCGTCGATCTCGAGGCGTTCTCGCCCCGGCCGGCGGACGAAGCCCGCCGCGAGCTCGGCTGGGACGGCGAGGGCCCGGCCTTCCTCTGCGTCGGCTCCCTGATCGAGCGCAAGAACGTCGTCCGCCTGGCCGAGGCCTTCGCCTCGCTCGGTCAGGGGCGCCTCGCGTTCGTCGGGGACGGCCCCCTGCGCCCGGATCTCGAGGGGCGGCCCGACGTCACTCTGACCGGACGCGTCCCGCAGTCGGAGGTGCCGCGCTGGATCGCTGCCTGCGACGTCCTCTGCCAGCCCTCGCTGATCGAGCCCTTCGGTCAGGCGACCCTCGAGGCGATGGCGATGGAGCGCACCGTGCTCGCCACGAGCACGGGCGGGCCGCCCGAGTTCGTCACCCCCGAGGCCGGGGTGCTGGTCGATCCGCAGGATCCAGACGCGCTTCGCCCCGCCATGGAGCTGGCGCTGAGGATGCCGACGCCCAACCCGGCCGCGCGCGAGGCCGCCGCGAAGCACGACGTCAAGCGCCAGGCGGCGATATGGCCGCCATCCTGGAGCAGGCTTGGCTTCGCTGAAGGTCGCGGCCACAAGCGGCCGCCCCCACAACCGTCGGGGATGCCTGGAGCGGGCGGCCTAGCGGCCGCTAGCGGATCGCGTCCTCGTCGCGCTGCTCCGCCTCCAGCGCCTCGCGCGTCAGGCGCGGGCGCCGGCCGCGTTCGCACCTTCGCTCCTCCTGCGTCTCGATGCCCGCTCCGGCTCCGGCGGGCGGTGCCTCGCGCAGGCGCTGGAGAGAAGCCTTGACGTAGGCGGGGCTGAGCACTCGCCCGGCCGCCTCCCGCTCCTCGTCGTTGAGGAAGCCGGTAGCCCAGAGCAGCAGCGGATAGGCGAGCCAGACAGCCGGTGCGGCCGGCGAGCCCACCGATCCCGGACGTCGGCAGCAGGAGCTCGCCCGCCAGCACGAGGAGGGCGGCGAGCCCGACCGCCTGGCCGAGGCGCAGCCACTCGTACGGCACCGGGAAGAGCCGCTGGGTGAAGACGTACATCAGCACCAGCACGACGGCGTAGGAGGCGACCAGCGAGATGCCGGCGCCGACGATGCCCATCGACGGCAGCAGGACCAGGTTGAGGACGATGTTGACCACGGTCCCCGCGGCCGTCGCCGGGAAGTTGAACTCCGTGCGCCCCGTGCGCCCGAGGACGATCACCAGGACGAGATAGAGCGCGTAGAGCATCACCCCGGTCGAGACCAGCCCGATCGTCTTGTAGGAGTCGAAGAACTCCGGCGCGGCGAGCGCCCGCACGATCCAGCGGGAGAGCAGCCACATCCCGGCGACGACGAAGGTGGTCACCGAGACGAACCAGGTGACGATCACGGCGTAGGCCCGCCTCGCCTCGTCGTCGTCCTGTGATCGAATAGGCGAGCGGCGGCCAGGCGAGCTGGAAGCCCTTGACCAGCACGTTCACCGCCTGTGCGAACTTCACCGAGAGGCTGTAGAGGCCGGCGTCGCCGAGGCCGACGAGGCGGACGATCAGCAGCCGGTCGATGAAGTTGAGCGAGTAGAGAGAGAGCTCGGCCGGCATCGTCGGCAGGCCCCAGCGCAGCATCCGGCGCAGGAGCGCCCGGTCGGGTAGGAGGGCCAGCCGGCGCCGCTGCGCGATCACCAGGCCCGCCAGGAAGACGGCTCCGGTGCCGTACTGGCCCCAGAGCAGGCCGCTGGCGCCGTCGCCCTCCCCCACGACCAGCCAGACCGTCACGGGAATCGTGACCAGGACGTTGGCGACGGTGAATCCGAAGTAAGCCTTCGCCCGCTCGTCGATCCGAAAGAGCGCGGTGAGGAACTCGTACATCGTGAAGACCCAGAGGCCGAAGATCGCGATCCGCACCAGGGAGGCGTCGGAGTGGTCGAGCAGGAGCCTCGAGATCGGCTCCGCGAGGGGAAGCGCGATCGCCATCCCGATCGTCGTGGTCCAGAGCAGCGACGCGAACGCCGTCTTCACCACCTGGCCGGAGTCCTCACCCGCCTGGTAGTAGAAGCGCAGCAGCGCCTCGATGATCCCGAGCCGAATGACGATGCTCGCCGCGATCACGCCGGTGATCAGGACCTCGGCCGCGCCGTAGTCGGCGGGCGTCAGGTACCGCGTGTAGAGCGGCAACAGCGCGACCGCGATCAGCTTCGAGATCACGCTCGAGGCCGTGTACGCGGCACCCGTCGTCGCCAGGCGGCGGAGGTATCCGGTCATCGGATTAGCGCGACTGTAGGAGCGGGAGCGGACTCCCCCTCAGCGCCCTGGTGGCCCGCCGCGGCCAGCCTCCCGCACCCATCTCGGCCGCGAGCACACCGCCGAGCGCGAGCAGCGCCCAGGTGAGCGGGTCGGTCAGGTAGGCGGCGTAGCCGATCGTGTGGGCGAGGAGGGCGATGAAGGCGGCAGCGAGACCGATCCTCGCCGGGGCCAGCTCTGCGCGGTCCCCGCCGAGCGGGGCGAATCGCGCCCCGAGACCGGGTGCGATCGATCGCATGCCGGACAACGCCGTCCAGAGGGCCGCTGCGAGGAGCGCCAGATACCCGGCGATCCCGATCACCCCCTGCTCCGCGGCCACCGTGATCGGCTCCGTGTGGGAGATCGTCGTGTCGCCCGGTGGAACGTCCTCGGCGCGCGCGAACTCCTTCGAGAACGAGGCCGAGCCGTAGCCGTACACCGGCCGGTGCCAGGCGAGCTTGGCGCCGCCGCTGATCAGGCTGCTGTGCCCCTCGCTGATGTCGCGGGAGCTCTCATTCGACCCTCCGGCAACGAACAGCACGGCGAGCGATCGTCACCCCGCAACGCGAGTTGGCGCGACCGCCACCCAGGCGACGCTCCAGCGCAGTGCGGCGAGCACCGCCAGCCCGACGAACAGGGCTGACGAAGCTCGTCTGGGAGAAGGAGAAGACGAGGCCCGCGAAGACGATCGCGAGCGCGCCGACGAGGACGAAGGCGACGCGCCGGTCGGAGGTCCAGAGCAGCGACGCCGCAGGCGAGCAGGATGGCGACCATCAGGTAGCGGCCGTAGATGTTCGGATCCCAGAAGAGCGAGTTGACGCGGAAGTAGAAGTGGAAGTCGTTGGACGCCTCCAGCTTTCCGTTCCAGAAGATGTGCTCGGTGGCGAACTGGCCGATGCCGATCCCCGCGAGGATCACTGCCTCGAGCGAGCAGGACACCGAACGCGAGGCGGAGCAGCCGCCGGTCCCACTCCACCATCGCGAGCAGGCAGAAGAGCACCGCGAAGGGCGTCAGGAAGAAGCCGATGTTGCGGGCGGCGAAGTCGAGGTCGGCCGAGTAGGTCGCCTGGAGCGCGTAGAGGCAGATCACCAGGACGAGGGCCAGCACGAGTGGCCGCGGCAGCGCGCGCATCCGGCTCTGCCTCGCACGGCGTCCTCGACCGCGCTCGCCAGCACTCCCGCTCCGAGCATCGCGTAGAGCGGAATCGAGCAGGTTCACCGCCTGCCCGCCCGCGACGTGGAGGCGGATCCGGAACGGCAGGGTGGCGACCACCAGCAGCGGCAGCAGGATCGGCCAGCGCACCATCGCCGCGGCGCCCACGGCCAGGACCAGGGCGGCGCCGACGATCGTCGCCGCGAACTCGAGATGGTGATCGCGCAGACTCGCGAGCTCGTCCCAGCCCTGGCCGGCGACCAATGCCGCCGCCAGGCCCATCGCGATCAGGAGCGCGGCCGCCCGCAGACGAGAATCGGAGACGAGCAGCGCCGCGGAGACCGACGCGGCCGCGGCCAAGCAGCCGGCGATCTCGAGGGCCTCGCTCATGACGGCGGCTCCCGGCGGCGGGAATGGTCAGCCGCTCACCCGAGACGGCGACGCGGTCCGCGTCCCGCAGGCTCGAGCTGGAGGCGGTAGGCGCCCGCGGCGGCAGGGGCTGACCCGCGCGCAGTCCCGTCCGTCCCAGGCGAAACAGTGCGCGGTGTCGCTGCCCTCGAGCGGGTCGGCGCTGGCGAGCACCCGGACCACGTGGTCCGCCGGATCGACCACCGCGACCTGCACCGTGTCGTCACGCGTCAGCCGGAAGCACACCCGGTAGCGAGGGCCGGGACGGGTCTTCCAGTGGATCGAGCTCGCGACCGGCCCGTCATGCCGCAGCTTCTGGGTGAGCACCATCGCTGCCTGCGGTTCCGGCGAGCAGAAGAGCCACCGTCACTGCGGAGATCAGGGCGACCGGTCGGCTGCGCTTGCTCAGTCAGATTCCCGAGCCGGTCGTGCCTGGCCCCACTCGCACCGCCCCGCCTTGTCATCTCCCAGGACCACGGCGACCGGATCCCCCTCCGAGGCGACGCGGACCTCGTTGTCCATCGGCGCCTGCTTGGGGATGCCGACGATCTGCGAGATCACGCCGGCGCACTCCTTGCCCTGCTGCGGATCGAACATGACGACGCTGGTGGTGAAGGGCGAGTCCGTGTTGCCGACCGGGGTTGTCTTGTAGCCCTCCTGCTTGAGCGGCCCCGCGAAGGTCGCCGCCAGGCCGGGCTGCGGCGTCCCGTTCAGCACCGCGACCCGGGTCTGGCCGGGCGGGCACGGGCCCTTGTTCTTGCCGGCGCTCCGAGCGTCGGAATCCGAACCGCCGCTGACAATCCGGCTGACGCCGAACGCGGCGCCCGCCAGCACGATCAGCCCGATCAGGACGATCGCGGCGATCCCCTTCCAGTCGGAGAGCCAGTCGGGACGCTCCCGGCCGTTCGAGGGGCGGCGCCGGCGCCGCTCGAAACGCTTGCGCCGCTCGGCGGCCTGGCGCGCCAGCTCGGCCCTCCTGAACGCCTCGGCCTCGTTCGGAGCCGTCGCGGCGGCGGCCGCCGCCGCCTCCTCGGGCTCGCGGGCCGCGACCGCGGTCGCGGTTCGCTCGGCAGGTGTGACGGTCTCGCCGTCCTCGGAGCCACCCTCGACCAGAAAGCTGGCGTTCTCACGCAGGCGGCGGATGTCGCGCGCCTGGGCGAAGTAGAGCAGCGCGAGCAGGGCCAGCCCCAGGAATGAGGCAAGACCCGCGACGGCGCCGACGTCCTTGAGAATGCTGCTCATGGCCGGGGGCGCGGGATGTTAGATGCGAGGGTGCTCCGAGGCGAAGCCGAGGGGCAACCCGTCATATGGCGAAGCCGCTTACCTACGCCGTTACGTCGTCGACCGGGAGCGCAGCGGCCCGTCGCTGCGTGACCAGCTCGACGGTCTGAGCGGCAAGCTCCGCCTCGTCGCCGGAGCCGACCAGGGCCTCCAGCCGGCTCAGCGTTCCGTTCACCCACTCCGGGTCGCGCGGCGCCTTGCGGACCGCGCGCACGATCCGGTCCGCGGCCGTCGGCTGGGGCCGCTCGTCGGAGTTGAAGAGCTCCTCGTGAACCTTCTCGCCCGGCCGCGCGCCGACGAACTCGATCGCGATGTCGACCTCGGGCTCGTAGCCCGCCAGACGGATCATGTTGTGAGCGAGGTCGACGATCTTCACGGGATCCCCCATCTCGAGCACGAAGACCTCGCCGCTGGCGCCGCCGAGGTCTCCGGAGCGGATCACCAGCTGGACCGCCTCGGGGATGGTCATGAAGTACCGCGTCATCTCCGGGTCGGTCACGGTGACCGGCCCGCCGCGCTCGATCTGGCTGCGGAAGATCGGCACGACGCTGCCCGAGGAGGCGAGAACGTTGCCGAAACGGACCGTGACGAACCGCGTCTGGGGATGCTTCCGGCCCGCCGCCTCGACGATCCACTCCGCCATCGCCTTCGAAGCGCCCATCACCGTCCGCGGGGTGACCGCCTTGTCGGTGGAGACGAGGACGAAGCGCTCGCACCCGGAGGCCACCGCGGTCTCGGCCGTCACCCTGGTGGCGATCGCGTTGTTGCGGATCGCCTCCAGCGGGTTGGCCTCCATCAGCGGAACGTGCTTGTAGGCGGCGGCGTGGAAGACCACGTCCGGCCGGAAGCGCTGCATCACCTCGAGCATCCGCTCGGGCTCCTTGCAGTCGGCGAGCACCGACTCCACCCTGGTGAAGTGGCGCTCCTCGATCATCTCCCGGTCGATCCGGAAGAGGTTGTCCTCGGCGTGATCGAGGAGAACGAGCAGCCGCGGCCGCACGCGGGCGATCTGGCGGACGAGCTCCGAGCCGATCGAGCCGCCGGCGCCGGTCACGAGCACGACCTTGTCCTGCATGTAGGCGCCGACCCGGTCGAGCTCCATCTTCACCGGTTCGCGTCCGAGGACGTCCTCCACCTGGACCTCGCGCAGCTGCCTGGTGAGCTGCACTCCGCCGCGGAGGAGCTCGAAGACGGTGGGCAGCGTCCGAACGGGAACGTCTCGCTCACGGCAGGCCGTGACGACCCTGCCGCGCATCACGCCCGGAGCGGAGGGGATCGCGATGATCACCTCGTCGGGATGGAGCTCGTCGAGGATCTGCCCGACCTCCTTCGTCGTGCCGAGGACGTTGAGGCCATGCAGGCGCATGCCGCGCTTGCGCGGGTCGTCGTCGAGGAAGCCGATCGCCTTCGCCCCGAGGTTGGGGTTGAGCTGCAACTCGCGGGCGACCATCTGCCCTCCCGATCCCGCGCCGACCACGAGCACCCGCCTCGCGCCGCGGACATCGCGGCGGGCGAGCCGCTCCACCAGGATCATCCGAGCGAGGAGGCGGGCGCCGCCGACCAGGAAGACCGTGAGCAGGAAGTTGCTGACGACGACCGACCGAGGGATCTGGTCGTCGAACGGCTTCAGCAGCAGGAACGTGATCGCCAGGATCGCGGTCGAGATCGCACAGGCGCGCAGCACGGCGATCATGTCCGGCAGGCGGAAGTAGCGCCACCACTTCTCGTAGAGGCCGGAGATGTAGAAGACGATCAGCTGGCCGGCCACCACGAAGCCGATCGAGGTGGCGAGCATGTGGTCGTAGCGGTCCGGGATCCCGCCCGAGGCATCGAGGAAGCGCAACCTGAAGGCCAGGTAGTAAGCCAGCGCGACGAGGACTGCGTCGGCGGCGATCTGGATCACTCGGTGACGCCAGACGGGGTACTTGAGCCGATCCACGCGGGCCCGAGTCTAGTGGGGGTTCAGGGGTTTTTCTGGTTCCCTGAGCCCGTGCTGCGGGCGACACCCCCTACCATGCCGCCCCTGTGACGGGCCTCGCGCTCCCCTTCGTGACGGCGGCGGTGACCGACAAGCTGGTCACCTTCGCCACCAATGTCATCGGCGACCTCGGCTACGCCGGGATCTTCGTGCTGATGACGCTCGAGAGCGCCCTGATCCCGATCCCGAGCGAGGCGACGATGCTGTTCGCCGGATTCAAGGTGGACGACGGGACACTCACCCTGTTCGGGATCGTTGCCGCCGGAGTGCTCGGCAATGTGGTGGGCTCATGGATCGCCTACGCGATCGGCTTCTACGGGCGGCTGGAGCTCGTCGAGCGCCATCGGATCTTCCACGCGAACCGCCGCTACCTGGACTGGGCCGACGACTGGTTCAACCGGCATGGCGACGCGACCGTCTTCTTCTCTCGCATGCTGCCGGTGGTCAGGACGTTCATCTCGCTCCCGGCCGGTGTCGCGAGAATGCCGTTCTGGCGCTTCACCTGGCTGACGCTCCTGGGCTGCATTCCCTGGGTCTTCGCGCTCGGCTTCCTGGGCAAGGAGGTCGGGAGCAAGTGGGATGACTGGAAGGACCGGCTGCACTACCTCGACTACGCGGTGCTGGCGGCGATCGTCGCGCTGATCGCGTACGCGATCTGGAAGCGCCGCCGGGGCCGGGTCGGACCCGCGACCGATGCCGAGAAGCAACCCGCTTCATGATTAGGCCGTCGAGGGCGATCGTCCTCGGCACGGTCCAGGGACCGACCGAGCTCCTCCCGGTCTCGAGCTCCGCACACCTCACCCTGGTTCCCTGGTTTCTCGGCTGGGATCGCGAGGACGGGGATGCCGACCTCGAGAAGGCCTTCGGCGTCGCGCTGCACGCCGGCGCCGCGGCGGCGCTGCTCGTCGGTCAGCGCCAGGTGATCATCGAAGAGCTTCGCTCCTTCGACCGGCGAAGGGCAGCGGTCCTCGGGCTCTCCTTTCTGCCGGCGGCGCTCTTCGGCGTCCTCTTCGAGCGCCTGATCGACCGCCACCTCGGCGGACCGGTCCCCACCGCAGCCGGCCTGCTGGCCGGGGCCGGCGCGATGGTCGCCGCCGACCGGGCCCCCCAGCAGCGCGATCGCGGCCAGGCAACCGCCGCCGACGGCCTCGCCCTCGGCTTCGCCCAGGCGGCCGCGCTCGCCCCGGGCATCTCGCGGAACGGCGCCACGCTCAGCGTCGCCCGCTGGCGCGGCTTCACCCGCCAGCACGCCAACATGCTCTCGCGGACCGTCGCGCTGCCGGTGATCGTCGGGGCCGCGGTGCTCAAGGGCGCACGGCTGCGGAAGCGGCGGCTGCCTCCGGATCAGAGGACGGCGTTCGCGGCCGGGACCGCGGCCTCGTTCGGTTCGACCCTCGCCTCGCAGGCCCTGATCCGGGTGGTCGAGCGTGACAGCGCGCTATGGCCCTATGCCGCCTACCGGGCCGGACTGGCCGGTCTGGTGCTGGGCCGGCTCTGGCGCCGCTCGCGCAGGCGGCGGGCCGAACTGCGCGGCTTCGGAGCAGCCGGATGGCTTCCTCACCGGCGACGGCCCGCCGAGGGCCGCCGGGAACGGCGCCCCCACCTGGGTTGCGGCAGGGCCGGCGCCCGAGTCGCCCTCGAGAGGAGAGTCGCCGTGACCGAGGACGCGTACGCGCGAGCCGGCGTCAGCCAGGGGGACGCCGATGCCGCGGTCGCGTCGCTCGTCTCCGCCCTCGCAGCGGCGTCTCCCCCACAGAGCCGCCAGGTCCTGGCCAGCGGCCACTACGCGAACGTCGTCCGCCTCGACGAGCGGACCGGCATCGCCCTGAGCACGGACGGCGTCGGCACGAAGCTCGTGCTGGCGGAGCAGCTGGGCCGCTGGGACACCGTCGGCATCGACTGCGTGGCGATGAACGTCAACGACGTCGTCTGCGTCGGGGCCGAGCCGCTCGCGATGGTCGACTACCTGGCGGTCGACCGCGCCGATGCGGAAATCGCGGGGGCAATCGGCACGGGGCTGGCGCGCGGCGCCGAGCTCGCCGGGATCGAGATCGTCGGCGGCGAGCTCGCCCAGCTCGGCGAGATGATCAACGGACTGGATCTCGCCGGCGCCTGCTTCGGGGTGGTCGCGTTGGACTCACTGGTCACCGGCGCGTCGATCGAGCCCGGCGACCCGGTGATCGGCCTGCCCTCCTCGGGGCTGCACTCCAACGGCTACACGCTGGCGCGCTCGGCGCTCGCCGAGATTCCCTTCGACGACGACCGCCTCGGCCGCCCGCTCGGAGAGATCCTGCTCGAGCCGACCGAGATCTACGTCAAGCCGATCGTCGAGCTGCTCCGTTCCGACGTCGAGGTCCGTGGGCTCGCCCACATCACCTCCGGCGGCCTCGGCAACCTGCTGCGGCTCGATGCCGAGGTCGGCTATGAGATCGACGACCCTCTGCCGGTCCCGCCGGTCTTCAGCCTGATCCAGGAGCTCGGCGAGGTCAGCGACGAGGAGATGGGAGAGGTCTTCAACCTGGGCTGCGGCTTCTGCGTGATCGTCGCGGCCGCGGACGAAGGGAGTGCGCTGGGGATGCTCCGCGCGCACTACCCGGAGGCAAAGCGCATCGGCAGGGCCGATGCCGACGCCGGAGCGATGGTCACCCCCTAGACCTGCGCCCAGATCGTTCCGGTCAGGGCCGAGACCGGCTGCAGCTTCCAGTCCCTCGCCAGCGCCCAGAGCTCAGCCTCGACGACGGGACGCGG
Organism: uncultured Solirubrobacterales bacterium; assembly: GCA_963825825.1. Classification (GTDB taxonomy): domain Bacteria; phylum Actinomycetota; class Thermoleophilia; order Solirubrobacterales; family 70-9; genus DASUPK01. The sequence continues at coordinate 235,834 of CAWGUT010000001.1, read as the reverse complement.
GCGGGCGGCGAGGACCTCGAGCTCACGCGTCGCGCAGCGGCCGAACCGGCGAATCGCATCGAGCGGCTCCAGGGACCCCTCGTTCACCTGCTTCGCCCCGGCGGCCAACGCCGCCTCCTGCATCTTCTCCACGTCGGCCGAGTCGCCGCCCCAGACGCCGTGGCGGCTGCCGTCCTCGCCGACGAAGACCGCCGATGGGAAGCTGATCCTCTCCCGGCCCTTGCTGCTGCGGTGGATGGCTCCTGCCTGCCGGGCCTCCTCCGGGGGGTGTCTGACCTCCTCGAGGTCGGCCCCGAACGCCTCGGTGATGGCGTGTGAGCGGAGGTCGATCTCGAAGCGGGGGCGATCGATCCCGGCGGGCCCCGCGGCGGCGATCAGCGCCTCGGCGTGATCGAGCTTGCGCCGCTCGAACATGATGCCCTCCCGCAGCGCGCGGAGATACCGGTAGGCGGCCTGGGGGCCCTGCTCGGCTGCCGCCTTGACGGCCTGACAGGCGGGATAGGTCGAATCCAGAGGATTCTCGGTCCAGATCCTCGGGTCGCACGGCATCCCGCCCTCCGCCGCATCGACCAGCCACTGCGAGACCACATCGAGGAGATTCGCGCGCTCGTAGCTCCGGGCGAGTCCGCCCATCACCCAGACGAACTCGAGCTCTCCCTCGAACTCCCACATCAGCCGCCGGATCGCGGGCTCGGCCGCCCAGGACCAGGGACAGGCGGGATCGGTGTAGAAGCGGACCTGGACAGTCATCATTCGGTCGGGCGCTCGCAGCGGCGAACCCGGTCGCGGGCGAAAATACAGCCGATGGACCCACCAAAGCTTTGGAACGCTTGAGCTCGACAGTACTCTCGGGCCGTTACCGGCTGGAGTCGAAGCTGGGCTCAGGCGGGATGTCGACCGTCTACCTCGCACTCGACGAGGTCCTCGATCGCCCGGTCGCCATCAAGCTGCTCCACCGGGAGATCTCCGACGAGGCGGACCAGCTGGAGCGCTTCCGCCGCGAGGCGAGGACCGCAGCGCGCCTCTCCCATCCCAACCTGGTGGGGGTGATCGACGCAGGCGAGGACGACGGCCGCCCCTACATCGTCTTCGAGTACATCGAGGGCCGCACGCTGAAGCGCCGCCTCCAGGAGGAGGGACGGCTGCCGGTCGACGAGGCGGTCGCCTACGCGATCGAGATCGGACGGGGCCTGACTGCGGCCCACGCCCGCAGGCTGGTCCACCGCGATGTCAAGCCGCAGAACGTGCTGATCGACCCCGACGGCCGCGCCAAGGTGACCGACTTCGGCATTGCCCGATCCCTCGAGCAGAAGGGGATGACCGCGACCGGGAGAGTCCTCGGCACGACCGATTACGTCTCTCCGGAGCAGGCGATGGGCGAGGACGTCGATGAGCGCTCCGACGTCTACTCACTCGGCGTGGTGCTCTACGAGATGCTCACCGGGGACGTTCCCTTCCGCGCCGAGACTCAGGTCGGCGTGGCGATGAAGCACGTCAACGAGCCGATGCCCGACGTGCAGGCCAAGCGGCCGGAGGTGTCGGCCGCAGTCGCGTCCGTCGTCGACCGGGCGACCACGAAGGACCCGCGGGACCGCTACGACACGGTCGCGGAGATGGTGCGTGACCTGGAGCAGACGCTCGAGGTCGAGGCCGCCCGGCGGGGCGGAACGAGCGGCGAGGCAACCAGCGTCCTCGACTCGGTGCCGGCCCACCGCCGCCGTCTCGGAGGGCGCCGGCGGATCTCCGGCCCCGGGATCGCGCTGGCTCTGGTCCTGCTCGCCCTTGCTGCGGCGGCGGTCATCTTCGCCAGCAGGCTTGACCTCGGCAGCAACGATCAGCCCAGCCGCAGCGGGAGCTCGGAGGTGCGGCTCTCTAACAACGCCGCCAGCGAGTTCGACCCCGAGGGGGATCAGCGGGAGACCGGGACCGAGCAGCTGGCCGTCGACTCGAACCCGACCGGGACCGCCTGGTCGACCGAGCATTACGACTCGCCCGAATTCGGCGGGCTCAAGGACGGCGTGGGCCTGGCGATCGACGCCGGCGAGTCGGTCCCGGCGAAGGCGATGGTCATCCGGGCCCTGACGTCCGGATACGACGCCGAGATCTACGAGGTGAACGCCTCGCCTCCGAGCTCGCTCTCGGGCTGGGGACGTCCCGTGGGCAAGATCAGCGACGGCGGGGAGAGCGAGACGGTGACGCTGCCCGGCAAGGCCGCGAAGTCGTTCCTGATCTGGATCACGAAGGCCCCGTCGGCGAAGGACGACCCGGGTCGCTACCAGATGGAGATCAGCGACGTTCGACTTCTGAAGTAGCGACTCACGGCTTCGCCAGCAAACGGGTTGCGCTTACGCGCACCCTCGCATCTAGAATTCGAAGCTCTTCGCCGTCTCATAGCGCTCGATCGCCAGCTTGACCAGCCGGTCGCAGAGCTCGGGATAGGCGATGCCGTCGGCCTCGAAGAGCCTGCCGTAGACACTCGTCTCGGTGAAGCCGGGGATCGTGTTGAGCTCGTTGACGAGCACCTCCTCCCCGTCGACGAAGAAGTCGCAGCGAGCGAGGCCGCTGCAGCCGCAGAGGGTGAACACCCGGCGGGCGAGCTCCCGCACCCCTTCCCTCGCGCTCTCTGAGATCTCCGCGGGAACACGGAGCTCCATGCCGCCCTCCGCGTACTTGGCCTCGTAGTCGTACCAATCGGAGGACTTCATGACGATCTCGCCGGGCGGCGAGGCGACGGGCTGATCGTTGCCCAGCAGGGAGCACTCGATCTCCTTGCCCGGCGCCGGCGCCTCGACGATCACCCGCGGGTCGTGCCGCAGCGCCTCCTCGACTGCCCGGTCGAGCTCCTGCGTCCCCTGATGCCGGGGCGATCCCGACGCTCGAGCCGAGCCGGGCAGGCTTCACCCAGACCGGCTGCCCGAAGCCGGCGACGATCTCCCGCCAGCCGTCCTCCCCTGCCCGGCAGAAGTCCACCTGGGGGATCTCGTGGCGCGCCAGCAGGTCCTTGAAGACGAGCTTGTCCATGCAGATCGCTGAGGACTCGACGTCCGAGCCGGCGTAGGGCACGTCGAGCACCTCGAGCAGCCCCTGGACGCTGCCGTCCTCGCCGCCCGGCCCGTGGAGCACCGGAAAGACCGCGTCGCAGCCCAACAGCCCCTCGCCCGGCGCGAACTCGACCGGCTCGCCCCCCGCGGTCCAGCGACCTTCGCGGCTGATCGTCACCTCGACCGTCTCGTGTCCCGCCTCGCGCAGCCCTGCGGCCACCGAGGCCGCCGAGTTCAGCGAGACCTCATGCTCGCTCGAGATTCCGCCACCGAGGACGGCGACCCTCATGCGCCCGGCGTGGTCGTGGTCGGGGCGGCGGCCACCCCTACGGAGATCGTCACGGTGTCTCCCCGCCGCCCGCGGGAGCCGCCGGGCGGGAATTCGGAGATCACCCGGCCCACCTTTGCGGGGTCCTCGGTGGTCTCCTCCGTGACGGCCGGGGTGAAGCCGCCCTTCTTCAGCGCGGTCACGGCCGTCTTGCGGGCCTGTCCGACGACGTCGGGAACGGTGATCGCGCCCGTCGAGGCGAAGATCGTCACCTGCGCGCCACGGGCAACCAGCTTGCCCACTCCGGGGCTCTGGCTCAGCACCTGGCCCTCCGGCTCGGTGGAGTCGCGCTGCACGAGGACGCCGGAGAGCCCGGCGTCCTGCAGGGCGGCCAGGGCGGCCTGATCGTCGAGGCCCACGACGCTCGGGACCTCGACCCGGTTGGTGCCGCGCGAGATCAGCAGTGTGACCACCTGGCTGGTGGAGAGCTGCGTCTCAGCCGCCGGCTCGGTGCCGATCGCCGTGCCCTTGTGCACGGTGTTCGAGAACTCGTCCCGCGTGGTCACCTTGAAGCCCGCCTTCTCGAGCCGCGTCGTCGCATCGTCTGCGCTCAGCCCCGCGACGTCGGGTACGGCGACGATCGCGGGACCCGAGCTCACGCTGAGCGTCACCGTCGAGCCCTCCTCCGCCTTGCCGCCGCCGAGCTCGGTCGGGATCGGGTCCTGCTCCACGACCTGGTTTCGCGGTGCCCCGCTGGAGACGGCCTTGATCGAAACCTCAAACCCCTTGCCCTCCAGGATCTGCCTCGCGGCGGTTTGATCTTGCCCGATCACGTTGGGAACCGCTAGGTGCGAAGGCCGGGTCAGTGCGAAGGCGACGAGCGCCGCCACAGCCGCTGCGAGCAGGGCAACGATGATCCAGCGCCATCGGCGGCGCCGGCGCTCCCGCTCCCACTCCTCCTGATCGTCGTAGGGCTCCTGATCGCCGGGGACGTCCGTCTCGCCCTCCGGAGTGACCGCGGCATAGGCGGCGGTGTCCTGGGGGCGCGGCGTGTCCGGGGCCTTCTCCGCCGCGTCGAGCGCCTTCAGAAAGGCGTCGGCGTCCTTGAAGCGGGCGTCGGGATCCTTGGCGAGGGCCCTCATCACCACCGCGTCGAGCGCCGGGGGAACGTTCGGGTTGATCGCGCTGGGCCGGCGTGGCGCCTCGGAGACCTGCTTGAGCGCGACGGCGACGGCGCTGTCGCCCTGGAACGGCACGCGGCCGGTGAGCGCCTCGTAGAGGATCACCCCGATCGAGTAGATGTCCGAGCGGGGCGTGGTGGGCTTGCCCTGCGCCTGCTCCGGCGAGATGTACTGCGCCGTGCCCATCACCGAGCCGGTGGCCGTGATGTCCGAGCTCTCGCCGGCGCGGGCGATGCCGAAGTCGGCGACCCGCGCCCGCCCCTCGTCGTCGATCAGGACGTTCTGGGGCTTCAGGTCGCGGTGCACGATCCCCTTGCGGTGGGCGAAGCGGGCCGCGTTCAGGATCTGGCGGGTGAAGTCGATCGCGTCCTTCGGGCTCATCCCCCCCTTGACCAGGTCCTTGAGCGAGGGGCCGTCGACGTACTCCATGGCGATGAAGTAGGTGCCGTCGAAGGCGCCACGGTCGAAGATCCCGACGACGTTCGGGTGCTGGAGGCCGGCCGCCGCCTGTGCCTCGCGCTGGAAGCGCTGGACGAACTCGGAGTCCTGCGCGAAGTTGTCGTGCAGGATCTTGATCGCGACCTGGCGGTCGAGCTCCGTGTCCTCCGCGAGCCAGACATCGGCCATCCCGCCCGAGCCGATCTTGCGGTCCAGGCGGTAGCGCTCGTCGACGAGTTCGCCGCTCTGCGGCTCAGCCACCGGAGTTCCCCTGGAGGATCGACTCGGCGACCGCCTTGAAGATCGGGCCGCAGGTCGGCCCGCCGAAGCCGCTGGTGTGCTCGACGATGCACGAGATCGCGATCTGGGGATCGCTCGCCGGGGCGAAGCCGATGAACCAGGCGTCGTTGACGCCCGTCGAGATCTCCGCCGTCCCGGTCTTGCCGGCGACGTCGATGCCGGAGACCGCCCCCGCGGTACCGGTTCCCTCACTGACGACGCTCTGCATCATCGTGTTGAGCGTCTGACGCGGTGTCCTCGCCCATCACTCGACTCTGACGCGCCGGATCGAGTTTCGTCTCCCGCCCGTCCGGGTCGATCACCTTCGACCACAGCCGCGGCTCCATCAGCTCGCCCTTGTTGGCGACGGTCGCTGCGACCTCCGCCATCTGCAGCGGCGTCACCCGCAGGCGCTCCTGGCCGATCGCGACCCGCCCGATGTCGATCGCGTCACTGGGCCCGAGCAGCTTGTTCCCGTCGTAGACGCCGCTCGCGGCGAGCTGGAAGCTCGGATAGTCGAGACGCGGCTTGGCGTCGAAGCCGTAGCGGTCCATGTACTTGAACATGGTGTCCTTGCCGATCTTCTCCCCGGCCTGGGCCCACCAGGTGTTGACCGAGTTGGTGAGCGCCGTAGTCATGTCGATCGTGCCGAACTGCTCGCCGCCCGAGTTCGACAGTGGCACGCCCTCGATCTCGATCGGGGAGCGGCCGCTGAAGGTCGAGCTCGGCGTCAACTCGCCGCTGTCGAGCGCGGCGGTCGCGGTCACGACCTTCATCGTGGAGCCCGGCGGGTAGCCGGCCTGCGTCGCGCGGTTGAAGAGCGGGGCGCTCGTGATCCCGATTGAGCTGCGCGAAGTTCTTCGGGATCTGGTTCGGGTCGTACTCGGGGATGCTCACCATCGCCCTGACCTCGCCGGTCGACGGCACGATCGCGACGACGGAGCCGCGTCGGCCGGCGAGCCCGTTCACCGCGGCCTCCTGCGCCGCCGGGTCGAGCGCGGACTGCACCTTGTCGCCGACCTGGGAGTGACCCTGGAGCTCGTCGAGGACCGAGAGGAACTCCGTCTTGTTGCCGACCAGCTCGTCGTTGTGGGAGAGCTCGAAGCCGACCCTGCCCTGGGTCACGAAGCTGTAGCCGATCGGGTTGCCGAACAGCGCCGCCCTGCGGGTAGTGGCGGACGTAGATCGGGTTGTTGCCCTTGCCGACCGGCCGGGAGCGAGCGATCACCGATCCGTCCGACGGCGAGGATGTCGCCGCGCTTGATCGTCTGCTCCTCGAGCAGCGGCCTGCGGTTCGCCTGGTTCGCCTTCAGCGAGTCGGCGTCGAAGATCGACCAGTACGAGGTGAACCCGAAGAGCAGGGCGTAGAGGATGAGCAGGAAGCCGAAGAGCTTGATGATCTGCCGGTTCATCAGCCGAGCCTCGTCTCGCTCTGGAGCCGCACCCGCCGCCGCGCCTTGTCCGAGACCATCAGGAGCAGCGCGAGCAGGATGAAATTGGCGACGATCGAGCTGCCGCCGTAGCTGATGAAGGGCAGCGTCACTCCGGTCAGCGGGATCACCCTGGTGACGCCGCCGATGATCACGAAGGCCTGCAGGGCGAAGATCGCTGTCAGGCCGGTGGCGAGCAGCTTCGAGAACCCGTCCTCGGCCAGGATCGCCGTCTTGAACCCCCGCTCGGCGATCAGCGCGTAGATCAGGACCACCGCCGCGCCGCCGAAGAGACCGAGCTCATCGACGATCACCGCGTAGATGAAGTCGGTGTGCGGAGCGGGCAGGATCGCGCAGCGGTCCGGGAAGTCGCCATGGCAGCCGGGCAGCTGCACCAGCGAGTCGCCCAGCCCCCTGCCGAACAGCCCGCCGTCCGCCTGGGCGAAGATCGACTGGGAGAGCTGGTAGCCCGAGCCGCCGGCGTCGTGGAAGGGGTTGAGCCAGATATCGAAGCGCTCCTGGATGTGCGCGGCCGTCTGGGCGAAGAACCAGGCCCCGACCACGAACAGCAGCAGGCCGATGATCACGAAAGAGAGCCGGCCGGTCGCGACGTAGATCAGCGCCAGGAACGCCCCGAAGAACATCACCGAACTGCCGAGGTCGCGGATGAAGACCAGCAGCACCATCGCGGCGCCCCAGACGACGAGCAGTGGACCGAGGTGCTTGAGCGGGGGCAGGACGAGGCCGAAGACGTTGCGAGCGCCGACCACGAGCACCTCGCGATGCTCGTTCAGGTAGCTCGCCAGGAAGACGACGATGCAGAGCTTGGCGAGCTCGGTCGGCTGGAAGGTGATCGGCCCGAGGTTGACCGCCAGGAAGGCGTCGTTGGTCGCATGCCCCAGGAAACGGGGCATGATCAGCAGGACGATGCCGGCGAGCGCGATCAGGTAGCGGTAGCGCTCGAGGACGTCGTAGTCGCGCAGGAAGATGATCGTCGCGGAGAAGAGGATGAGGCCCAGGACGAACCAGTTGGCCTGGTCCCGGGCCAGGCCCTCGTTGAGCCTGAACAGGATCACCATCCCGAAGGCGGCGAGGAGCGCGACCAGGGGGAACAGGTAAGGGTCGGCGTCGGGCAGCCTGATCCGGATGACGACGTGGGTCGCGACGCAGAGGGCGAGGAAGTAGCCCCCGTAGAACACGCTCAGGTTGCCGAGCTGGTCCGAGTTCGTGATCAGCACGGCGGTGAACCCGGCCGTGACCAGCAGGGCGACCGGGATCAGGGCAAAGAGCTCGCGGCTGCGCGCGCTCAACGCTTCTGGGCCTGCTTGCCCGTCGACGCGGCCCCAGACTTCTTCTTCTGCTGCTGCTTCTTCTGCGCCGGCGGAGGCTGGAGGCTGTGGCACCCCCTCCGTCGGGCGGCGCTGGATGTCATCCGCGAGGCTGGTGGCATCGTCCTTGCCCCGCAGCGTGTGGCCGGTCACGGCGCGCTGGCGGTCCTCCGAGAGCGCTCCCTCCTGGACCGGGATCGAGTACTGCTTCGAGTAGAGGCTCACCCCGAACGGCAGCTCATATGGGAGCCCCCTGTAGACCGCGACGTTCCCGCCATCGTCGGTGCCGAGGAAGTAGATCGAGCGGACGAAGAGCACCGCTCCGACCACCACGACCGCGATCGCGGCCAGCGCGGCGGCCCACTTGAGCACCCTCCTGCGACGGGACGGCGTCGGGATCGTGCCCTGGCCCCTCAGCCGGTCGGTCGCCGCTCGCATCCGCTCGCCGGTCATCCCGGCCTGCTCGGCGGTCCGCGAAATCAGGGTCGCTCCCTCCTCCGCGTCCTTGGCGTCGGCGTCGGCGACCCGGAAGGCCACCGCCGTGATGTTGTCGCGCCCGCCCTGCGCGGTTCGCGGCGTCGACCAGCTTGTTGACCGCGGTCCGCAGGTTCCTCGAGTTGACCAGGATTTCCCGGATCTCGTCGTCGGAGACCATCGTCGTGAGGCCGTCGCTGCAGAGCAGGAAGACGTCGCCATCACGAGCGGGGAAGGTCATCGTGTCGACGTTCACGCTCGGCTCCGGCCCCAGGGCGCGAGTGATGATCGAGCGCTGCGGGTGCTCCTCGGCCTGCTCCTCGGTGAGTCGCCCCTGGCGGCGGAGCTCCTCGACGAGCGAGTGGTCCTTGGTCAGGCGCTTGAGCTGGCCGTCGCGGAGCAGGTAGGCCCGGCTGTCGCCGACGTGGCCGAACGCAACCTCGTCGTCGTGCAGCATCGCCGCCGTCAGCGTCGTGCCCATTCCGGCGCGGGAGGAGTCCTTCTGGGCGAGTTGATGGATCTCGCGATTCGCCTTCTGGGCGATCTCCTCGAGCTGGCCCTCCGCGGATGCCTCGTCGTTGCGCGGGCCGCGCTCGAAGGCGCTGGCGGCGATTCGGGAGGCCACCTCTCCGGCCTGGGCTCCGCCCATGCCGTCGGCCACGGCGAACAGCGGCGCCTTGGCGTAGTAGGAGTCCTCGTTGGCGTGCCGCTGGCGCCCGGTATCGGTCTTGTGTGCCTCCTCGGCGATGATCAGCATCAGGACACCTCGAAGCGGAGCTCAGTGTCCCCGATCCGGATCACGTCGCCGGGCGTGAGCTCGGCCTCGCCGTGCAGCTCGCGCGAGTTGAGGAGCGTGCCGTTGGTGGAGTCCATGTCCTCGGCGAAATATGCCCCGGAGCGGTTGAACACGCGTGCGTGGATCCCGGAGGCATAGCGATCGTCCAGGCGGATGTCGGCATCGGCCGAGCGGCCCAGCGAGATGCCCCCGAAGAGGTCGAAGTGCTCCCCCTCGTTGAGGCCGCCCCCCTGCTGCACCACCAGGAACGCATCCGTCCCGGCCGGCTCGACGCCGCCGGCCACCTCGTGATAGCCCGTTTCGAAGCCGGGCGAGGCGGTGCCCCGAAGGTCCTTCAGGGAGCTCCGCGTCACCCAGAACAGAAATAGGAAGAGCACGGCAAGGAAGCCGAACTTGAGCGCTACCGCTAGCGGCTCGAGATCGTTCACTGCTCGATGTCGAAGGCGAAGACCTTGGTTCCGAGTGTGATCTCATCGCCCGGAGAGAGGCGGGCGTTGGCGACCCGGCGGCCGTTGACCTTCACCCCGTTGGTCGAGTTGAGGTCCACGATCTGCCAGTCCCCCACGTTCGAGCGGCGCAGCTCCGCGTGGCGCCGGGAGATGTTGGGGTCGTCGATGACGCAATCGTTCTCCTTGGAGCGGCCGAGCGTCGCGGTCGGCCCGTCGAGCACGTAGCGGCGGTCGTCGACGGAGACGATCGCGCGGGTCTCGGAGAAGGCGGCATCGGGGCGGCGCTTGGAGCGGGCCTTCTGCGCCTGGGTCGCCGAATAGACCATGGTGTGGCCGTGCTCGCCCTGCTCCGGCTCGGCGCCCTGCCGCTGCGGAGGCCGGACCAGGCGGGTCTGGATGCCGAACTCGCCGAGGCGGAGTCGCTCGTCCTGGTCCATGTGGACCACCGGCCGGGTGAGCAGGTCGTAGTCGTGGTGGCGGGCGTGCTCGAGCAGGTGGCTGCTCAGCTCCTGGGCGAGCGAGGACTCGTAGTCCTTGAAGCGCTCGTAGTCCTCGGGTGCAGAGCCAGACCGTGTACTCGTTCGGCACGTAGACCCGCTGGACCGAGGCCGTCTTGTGGGCGTCCATCTCCTTGGCGAGCTTGCGCGCGATCTCCACCGGCTGCACGCCGGAGCTGAAGGCGCGGGAAAAGACGCCTTCGACGAGGCCCTCAATCCGGGCTTCAAGGTTGCGCAGAACGCTGATCGGGAGCTCCTCAGGTCGGGTTGGCCGCGGCGTCTTATTAAACGGGTTGCGCCTAGACGGAGCAGGTCTCGCATTACGCCCTCGCACTACCGGGGGGCGAAATGCTAGTGGGGTTCGCTACGCGAGCGCGTCGGAGCCGCGCTCGGAGAGCGGGCCCTCGTGGTAAGGGCCCGCGGCGCCCAGGCGGCGCGTCAGCAGGGCCGCGACCACGGCGGCCAGCAGGGCTCCGAAGAGCAGCCCGGGCGGGCTCGAGCCGCCGGCGACCAGACGGAGCGCCGAGATCAGCCCCGCCGCCCAGATCAGCGCGCCGAGAGCATCGAGCACGGGCGTGCGGCCCCGGATCAAAAGCGGGAGCGCCCAGGCGGCGAGCGCGAAGACGCCCGCGCCCGCGAGAACCGAGCCGTCGACCAGCGGGGCGACCACGTCGCCGAGGGCGGTGCCCGCCGACCCTTTCCAGTGGGCGGGCACATCGGCAACGGGGCCCAGCAGCAGCGTTCGATGGGCGAGCTCCTCCCAGGCGGCCAGCCACAGATATCCGATCCCGCCGAGCAGGGCGCGACCAGCGGCGCCGCGGGTGAGCCCGGCGAGGGCCGGATAGACGGGCCCCAGGCCCGCCAGGCCGAGAAGCGGGGCGAGCCCAGGCAGGGCGATCGCCTCCGGATCGATCGCGGCCAGCAGCAGTGGGGCGCCCAGAACGGCGACCAGGGCGGCGACGCCCGGTTCGCCGGCGCCGAGCACGAGCCAGAGCACGACCAGGGCGAGCTGCAGCGCGTAGGCGGGGCGGGGCCGGCCGAGCGCGAGCACGCCGGGGACGAGTGCCGCCAGGGCGATCGGTGCCGGCGCTCCGGTCCCGATCAGGCCCGCGAGCCCGAGCGCCGCGACGCCGACGCCTGGCAGGAAGCGGGCGAGGTCAGTGCGGCGTCGCGGCTCGATGAAGGCGTCCCCGTCGATGCCGGCGGTCGGCGGCAACGGCTCGCCGTCGAGCTCGGCGGTGTGGGCAGCGAGTGCGGCGCCCAGCTCGGAGGCAAGCGGGCGCTCCTCTGGATCGGGGTCCAGCGCGGCGTCGATCGCCCCGGTCATCTGCTCGGGAAGCTCGGGGCGCACCGCCCCCAGCGGGGCGATCGGCTCACCGATGGCGCGCGCGGTGGCCGCCGGGCCCTCCCGCAGCAGAGGGTGCTCGCCGCAGAGGCACTCGTAGAGCGTCAGGGCGAGGGAATAGACGTCGGCCGCGGGTCCCGGCCGCAGGCCATCGGCCTGCTCGGGCGCCATGTAGGCGAGGGTCCCGACCACCGCTCCGGTGGCCGTCAAGGTCTTCTCTCCTGCGATGCTCGCGATTCCGAAGTCGACGAGCTTGGCCTGACCAGAACTAGACGTCGCGCTGGCGCGCGCCTCGCATACACCAAGATGTTCTCCGGCTTCACGTCGCGGTGGACGACGCCCGCGCGGTGGGCGGCGGTGAGTGCGGCCGCCCCGTCGGCGCCGACACGTGCGACCAGTCGGTCGGTGAGCTCGCCGCGCCGGCCGAGCGTCCGCAGCGTCTCCCCCTCGATCAGCTCCGAGACCAGGAAGGCCCGTTCGCCGTCGCTCGCGAGCTCATAGAGGGTCGCGATGTTTCGGTGGGTGAGACGCGCCACCGCCTGTGCCTCGCGAGTGACCCGGGGGGCGCCGTGCTCGCGGTCGATCACCTTGACGGCAACCGGCCTCTGCAGCCTCTCGTCCCAGGCGCGGTAGACGGTCCCGAAGCCGCCGCTTCCGATGCGCTCTTCGACGCGAAATCTCCCCAGAACCACCTCACCGACCATGGCCGCTTTGAGTTCGCTCCCGGACGACCCATTCCTGTCGATCTACCTAAACGTGGAACCGCCTACCGAATGTTCATACTGAGGCGCGGTTTGGCATTCCTCGATGAGGAACAAGACGACCTGGTCGTCAGTGATGAGCCGGAGCGCCCGAGGCGCAGGGTCGGAGGGCCCGAGAGGCGACGTCAGCAATTTCTCGTCCGACGCCTGATCGGCGTCGGCATCGGCCTCGCCTTCCTGATCCTGATCGTGATCGGGTTCCGGGGCTGCCTCGAGGCACGCTCCGACCGGGCGCTCCGCAATTACGACTCGGACGTCGCGACGATCATGCAGCAGTCGGAGCAGAGCGGCAGGGACTTCTTCAACCTGCTCAACGGCTCGAGCAGCACCTCCAGCTCACTCGACGCCCAGCAGGAGGTCCTGCGCCAGCGAGATACCTCCCAGACCCTCCTCGACCGCGCCCACGACATCGGCGCGCCCGGCAAGATGCACGACGCACAGAACGCGGTCATCCAGACCCTGACCCTGCGCCGCGATGCCCTCAGCTCGATCGCGGAGAGCGTCCCCCAAGCGACGGCCCGAACGCAGACGGGCAATGCGGTCGAGACGATCAGCAACGCGATGGGCTCGCTGTACGCCAGCGATGTCCTCTGGACGCAGATCGGCAAGCCTGAGATCGAGAACGTCCTCGACGACGAGGGCGTGGACGCGACGCCGTTGCCCAACGGAAGGTTCATGCCCGCCAACGCCACCGACTACCTGAACCAGACGACCCTCGTGAGCAAGCTCAACACGCTCACCGGCCAGACCTCAACGACCACCGGGGGCGTCCACGGGCTGCAGCTCGAGTCCACCTCGATCGGAGGCACCACCCTCACACCGGACTCGACCAACAGCGTCTCCGCCGACGCGCAGGAGATCGACATCCAAATCACCAACTCCGGCGACAGCGACGAGACGGGAATCAGCGTGACTGCCACTCTCGGTGGGAGCCAGCTCACCGGCCAGCTCCAGGCTCTCAGCGCCGGCGAGTCGGGCACAGTGAAGATCCCGATCACCACCAAGCCGACCCCGGGTACGGACACCACGCTCGAGGTGGTCGTGAATCCGGTCGCGGGCGAGCAGATCACCACCAACAACACGTCCACCTACTCGGTCGTCTTCGGCTCCTGATGGACCCGCAGCAAACGGGTCGCGCCCTCGCGTAATGCGGGTCGCTTACCTCGGTCCGCCGGGGACCTTCAGCGAGGACGCTCTCCGCGGCGCGGTCGGGGACGATCACGTCGAGCCCATCCCGTCGGCCTCCGTCTACGACGCGGTCGTGGCCGTGCGCGAGGGTGCGGCCGACCGCGCGCTGGTCCCCTTCGAGAACTCCATCGAGGGCGCGGTCACCGCCACCCTCGACACGCTCGCGTTCGACGCCGACGGCCTCACGCTGGTCGGCGAGTACGACCTCCCCATCCGTCACTGCCTGATCGCCCGGGATCAGATCCCGCTCGAGCGAATCGAGGTCGTCCTCTCCCATCCGCAGGCGAGCGCGCAGTGCGCCCACTTCATCCGCGAGAACCTCCCTCAGGCCGAGGTCCGCGCCGCAGCGAGCACCGCCGAGGCGGTCCGGACGGTCGCTGAATCCGACCAGCCCTGGGCGGCGCTCGGGACCGAGTCCGCGGCGCGGCTCTACGGGGCCGCCGTGTTGCGATCAGGCGTGGAGGACGAGGCCGACAACATCACCCGCTTCGTCTGGGTCGCCAGCGAGGGGATACGCCCCTCGGGATCCGGCCCCTGGCGGACCTCGCTGGTCTTCTCGGAACTCGGCGAGGACCACCCGGGGGCCCTCGTCGATGCGCTCCATGCCTTCTCCAGCCGAGACGTCAACCTGACGCGCATCGAGTCGCGGCCGCTGCGGCGCGGGCTCGGCCGCTACCAGTTCTTCCTCGACATCGAGGGCGCTGCGGGCGATGAGCCGTTGGCCTCCGCAATCGGCGACCTGCGCTCGAAGGCCGAGACCGTGCGCGTGCTGGGCAGCTGGCCGATCGCGGCTCCGCCAGGAGTGCCTGGAACCAGCTAGGTGCTCGTCTACAATCGCCCGGGAAATGGGCAACGGGGCCACCGTGCACGAAGCATCTGTGCCGGCCGGCGGTCGGGCATCGAATAACGGCCACAAGCGGGCCGCGACCAACGGCCACGACTCCGCCCACCTGAACGGCAACGGCTCCGCCCCGGACGGGGAGGCCGACGGAGAGGTAGCGGTAGCGGCGCTCCGCCGCCTGACCAGGGGCCGGGTGCTGGTTCTCAACGCCAGCTACGAGCCGCTCAACGTCTGCACTGTCCGCCGTGCGCTCGTCCTGATCCTGAAGGAGAAGGCCGAGGTGCTGGAGCGAGGGGACGACGTGCTCCGCTCCGAGACGATGCGCATCGATCGTCCGGAGGTCATCCGGCTGATCAGCTTCGTCCGTGTCCCGCGCGACATCCATCGCCGCCGCATCACCCGCAAGGCCGTGCTGGCGCGGGACGGCTGGACCTGCCAGTACTGCGGCTCGGACAAGCACGGGCTCACCGTCGACCACGTCATCCCGCGCAGCCGGGGAGGCGAGTCGGTCTGGGAGAACATCGTCGCCTCCTGTGCGCCCTGCAACCGCAGGAAGGGCAACCGGCTGCCGCAGGAGATCCGCATGCATCCGAAGCGGCGGCCCCGCCCGCCGGGACCGACCGTCTTCATCCGGATCGCCGCGCCGCGAACGCCGGCGACCTGGGAGCCGTACCTACTGGCCGCCTAGCGCTGCTACTCGGGGATCGCCTCGCCCGAGCCGCCCAGCTCTTCGGGGAAGTCCTTGAGCTTGGGGAGGCCGTCCTTCATCGGCATCACGGTCGACTCGTAGTTGACGTGCACCTCGGGTGTCAAACGGAAACTCAGGGATCGTCGCCGCGTAGACGTCGACCAGGCCCCACTGCGGGTGCCGCGCCATCAGATGGCCACCGCACGCCTTGCACCACTGCCGATAGGTCCGCTCGTTCGCGTTGTACTCGTCGATCTGGTCCTCTCCCTTGGTCACCTTGACCGCCTCGGGCTTCCACAGCGTGAACGCGTTGACCGGGCCCGCGGACCAGCTCCTACAAGCCTTGCAATGGCAGTAGCCGGCGCCTTCCGGATCGCCGGTGACCTCGATCGTCACAGCGCCGCAGTAGCACTGCCCCTCGAAGGTCTTTTCATCCTCACTCATCAGCTCCCCTTTCGCTCGAATGCAAGGCGAATCTCGATCGAGAGGCTACGCCCTACTCCCGCAGCCCGACGGCTTCGAGGGCTTCGGCTCGGTCTTGGAAGAGCCGCAGCCGAAAGATCTGCCCGTTCTCGACGTTGAACACCAGCACGCTGCTCGCGTCACCTCGATCCCCTCGCGCCCCCGCATATGGCGGTGTTCGAGAACACGACCTCGGAGCCCTCTTCGGTGAGGCCGTGCGTCTCGAGCGGACGTCCTCGAAGTCGACCAGAACTCGCCCCAGAAGGCCTCGAGCTCGCCGTGACCGCGATAGACACCCTTGAACGGCCCTCGGGAGCGCGACCACTCAATCTCCGCGTCGGGGTGGAACGAGGCCAACCACGCCGTCAGGTCGCGCCGGTTCCAGACTTCGATGTGGCGCCGCACAGTTTCGAGGTTCTCCCCCGACATCGCCCACGCAGTATTCCGCGTGTGGGCGGATAGGCGTTACCGCTTGCGCTTCCTTTGCTCCGCCTCGGCTCGCTGCTTGGCCGTCGCTGTCGGCTTTGGCTTCAGCTTCGGTTGCTTCGCGGCCTGCTTGCTCGACTTCGGCTTGGCGGCGCGCTTCGGCTTTGTCGCGCTCTTCGGTTTCGCGGCGGGCTTGGGGCTGTCTGCCGACCTCCGGGATACCTTCGCCTCGCCGTTGCCGGCGGACTCCGCCGCGGCGGCCTCCTCGGCGACGCTGGCCGCGGTCGGTGCCTCGTCCTCGAGCGACGGGGCCTTGGCCTCGGCGCCATTGCCATTGCCGTTCTCCGACTCGACAACGAGCGCCACCGCGCTGACGCGGTCGCCCTTCTTCAGGTTCATCACCCGCACGCCCTGCGTCGCCCTTCCCATCCGGGAGATGCCCTCGACGGCGTTGCGCTGCACCATCCCGTGCTGGGAGATGAAGATGAGCTCCTGGCGTTCGCCCACGACGCGGGCGCCGGCGAGGCCGCCCTTCTTGGCGGTCAGCCTCGCCGTCAGCATTCCCTTCGCGCCGCGGCCCTTGACGGGGTACTCGATGAGGGGCGTCCGCTTGCCGTAGCCGTTCTCGGTGACGACCAGCAGATCGCCCTTCGTATCCGCGTGATCGACGACGTCGAGGGAGAGGACTCGGTTGCCCTTGTCGGAGACGTTCATCCCCTTGACGCCGGCGGTGGCCCGGCCCATCGGGCGCGCCTGCTTCTCGCTGAAGCGGGCGGCGTGGCCCGACTTCGAAGTCATGATGATGTCGTCCTTGCCCGAGGTCATCCGGACGCGGACGAGCTCGTCGCCCTTGCGGATGTTGATCGCGATGATGCCGTCCGCGCGGATCGGCGTGTCGTAGTCCTTGAACGGGGTCTTCTTGACCATCCCCTGAGCCGTGCCGAAGACGAGGAACTTGCCCTCGGAGAAGTCGCGGGTCGGGATCACCGCCATCACCTTCTCCTGGTCCTTCAGCGGCAGGACGTTGACGAGCGCTCGGCCGCGGGAGGCGCGTGACCCCTCCGGAAGCTCGTAGACCTTCAGGCGGTAGACCTTCCCCTGGTTGGTGAAGAAGAGGAGGTAGTCGTGCGTCGAGCAGACGTGCAGGTGCTCGATGTAGTCGCCCTCCTTCATGTTCATCCCCTGCACCCCACGGCCGCCGCGGCGCTGCTGCCGGTAGGTGGTGAGCGGGGTCCGCTTCGCGTAGCCGGAGGCGGTGATCGAGACGACCATCTGCTCGTCGGCGATCACGTCCTCGATGTCGAGCTCGCCCTCCGCAGCGGTGATCTCCGTCCGGCGGTCGTCGCCGTAGCGCTCGGCGATCTCCGCGAGCTCGGACTTGACCAGGCCGAGCACCTTGGTCTCGTCGGCGAGGATCGCGCGGAGCTCCTTGATGCGCTTGCTGAGCTCGGCGTGCTCCTCGCGGATCTTGTCGGCCTCGAGCGCGGTGAGACGCTGTAGGCGCATGTCCAGGATCGCCTGGGCCTGTGGACGGGTGAGGGTGAACTTCTCGATCAGGCCGTCGCGGGCGATGTCGGGATCCTTGGATCCCCGGATCAGCTTGATGACGGCGTCGAGGTTGTCGAGCGCGACCAGAAGGCCCTCGAGGATGTGGGCGCGCGCCTCGGCCCGGGCCAGCTCGTGCTGGGTGCGCCGGGTGATGACGTCGCGCTGGTGCACGACGTAGTGGCGGATCGCCTCGAGCAGGCTCAGCGTGCGCGGCACACCGTCGACCAGCGCCACCATGTTGATGCCGAAGCTCTGTTGCATCTGGGTGCGCTTGTAGAGCTGGTTGAGCACGACCTTGGCGGGGTCCCCCCCGCGCTTCAGCTCGATCACGATCCGCATCCCGGAGCGGTCGGACTCGTCGCGCAGGTCGGAGATCCCGGTGATCTTCTTGTCGCGGACCAGGTCCGCGATCTTGGTGATCAGGCCGCCCTCACCGCCCTTCTTGACCTGGAAGGGGAGCTCGGTGACGATGATCGCCTCCTTGCCGCCCTTGAGGGGCTCGACGTGGGCCCTGGCGCGCACCCTTACCGACCCGCGTCCGGAGGCGTACGCGTCCCGGATGCCGTCGCGCCCCATGATGATGCCGCCGCCGGGGAAGTCAGGGCCCTTGACATGCTTCATCAGCCCATTGAGGTCGACCTCCGGGTCCTCGATGTAGGCGGTGACGGCGCCGGTCACCTCGCGGAGGTTGTGCGGGGGGATGTTGGTCGCCATGCCGACCGCGATCCCAGCCGCCCCGTTGACGAGCAGATTGGGGAAGCGCGACGGGAGCAGCAGCGGCTCCCTGGTCCGCTCGTCGTAGTTGGGCCCGAAGTCGACCGTGTCCGCGTCGATGTCGCGCAGCATCTGGGTCGCCAGCGGGCCCAGCCGCGCCTCCGTGTAGCGCATCGCGGCCGCGGGGTCGTCGTCGATCGACCCGAAATTGCCCTGGCCGTCGACCAGCGGGTAGCGCAGGGAGAACTCCTGCGCCATGCGGACCAGCGTGTCGTAGATCGCGGAGTCGCCGTGTGGGTGGTACTTACCCATCACCTCGCCGACGATGAAGGCGCACTTCCGATACGGCCGGTTGGGCTGGAGCCCGAGATCGTGCATCGCGTACAGCACGCGGCGATGCACGGGCTTGAGCCCGTCGCGGACGTCGGGAAGCGCCCGGCCGACGATCACGCTCATCGCGTAGTCGAGATAGGAGGAGCGCATCTCCTTCTCGAGCTCGCGCGGCTCGACGTTGCCGGTCAGGGCCTCCAGGAGGCCGTCTCCCTCAGGCGGTGCGGGGCTAGACATCGAGGAACCTCACGTCCCGTGCATGTCGCTCGATGAAGTCCTTGCGCGGCTGGACCTGGTCCCCCATCAGGTCGGAGAAGGTCTGCTCGGTGTTGAGCGCAGCCGCATCGTCGATCGCGACCTGCTGCAGCGTGCGGCTGCCCGGGTCCATCGTCGTCTCGCGGAGCTGCTCGGGGTTCATCTCGCCGAGTCCCTTGAAGCGCTGCAGCTGGACCCCTTCGCGGGCGAGCTCGAGGACCGCACGGCGGAGCTCGGCGAAGGAGTCCGCCTCACGCTCCTTCTCGCCCAGGGAGACGACGAAGGGTGGCTCGCCGACCAGCTCCCGCAGCTTCGCGTGAGCCTCGATCAGCTGCGCGTAGGCGTTGTCGTCGAACAGCTCCTTGCGCATCCGGTGCTCCCGGGCCAGACCGGTGCGCCGGTGGGTGCCCTTCACCACCAGGGCACCCTTGTCTTGCTTGACGAGCTCGGTGATGTAGGGCCGGTCCGTCGGGGTCCTTGGCCTTGAACACCTTCGCCGCCTCGGCCATCGTCTTGGCCTGCGACTCGAGCAGATGGGACTCCGAGATGAAGTCGATCACCTCGTGCCCGAACTCGGCCCGCAGGGTCGAGAGCCAGCCCTCGAACGCCTTGTAGTGCCGGGTCAGGTCCTGCCAGCGGCGCTTGCTGAGCTTGCGCTGCTTGCCGTCGGCGTCCAACACCTGGAAGTCCTCGAGCTTGTCGCGGAGCAGCAGCTCCTCGAGCTCGGACTCGCGCTCGATCCAGATCTCGCGCTGGCCCTGCTTGAGCTTGTAGAGCGGCGGCTTGGCTATGTAGACGTAGCCGGCCTCGATCAGCTCGGGCATCTGCCGGTATAGGAAGGTGAGCACCAGGGTGCGGATGTGCGCGCCATCGACGTCGGCGTCGGTCATCAGGACCACCTTGTGGTAGCGCGCCTCCTCGAGGTTGAACTCGTCGTGCACGCCGGTTCCGATCGCGGTGATCAGCGCCTGGATCTCGTTGTTGGCGAGGACCTTGTCGATCCTGCTCTTCTCGACGTTGATGATCTTGCCGCGCAGCGGCAGCACCGCCTGGGTGTTGCGGTCGCGGCCCTGCTTCGCGGAACCGCCGGCCGAATCTCCCTCGACGATGAAAAGCTCGGCGAGCGCCGGGTCCTTGACTGAGCAGTCGGCGAGCTTTCCGGGCAGGGTCGAGTTCTCGAGCGCGGACTTCCGCCGGGTCAGGTCGCGGGCCTTGCGGGCCGCGTCGCGGGCGCGAGCGGCATCCACCGCCTTGACCAGGATCCGGCGGGCGTCGGCGGGGTTCTCCTCGAGGAACTCGCCGAGAGAGCGGTTGACGACCTCCTTGACCAGGCCTTCGATCGGCGGGTTGCCGAGCTTGGTCTTCGTCTGACCCTCGAACTGCGGGTCGGCGAGCTTGACCGAGACGACCGCCGTCAGCCCCTCGCGGACGTCCTCA
Source organism: uncultured Solirubrobacterales bacterium (assembly GCA_963825825.1). Classification (GTDB taxonomy): domain Bacteria; phylum Actinomycetota; class Thermoleophilia; order Solirubrobacterales; family 70-9; genus DASUPK01. The sequence continues at coordinate 215,658 of CAWGUT010000001.1, read as the reverse complement.
CCCGAGAGGTTCTCGTCGTTGTCCTTGAGCAGGCCTCGATTCCGCGCGACGGCGTTCAGGGTGCGGGTCAGCGCGGAGCGGAAGCCCGAGAGGTGGGTGCCGCCCTCGTGGGTGTTGATGTTGTTCGCAAAGCTGAAGATCGACTCCTGATACGAGGCGTTCCACTGCATCGCGACCTCGACCTGGCCCTCCTTGGTCTCCCCTTCGAAGAAGGCGATCTTTCGGTGCAGCGGGTCCTTTGACTCGTTCAGGTGCCTGACGAAGTCAGCGATGCCGCCCTTGTACTGGAACTCGACCCTCTCGCCGGCACCGCGCTCGTCGATCAACTCGACCTTGAGGCCGCGGGTCAGGAAGGCGGTCTCTCGCAGCCGCTCGGCGAGGGTCTCGAAGTCGAACTCGATCTCGTCACCGAAGATCTCCATGTCCGGAAGGAAGGTGATCGTCGTCCCCGTGGTCTTCACGGCCCGGCCCTTCTTGAACTTGGTGACGGGCTTGCCGCGCTCGTAGTCCTGCTCCCAGACGTTGCCGTCGCGCCAGACCTCGAGGTGCAGCTTCTCCGAGAGCGCGTTGACCACCGAGACCCCGACGCCGTGCAGGCCGCCGGAGACCTTGTAGCCGCCACCGTCGCCGAACTTGCCGCCGGCGTGCAAGGTGGTGAGCACGACCTCGGCGGCGGGCTTCCGAAGCTTGGGATGGCGCTCGACCGGGATACCGCGACCGTCATCGACGACGGTGCAGCTGTTGTCCGGATGCAGCGTGACCGTGACCCGCTTGGCGTGCCCGGCGATCGCCTCGTCGACGGAGTTGTCCACAACCTCGTAGACGAGGTGGTGCAGCCCGCGCGGGCCGGTCGAGCCGATGTACATGCCGGGTCGCTTGCGAACGGCCTCCAGGCCCTCCAGGACGGTGATGTCCTTGGCGCTGTAGGAGGAACCCTTCGCCTTGTTCTTGCTCGCTGCTCCGCGCTGGGAGGTCTTCGCCACTCAGCTTCCTTTCAGTCCAATCAGGGGATGCCTACGACCTTCGTGACCCGGCTCGGAAAGTCCTTGCGGACAAGAGGGTCGAGGCCTCACTCAAGTACACATAAGTCTAGCAGTCGAGAGCCCCGGAATTTGCGCCAAAGGCGCAAAAATGCCCTGCAAATGGCGAATTAAACGAGAAATCAGACGGGATCGTCGGAGGTGATAAACCTGAAGCCCTCCAGAGGCATCTCGGCGGGCAGCCCCGGCCTGATCTTGTCGAGGATCTGACGCCCCAGCAGGTCGAGTTCCTGGGCCCAGGCGGAGGAGGTGCATGCCACCGTCACCACCCCCGACCGCTCCGCGACGGGAGTGGCCTCGCGGGCGATCGCCTCCCCCACCGCCGCCGGCCAGGCGCTCTGCACGGCCGCGAGCAGGGTGGCCGGCTCGGCCCGCTCGAGCGCCTCGCCGATCGCCGTGGCGAGCGGCCGTGGTGCTCGCCGGCGCCTCACGCCGCCCTCAGCTTCGGGCTCGCGCTGACGACCCCGGCGGCGACCTCGATCCGGGCCGCCGCGGCGGACGGCACATGGGAGGACTCGGTCGCCGTGATCAGGGACTGGCCTCCGCTTTCGAGTAACGAGACGAGCAGCTCCCGGTGCCCGGGATCGAGCTCGCTCATGACGTCGTCGAGCAGCATCAGGGGAGCCATCCGGCCCGCCTCCATCAGGGCGGCGCGCTCGGCGAAGAGCAGGGCGAGGAGCGCGAGGCGCTGCTGGCCCTGGGAGCCGAACCGCCGCAGCGCCCTACCGCCGAGGCGCAGCTCCACCTCGTCGAGCTGGGGCCCGTAGGAGGTGTAGGCGCGACCCAGATCCTCCGCCCGTCGCCTGGCGAGCTCGGCCGCCAGCTGATCTCGCCCCCCGGACGCCCGCGGGCGGTACGCGATCTCCGCCTCGGGCAGCCCGAGAGCGACCGCCAGCTCGGAGAAGACGCTCGCGAGGGCGTCCACGGCCTCCGTCCGGGCCTCCATCAGCGGCTCGGCCTCGGTCGCCAGGCGCTCGTCCCACGAGCGCAGGGAGTCGGCCTCGCCGAGGCCGGCGCGGATCCGCTGGACGAGAGCGTTCCGCTGCGCCAGCGTGCGGCCGAAGCGGCTGCGCAGGTCGGCGCGCGCGGGCCAGATGGCGCCGCAGAGACGGTCCAGGTGGGCGCGGCGATGAGCGGGGGATCCCTTGACGAGCTGCAGCCGATCGGGGTGGAAGACGCTCACCAGCGGCCGCTCGTCCGGCGCACCCGCGAGCGGCCTGCCGGCGAGCAGGTGGCGGCGCTCCCCCGAGCGGTCGATCGCGGACAGCAGTCGAGAGCCGCTTCGGGCCAGGTCCAGCTCAACCCGGGCGCCCTGGTCGCCGAAGCGAATCATGTCGCGGTCGTTGCCGGCCCGGAACGAGCGGCCGGTGAGCCCGAAGTAGACGGCCTCGAGCAGGTTCGTCTTGCCGGCGCCGTTCGAGCCGTGGACCACCACGACGCCGTCGCCGATCTCGGTCAGCTCGTCGGCGAGGTTGCGGAACCCGCGGCACTCGACTGCGCCGACGACCATCGCGACCTACACGTTGAGGCGAATCGGCATCACCAGGTAGCTGAAGTCATCCGCCGCAGAGGGCTCGAGCAGCCCCGGGCGCAGCGGTGAAATCAACTTCAGCACGACCTCGTCGGAGTCGATCGACTCCAGGCCGTCCCTGACGAACTCCGGGTTGAAGCCGATCTCGAGCAGCTCGCCCGAGTACGGAGCCGGCAGCGCCTCGCGGGCGTCGCCGAGATCCGGCGTCTCGGCAGACACCACCAGCTCCCCCTCCGAGAAGGAGAGCCGCAGCGCAGCGTTTCGCTGGGCGAGCTGGGAGACGCGCCGGGTGACCTCGAGCAGCTCGGTCCTCGGCAGCTTCACCTCGTGCTCGAAGGACTCGGGCAGGAGCTGCTGGTGGTTCGGGAACTGGCCGTCGATGAGCCTGGAGCTGAGTGAGGTCTGACCGACCCGGAAGATCGCCTGGTTGCGGGTCAGCCAGACGCGCAGCGAGTCCTCGCCGCCCGCCTCGATCAGGCGCGCCAGCTCTCGCAGCGCCCTGGCGGGCACGTTGGCCTCGAGCCGCTCCCCCACCGAGGTGTCGAGCTTGGTCGTCTTCACCGCGAGTCGGTAGGAATCGGTGGCGACCATCGTCATCTCGTCGCCCTCCACCGTCACCAGCACGCCGGTGAGCACCGGCCGCGCCTCGTCTCGCGACGCCGCGCGGGCGACCCGGTTGATGGTGTCGCGCAGCGGCGCCGCCGGAAGCTCGGCCGGGTCTCCTTCCGCCTCCGGGAAGCGCGGAAAGTCATCGGCCGGCAGGGTGCGGAGGTGGAAGCGCGACGAGCCGGCGCTGAGCTCGATGTCGCGCTCGGCCTCGCGCAAGCGCCAGGGTCACGGGCCCCTCCGGAAGCGAGCGGACGACCTCGACCAGCAGCCGGCCCGGCAACACCACCGACCCCCCGCCCTCGACCTCCCCCTCGAGGCCCACCTCGAGCCCGAGCTCCATGTCCGTCGCGCGCAGCCGGGCCTCCCCGTCGGCGGTGATCAGGATGCCGGAGAGAGCCTGAAGCGCGGCGCGGGCCGAGACCGCTCGCGAGACGACGAGCAGGGCATCGAGAAGCGCTTGCCTTGTGGTGTTGATCTTCATCGCTGGTTGTTGGGCGTTCCTAGGAGTAGTAAGGGTTGTGGACGACGTGGATATGTGGACAGCCTCCTCTTCGATTCTTTCAGTCGGTTCGGTCACGATCCGTCAGGTCCCGAATCAGCAGGTCCCGAACGAAGCTGTGAGGTGAGCTCCTCCAGAGTGCGGGAGACGCTCGCATCCTCGAGCGCACTGCGCTCGACCCGCCGGATGGCGTGCAGGACGGTGGTGTGGTCGCGGCGGTTGAAGGCCTGGGCGATGGCGGGAAGCGAGAGGTCGGTGAGCTCGCGGGTCAAATACATGGCGAGCTGACGGGCGCGAGCGATGGGAGCGGTGCGGCTGGGGGAGAGGAGGTCGGCGACGCTCAGCTCCAGCCGGCTGGCGACGGCGTCCTGGACCTGCCGGGCCTCGAGGGGCGGCGCCTGCGCGGGCGGGATGGTCTGGGCCGGCAGCGCGTTCTCGACGGAGGCTGCGGTCAGGGCCGAGGAGGTCAGCGACGAGATCGCCACCACCCGCGTCAGGGCTCCCTTCAGGATGCGCAGGTTCGGTGAGGTCTTGGCAGCGAGCGCGCGGAGGGCATCGGGAGGGAGGGGCTCGCGCTGCTCCCGGGAGAGGTTGCCGAGGAAGACGAGGCGGGTGGCGAGGTCGGGCGGCTCGAGCGGGACGGTCAGGCCCCACTCGAATCGGTCCCGGAGCCGGTCGGCGAGGTCCTTGAGCTCGGCCGGGACCCGATCGGCCGTGAGCACGAGCTGGGCGCCGCCCTCGTACAGCGCGTTGAAGGTGTGGAAGAACTCGTCGGCGGTTCGGGCCTTGCCCTGGAGGAACTGGACGTCGTCGATCAGCAGCACGTCGGCGCGCCGGTAGCGCTCCTTGAAGCCCTCCATCGCGGACCCGTGCAGCGAGGAGACGAATTCGTTGGTGAAGGACTCGGCGGTGGTGTAGTGGACGGTGAGCTGGGGGCTGTGGCGGGCCAGGTAGTTGGCGATCGAGCCCAGCAGGTGGGTCTTGCCGAGCCCGGGCGGGCCGTGCAGGAAGAGGGGGTTGTACGCCTCGCCGGGGGCCTCGGCGACTGCCAGGGCGGCAGCGTGGGAGAGCTGGTTCCCCGGGCCGATCACGAAGCGCTCGAAGGTGTAGTCGGGGTTGAGAGCGACCCTGGAGGCGGCCTCGTGGGAGGTCCGTGCCGGCGCCGGCGCCGCGTCCGGAGCCACGAACTCGACCTCGCGGATCCCGTCGACCGACCTGCCGATGGCCGCCCGCAGCAGCTCGAGATAACGCCGGCCGACCCAGCGGGTGACCCGCTGCGGACCGGTCAGATAGAGAGTGGCGCCGCGTCTCGAGACGGGCGCAAGCGGGGAGAACCAGAGGCGGTAGGTGTCCTCGGGTACCGAGGCGGCCAGCTCCCGCTGGATCTCTCGCCAGGGACCCACTAGGTCCTGGCGGACGTCACCGGCCTGCCCCTGAACCTGGTCCTCCTTCGTCGTCGTCGGTGTGAATCCGAGGCGAGCGAGCGTCGATCATAGGCTCGGCCCTCGGGCGTCGAAAGGGGCGTCGCCGCTGCCTCCGTGCAAAACGCGGCGAAAACCGCAAGCTCCCCTTCGCCCGGCCTCGGATGCCGGAGAGCTGAGAGATGGTCACGGCCTATACTGCCGTGCCCCTCGCCCTCCCGATTGGGCCCTTTCGATGAAGCGGACCTACCAGCCGAAGAAGCGCAAGCGAGCGCGAACCCACGGGTTCCGAGCGCGCAGCCGCACCCGATCGGGTCGCGCAATCCTGAGGCGCCGGCGTCAGAAGGGCCGCAAGCGCCTCACTCCCTAGGTTGGCCTCTGGGCCGCCCCGATGCCCGCCGCCGCCGGCTCTCCCGGAGCGGCGACTTCGACCGTGTCTACCGCGAGGGCAACTCGTGGGCCAACCGCTTCCTGGTCGTCCACTCCTTTGCTCGCCGCGAGGACGAGGCGCAGGATGGAGCGCGGCTCGGGCTCTCGGTGGGCCGGAAGATCGGCAAGGCCGTGACCCGCAATAGGGTGCGCCGCGCCGTGCGGGAGGCGTTCTGGGAGCTCTCCGAGCTGATCCAGCCCGGCCGGGACTACGTGATCGTCGCCCGGCCAGGGGCTGAAGGTCTGCTTGAGCGTGAGGGACAGGAGGGCATCCGCTCCTCGCTGGCGGAGCTCATGCAGGAGGCGGCGGGCGGGGAGCGTTTGTCGTGAAACGGTTGCTGACCGCGCTCGCTGATCGCGCCGATCCGGCTCTACCAGCGCTGGGTCTCGCCGGCCCTCGCCCCGCGCTGCCGGTACTACCCGACCTGCTCTGCGTACGCGGTCGAGGCGATCCGCGAGCTGGGCCCGATCCGAGGCCTGATCCTCGCCGGCTGGCGGTTGCTGCGCTGCAACCCGTTCAGCCACGGCGGCGTGGACGAGCTCTCGGACCGGCGCCTGTTCCGCAACACTCCCAGCCGCTCCGGCCAGCGGCTTCGCCGTCAACGGCCGCACAACGCCGCGGCCGGACCTGCCGGCGGATCCAACCGTCCCGATCTGACGTAGAACTCCACCGTGTTCCTCGACGCCAACATCCTCCAGCCGCTGATCGATGTCTTCAACAACGTCATCACGTGGATGCACGACGACGTCGGGCTCTCCTGGGGCGTCGGCATCGTCCTGATCACCTGGCTCTCCCGTCTCGTGGTCCTGCCCTTCACCCTGCGATCGATGCACGGCATGCGGGAGATGCAGGCTCTACAGCCCTACATCAAGGAGATCCAGGAGAAGTACAAGGACGATCGCCAGCGCATGCAGCGCGAGCAGATGGCGCTCTTCCAGGAGCACGGTGTCAACCCCCTGTCCGCCTGCCTGCCGCTGGTCTTCCAGTTCCCCGTCTTCATCGCGCTCTACGCGCTGCTGCGCAGCAGCACCTTCAAGGACGAGGTGATCGCGTCGGGGGATCCTGGCTGGCTGTTCATCAAGCACCTCGCCGAACACCCCACCGGCGCGGAGGCGGCCGCGCTGATCGTGCTCGCCGTGGCCGGCACCTTCGCGCTGATCATCTTCACGCCCTCGCCGCAGACCGGCGGGGCTTCGCAGCGCTACCTGTTCGCGGGGGTCTTCTCCCTGGTCACGGTCTTCCTGATCCCGAACGCTCCGGCGGGCATTGCCGTCTACTTCATCGCCAGCGGTCTCTGGCAGATCATGCAGCAGACCGTGATCCACTTCGTCTGGCCCCTGCCGGCGGTTCCGACGCCGGAGGAGGTCCGGGCGACGAAGCCGCCGCCGCCGCCACCGCGCAAGCGCAAGCGGCGTCGCTAGAGCCGCCCCGGCTTAGACTCTCCGCGTGGCCGAAGGAGAGCTCGAGTCCCAGCAGTCGGTGCTGCCCGAGGAGCCGGCGGAGCGGGTTCGCGTGCTGCTCGAGCGCATCGTCGAGGAGCTCGGCCTGGAGGCCTCGGTCTCGGTCGAGGAAGTTGAGGACGAGATCCGCGCCGACGTCGACGGCGAGGACGTCGGCCTGCTGATCGGCCGCCACGGCCAGACGATCGACGCGGTCCAGCTGCTCGCCTACCAGGCCGCGTTCCGCGGCCGCCAGGAGCGCAAGCGGGTCACCGTTGACGCGGCCGGCTATCGCCGGCGCCAGGGCGAGTCGCTGCGGCGGCGGGGCGACCTCGCCGCGGAGGATGCGATCCGGCACAAGGAGCCCGTTGAGATGGACCCGATGGGCTCGAACGAGCGGCGGGTCGTCCATGAGCACCTTCGCGATCGCCCCGAGGTCGAGACCTACAGCGAGGGCGACGAGCCCAACCGCTACGTGGTGGTCGCACCGCTCGTCTCCGATTGAGCGCGATCCCTCCGGCGGCGCGGCCCGCGCTCGACGAGCTGCTCCGGATGCTCGAGGAGGCGCGCGCCCCGGTCGCAGCGTCCACGGTGCGCCGCGCCCGCGACGTCCACATCGCAGACTCGCTCAGTGGTCTCGAGATCGAGCCGCTCCGCTCCGCCGGGCGGATCGCCGACCTGGGGAGCGGCGCGGGCCTCCCGGGCCTCGTGCTCGCCGCCGCGCTGCCCGACGGCCGCGTCGACCTGATCGAGTCGATCGAGCGCAAGTGCTCGTTTCTGCGCGACGCGATCGAGCGGATGGGCCTCGCGAACGTCTCGCTGGTCTGTGAGCGCTCCGAGGAGTGGGCATCCGGCGGGGGCCGTGAGGCCTACGACGTCGTCACCGCCAGGGCCGTCGGCCCGCTGGCCACTCTCGCGGAGCTCGCCTCGCCACTGCTGCGGGACGGCGGCGTGCTCGTCGCCTGGAAGGGTGCACGCTCCGCGGATCAGGAGGCCGAGGTGGCCCGAGCGGCCTCGCGCCTTGCGATGGAACCGACGGAGATCCGCTCCGTGCGGCCATATCCGGGCAGCCGCGATCGTCACATCCACCTGCTCCGCAAGAATGGACCGACTCCGAACGGGCTCCCGCGGCGCCCCGGGATGGCGGCGAAGCGGCGGTTCGGGACCGAACGAAACTGACCCGAACGAACTCAATGGGAACCGTCTACGCGATCGCGAATCAGAAGGGTGGCGTGGGGAAGACCACCACCGCGGTCAACCTGGGCGCCTGCGTGGCCGGCGACGGGCAGCAGACGCTGATCGTCGACCTCGACGCCCAGTGCAACGCAACGGTTGCGCTTGGGCTGGAGAAGAACTCCACGCCCTCCTCCTACGACTGCCTCACGGGCGAGGTCTCGGTCGCCGAGGCCGCCCGGCCCGCCGGCCCCGACAACCTCTGGATCGTCCCGGCGCATGTGGACCTCGCCGGCGCCGCGGTCGAGCTGCCGCGCGCCAGCGGCTATGAGACCCGGCTTCGCGACGGGCTCGGGCCGGTCAGGGAGCGCTTCGCCTACACGCTGCTCGACTGCCCGCCCTCGCTTGGTCCCGTCGCGGTCAACGCTCTGGTCGCGGCCGACAAGGTGATCGTTCCGGTTCAGGCCGAGTACCTGGCGCTGGAGGGCCTCGTGCAGTTCCTCGAGACGCTGCAGCTCGTCCGCCAGGAGCTCAATCCTCACCTGGAGATGGCGGGCGTCCTGATCACGATGCACGACGACCGGACGCGGCTGGCCCGTGACGTCGAGCGCGAGCTGCGCGAGCACCTCCCGGCGAGGGTCTTCCAGACCGTCGTCCCGCGGAGCGTCCGGGTCGCGGAGGCCCCGAGCTATGGCATTCCGGTCTCCGAGCACGATCCGAGGTCGACCGGCTCCCGCGCCTACCGTGCTCTGACCGACGAGGTGCTCGCGCTTCAGGCTCCGAACGCCGAGGTCGCGAATGGCTGAGCGCCGCCGCGGCATGGGGAGGGGCCTCGCCGCGATCCTTCCGGAGAGCAACGCCGGCGGCCCGGAGCTGCGCGAGCTCGAGGTCACCCAGATCGAGCCCAACCCCGACCAGCCACGGGCGACGTTCGACACCGCGGCCCTCGACGCCCTGGCAGGGTCGATCGGCTCCGTCGGGCTCCTGCAGCCCTTGATCGTCCGGCCGCTGGACGACGGACGCTACGAGCTGGTCGCGGGCGAGCGCCGCTGGCGCGCCGCGCAGAAGGCCGGCATCGACCGGGTCCCGGCTGTGGTCCGGACCTCACCCGAGGACGAGCGCCTGCAGGCCGCGCTGATCGAGAACATGGTCCGCGAGGACCTCAACCCCGTGGAGGAGGCCCGGGCCTGCGCCGCCCTGGTGGACGACCTGGGGATCTCGAAGGAGGAGCTCGCACGCCGCGTGGGCCGCAGCCGCGCCGCCATCTCCAACCTGATCCGGCTCCTGGACCTGCCCGACTCGGCCCTCGCCCTGCTCGAGCGCGGCGAGCTCAGCGAGGGGCACGGCAGGGCGATCCTGCAGGTCGGCGACCAGGACCGCCGCGCCCGGCTCGCCAAACAGGCCGCCGCCGAGGGCTGGTCGGTCCGCGACACCGAGCGCCGGGCGAACGGCGGCACCCGCCGCAGGAAGGCGAGCGGCGGCCGCATCTCGGCCGAGGAGCGCGCGGCGATGACGGACGCCGAGGACCTGCTCGGCTCGGCTCTCGGGCAGGACGTCCGGGTCCGCCGCGACGGCAACGGAGTCAAGGCAGAGCTCCGCTTCGACGACCTGGACGAGCTCAACTCGCTCGCCAAACGGCTTCGCCGCCGCAGCTAAGAATGCTCCGCAGGCGAAGCCGAGGAGCCCGTTTCGTCAGGACGGGCGATTAGCTCAGTCGGTTAGAGCGCTTCTCTGATAAGGAAGAGGTCCCTGGTTCGAGTCCAGGATCGCCCATCAGCCCGGCGCGCGAGCGGCCTCCGCGGCGCCTCGCAGCTTCTCCAGCGCGTGTTCGACCCAGCGGCGGAACATCCGCTCGCCCGCGGCCGCCACCTGGAGGCGGACCTTGAGGGATTTCGGATCGTTGCCGGCCTCCATCTCGATGAAGGTGCCGCCCTGCCCTTCCGTGAGCACGGACCGGCAGTAGGTGCCGGTGTCCATGCAGCGGATCGTGAGCTCCTTGCCGGGAATCATCCGGTCGACCTCGAGCGTGGTCTCGAGGTCAGACATCGGCCAGGGCCGCTTCTGGACGTTTCGGACGTGGCAGCCCTGCTCGAAATTGCCGTCGACGCATTCGAAGATGATCGTGTCCGGCCACCACTCGGTCTGGCGGTCCGGGTCGGCGGCCAGCTCCCAGACGAGCTGGAGCGGCGCGTCGATGAAGGCCTGCTGACGACACTCCGGCATGGGGCTCGATTGTCCCACGCGCGAGGGAGGGCTCGGGGCCGCTCCTATAATCCGTGCGGACCTCCCCGAGGAGCCTTTTTTGCAGCGGATGACCATCTACGGAGTGAGCTTCGACATGGTCGGCAAGCAGCCGATCGTCTTGCTGAAGACCGTCGACGGCAACAAGTTCCTCCCGATCTGGATCGGCCACCCGGAGGCCGCGGCCATCCTGATGAAGCTCCAGGGTGCATCGACCCCGCGCCCGATGACCCATGACCTCCTCTCCGACGTGCTCGATCAGATGGAGGCGAAATGCGAGAAGGTCTCGGTCACCGAGCTGCGCGACAACACCTTCTTCGCCTCGATCACGATCTCGATGAACGGCTCGGAGATGGAGATCGACTCCCGCCCCTCTGATGCGCTCGCCCTGGCCGTCCGCACCTCGGCGCCGATCTTCGCCGCGGACGAGGTGATCGAGGAGTCCGCGATCGAGTTCGAGGGCGAGGAGGTCGAGGACACCGAGCAGGTCGTCGAGAAGTTCAAGGACTTCCTCGACAACGTCACGCCCGAGGACTTCGCCCAAGGCGAGGAGCCCCCGGACGTCGGCTCAGGCCGGTAGCGTCGCTTCGCTCGCCGGGCGCTCGCGAGCGCTCGCCACGATGCGCTCCACCAGGCTCGTGAAATCGATCCCGGCGGCCTCAGCCGCCATCGGGAAGAGGCTCGTGTCGGTGAGGCCGGGGATCGCATTCACCTCGAGGACCTGGGGACCCTCGTCGCCCAGGATCAGGTCGACCCGCGCGAAGCCGCTGCAGCCGAGCGTCTCGTAGGTCCTCGTCGCGAGCTCCCGCACCGGCGCCTCCTCCGGAAGCTCGGCGGGGCAGACGTAATCAGTGCGCCCGATCTCATAGCGGGCCTCGAAGTTGAAGAAGTCCCCCTCGCGCGGAATCGCCTCGACGATCGGGAGGGCCTCACCGTCGAGCACGCTGACCGCCAGCTCGCGGCCCCTCACGTAGCGCTCGAGCAGCACCCGGTCGTCGTAGCTGAAGGCCGCGAGCAGCGCCTCCGGCACCTCGTCCCGGGTGGCGGCGAACTCGACCCCGAGCGAGGAGCCCTGGCTCGCCGGCTTCACGACCAGCGGGAAGCCGAGCCGCGCCTCGATCTCATCGAGCGTGTCCGCGGCGCCCAGCTCGCGGAAGGCGGTCGCGTTGAACGCGGCCCAGTCCGGAGTCGGGATGCCCGCTGCGCGCATCTCGTGCTTGGCGGCGACCTTGTCCATGCAGAGCGCGCAGGCCGCCACCCCCGGGCCCGTGTAGGGCAGATCGAGGATCTCGAGGAGCTCCTGGACGGTGCCGTCCTCGCCCCCGGGCCCGTGCAGGGCGATGAAGACGACGTCGGGCCGATCCTCCCGGAGGCGGGCGACGAGGTCCTGGCCGACGTCGATGCCGACCGCCTGGTGGCCGAGCTCGCCGACCGCATCCTCGACGCGCGCCGCCGAGCGCAGGGAGACCTCGCGCTCCAGCGAGCTCCCTCCCTTGAGGACGGCGACCTTCATCGTTTCGGCATCGGGACGACCTCGCCCCCCGGCTCCTCTCCCTCGTCCGGAGGAGGCGGGACCCGGTGTTCGCCGGTGATCGTCTCGTAGAGCGCGATCTGCTCGGAGACGACTCCGCCGATGCGCCGGATTCCCTCTCGAAGCTCGTCCTCGCCCGAGGCGGAGAAGTTGAGGCGCATCGACGAGGCCCCGCGCACCCCGTCGGCATAGGCGGCGCGCCCCGGGACGAAGGCGACGTTCTCGCGCAAGGCTTTCGCAAGCAGATCCGTGGTGTCGATGTAGTCGGGCAGGGTCGCCCAGAGAAATAGGCCTCCCTCGGGGCGCGTCCACTCCGCCTGCGGCGGGAAGTGGCGCTCGAGGGCTTCGAGCATCGCGTCGCGGCGGTCGCGGTAGATCTCGATCAGGTCGGCGATGTAGGAGAGCCAACGGCCCTCCCCGAAGTACTCGCGGACGAAGTACTGGCTGAGGGTCGACGTGCAGAGATCGGCCGCCTGCTTGCCCAATCCGATCTTCTCGAGCACCGGCGGCGGCGCCGCGACCCAGCCGATCCGGATCCCGGGCGAGAGGATCTTCGAGAGGGTGCCGAGATAGAGGACGTAGTCCCCGCCGTCGAGGCTGTAGAGGGTCGGCTGCGGATCGCCGTCGTAGCGGAGCAGCCCGTAGGGGTTGTCCTCGACGATCAGCATCTCGTGCTCCCTGGCCAGCTCGACCAGGCGCCTGCGCCGCTCCTCGGAGAGCGTCACCCCGGCGGGGTTCTGGAAGCTCGGCACCGAGTAGATGAACTTCGGGCGCCGGCCCTCGCGAGCCAGCGCCGCGAGCAGCTCCTCGAGCTCGTCGATCCTCATGCCGTCGTCGTCGGTGCTCACCTGGTGGATGTCGGCCTCGTAGCTGCAGAAGGTCGGCACCGCGCCCGGGTAGGTCGGCGCCTCGCAGATCACCGGGTCGCCCGGATCGACCAGCGTCTTGGCGATCAGGTCGATCGCCTGCTGGCCCCCGGTGGTGACGATCAGGTCGTCCGGGTCGGGGTCCATCCCCTCCGCCGCCATCACCTCGGCGATGCAGGCCTTGGTCTCCTCGAAGCCCTCGGTGGGGCCGTACTGGAGCGCCTCCGCCGAGGACTCGTGGGCGATCCGGGTCATCTGAGCGGCGAAGCTCTCGGCGGGAAAGGTCGAGGTGTCGGGCAGGCCACCGGCGAGCGAGATCACCTCGGGCCGCGCGGTGATCGCCATCAGGTCGCGCATCGCGGAGGAGCGCATCACCTGCGTCCGCTTCGCGAACAGCCCCGCGTAGCGCTCCAGGTCGCGCGAGGTCGTATGGGCTCGACGGCGGCGTGGGGCGGCCGGCTCGCCGCCCCGCCGACCCCGGTCGCGCTTGCCAGGCTCGGCCATCGCGACAGTGTTGCCGAAAGCGGCCTACGCGGTCGGACTGGCTGTAGCCTCCCCGCCCCGCATGGACTTCACTGCGATATGCAGCGGCCTCGGGCTGGCCCTCGCCGTCGGCCTGATCATCGGCGTCATCGTGCCTCCGATCATGCCCGCCTGGGGAGCCTTCGTCGCCGCGGCGCCGCTGGGCGTGATCGCATGCGGTGCCGCCCTCAACGGAGCCGACGAGGAGATCTGGCCCGCCCTGCTGATCGGGCCGGCGGCCGCAGGCGGCGCCGCCTTGATCACCCGCGACGTGGTCGGCGGCGCAGCGCGGCGAGCGCAGGCGAGCATCGAGGAAGTTCGGGCGCAGACACCCGCCGGGGTCGTCGCGATCGTGGTCTTGGTCGCCGCGGTGCTCGCCGTGCTCAGCCTCGTTCTGCCACCGGTGTCGCTGGTCGTCCTCGCCGCCTTCATCTGGCTCTGGTACTCGCGCCGGCAGCGCGAGGCGCGCAAGCACGAGGGCCTGCGCGTCCTCAGGTAGCCGTGACGCGCAAGCTGGTCCTCGTCGTAGTCGATGCGATGCACCCCGAGATGCTCGTCCGCGCGATCGAGGAGGACAAGGCGCCGACCTTCGGCAGAGCTGCTCGAGCGCGGCAAGATGGTGCCGGACTGCGTCTCGAGCTTCCCCTCGGTCACCCCGGTGGCAAGCTCGGAGATGATGACCGGGACCGGCCCCGCGGGGCACTGGGTGATGGGGATGAACTGGTACCACCGGATCGAGCGCCGCTACATCGAGTACGGCTCCTCGTTCGAGGCGACCCGCACCTTCGGGCTCTTCCGGGCGATGTACGACCTCGTCTACAACATGAACCTCGACCACCTGAGCTGGCAGGCCGAGACGGTCTTCGAGCGCCTCGGCGACGCGGGCGTGCGGACAGCGACCACGCCGTTCCTGATCTACCGCGGGCGTCACCGGCACGAGCTCGGCCTCGAGGGGCTCGCCAAGCGGGCCGCCGCCGCCGCGAACTTCCGTCACGCGGTCTGGGGCCCGGACGAGTTCTTCTACGGCGACATCTACGCGAGCCGGCCGACCGGCTGCGGGCCGAGCTTCACCCGGCCCGGGACGCGCGACGAGTACTCAGCCTGCGTCGGCGAGGAGCTGGTCCGCGAGGGCGCCTACGACTTCCTGCTCTACAGCCTCCCGGACAACGACTTCCACTCCCACCGCCACGGGCCGGACGCCACGCTGGAGTCGATCGCGAAGGCGGACGCGATGTTCGCGCGCATCGTCGAGGCCGGCGGCGGGCTGGACGCCTTCCTCTCCGAGCACGCGGTGGTTCTCACCGCCGACCACGCTCAGACTCGCGGTGGAGCACGGCCTGCCGCTGGCCGACGAGCTGGCCGAGGATTGGGCGGTGCTCCAGCCGAACACCGACCGTCCCGAGGACGCCGAGATCGCGGTCAGCCCGACCTCGCGCGCCGGTGCCGTCTACATCCTCGACGCCGGGTACCGGCATCCGGTCACCCACGAGCGCGCCCGCCTCCGCCTCCGCGAGCTCGCCGGAGTCGACCTGGTCGACCTGGCTGGCGACGGAGCGACGGGACCCCGGTGCGGCGGGCCGGGGTGGGCCTGGACGACCCCGCGGCGCTCGACGCGGTCGTTGAGCGGAACGGATACGAGTTCCGCTTCCGGCCCGGCGGACAGCTCCGCGACGTCCGCGGCAACGGCTGGGCCGTGAGCGGGGAGCCCGAGGCGCTCGCCGGGGACATCACCCGCGGCCGCTTCGAGTCGCACGAGTATCCCGACGGGCTGGCGCGGCTCTGGTCGGCGCTCACCTCGCCGCACGCCGGCGACATCCTGATCTCCGCCGCGGAGGGCTACGAGTGCGTCGACTGGGGCGGCGTCAGCCACGCCGGCGGCGGCAGCCACGGCTCCCTCGGCAGAGGCGACTCACTGGCTCCGGTGGTGTTCGTCGGCTGCGGGCCGGATGCCCCGGAAAAGCGACCGCAGTGGGCATTGCGGGACCTGGCGCCGGTGATCCTGGAGCACTTCGGAGTGGACGCGGGAAGGCCCCAGGGATGACTCCCGTCCAGACCGCGAAGCGGATCGGGCGCGGGACGCTGAAGCCGCAGAACTGGGTGCAGCTCCTCCAGTTCGGGCTGGTGGGCGTTCTCGGGCTACGTGGTCAACCTCGCCGTGTTCGCCGTCGTGGTGGGGCCGTTCGACGTCCACCACATCCCGGCCGCGATCATTGCGTTCTGCGTTGCGGTCACGAATAACTTCTGGTGGAACCGACACTGGACCTTCGACGCGCGGCACGGCCACGCCGGCTTCCAGGCGGCGCGGTTCTTCACCGTGAGCGTCCTGGCGCTCGTGATCAACCTGGTCGCCCTGGAGCTGCTGATCCGCGGCGGGATGGGCGACCTTCCCGCCCAGGCCATGGCGGTGGCGATCGCGATGCCCTTCAACTTCATCGGCAACAAGCTGTGGACGTTCGCCTGAGGCGCGCGCTTCCGCTCGCTGCTTGCCGTAGCGCTCTTCGTCACCCTGCTGTTGGCGGCGCCGGCCGGCGGCCCAGCCGGCAGCCCAGGATCAGCCAGAGCAAGGCGATCGAGATCGCCAAGCTCGACCCGAAAGCGGTCGCCGAGGCCGAGAAGCATCCGAACCTGGCGCCGTCGGCCAGCCGCAACTCGTCGACGGGGCTCTGGGAGGTGGGCTTCTTCACCGGCGACAACGAGGTCGTCCAGGTCGTCGTCGACCCGAACACCGGCAAGGTCGTCGAATCGTGGACCGGCTACCAGGTCGCCTGGCGATGGCGCGGGGCTACCCCGGGGCCTTCGGCCGGATGATCAACGCGCCCTACATCTGGCTGCCGCTCTGCGCGATCTTCGTCCTCGGTCTGCTCGACTGGCGCCGCCCGTTCCGGCTCGCCCACCTCGACCTGCTCGTCATCGTGGCGGGCTTCGGGCTCTCCCACTACTTCTTCAACCGGGGCAACATCGGCCTCTCGGTCCCGCTCGCCTATCCGCCGCTGCTCTATCTGCTCGGGCGGGCGCTCTGGCTCGGCTTTCGCCGGCGCAGCGGCATCGGTCTGCGCCCCTCGTTGCCGATCACCGTGCCTGGCCGTCGCCACCGTCCTGCTCGTCGCCGGTCGAGTCGTTCTCAACGTCGCCGACTCCAACGTGATCGACGTGGGCTATTCGGGGGTGATCGGCGCCGACCGGATCGCCGACAGCGAGCCGATCTACGGCAACTTCCCCGACGACGACCAATCGGGGGACACCTACGGCCCGGTCGCCTACTACGCCTACGTCCCGTTCGAGCAGGCGTTTCCCTGGAGCGGCACCTGGGACGACCTGCCCGCCGCTCACGCCGCCTCGATCTTCTTCGACCTCGCGACCATCGCAGGCCTCTTCCTGCTCGGCCGCCGGATCCGGAGGGGCCGCCGCGGCACCGAGCTCGGGATCCTCCTCAGCTTCGCCTGGGCCGCCTGCCCCTACACGGCCTACGTCCTCGAATCGAACACCAACGACGCGCTGGTCTCGCTGACGCTGGTGGCCGCCCTGCTCTGCCTGACCTCGCCCATACCGCGCGGGATCACCTTGGCGTTGTCGGGGCTGACGAAGTTCGCCCCGCTGGCGCTTGGGCCGCTGTTCGCGACCTACGGCGCGACCGAGGGAGGCCACCAGGGATTCCTGCGCAGATACGCGAAGGTCGTGGTCCCGTTCGGGATCGCCTTCGCCGTGACCGTGCTCGTCGTCTCCTTCCAGGCTCTTCAGGACCCCGGGCTCTCGACCTTCTGGCACCGCACGCTTGGCGAGCAGGGCGGACGGGATTCGCCCTTCAGCATCTGGGGACAGGACCACTCGCTCGGCTGGCTGCAGACCGTGGTCAAGGCCGCGGTCGTGGGGCTCGCCCTGCTGGTCGCCTTCCGGCCCAGGCGGCGGGACCACGTCACGGTCGCGGCTCTCGGCGCGGCGGTGCTGATCGGCATGGAGCTCACCGTCGACCACTGGTTCTACCTCTACATCCCCTGGTTCCTGCCGTTCCTGCTGATCGCCCTGCTGGCGAGCGGGGTCGTTGCGCTAGGAGACCGGGAGGAGGATCTGGTCGATCCCGCGAGCGAGCCCGTCGTCGCCGATCTCGACCGCGGCGCCCATCAGCCAGACGTCCTCGTCCGCGGTGTCGAAGCGGACCGGCATCTGCGTCCGGAAGGCCTCTAGCGCCTGCTCGCGGCGTACGCCGATCACGCCGGCCCGCGAGCCGGTCATGCCGACGTCGGACATGTGAGCTGTGCCGCCGGGCAGGACCCGGGCGTCGGCGGTGGGGACGTGGGTGTGGGTTCCGAGCACCGCCGCGACCCGGCCGTCGAGGTGCCAGCCCATCGCCACCTTCTCGCTGGTCAGCTCGGCGTGGAAGTCGACGAAGATCGCGTCCGCCGCGCCCGTCAGCGAGCCGAGCAGCTCGTCGATGGCCGGGAAGGGGTTGCGCTCGACCTGCAGGTGCATCTGCCCGCTCAGGTTGATCACGGCGACCCGCATCCCGGCGGCCTCGACGATCGTGTGTCCGCGCCCGGGGTTGCCCTCCCGGAAGTTGGCCGGGCGGACGATCCGCCGCTCCGAGTCGAGGTAGGGATAGACCTCGCGGTGCCGGTAGGTGTGGTTGCCGAGCGTGATCACATCGGCGCCCGCGGCGAAGACCTCCTCCGCCGTCTCCTTCGTGATCCCGACCCCGCCGGCCACGTTCTCGCCGTTGACGACGACGAGGTCAGGCATCCGTTCGGCGCGCAGGTCGGGCATCGCCGCCGCCAGACCCTCGCGCCCGGGCTTGCCGACGACGTCCCCTATGAACAGGAGGCGCATCGACGCGCCAGCGTAGAGCACCGCCGCCGCGGCCGATCCGCCTGGCCACTAGCTTTCGGGCGATGAGCGAGAACCCACCGCGGGCCCGGGCGCGGCGGGCCGACCCCGTGCTCGAGGTGGACGGCCTCTCCAAGTCGTTCGGCGAGCGGGCGGCCCTGCGGGACGTGACTCTCGACGTTCGGGCGGGAGAGCTGCTGGCGGTGCTCGGCCCGAACGGCGCCGGCAAGACGACGCTGCTCTCGATCCTCGCCGGCATCACCAGGCCGGACTCGGGCCGGATCACGACCTCGAACGGGGAGGTCGGCTGGGTGCCCCAGCAGGCCGGCGCTCTACCGCCGCCTGACCGTGGAGGAGAACCTGCGGCTGTTCGCGCACATGGAGGGGGTCACCGACGTCGAGGGGACGGTGGAGCGGATGCTCGATCAGACCGGGCTCGCCGAGCGCCGCCACGACCAGGTCTCCTCTCTCTCCGGCGGCAACCAGCAGCGCATCAACATCGCGATCGGCCTGCTCGGCGATCCGTCGGTGCTGCTGCTCGACGAGCCCAGCTCCGGGCTCGACCCGAGCCAGCGCGTCCGCCTCTGGGAGTTCGTCGCCGCGCCTCGCCGAGGCCGGGACCACGGTGATCTACTCGACCCACCAGATCGAGGAGGCGAGTCACTACGGCGACCGGCTGGTCGTCCTCGCCGACGGCGAGACGATCTTCGACGGCAGCTTCGACGAGCTTCGCCGCGCGGCCGGGCCTCGGCCCGAGGGCACCGCCGCCGACCCGGAGAACGACTTCGTCCGCTTCCTGCGGCAACGAGGCCACTGATGCGCTGGCTGCTCCTCAAGGACCTGCAGTTGCTGCGCCGCTCGCCGCTCGTCACCGCGCTCCTGGTCATCTATCCGATCGTCCTCGCCGTGCTGATCGGGCTGGCGATCTCCCGCAGCCCCGAGAAGCCGCGGGTCGCCTTCCTCAACCAGATCCCCAGGAGCACCGGCCTCAGCCTGGGAGAGACCGGCGGCTTCTCCCAGGAGGAGGCTCGGAGCCAGCTCTGCGCCAGGATCGAGTGCGTGACCGCGTCGAGCCGTGCCGAGGTCGAGCAGAAGGTGAAGGACGGCGAGGTCCTCGGCGGGCTGATCCTGCCGCCCGACTTCCTCAGCAAGCTGCAGGGCGAGCTCAGCACCAACTCGTCCCGAGCCCGCGACCGTCGAGGTGCTCGTCAACCAGGACGACCCGCTCAAGGCGCAGATCGTCGACGACCGGATCAGCTCGCTGCTCACCCAGGCGAACCTGCTGCTCTCGGACAGGATCACCGACGTCGCCGTCAACTACGAGCAGCTCCTCGCGAACGGCGGCGACTTCGAGATCCCGTTCCTCGGCCAGACGGTCCACATCCTCGGCCTGCAGCGCTCCGAGCAGATCCTCCGCTCGGTCCAGGGAACTCTGCCGCCCGCGCAGCGCGGCCAGGTCGCGCAGGTCACCGACTTCGCCCGGCTGGCACGGCAGAACCTTGCTCTGGCGAACCGGCTGCTCTCCTCGATCCGCCAGCCGATCGCGGTCGACAAGCAGGTGGTCGCCGGCAGCGTCCCGCCGCTCGACACCTTCGCGGTGGCGGTCGCCGCCACGATCACGCTGCTGTTCGTCACCGTGCTGCTCGTCTCGGGCTCGCTGGCGCTGGAGCGCGAGGAGAACACCTTCACCCGGCTCACCCGGGGTCTGGTCAGCCGCGAGGGGCTGCTGCTCGAGAAGGCGATGCTCGGGACGGGCGCCGCGCTCGCGGTGACCCTGCTGATGCTGCTCGCGATCACGCCGTTCCAGTCGATCGGCTGGAGCCGGATCTACCTGATCGTCCCGGCGATCCTGCTCGCGGGGGCCGCCTCCTCCGCGCTCGGGCTGGCGATCGGCGCGGCCGCCCGCGAGGTCCGCGCCAGCGCCCTGCTCGCCTTCGCCCTCGCGCTGCCGGTGGCCTTCATCTCGCTGGTGCCGTCCGGGACGGTCAGCAAGACGCTGCTCGACGTGATCCACGTGATCGCGGGCGCCTTCCCCTTCCGTCCCGCCCTCGACGCGCTCTCCGGCGCGCTGTCGGCCTCGGGCCCGGACCTCGGCCTGCCGTTCCTGCACCTGGCGCTGCTCACGGTCGCCTATCTGCGTGCTGGCGCGACTCGCCTTGCGAAGGTTCGCGTAGCGCCTCGGGCCCTAGAATCAGCCGGGTGAGCTTCCCGGCCACACGCCTGCGCCGTCTGCGCCGCACCGAGCCTCTCCGCGACCTGGTCCGCGAGACCGACCTGACCCCCGAGCACCTCGTGCAGCCGCTGTTCATCACGGCGGGCGAGGGGGTGCGCGAGCCGATCGCCTCGATGCCGGGCATGGAGCGGCTCTCGATCTCCGAGGCCGTCGCCGAGGTGACCGAGATCGCCGCCGCCGGGGTCCGGGCCGTGCTGCTCTTCGGCATCCCGGCGAGCAAGGACGAGGTCGGCAGCGAGGCCTACGACGACGAGGGCGTCGTCCAGATGGCCGTCCGGGCGCTGAAGGAGGCGCATCCGGAGGTCGTCGTGATCACCGACGTCTGCCTCTGCGAGTACACCTCGCACGGCCACTGCGGGATCGTCCGCGACGGTGAGGTGGACAACGACCTGACCATCGAGCTGCTCGCCAAGACCGCGATCTCCCACGCCGCCGCCGGCGCGGACGCCGTCGCGCCGAGCGACATGATGGACGGCCGGGTCGGTGCGATCCGCGCCCAGCTCGACGAGGAGGGCCACTCCTCGGTCCCGATCGTCGCCTACAGCGCCAAGTACGCCTCCGCCTTCTACGGCCCGTTCCGCGAGGCGGCCGGCTCGACGCCCGAGTTCGGCGACCGCCGCGGCTACCAGATGGATCCGGCCAACGCCGACGAGGCCGTCCGCGAGGCCAAGCTCGACCTCGAGGAGGGCGCCGACGTGGTCATGGTGAAGCCGGCGCTCCCCTATCTCGACGTGATCCGGCGTGTCAAGGACGCCACCGGCGCGCCCCTCGCCGCGTACCACGTCGGCGGCGAGTACTCGATGCTGAAGGCCGCCGCGGCCAACGGCTGGATCGACGAGCGGGCCGCGGCGATGGAGTCGCTCACCTCGATCCGCCGCGCGGGCGCCGACCTGATCATCACCTACTTCGCCAAGGACGCCGCCGCCTGGCTGATGCGGAGGCGGCGCGCGGTGAGCGCGACCCCCGACGGGATCACGACGGCAACCGCGAAGCCGAAGCTCCGCTCCCGGAAGGGCGGCGCGGCCGTCCCGCTGGACGACACCGACAAGCGGCTGATGAACCTGCTCCAGTCGAGCTTTCCGCTGCACCCGGAGCCCTTCGCGCGAGTCGCCGCGCAGGCCGAGCTCGAGCCCGAGGAGGTCAAGACCCGCACCCAGCGACTGCTCGACGAGCGGATCATCCGCGAGATCACGCCGATCTTCGACACGCGCGCGCTCGGCTACAGCTCGATGCTGGTGGCCGCCAAGGTCGACTCCGAGAACCCGCACCGGGCCGCGAAGATCATCAACTCCCACCCCGGCGTCTCC
Source organism: uncultured Solirubrobacterales bacterium (assembly GCA_963825825.1). GTDB lineage: Bacteria > Actinomycetota > Thermoleophilia > Solirubrobacterales > 70-9 > DASUPK01. The sequence continues at coordinate 193,998 of CAWGUT010000001.1, read as the reverse complement.
CACAACTACCTGCGGACCCACGAGTTCAACCTCTGGTTCACGATCGCGACGCCGCCGGATTCTCGAGCTCGGCCTCGAGGGGACGCTCGACGCTCCTCCAGCGGCTGACCGGGGCCGAGTCGATCCGCCAGCTGCCCACCCTGACCCTCTTCAAGATCAACATGAACCTGGAGATGGAGGGCGGCACGGAGGACCTCGCCGCCTCCGTCGAGGCCGCGCCGCCCCGCGAGCTGGAGCGCCAGCCCTACGACGACACCGACGTCGCGGTGATCCGGGCCCTGCAGGGCCCGATGGAGGTCACCGACCGACCCTACGACGCGGCTGCGGCCGAGGCCGGCATGAGCACCGACGACCTCCTCACGCACCTCGCCGGCATGGTCGACCGCAAGCTGCTGCGGCGGGTCGCGGCGATCCTCTACCACCGCCGCGCCGGCTTCTCGGCCAACGGCATGGGGGTCTGGCGGGTGCCGGAGGATCAGATCCTCGACGTCGGCGGCCGGATGGCGGCGGTGCGCGGCATCTCCCACTGCTACCAGCGGCCCACCTACGCGGACTGGCCCTACAGCGTCTTCACCATGGCCCACGGCCGCTCCAAGGAGGAGTGCGACGCGATCCTCGACGGCATCGCCGAGACGCACGGCCTCCACGGCGACGATCGCGCCGTCCTCTACTCCTCGACGGAGTTCAAGAAGATCCGCCTCCACTACTTCACCGACGACTACGCCCGCTGGGAGGCTGAGAACTCATAAGCCGGTCGGAGGAGCTGTACCGGCGAGCGCTCGAGGTGATGCCCGGCGGGGTGAACTCCCCGGTGCGGGCGATGCGGTCGATCGGCCGCGACCCGATCTTCATCGAGCGCGGCGAGGGGCCCCACATCTGGGACGTCGACGGTAACCGCTACGTCGACTGGGTCTCCTCGTGGGGCCCGCTGATCCTCGGCCACGCCGATCCGCTCGTCGTCGAGGCGGTCCGGCAGGCCGCCGGCCGCGGCACGAGCTACGGGGCTCCGACCGCCGGGTGAGGTGGAGCTGGCGAACGAGGTCACCGAACCGCTTCGCGAGCGTCGAGATGGTCCGGATGACGAGCTCGGGGACCGAGGCGACCATGTCGGCGCTGCGCCTCGCTCGGGCCGCCACCGGCCGCAGCAAGATCGTCAAGTTCGCCGGCGCCTACCACGGCCACGTCGACGGGCTGCTCGCCGAGGGAGGGTCCGGCCTCGCCACCGCGGGAGTCCCAGCGAGCCCGGGCGTCACCGAGGCGCAGGCCTCGGACACCGTGATCGTGCCCTGGAACGACGAGGAGGCGGTCGCTGACGCGATCTCGCAGATCCAGCCCGCCGCGGTGATCGCCGAGCCGGTTCCCGCCAACATGGGCGTGGTCCCGCCGGACCCGGGTTTCCTCGAGCATCTGCGGGATGCGACCGCCGAGGCCGGCGCGCTGCTCATCCTCGACGAGGTGATCAGCGGCTTCCGGGTGGCGCGCGGGGGCGCGCAGGAGCTGCTCGGGGTGGAGGCCGACCTGACCGTGATGGGGAAGGTGCTCGGCGGCGGGCTGCCGGCCGCGGCCTACGGCGGTTCGCGCGAGCTGATGGAGCGCATCGCTCCCGCCGGCGACGTCTACCAGGCCGGGACCCTCTCCGGAAATCCCCTCGCCGTTGCCGCGGGCCTCGCCACCCTGCGCAAGCTCGACGGGGCCGCCTACGTCCGTCTCGCCGCGGTCACCGAGCCGCTCGCCGACGGCCTCCGGGCGGCGGCGGGCGACCGTCCGGTCCAGGTCGCGAGCGTCCCGGGACTCGTCACCGTCTTCTTCACTGCGGACCCCGTGCGGGACTTCGCCGGCGCGAGCGCCTGCGACACGGACGCGTACGGCCGCTTCTGCCGCGCCCTGCTCGACCGCGGCGTCTATCCGCCCGCCTCGCAGTTCGAGGCCTGGTTCCCGTCTCTCGCCCACGATGACGAGGCGATCGATGGGACGATCGACGCGGCGGCGGAGGCGTTCGGCGAAGCCATCTGAACGGGCCCCCGTCTAACCTCGCGCTTCCGCATGGCGTCGAACGGCACCTCCCTCGCCCCCCTGGCCGCCCTGCTGCGCGATGGCGAGAACGTGATCGCGCCGTATGTCGTCGACTCGCGACGAGGAGCCTGCGCTGGGCGCCCTGGCGGCGGCCGGCCCGCGGGCCGCCGAGGCGCCGGAGGAGTACCTGCTCCTGGTCGAGGCGATCCGGGAGGGCTACCTGCTGCACTACGAGACGCCCCAGGGTCATCGAGGGCGCGGACTCGGATCTGCGCCTGCTCGCCGGCGACTACCTCTACGCGCTCGGCCTGGAGCGGCTTGCCGCCCGCGGTGACCTGGAGGCAGTCGGCGAGCTGGCCGACCTGATCAGCCTGGCGGCGAAGATCCACGCGGAGGGCGACCCGGCACCGCGGACGACGTGGTCGCGGGCGCTCTGGCTCGCGGCGACCGTCGCGGTCGCCGCCGGGGCGACGCCGGAGCACCTGCGAAGCCAAGGAGGCGCTGCGAGCGGCTGCCCCCGGCGCCGGCCGATCGCTGGCCGCGGCCGCGGCCGAAACGGCGCGTCGAGCGGGCCTCGCGCGACGCTCTGGCGCGTCGCAGCCGAGTCGATAGGCTTCGCCGCCGAGGACTCCCGGATCGTGGCTGAAGAGGGAAACGACAAGCAGGGGGCACCGAAGAGCCTGGATAAGCCGGATCCCGCGCGGCTACTTCGAGGGCGAGTCGATGACCCGCCGCACGGTCCTCACGATCGGCGTCCAGGCGGTCGGCGGTGTGGCGGTCGCCGCGGTCGCGCTTCCCGCGGTCGGCTTCGCCGCTCGCCCCGCTCTTCGAGGAGGAGTCCGAGCCGTGGCAGGCGGTCGGCCCGCTCGCCGACTTCACCCCGGACACCTACCGGCCGGTCGTGATCACCGCCGTCGAGGGCATCGGCGAGACCGGCAAGACGACCGCCTACGTCCGCCAGGGCAATCCGGAGATCACCAACACGCCCGCCGTCGAAGGATAAGGCTACCCGCCGGAGACCCCGGACGAGTACATCGCGATCTCCACCCGCTGCGCCCACCTCGGCTGCCCGGTCCGCTTCGTCCAGGCCGCCGGCAACTTCATCTGCCCCTGCCACGGCGGCGTCTACGGCTTCCTCGGCGAGCGGATCGGCGGCCCGCCGGTGCGCCCGCTCGACCGCTTCCAGACGCGCGTCACGAACGGGCAGGTCGAGGTCGGGCCCCGCTACAGCGTCACCAACAGCCTCGATCCGGTTCGCGCCCGCGACCCCGGTGAGTTCACGGGCGGGGTCTGGAACTACCTCTATCCGCCGCGGCCCTCGGTGCCGCCGCCGCCGTAGGAGCGCCATGCCGAAGCTTCCGAAACCAGGACCGCTCAGCCGCCCGGCGCCGCCCGGGCAGCGGACCAACGGCGCGAACGGCGGCGAACGGGGCCGGGCCGGCGGAGATCGCCAAGGAGGCCGGCACCGACGTCGTCGGCTGGCTCGACGAGCGCACCGGCGGCACGAGCTTCCTCACCGCGATGCTCTACCGGAAGGTGCCCAAGGGCACCAACTGGTTCTACACGCTCGGCTCCGCCACCCTCTTCGCCTTCGTCTTCCAGGCGCTGACCGGCGTCTTCCTGGCGATGTACTACACGCCCTCGCCGACCCAGGCCTACGGCTCGATCACCCACCTCACCAACGACGTCTGGATGGGGGAGTTCGTCCGCGGCATGCACAAGTGGGGCGCCTCGGTGATGATCATCTGCATCTTCCTGCACATGGCGCGCACCTTCTTCTTCGGCGCCTACAAGTACCCGCGGGAGCTCAACTGGGTGATCGGCGTCGTGCTCCTGATCCTCACCCTGGTCATGGGACTGACGGGCTACCTGCTGCCCTTCGACCAGCGTTCCTACTGGGCGACCGACGTCGCGAGCAACATCACCGGCACCGGTCCGATCGTGGGGCCCTACCTGGCGGACTTCCTCCGCGCTGGCCCGGAGATCGGGGCCACCACCCTGTCTCGCTTCTACTCGATCCACATGCTGCTCGTGCCCGGGTTGATCATCGCCCTGATCGGGGCCCACCTCTACCTCGTCGTCAAGCTAGGCACCACGGCGCCGCCCTGGCTGAAGGCCGAGCGGCCCAAGTCGCTGCGCCGGGAGGAAGTGGGATGAACAGGGCCGAGAAGGAGGAATACCTTCGCGACTACGAGGTCCTGAAGAAGAAGGGCAAGCCCTTCTTCCCGTACGCGGTCATGAAGGACACGATGATGATGCTCATCGTCGCGCTCGTCATCGTGGCCCTGTCGATCCTGCTCGGCGCCGAGCAGGGCCCGAAGGTCGACCCGACCACCACCACCTACACCCCGCGACCCGATTGGTACTTCTACTTCCTCTTCGAGCTGCTCCGCGTGCTCAAGCCGCCATGGGCAACTCCGATCGCGACCATCGGCATCCCGACGCTGGCGATGGTGCTGCTCCTGCTGCTGCCGTTCTACGACCGCAACGCGGAGCGAAGAATCGAGCGCAGGCCGATCGCGTTGACGGCGGGAATCCTGACGATCATCGCGGTGGCCTACCTGACCTTTCTCGGCGCGACCGCCGGGCCGCCGAGCCAGGTCGACCTGCAGACCTCGGCGGCGCTCGAGCCGGGCAAGGAGGTCGTCGCCCAGTCGGGCTGCCTCGCCTGCCACAAGCTGGGCGACAACGGCAACAACGGTCCCGGGCCCGAGCTGACGCACGATCGGCGCGCGCCTGCCCAGGAACGCAATCGCGCGCTCGCTGCGAGGTCGGGCCGAGCATCATGCCCTCCTACGCCGGGCTGCCGCCGCAGAAGTTCCAGGCCCTGACGGCCTACCTCGCCTCCCTCAACTGAGCCCGGTCCCTCGCGGCCGCCCGGTGGAAGTAACCTCGAATCGATGAGTGTCTCGTCCGACACCGAGGCCCAGAGCGGGATCCCGGAGCGCGACTCCGAGGAGTTCGCCGACCAGGTCCGGGGGATGTTCGACCGGATCGCGGGTGTCTACGACCTGATGAACTCGGCGATGACCGCCGGGCTCCACCACCAGTGGCGCCAGCGGGCGGTGGAGCGGGCGGAGGTCGGGTCCGGGCTCGAACGCCCTCGACGTCTGCTGCGGCACCGGGGACCTGGCGCTCGAGCTGCGCCGCCGGATCGGGCCGACGGACGGGTGGTCGGCTGCGACTTCTCCGAGCCGATGCTCGAGCTCGCCCGCCGGAAGAGCGGCGAGGAGGGCCTGCCGGTGGAGTTCGGCTGGGCGGACGCGCTCGACCTTCCCTACGGCGACGCCGAGCTTCGACGCGGTCACGATCGGCTTCGGCGCCCGCAATCTCGCCGACCTCGCCCCGCGGCATCTCCGAGATGGCCCGGGTGCTGCGGCCCGGCGGCCGGCTGGTGATCCTGGAGATCACCCGTCCCCAGCGCGAGCCGCTGGCCGGCTTCTACTCGCTCTGGTTCGACCGCCTGGTGCCGGTGATCGGCACGCTCGCCGGCGATCCCGACGCCTACAGCTACCTGCCCGACTCGGTGCGCACCTTCCCCGAGCCGGAGAGGCTCGCCGGGATGCTCGATGACGCGGGCCTCACGCGAGATCCGCTGGCTGCTGCTGGCCGGCGGGATCATCGCCATCCACAGCGCGACCAAGCCCGCATGACCCGCTCCTCCGTACCACCTCCCGTGACCGCCGTGATGGACGCCGCGAGCGCCTGGCTCCCCGCGCGCATGGCGGAGGTCGAGGACCGGCTCGCCGAGCTCGCCGGCGGCTATGGGCCGAGGCTCGGCGAGGAGGCCGAGGCGACGCTGCAAAGCCGGCGGCAAGCGGCTGCGCCCGATCCTGGTGCTGATGGCCGCCGGCGACGGGGCCGGCGAGCGGGCCATCCGCGCCGCCACCGCCGTGGAGCTGGTCCACATGGCGACGCTCGTCCACGACGACGTGCTCGACGGTGCGCCGGTGCGCCGCGGCCGCCCGACCGTCGTGGCCCGCTCGGGCCGGGACCGCGCGGTCGGTGTCGGGGACCTGCTCTTCTCCCGCGCCTTCGCCGAGCTGGCCGTCGACGGAGGCGAGGCGGAGGTCGCCGAGCTCAGCTCGGCCTCCGTCGCCCTCGCGCTCGGCGAGCTCGCCCAGCGCCGCGACGCCTACGACACCTCGATCAGCGAGGAGCGCTACCTGCGAGCGCTGCTCGCTGAAGACCGCGCGGCTCTTCGAGTCCGCCTGCCGGCTCGGCCGCCTTGCCTCCGGCGGCCCGGGGACCGAGGAGCTCGCCAGCTTCGGCCGTGAGATCGGGCTCGCCTTCCAGTTGCTCGACGACGTCCTCGACGTCACCGGCCCTCCCGAGAGGACCGGGAAGGCGCGCGGCACGGACCTGCTCGACGGCACCGTGACGCTGCCGCTGATCCTGGCGCGGCGGCTGGATCCCGAGCTCGAGTCGGTCGAGCTGCAGGGGTCTCGACCCAGCCGGGGCGGAGGAGCTCTGCGACCGGATCGCGGCCACCGATGCGCTCGACGAGGTCCGCGAGCCGGGCCAAGGACGGGATCGAGCAGCGCCAAGGGAATGATCGCCTCGGACGACTTCACCGACGAGGAGCGCCAGCTGCTCGGGATGATCGCCGACGGGGTCGTCGAGCGGTACTCATGAAGAAGAAGAGCGGCCCGTGGGCCGCTTTCTTCAGGGAGGTGACTCGATTGGAGTGGTACTTCGGGTTGCGTGTCGACCCTCGCGTACGCTAGAAGTCCTCGGGGAGGATGCTGTCGGTCGCCAGCGCCGGCGCGAAGCGGTCGGCCTCGTCCTCCATGTTCGCCCGGGTGAGGGCGCGCAGGTCCTCGATCAGCTCCTGGCCGCCGCGGTCCAGTTCCTCGTCGTAGCGGTCGACCTCGGACTGGGAGTAGCTGTCCCGGCCCCACCACTCGCACTCGGGGCAGCGGAGCTCGACGTGCCAGTGGCCGTCGCCCTGCTCGTGCCAGTTGACCGGCTGGACCAGGACCGAGGAGCAGCTGGGGCAGGCGTGCATCCCGTCGGCGGACTTGCCGCCTGTCCACTGGGTGACGCTCGCCTCGGGCTGGGTCTTTGTGCGCCTCGGAACTTCCATCGTGGGGGACATATCGGGAGCCCGTGCCGGCGACCTTTAGCCGAAAAGTGGGTTGTTTCGAACCTTGCGGATAATCCGCAAACCCGTGCCTGGAAGAGCGCGGAATAGACTGAGTTCGATGGTTCTCAGCGACCGCACGATCAAGGAGGAGGTCGCCGCCGGCAGGCTGGTCTTCGACCCCTACGACGAGGAGCTCGTCCAGCCCTCGAGCGTCGACATGCGGGTCGATCGGAGCTTCCGCGTCTTCAACAACTCGCGCTACCCCTACATCGACGTGCGCGAGCCGATGGAGAACCTGACCGAGCTGGTCACCGTCGAGGACGAGGAGCCGTTCGTCCTGCACCCCGGCGAGTTCGTGCTGGGCCAGACGCTGGAGCGGGTCCGGCTGCCCGACGACCTGGTCGCGCGCCTCGAGGGCAAGAGCTCGCTCGGCCGGCTCGGCCTGGTCATCCACTGCACCGCGGGCTTCGTCGACCCGGGCTTCGAGGGGAACCTGACCCTCGAGCTCTCCAACCTCGCGACCCTGCCGATCACGATCTACCACGGCATGCCGATCGGGCAGATCTCGTTCATGCGCATGGATCGGCCCGTCGAGCACGCCTACGGCGCCAGCGAGGCGGGCAGCAAGTACCAGGGCCAGGCGGAGCCGACCGCGAGCCGCTTCTACCTCAACTTTCCGCGAGCGGATCCGCAAAGTGAGCGCATTGGGTAAGATCCTCGCAGCGGACCCGCCCCGCTGCCGCTAACATCCGCTCGATGCCCAACGTGGGACCGCTGGAGATAGCCGTCGTTCTCGTCATCGTCCTGATCATCTTCGGGCCGAAGCGCCTGCCGGAGCTCGGCCAGTCGATGGGGCGTGGGATCCGCGAGTTCAAGAACTCGATCTCCGGGGACAAGGACAAGGACTCCCCCGAGGAGAAGCGTCGCGAGCTGCAGGCGAGCGAGTCGCAGCCGACCCAGCCTGCACAGACGGCGACGACTGAGAAGCCCGCGGAGCCCGTCGAGGGCGAGATCGTCACCGAGAACAAGGCCTAGTCAATGGCCCGGCTGCGGCCGGTCGATTTCGAGGACCGGCTCACGCTCGTCGAGCACCTCGACGAGCTACGTACGCGCATCATCATCTCGATCGCCGCGTTCGCGGTCGCCTTCGCGCTCTGCTTCTGGCAGAACGACCGGCTGCTCGACATCGCCAACGCTCCGCTGCCCGGGGACCGCACCCCGATCACCTTCGGAGTCGCCGAGCCGTTCACCACCACGGTGACGATCACTGCCTACGCGGCGATCGTCATCGCGCTGCCGGTGATCCTCTACCAGGCATACGCCTTCTTCCTGCCCGCGCTGACGACCCGCGAGAAGCGCGTACATCGTTCCGTTCCTGATCATGGCGCCCGGCCTCTTCATCGCCGGCGTCGTCTTCGGCTACTTCGTGGTCCTGCCGGCCGCCACCAAGTTCCTCCTCAACTTCAACGACAACCAGTTCAACATCCAGATCCGGGCGCGCGACTACTACAGCTTCTTCACCCTGACCCTGGCCGTCATGGGCCTCATCTTCCAGTTGCCGATCGCGATCCTCGCGGTCACCAGGCTCGGGATCGTCACCCCTGAGCAGCTGTCGCAGAACCGCCGCTACGCGTACGTGATCCTCATCGTCGTCGCCGCGCTGTTGCCGGGCACCGATCCGGTCACGATGCTGATCGAGGCCGTGCCGCTGCATCCTGCTCTTCGAGGCGAGCGTTCTGCTCGCCAGGGCCTTCGGCAGACCGCCCGACGAGGCGGCGGAACGCGAGATCGCCGTCTCCGAGCCGCCGCCCAGCGGCGCGGCTTAGTCGCTCACCGCGACCCTCTACGCTTCAGCGCCGTGCTTTTCGACCTGCAGAGCCCACGTCGCCGCCGCGTCATCCGCGTCACCTTCGGCGGCCTGGCCGCGATCTTCGCGATCAGCTTCGTCTTCCTCGGCGTCGGCACCGGCGGGGGCGGCTTCAGCTTCAGCGACCTCTTCGGGAGCGGCGGCAGCAGCAGCAGCGCGAACGCCTTCGACGACGACATCAAGACGGCTGAGCAGCAGATCGCGGTGAACCCGGCCGACACGGCTGCGCTGGCGAGGCTGGTGCAGCTCCAGTACTCAGCCGCCAACGCGAACACCGACAGCAACGGCGCTCCGACCAGCGAGGGTGAGCAGCACCTGCAGGAGGCCGCCGACGCCTGGAACAAGTACGTGAAGGTCAGCAAGGGCAACCCGAACCCGTCGACGGCCGTCTACGCGCTCAACACCTTCGACCTCCTCGCCAGGCTCGACTTCGCGAAGGCTCGCGGCGACACCAGTACCGCCGACGCGCTCACCGACGTGACGGCGGCGGTGGACTCGTGGAAGACCGCCGCGCAGGCCCAGCAGGTGCTGATCGACGCGCAGCCCAACAAGGCGACCTCGAATGTCTACGCGAACCTCGCCCAGTACCTCTATCTCGCCGGCGAGACCCAGGCCGCCGATCAGGCGGTCGCGAAGGCCAAGCAGGGCGCCAAGGGCAGTGACGCCTCCACGATCGACCAGCAGTTCAGCTCGATCAAGCAGCTCGGCCAGCAGCTGCAGACCGCGATCAAGCAGCTCACCAAGCAGCAGCAGCAGACCCAGGGTGGCGCGCCCGGCGCCGGCGGCGGGAGCAACCCGCTGGCGGCAATCCGCTCAGCGGGCTCGGCACCGGCGGGCTCTAGCTATCGCAACCCTTCCTATAATTTCGCCCTCCACCGGGCCGTTAGCTCAGCTGGTAGAGCAGGAGACTCTTAATCTCAAGGTCGCAGGTTCGATCCCTGCACGGCCCATTCTCTGACGATGTCGGCGGAACGACTTCGCGGGTTGCTCACGGCGGCGGGATCACTGTCCGCCGTAGCTTCCCTGGTCGCGTTTTGCGTCGCTGGCGCTCCGTCGGCGCCGCGCCGCCGGCCGCGCGCGCAGGTCGGTGGGGACCTCTGCCTCTCCGCTGACCCACCACCGGTCTCGGCTCCGCCGCAGCGGTTGCGATTCGGGATCACGCCGCTCGCCGCGGGTAGCGCCGGGGCGACGCAGGCCGAGCCCAAGCCGGAGGATCCACAGCGGGCGATGCAGGAGCTGGAGCGCCTGCGACCGGACCGGCGGCAGCTGGTGCTGCGACTCAACCGGATGCTGATGTCGGACGGCGAGGCCGCTCTTCAGCGCTATGCCGCCCTGGTGGACGGGTACGCGCGCGCGGGCTTCGACTCGGAGCTGCAGGTCCGCTACCACCCGGCCGCCGACCAGGTTGGAGACATGGCCGCGTGGAGTCGCTACGTCGAGAGGGCGGTGCAGGTTCTCGGGCAAGCGCCCGTCGGTGAAGGCGCTGACGATCACCAACGAGGTGAACTTCCCGATCTCGCCGAACACCTCCGACGGCAACTATGCCGGCGCGCTGCAGGCGATCGTCACCGGCGTCGTTGCGGCCCGGCACGAGCTCGACCGGATCGGCCGCCCCGACGTCGAGCTCGGCTTTTCGTTCGCCTGGCGCTGGCATGCCGACCTCCGACGCCGATTTCTGGCGCCAGCTCGGGGCGCTGGGGACGCCCGAGTTCCGGCGCGCGCTGGACTACGTCGGGCTGCAGATCTACCCCGGCCTCGTCTTCCCGCCGGTCTCGCCGCCAGCGGCAGCGGGAGACGACACGCTCGAGGCGCTCACCCTGCTGCGCGGCTGCTACATGCCCCAGGCGGGGTTGGGCGGGAACGTCGATCTCTGGGTCACGGAGAATGGCTTTGCGACCAACCTCGGCCATACCGAGCCCGATCAGGACCTTGCCCTCAGGTCCACCCTCGATGCCGTCTATCGCTATTCGGGCACGCTCGGGGTCACCGACTACCGCTGGTTCAACCTCCGGGACAACGACTCCGCAGGAACCGATCTGTTCGCCGCGGTGGGCCTCCTACGCGACGACTACTCCGAGAAGCCCGCTTTCGGGACCTACCGCTCCTACATCGACCGGATCGGCACCGATCGGCCGAAGCAGACGCGCTGCGGCAAGCGGATCGCCGTCATCGTCGGGACGCGGGGTAGCGACGTGATTCACGGGAGCGTGGGCCCGGATGTGATCGCGACGGGTCCCGGCCGGGATCGTGTGCGCGGAGGCCGCGGCGCGGATCGGATCTGCACCGGGAGCGGCCGGGACGCGATCCGCGGAGGCCGCGGCGCGGACGTCCTGATCGGCGGGGCGGGGGCGGACCGGATGCAAGGGGGTCCCGGGCGAGACCGGTGCCCGGGGGCGAAGGCCCGGGATCGGACCCGCAGCTGCGCGAGCTGACACCGATGAGTTGAAGGGCCCCCGCCGGTCAAAGCGGGTGAAAGAACTCTTCACTCACAGGAGGATCGACATGAGCAGCACCACAACGACGAGGGTCAGCAGGGTCGCCAACGTGATCATCCCGGTCGCGGACCAGGACGGGATGGTCGAGTTCTACACCGACGTCCTGGGGCTCGAGAAGCGTGCGGACGTCCCGTTCGGGGACGAGGTCGAGGGCCGCTGGGTCGAGGTTGTCCCCAGCGGTGGCGAGACACCGATCGCGCTTTGCCCTCCCGGACCGAACAATGAGGCGGGCGGCAAGGACACGGGTATCGGGCTGCAGACCGACGACATCGACGGCTACCACGCCCAGCTCAAGGGCCGTGGTGTGGACGTCGACGACGAGGTCAGCCGGATGGGCGCGCCCGTGCCGCCACTGTTCTGGCTCCGTGATCCCGAGGGAAACCAGCTGATGGTCGTCGAGGTCACCGACTGACGCAGGGCAACTGCACCCGCAGCGCTGAGAGGGCCGCGCCAGCGGCCCTCTTCGAATTCAGCGGGCGATCGCCCGGATGAGCAGCAGCAGGAGCACCGAGCCGCCGATCGCGATCAGCCAGGTTCCGAGGTCGAAGAACTCGTCGATATCCCCGATGCCGAGGGCGCTCGCGATGAAGCCGCCGATCAGGGCGCCGAGGATGCCGATGGCGGTCGTGCCGATGCAGCCGCCCGGCTCGGTCCTGCCCGGGACCAGTGCGCGTGCGATCGCGCCGGCGAACAACCCCAGCAGGATCCAGGCGATGATTCCCATCGGGCCAGGACCCTATCGGCCTGGATGGGCGACTCGTGAGAGGGGCGAGCTAGCGGCCGCGCGGCGCGGCGTGGTAGCTCAGATACCAGAGGACGTGGCGGGCGGCGGTGACGCCCACATTGACCGGTGAGAGCAACCTGCGCATCGTTGAAAGCCTATTCATCGGAGCGGACCGAGACGTCATCAATACTTCGCGATAAGCCTGCATGCGGGCATATTCCTGCCCAATTTGCGGGTCCGCAAACTGCTCAATTTTCGGGGTCCGCAAACCGTCGCGGCTAGCATCCTCGCCCTATGAGGAGTCCCTTTCGGAGACGGCGAAAGAGCGGCCTGGCGGCGCTCGTGAGCGGCGCGAGGGCCGAGCGCACCACGCTCGGCCTGGCGGTGTTCGCGCTCGGGCCGGCATTCGCCCTGATGACGGGGGAGCTGCTGCGAATGGCCCGGCGGCGCCGCGAGAGCGGGGAGACCGAGTCTCCGGAGAACCTCGTCGATGCGGCGGGCTATGCGACCCGGGACACGATCGCGGTCGCGCGGCGCGGAATCCGGGCGACGCCCCACCACGAGACCGTCCTCTTCAACCTCCTGCAGGGCTTCCTGGGAGCGTTCGCGATCGCCCGGATCTCGACCTGGGGAATCCGGCAGGGCTGGTGGCCCTTCGAGAACGTTCGGGTCAGCGGCCGTCACATCCATCACTTCATCCCGGGGATCCTGATCGCGTTCGCCTCGGGAATCGGTGCGATCACGACACGCAACGAGGGAGCGGAGGCGGCGCTCGCGCTCCCGTTCGGGATCGGCATGGGTCTGACGATGGACGAGGCGGCCCTGCTGCTCGACCTGGAGGACGTCTATTGGACGAGGCAGGGCCTGCTCAGCGTGCAGGTCAGCCTCGGCGTGACGGCCACACTCGCGGCCACGATCCTCGGGCTGCGGATGCTGCGCCGTGGCGAGGAAAAGGGCGTCGCAGGAGGGGCTGATCCCCGCCTACATCGGCGAGCACGGGATGAGAGCGACGGGCGCTCTGGCCTAGGCGGCGGCGCGGAGGCGCGGCTCGGCCTCCTTGCCCATCCAGATCACCTGGTCGCGGCCGGGGCCGACGCCGACGAGCCGGACCGGGATGCCGAGATGGTCTGAGACAGCGGCGAGGTAGTCGCGGGCCTCGGCCGGGCAGGTCCTGCTCCCGGCGGCAGTCGCCGATCTCGCCCTCGAAGCCGGGCAGCTCCTCGTACTCGGGCTCGGCGGTGTGGATGATCGACTGGTGGTAGGGGAACTCGTCGAAGACCGCGCCCTCGGGATGCCGGTAGCGGACGCAGACCCGCAGGGGATCGATGCCCGACAGCACGTCGAGCTTGGTGACGGCGAGCGCGGTCATGGTGTTGAGCCGGACGGCGTAGCGCAGCGCGACCAGGTCGAGCCAGCCGCAGCGCCGCGGACGGCCCGGTGGTGGTGCCCATCTCGCCGCCGCGCTCGCGGAGCGGCTCGCCGAGGTCGTCCTCGAGCTCGGTCGGGAAGGGACCCGCGCCGACGCGGGTCGCGTAGGCCTTGGCGATCCCCCAGACCTCGTCGATGTCGCTCGGGCCCGACCCCGGCGCCGATGCAGGCCGCGCCCGGCGACCGGGTTCGAGGAGGTGACGAAGGGATAGGTGCCGTGGTCGAGGTCGAGCATGGTTCCCTGGGCGCCCTCGAAGAGCACGGTGCGGTCGGCGTCGAGCGCCTCCCAGCAGAGCCTGGCGGTGTCGGCGATGTGCGGCTCGAGGCGGTGGCCGTAGGTGAGGTAGGTCTCGACCATCGTGTGCAGGTCGAGCTCGGGGTCCTTCGCGAAGGGTCGGAGCATCTGCTGCTTCGGCTCCATCGCGGCCATGATCTTCTTGCGCAGGATCTTGGCGTCGAGCAGGTCCTGGACCCGGATGCCGAGGCGGGAGGCCTTGTCGGCGTAGCAGGGGCCGATCCCGCGGCGGGTGGTGCCGATCTCGAGCTTGCCGAGCTTCAGCTCGCCGGCCGTGTCGAGCTTCACGTGGTAGGGCATGATCAGGTGCGCGTTGGCCGAGATCCGCAGGCCGCTGACGTCGATGCCGCGGTGGCGCAGCTCCTCGATCTCGCCCGTGAGCACGGCAGGGTCGATCACCACGCCGTTGCCGATCGCGCAGATCTTGCCGGGGTAGAGGATCCCCGAGGGGATCAGGTGGAACTTGAAGGTCTCGCCGTCGCGGATGATCGTGTGGCCGGCGTTGTTGCCGCCCTGAAAGCGGATCACGACGTCGGCCTGCTCGGCGAGCAGGTCGGTGACCTTGCCCTTGCCCTCGTCGCCCCACTGGGCGCCGACTATGACGATTCCAGGCATGACCAGGGGATTATGAGAGGTTGGGGACCTGGGCCGGTGGGCGGCGCTAGTGGTCGAGGGGGCCGAGGGCCGAGCCGCCGCCGTCGCCGAGCGAGCTTGCGACGTCCGCGGAGACCCGCATGCGCCGATCCTCGTCGAAGAGCAGGACGGGATCGCCGCAGATCTCGACCAGCCGAGACACGACGCGGGTGCCGAGCTGCTCCTCCAGCTCGTCGTCCTCGAGGTTGCTGGTCACGATCAGGGAGCGCTGGCGCTCGTAGCGCTCGTTGATCAGCGCGTAGAGCTGCTCGAGGACCCATTCGGTCTGCTTCTCGACGCCGAGGTCGTCGAGGTGGAGGAGGTCGACGCTCGCCAGGCGCTCGAAGAACTGCGATGTAGGACTGCTCGCCGATCTCCGCGTCATAGGTCTGGCGGATCCTGCTCAGGAGCTTCGGGAGGGAGTAGATGGCGACCGATCGGCCGGACTCGAGCGCCAGCCGCGAGATCAGCATCGCGAGGGTCGTCTTGCCGGTGCCGGAGCTGCCGAAGAACCACATGCCCCGCCCGCTGTCGAGGTTCTCATCGAGGCGCTCGCAGAAGTCTCGGACCCGCTTGACGACGAAGGCGTCCATCTGGGTCACCGGCGGCCGGTCGAAGGAGACGCCGCGGTACTTCGGCGGGATCACCGAGTCGATGCCGCGCAGCCGCGCCCGGGCGACCATGCGCGAGCGGCAGTCGCAGGGGCGGGCGACGTCCTCGGGGCCGAGGATCCAGCCGGAGCCGTCGCAGATGCCGAGACGGCACGGCTGCCGCTCTCCGTCGCGCGCCGTGACGGCCACCTCAGAACTCCTCCGCCTCGGCGACGTCCTGCAAGGGCGGGCCCTCGCCGGCGGGCTGCTCGACCGGCCTCTCGTCGCGCGCCCGGTCGGCGAACTTCGGATAGTGCTCGAGGAAGACCAGGCGGACGGTGCCCGACCGGGCCGTTGCGGTGCTTGGCGAGGATCAGCTCGGCGCCCCCGGGGTCCTCGGAGTCCTGGTTGTAGTAGTCGTCGCGGTAGAGGAAGCCGACGAGGTCGGCGTCCTGCTCGATCGCGCCGGACTCGCGCAGGTCCGAGAGGATCGGCCGCTTGTCGGGCCGCTGCTCGGGGGCGCGGGAGAGCTGCGAGATGCCGATCACCGGGACGTTCAGCTCCCGGGCGAGGATCTTCAGGCCGCGGCTGAACTGGGACACCTGCTCGACGCGGTTGGCGCGAGCGTCGTCGCTGCGCATCAGCTGCAGGTAGTCGACGATGATCAGCCCGAGGCCCTCGTGGCCGCGGCTGCGCTCCTGGGCGTGCAGGCGCCGGGCCTTGGCGCGCAGCTCGAGCAGGCCGAGGTCGGAGGAGTCGTCGATCCAGAGCGGCGCGGACTCGAGCTGGTTGCAGGCCTTGACGACCTTCGGCCAGTCCTTGCTGGCGACCTTGCCCTTGCGCAGCCGGTCGCTGGAGATCCGCGACTGCGAGCCGATGAAGCGGTGGGCCAGCTCCATCTCCGACATCTCCAGGGAGAAGAGGGCGACCGGCTTCTGGTGCTTCATGGCGACGTTCTGGGCGAAGTCGCAGACCAGCGTCGATTTTCCCATCGCCGGCCTCGCCGCGATCACGATCAGGTTGCCGGGCTGGAAGCCGCCGGTCTTGTCGTCGAGGTCGCGGAAGCCGGAGGCGGTGCCGGTGATCTCGGAGTCGCCGCTGGCGAGCTTCTCGAGCTTGTCGATCTCGTCGTGGAGGATGTCGCCGATCTCGCGGAAGTCGTCGGCCTGCTCCTCGTTCGCGACCTGGAAGAGCAGTCGCTCCGCGTTCTCGACCAGGGCCCGCGGCTCGCCGTCGCGCTCCGTGATCGACTGCTGGATCTGCTTGGCGGCGCCCTCGAGGCGCCGCATCAGCGAGTTCTGCTTGACGATCTGCGCGTAGTGCTTGGCGCTGCCCGGCGCGGGGACCTTGGCGGCGAGGCTGGCGACGACGTCGCGGCCGCCGACCCCGTCGAGCTGGCCGCGCTGGGAGAGCGCCTCGGAGACGGTCAAGACGTCGACCGGGTCGGCGTTCTCGTTGAGGCGGATGATCGCCTCGTAGATCGTCCGGTGGCGGTCCCGGTAGAAGTCCTCGGCCTTGAGCCGGACGTCGAGCAGGACGGGCTCGATCGTCGACTCGGAGACCATCATCGCCCCCAGAACCGACTCCTCCGCCTCCAGGTTCTGGGGCGGGACGATCGGCGTTTTTCCGTTGGTTGCCAACTGCTCCTCTCTTGCGCAGGCGAGCACCCGACCTGCCGGCCGAGTCTCCTCTCCAAGTCTGGATACGCGCCCGGCGGATTCCCATACGCCCCGAAGTGGAACTAAATCCGCGCGAGCCTGGCTAGAAAATCACAGGCGATCCGCCACGCGCAGGCGAGTTCAGGCTATTTGCGCCGCTATTCCTTCGCCTCGGCGACGATCGTCTTGACCGACGCGGTGACCCCGCCGCCGACCTCGACCTCGACCATGTAGGTGCCGGTCTCGCGGATCGGGTCCTCGAGCCGGATCTTCTTGCGATCGACCTTGATGCTGCGCGCCGCCTGGATCGCGTCCGCGATCTCGGCCGAAGTCACGGACCCGAAGAGCTTGCCGTCCTCGCCCGCGCGGTGGTTGATGGTCAGCACCGTCTTGGAGAGCAGCGCGGAGGTCTCGCCGGCCCGCTCTGCGGCCTGCCGCTCGGCCTCCTCGGCGCGCTCGCGCTTGCGCTGTGCGTCCTCCAGCGCGCCCCTGGTCGCCGGCTGGGCCAGCTTGCGGGGCACGAGGTAGTTGCGCAGGTATCCGGGCGAGACGTCGACAGCGGTGCCGGCCTCGCCGAGACCCTCCACGTCCTTGAGCAGAACCGCCTGTGCCATCGGCCTAGCGCTCGCCGACGTAGGGCAGCAGAGCGAGCTCGCGGGCCCGCTTCACCGCCAGCGCGAGCTGCTGCTGGTGCTTCCTGGAGAGGCCGGTGACGCGGCGGGATCGGGTCTTGCCGCGGTCCGAGATGAACCGCCGCAGCAGGTTCAGGTCCTTGTAGTCGATCGCCTCGGCGTTGATCCGCGTGTACTTCCGCGGCCGCCCGCGATCGCTGAGGCCGCGCCGCCTGCGCCCGCCCGTCGACTGTGTCTGTCGCTGCTGTCGTGCCATGAGGGGCGCGAATGGTAGCGATGGCCGGTTTAATGGGCCGGATGCTGAACTTCGATCTCGAGACCGAGACCGAAGGGAACAGCGCTCTGGTCAGGATCCGGGGCGACCTCGACCTTCAGGTCGTCGAGCGTGTGACCGAGGCGCTGACCCAAATCGAATCGGGCGAGCCCGAGCTGATCGTCGTCGACCTGAGTCGCGTCTCCTTCATGGACTCGAGCGGGATGGGAACGATTGCGGCCGCTCACATCCGTGCCAGAGAGGCCGGTCGAAGATTCGCGATCGTCCGTCCGCCGGGCGGCGTGAGGCAGGCCTTCGATCGCACCAGGCTGGACGAGGTCATCACGATCACGGATGACCTCGCGAGCATCTATCCGTAGGGACCGTCCCTAGAACGGGATGTCGTCGTCCGAGCCGCCGCCGGAGCTGACGCCGGCGCCCTCGAAGTCCGAGGTGTCTGCGGGCACGTCCGACTTCGGCTGGAAGCCGTTGCCGCCGCCGCCGCTCGGGTTGTCCGAGCGCGAGCCGAGGAACTGCACGCTGTTGGCGATGATCTCGACCGCCTGGCGCTTGGATCCGTCCTGCGCCTCCCATTCGCGCCAGTCCAGCCGTCCCTCGACGGCGACCGGGCGTCCCTTGGAGAGGTAGTTGGCGCAATTCTCGCCCTGCGCTCCCCAGACCGTGACGTCGAAGTAGTTGGGCTTGTCGACCCACTCGCCGCTC
Organism: uncultured Solirubrobacterales bacterium; assembly: GCA_963825825.1. Lineage (GTDB taxonomy): Bacteria > Actinomycetota > Thermoleophilia > Solirubrobacterales > 70-9 > DASUPK01. Next base: position 175,601 of record CAWGUT010000001.1, on the reverse strand, counting down.
TGGCCGTCCTTGCGGCGGCTGTTGACGGCCACTCGAAGCTTGCAGACGGAGGTTCCGCCGGGGGTCGAGCGCAGCTCGGGGTCCCTCGTCAGATTCCCTGTGATCACGACCGTATTGATGTTTGATGCCGCCAAAGCGATCAGCTCCTCTTCCTTTCGATTCCGAACGTCGATCCTAAGCAGCGGGACGGCGTCTTCTCTCCCCCGTCGGGAAAGAAAGACCGGAAACTGCGAGAGGGGATACCGGGCTACTCGTCGCGGTCGTCGCGCCGGCCGCGGCGTCCCTCGCGGTCGGGTCGCCCGTCGCCGACCGAGGCCGGCCGGTCGGAGGTGGGCGGTGGGTTGCTCGGCGAGTCGGGATCGACCTTGAAGATCCGGAAGCGCAACACGCCGTCGGTGATCTTCAGGCTGTGGTCCAGGCGCTCCAGCAGGTCGGGCTCGCCCTGGAAGCGGTAGTAGCGGTAGTCCGCCTCGTTCCGCTGGCGGATCTCGTAGGCCATCTTGCGCATCCCCCAGACGTCCGCGCGGTCGAGCGTGCCCGCGCCCTCGATCGCCTGGCGCACGTCGCCCGCGACCTTCTCGCGCGCGTCGTCCGCGGCCTCGGGGTCGAGCATCAGTACGAGTTCGTAGTGCCGGTTCACAGCGACGCGCGACTATAGGGGATGCGGCGAGCGGCCGATGCGGGGGAGAGGACCGCGTTCCGGGACCTCACCGAGGAGTGATCGGGCGGCAGATCAGGTGGCAGAGCGTCGGGTCGCGCCGCGGCGATCGCGGCGGCCGTGATCGCCGGGATCGTCTCGCTGCCCGCCCTCCTTGGCAGTGACCGGCCTCCACCGGTGCCCGCCGGACGTGGGCCTCGCACCTTCGCCCGCGGAGCCCGTTCCCGCCGCGATTCCCCCGCCGGCTGCGCCGTCACCGAAGCCGCCGTCTCAGCCCGCGCGGCGACCGAAGAGCCACCCTCGCCCCGCGCACCACGCTCGCCCCCCGCGAGCACCGGCAGGGTCACCGCCCACCGCGACACGCATCGCTGCGCAGCCGAGCGTCGTGACCGCGGCGCCGGCTCCCGGCCCGACGCTACGTTCCCGCGCCGGTGCTACTCGCCGCCGCCACGGCCGGGCGAGTTCCAGATCGAGCGCTAGCGCCGCGATCTGATGGCGAAGCCGTCTAGCGGACCTCGGCCGGCGAGCGCTTGGCCCGGATGTCGGCCATCTGCTCGTCCACCCAGTCGCCGGGATCGCGCTCGGTGATGATCTCCTTGAGCCGCTTGGCGCGCAGCGCCCGCTCCTCCGGCTCCATGGTCAGGGCGCGGTGGATCCCGTCGGCCTGTTCCTGGATGTCGAACGGGTTCACCGAGAGCGTGCAGTCGCCGAGCTCCTCGTGCGCGCCCGTGTTCTCCGAGAGCATCACGACGCCGTCGCGGGTGTTGACCGTCGGCGCCTCCTTGGCGACCAGGTTCATCCCGTCGAACAGCGAGTTGACCATCAGCAGGTCGAACTGCTTGTAGCGCGCCACCGCCTCGTGGAAGTTCTCGTAGATGCGCAGGTCGATCGGCATCCAGTCGGTGGTCCCGTGCCGGTGGTTGACCACGGCGACCAGCGCCTCGATCCGCTCCAGGTACTCCGCGTACTCGGGCACGTCCTGCCGCGAGGGCTGCAGGTGCGCGATGAAGGTGACCTTCTCGCGGAACTCCGGGTGCTGCTCGAGGAAGACGTCGAAGGCGGTGAACCCGCGCAGGACGTTCTTCGAGAGGTCGGCCCGGTCGACTCGGATGATCAGGTGGTCGCGGCGCCGGCGCAGCACCTCCTTCTCGTAGAACTCGACGTCCGAGGACTCCGCGACCCGGTAGAGGCGCTGGGTGTCGATCGAGAGGGGATAGGCCCGCACCCAGACCTCGCGGCCCTCGTGGATCACCGACGTTCCGCTCGAAGTCGACCTCGAGCTCCATCAGCTCCCGGCAGCACTGCAGGAAGTTGCGGCAGTAGGCGGTCGTGTGGAAGCCGATGATGTCGTTGGAGAGCATGCTCAGGTAGATCTCCTCCCGCCAGCGGTTCGGCAGGATGCGCCACGAGTCCGGCTGCGACCACGGGATGTGGACGAAGTAGTGGAGGAAGGCGTCCGGTCTCGCCTTCCGGATCAGGCCGGGGCAGGTGTAGAGGTGGTAGTCGTGGAGCATCACGACCGGGTCCTCCTGGCCGTCGATCGCACGGACGACACAGTCGGCGATGTCGTCGTTCACGACCTTGTAGCCCTCCTCCCACGCATCCACCTCGGCCTGGCGGATGTCCGGCGCGTTGGAGAGGTCCCAGAGGTAGTGCTGGATGAACCACAGGATCGGGTTCGCGATCACGTTGTAGAAGCGGTCGTACGCGGCTGGATTGGAGGCGACCAGCTGCACGTCGTAGGCGATCCCGTCCACCTCGATCTCCACCGGCCCGTCGCTCTCGTTGGCGACCACGACGTCCTCATCCGTCATCGCCGAGGCGATCCAGAGCGCCTTGCGGTGCGAGACCAGGCCGGAGAGGGCCGTGACCAGGCCTCCGCCGCCGCGTTGGACGATCCGCTGACCCGTCTCATCGCGGCCGAAGTCGGCGGGGCCGCGGTTGGAGACGATGGTCAGGGGGTACTCGGCCACGCTCCGTTTGTATCAGCCACGGCTACGCGGTCATGCGATTCGGTCCCCGAGAGCCACGTCTTCGTCGGGACGCAGCAGCACCACTCCCTTCGATTCGTCGAGCGCGCCGAGCACGAGGACCTCGGAGAGGAACGGCCCGATCCGCTTGGGCGGGAAGTTGACCACCGCCACCACGAGCCGCCCCTCCAGATGCTCCCGTTCGTAGTGCGCGATCTGAGCGGAGGAGCGCTTGCGGCCGATCTCCGGACCGAAGTCGATCTCCAGCTTCCAGGCCGGCACGCGCGCCTCGGGGAACTCCTCCACGCCGACCACTCGCCCGACCCGCATCTCGACCGCCTCGAACTGCTCCCAGGTGATCTCGGCCATTCGCGGACGAATCCCGTTACTCGAGCGAGGTGAAGATCCGGAGCCAGTCGAGCAGCAGCCGCGGCGAGAGGAAGCGCTCCCGGGTCCGCTCCTTGCCGGCCCGCCCGAGCCGCCGGCCGAGCTCCGGGTCCTGGAGGATCTGGATGCACCGCTCGGCGGCCTGCTCGGGCGTTTCGACCAGGTAGCCGTCCTCGCCGTCCACGATCTGCAGCGGGATGCCGCCCACATTGCCCGCGATGGTCGGCCGTCCCTTCCAGAGCGCCTCCGCGACCGTCAGCCCGAAGCCCTCGCGGATCGACTTCTGCAGGACGATGTCGGACTGCGACTGGAAGGCGTTCACCTCGATCGCGCCGACGTTGTTGAGGTTGTTGAGGATCTTGATGTCGGGGTCCGAGCCGGCGTACTCGAAGGTGCGGTGGAAGAACTCCCAGCCCTCGGGGTCGTCCGTCGCCATCGACCCGACCAGCGCGAGCTGCACCTCGGGGATCTCCTTGGTCACCAGGCGGTAGGCGTCGATCACGCCGATCGGGTCCTTCCAGGGGTCGAAGCGGGAGACCTGGCAGATCATCGGCCGGTCGACGTCGATCCCGAACTGGTTGCAGACGAAGGCCGCGTCGTCGGGCGAGAGCGCCATGTTCTTCGGCGAGAGCGGATCGATCGCCGGCGGCACGATCCGGACGCCCCCGTGCCCGTCGAGCCCCTTCGGCACGTACTGCTCCAGGTGCCAGACGGTGATCTCGTACTCCGAGATCAGCGGCAGCAGCCGCTCGATCGGCTCGGGGTTCGGCTCGGAGAGGTCGATGTGGCAGCGCCAGATCCAGTTCTTGGCGCGATCCGTGGCGTTGTGGCGCATGCCGACCGGTTGCGGGTCGTGGACGATGATCACGTCCCACTCGCCGTCGAGGCTCTCGGCGTTCATCTTGTTGTAGTGGTCGAACAGCTCCCACTGGCTCGGCGTGAGCGTGTTCGGGTCCCCCTGCAGGGAGTTGTGGAGGAGCTTGGTGGCGTTGAAGAACTCCTCGCGGCCCATGATCACCTGCCAGGACGCGTCCAGCCCGACGTCCCGCATCAGCGGGACGATGGTGTAGAGGATCTCCGAGACCCCGCCGCCGAACGCGGTCGCGCTGACGTGCAGGACGCGCTTGCCCTTCAGGTTCTCGGCGAGCTCCCTGATCTCGTCGACCACGCCTCGGCCGGCCAGGTGCGTGTAGTCGGCCAGCGACTTGTTGCCGAGCGCTACCTCTTGAAGCACGGGTCCCCCATGGTCGGTCGAGTAAGCAAGGGCGGAAACGTACTCGTTGATGCGAGGGTGCGCCGCAGCGAAGCGAGGCGCAACCCGTTTAGTGCTGGGCGCGCAGCCGCTCGATGCCCGCGTCGATCTCGGCGCAGATCGCGGAGTGAAGCTCGCCGTTCGCCGCCGCCACGCAGGACATCTGGAACTCGTGGTCGGAGCCGAGCAGGGGACGCGCAGCCAGCGACTCGCCGTACGCGTCGGTCACCACCGCTCCGCCCTCCTCCAGGCAGATCGCCGCGGCCGCCAGGTCGTAGGGCGAGTTGTTGAGCACCGATCCTCCGCCGACCCGCTCGAACTCCGCGCGGACCTGGGGCACGTCATCGATCATCCGCGGCCCCGGCTCGACGTACGCATCGAGCTGGCCGGTTGCGATCCGGGTCATGTCGTAGGTCGCTGAGCCGAGGTCGAAGGTTCCCCCGCCGACCGAGGAGGCATCGATGAGGTCGCAGAGCACCTCGATCAGGGCCCGGGCGGGGCGGCCCCGGAAGCCGTAGGTCCAGAACATGCGCTCGAGCGAGCGGTTGGCCGAAAGGCTGGCCGCCGGCTCGAGCCCCTTCCCGCGCTCCGCTACGAAGCTCCGGCCGCTCTTCAGCCTCGAGCACGCAGCCGACCTGGACGTCGCCCATGGTCGGGTCCGACTCCAGCCGTGCCGCCGCGACGGAGACGCAACAGGACTCGAGCCCGGCCAGGGCGGGGCGGGTGCCGTCGATCGGGTCCACGACCAGCACCCACTCGGAGCGGTCGCCGGCCGGTGAGACCAGGCCCCGATCCTCCGAGTAGAAGGACACCTCCGGCGCCCGCTCGGCGAGGAACGACTCCATCCGCGTCTCGGCGTGCTCGTCGATCTGGAAGGTGACGTCACCGCCCTCCGCCGCGCCTGAGTGGGCGCGCCCCGCGTGCGCCCCAAGGTGCGGCAGCACCTCCTCGCGCAGGGTCGCCGCAAGGTCGGTGACCAACTCACGGATCTGCATGAACAGCAGTCTCTACTGATTCACGTCGGCCGGCCGCGAGCCCAGGGTGACGTCGACGCTTTGCTTGTTGCCGTCGCGGATGATGTCGAGCGTCACGGTGTCGCCGGGCTTGTGCGCAGCGATCAGCTCCGAGAGGTCGTTGTTCTGGAGCACCGGCTTGCCGTCGACGGCGATCACCACGTCGCCCCCGGTCTTCACCTGCTGGAGCTGGAAGGTGTCCTCACCGGACGAGCCCTTCAGGCCCGCGTCGTCGGCGGGGCTGCCGTTGACCACGTCGGTGATCAGCGCCCCGGTCTCGGTATCGAGCCCGAGATGCTCTGCGAGCTGCGGATAGAGCGACTCGCTGGTCACGCCCAGGAACGCGTATTCGACCTTGCCGTCCGCCTTCAGCTGGTCGAGCGAGTAGCGGACCGAGGTCACCGGGATGGCGAAGCCGACGCCGGAGTTGCTTCCCGAGCTCGAGGCGATCTGCTCGTTGATGCCGATCACCTGGCCCTTGGCGTCGAGCAGCGGACCGCCCGAGTTGCCGGGGTTGATCGAGGCGTCGGTCTGGATTGCGTTGTCGATCCCGAAGTTCGTGAGCCCCTCCACGGTGCGATCGGTGGCCGAGACGACGCCGACCGAGAGCGACTGCTCTTCTCCGAAGGGGCTGCCGATTGCCGCGACCGGCTCGCCGACGGCGAAGCTCGAGCGATCCGAAAGCGTCACCGGCTCGAGATCGAGCCCGTCCGGATCGACCTTGATCAGGGCCACGTCGGCGTCGGCGTCGAAGCCCTTGATCTCCGCCGGGACCCGGTTGCGGTCGCCGAACTCGACGAACACCTGCTTGGCCTCGTGGGGCGCCCCGCCGCCGTTGAGGTGGCCGCCGCTGGTGACCACGTGCGCGTTGGTGACGATGTCGCCGTCCTTGTCCACCACGAAGCCGGAGCCCTGGCCGGCCGAGCCGCCGCCGCCGAGTACGTCGCTGTGCTGCCCTCGAACACGGAGTCGATGGTCACCACGCCGGGCGAGACGTCCTTGAAGATCTCGGCCGGGTTGAAGCTGCCGTCGCTCGCCTGGACGACGACCTGCGTCGCGGTCTGGGTCGGGGAGGCGGCGGAGGTGCTCGAGTCGTCCCCGCCACCGCCGCCGCAGCCGGCGATCAGCGCCGTCACGGCGAGCGCCGCGAGGCCTGCCCTCAGCCGCTTCAGCGTCAAGCCGCCACCCCCGCGGGCTCAGGCTGCCGGCGGCGGCCTCCTGCCAGTGGCAGGCTCAGCGTGAACGCGGTGTGGCCGCGGCGTGAGACCACGGCGATCTGCCCGCCCATGCGGTGAGCGAGCTCCTCGGCGATCGCCAGGCCGAGACCGGACCCGGATGCCGTATCGCCGGTGTAGAAGCGGTCGAAGACCTTTGGGATCGCGCGAGGGTCGATGCCCTTCTTCGCGTCGTCCCCGACGATCAGCTCCGCCGCGTGCGTCCCTCGCGCGGCGGTCACCGTCACGTTCGTCCCCTGCGGAGTGTGGGTGAGCGCATTGTCGATCAGGATACGAATGATTTGTGAGACTCGGTTTAGATCCGCGAATGCGACCACCTGACCCCGCCCGCGGACCTGGAGCGAGGACTCGTGCAGCCCTGCCTTGGGGCGGAACTCGTCCGCCACCTGCCTCGCGGCGTCCTTCAGGTCAACCTGCTCGCGCTTGATCTCCATCACGTCGGCATCCAGCCGCGAGAGATCGAGCAGGTCGATGGTGAGCTTCTGCAGCCGCTCGACCTGAGCACGGATCTCGGCGACGAACGCCCGTCGCTCGGCCGCGGTCAGCTTCTCCGTCTCGAGCAGCTCGAGGAATCCGCCCAGGGAGAAGATCGGCGTGCGCAGCTCGTGCGAGGCGTTGGCGATGAACTCCTTGCGCGAGCTGTCGAGCCGCGCCAGGCGCCGCTGCATCTCGTTGAAGCTGCGCGCCAGTTGACCGAGCTCATCCGAGGAGTCGACCGGGATGGGCTGATCGAAGTGCCCCTCGGCGACCGCCTCGGCCGCCAGGCGCATCCGCCGCAGCCGCCGGGAGACGGCTCCCGATGCCCAGAAGCCGATCAGCGATGCGGCCAAGATGGCGATCAGGCCCGCGATCAGGATCTGGCGTCGTACCAGCGCCACGTCGTCGTTCACCTCGGCGAGCTTGGTCGAGAGGACCTCCACCCACCGAGGCTGGTCGCCGAGGTCGATCGGCACGGCGGAGATCCCGACGCGAGTCCCCGCCACGCGTTCGACACCCGTTGCGATCTCTCCGTTCGAGATGGCGGCCTCGGCGGTCAGGTAGCGCCCCTGCAGGGCGGTCGCCTCCGACTGCGAGTCCGCGACGACGAAGGACGGCACCGGTTCGCCCTGCGCGTCCCTGACCGCCAGCAGCGTCACCCGGCTCTCGGTCGTCTGCGCGGTCGAGCGAACGAGCTCAGAGATCTCGCTCGCCGAGGCGCCGGACTGGAGCGCGCGCGCCATCCTCGGGGACTGCTCGGTCCCGAGCCTCTCGAGCCGCCGCAGCTTCTCGGCCGTGAGGCTCGATTCGAGCTGCGGGACCACGTACAGGTAGACGAAGGCGATCGCCCCCGCGGTGATCAACGTGATCAGGACGACGAGCCGGTTACGGAGGGTGTTGACGCGGAAGGCCTTCACTCGCGGTCTGCGTCGCGGAAGCGGTAGCCGACGCCCCGCACCGTGAACAGGTACTCGGGTTTCTTCGCGTCGGTCTCGAGCTTCTCGCGGAGGTGCCTGATGTGGACGTCGACGGTGCGGGGATCGCGGTAGGTCGAGTCACCCCAGATGTGCTCGAGGAGCATCTCCCGGGTGAAGACTCGGCCCGGGGCGGCCGCCATCGCGGCCAGGATCTCGAACTCGACGTAGGTCAGTTGCACCGGCTTCGAGCTCAACTGGACCGAGCGCCGCTCGAAGTCGATCTCGAGGTCCCCCGCCCGGATGGGCTCGTTCCCGGCAAGCGCCGGCCCGGCCATGTTGCCGCGGCGCAGCGCCGCCTTGACCCGGCTGCGGAACTCGCGGACCGAGAAGGGCTTGGTGATGTAGTCGTCCGCGCCCATCTCGAGTCCGGCGACCTTGTCGATCTCGTCCCCCTTTGCCGTCAGCATGATGATCGGCACCTGACTGCGGGTGCGAAGGCGCCTGCACACCTCAATCCCGTCGAGCTTGGGAAGCATGATGTCGAGGACCACCAGATCGAACCGCTCCTCACCGAAGCGATTCAGGGCTTCTTGCCCATCCATTGCCCCCACCACCTCATAACCTTCCTTGCGGAGCGGGTAGGTGAGAAGCGTCTGCACGGCCTGTTCATCGTCTACGAGCAGGATCCGCGCCTGTCCTCGCGCCATGCCTGAAGGTTAGAAGGCGGTTCATGCCCGGCTGATGATCGACTTGCGCCTCTACAGATACGCGCTGCTCGCGGTCCCGGTGGTCGCCGCGATTTCGATGTTCTCACTGCAGGACGTCCCGAGGAGCCTGTCCGCGGGCATCCCCCCGGATGCCTTCGACCCCGCCAGCGCGATCCCGCTCGCCAAGGAGCTTTCCTCCTCGGGTCCGTACCCGACCCCCGGCTCCGCGGCGGACGACAAGCTCGCCGAGCAGGTGAAGAGCCACTTCACGGCGATCGAGGGCGCGGCGGTCTCCGAGCAGAGCTTTGACGCGTCGTTCAACGGCCACGACGTCCACCTGCGCAACCTGATCGCGACCATGCCCGGGGAGTCGAACCGGCAGATCGCGCTGATCGCGCCCCGCGACGTCGCACGCGGAAGCGGCGCGACGACCAGCGCTGCCGCGACGGCCGCCCTGATCGAGATCGCCGAGAGCTTCTCCGGCGCCGCCCACCACAAGACCCTCGTCTTCGTCTCCGCCGACGGCTCGAGCATCGGCGCCCTCGGCACGAAGCGCTTCATCCGCGACTACACCGACTCCTCCCTGCTCGACGCCGCCATCGTGCTGAGCCAGCCGGCCCTCGACAATCCAACGGCTCCGCTGGTGATCCCCTGGTCGACCGGCGCGCAGAGCACCGCCGGTCAGCTGGCTGAGACGGCCAACGCGACGGTTTCGAAGGAGCTCGCGACGCCGGCCGGGGACGAGGGCCCGCTCGACGACCTGTTCCGGCTCGCGCTTCCGGCCGGACTGGGGGACCAGGGGCCGTTGATCGAGCACGGACTGCCGGCCGTTCGGCTCTCGGCCGACGGCGAACTGCCCGTCGATCCCAGCCGCGACACGGCGGAGTCCTTCGACAGCGACACCTTCGACCGATTCGGCCGGGCCGCCCTCTCTCTGATCCTCGCCCTCGACGCCTCGCCCGGGGCGGTCGAGCACGGACCCAAGGGTTACATCGGCCTCGCCGGCAACCTGATGCCGGGCTGGACCATCGCCCTGCTGGCTCTCTCCCTGCTGGTCCCGGTCGGGCTGGCGGCCGGCTCGGGGCTGGCCTCCGCCGCGCGCAGCCCGCTCGAGGGGGTCCGAGGATCCGTCTGGACGCTGGTGCGAGCCCTGCCGTTCCTCGGTGCGCTTCTCGTCGTCCTGTTGACCGCACTGGTCGGGCTGCTGCCGAGCCCCGACTTCCCGTTCGACCCCCGCATCGAGAGCCTCGGCACCGGCGGAACCGTCTCCGTGGTCGCGGCCGTGCTCGCCTACTGCGCGATCGCCTTCTTCCTGCGACCGCTGCGACCCCCACCCGCCCGGGCCGTGTCGACCGCCGCCCCGGCGGCACTGCTCGTGGCGTGTGTCGCCACGCTCGGGATCTGGCTGGTGAACCCCTATCTCGGACTGGTCGTCTCCGTCGGGCTGCAGGCCTGGGTGCTCGGCGCTGCGAGGCTGATTCCCGGCCGGCTGCCGGCCGCCGGGTTCGTGCTGCTCGGGATGGTGCCCGCGGTGGTTCTGTTCGCGGATCTCGCCGGGCGCTTCGACGCCGGGCTCGGCGTCTGGCACGACCTGGTCCTGATGGTCGCCGACGGGCAGATCGGCCTGACGTTGACGCTGCTCGCCTGCCTGGTGGCGGGGGCGGGGGTCGCGATCGTCGCAGTCGCGGGACCGGTGCCCGGTCGGCCGGCGACCGAGATGCCGCTCGAAGGGGAGATCTCGGTCCGGCGGCGCACCGAGTCACCCCCCGAGCCGGAGCCCGAGCACGACGATCAGATCGAGCCCGAGTCTGAACCGGTTGAGCCCGAGCCGGACGCGGGGCCGGAGCCCGCTCAGCCCGAGCCCGAGAGGGACCCGCGCCTCTGGTCGAAGCCGCGCGGCTCGAGCTCACCGCCGCCCGGCAGGCTCAGCCCAACGCCCTGGCCCTCGGTCACGTAGCCGATCTCGGTCAGCTCCGAGCCGGCGTCCGCCACGGCCTGAGCGGCTGCCTTGAAGTGCTCACGCGGCACGGTGACGAGCAGCTCGAAATCCTCACCGCCTGAGGCGGCCAGCTCGAGTGCGGCGTCGCCCCCGCCCGCGACCTCGGCGACTCCTTCCGCGACCGGGAGCCGACCGAGGTCGATTTCCAGGCGGCACTCGCTCGCCTCCGCCAGGTGCTGCGCGTCGGCGCCCAGGCCATCGCTGATGTCGATCATCGCCGTTGCGCCCGCCTTTGCCAGCGCCCGTCCCTCGCGCAGCCTCGGGGTCGGGTCGAGCTGGCGTCCCAACAGCCGCTCACCGCGATCGGCGGGATCGCCGCGGCGCTCACCGGCCTCCATCAGCTCCACGGCGGCCGCGGCGCCGCCCAGCTCGCCGGTCACCGCGACCAGGTCGCGCGGCCTTGCTCCCCCGCGCGTGACGAACCTCGCGCCGCCCGGCTCATAGCCGACGGCGGTCACCGAGACGACCAGCACCGGGGAGCGAACGAGATCGCCGCCGGCGATCGTGACCTCCTCCCGGACCGCCGTCTCGGCAAGTCCGTCGGCGATCCCGAGCAGGTCCTCGTCGGAGAGCTCCTCCGGGGCGGCCACCACGACGTACGCCTCGCCCTGGGCCGCCCCCATCGCGGCCAGGTCGGACAGCGATGCGGCGAGGGCCTTTCGCCCAACCGCCTCCGGCCCGAACGAATCGAGGACGAAGTGGACGCCGTCGACGATGGCGTCGACGGTGATCGCGCTCGCCGCGCGCGGCTCGACGACCGCGGCGTCGTCTCCGCTCTGCACCCGCACCCGGGGCCCGGGCGCCGGCATGCGCCGATTGATCGCGGCGATCAGGTCGAATTCGCTGCTTGCCACTACCCCGGGTTTACACCACCGCTGGGTGGCGGCGCGGCCGGTGGTGGTGCCGCCGGCGGGGCCGGCGTCGGTTTCGGCTTCGGTGACGGCGCCGGTTTCTGGCCGAGCCCCGGCGCGTAGGCGCCCTGGCCGCTGTCGCTGCTCGAGTTGTCGCTGCCGCCGTAGCTCGGCGTGTACGAGGACGAATAGCCGCAGGAATAGGAGCTGCTGCTGCAGGAGCTCGAGCTGGACGCCGTGTGCGCCCCGTGGTACGCGGTCAGGCTCGGCAGGCTCGAGGGAACCTCGAAGGCCGGGCAGTTGCCCCCCTGGGCGGCCTCCATGAAGGAGCGCCAGATCGGCCCGGAGGTCGGGCCGCCGAACCCGGTGTAGTCGCGCGAGAGCGGGTGCCCCGTCCAGACCGCCGTCGAATAGAGCGGCGTGTAGCCGACGAACCAGGCATCGGAAAGTCCTTCACTGGTCCCGGTCTTGCCGGCCTCGGAGGAGCAGCCGATGGATGTGTAGCCGGCGCCGGTGCCGCTGGTGATCACGCCCTCGAGCACCTTCGTCACCTCATAGGCCTCCCCCTCGGTCAGCACGCGCTTGCCCTCGCCCGAGCTCGGCTCGTCCACCTTTCCGCCGGGGAAGACGACCCTGTCGATCGCGGTCGGGTCGTGTTGGACGCCGCCGCTGGCGAGGGTGGCGTAGGCAGCGGCCTGCTCGAGCGGGGTGACGCCGACGCTGAGACCGCCGATCGCGTCCGCCGGCGGGATGAAGCAGTTCGGCCCGATCTTGCAGGGGATCTCGCGCGCGCCCTTGATCCCGAGCGGCGAGGTGATCCCCATCGCGTAGGCGGTGCGGGCGATGTTGTCGGGGCCGATGTCGAGGCCGAGCTGGGCGAAGATCACGTTGACCGACTCCCAGGTCGCCTGCGTGAGCGCCATCGTTCCCCCGCCGCCCGGCTCGGCGTTGTTGACCGTCCAGCTCGAGCCGCCGGGAGTCTCCAGTGTCTTCGGCGAGCTGCCGTCGTAGTAGGTCGTGTCGGGGTCGACGCCCTCCTTGATCGCCGCCGTCAGGTCGTAGACCTTGAACGAGGAGCCGGGCTGGCGCTGGGCGTGGGCGGCGAAGTTGAACTGGCTGCTCAGTGAGTAGCGCTGGGTCGAGGCGAGCGCGACGATCTCCCCGTTCGACGGGTTGACCGAGGCGAGCGCCGAGGCCGGCCCGCCGCCCGAGTAGCAGACCGAGCAGGAGTCCACGGCGGACTGCGCGGCCTGCTGGAGGCGCGGCTTGATCGTCGTATAGACCTTGAGGCCGCCGCTCTGGACCGTGTTCAGGCCGTAGCGGTCCTGGAGCTCCTGCTTGACGAGGTCGAAGATGTAGGGATCGCGGATCCGGGTGTATTTCTGTCCCGGGTTGAGGCCCAGACCCTGGCCGACCGCGTCCTGGTACTCGCTCGCGGTGATGTCGCCCTGCTGCTCCATCGCCTGCAAGCACCTCGTTGCGCCGGGCCAGCGCCGCCCGCGGGTTGAGCAGCGGGTTGTACTGGGAGGGCGCCTGCGGCAGGCCTGCGACCATCGCCGCCTCGGGCAGGGTCAGGTCGCGGGCGTGCTTGGAGTAGTAGGTCTCGGCCGCCGCCTCGACGCCGATCGCGGTCGCGCCGTTGTTCGTGCCGTAGGAAGCGGTGTTCAGATACTCGGTCAGGATCCAGTCCTTTGAGTGCTGGTCCTCCTCGTCGTTGGCCAGGTGCGCCTCGATGATCTTGCGGTGGAGCGTGTCCTGCGGGTCCTCGATGTAGAGGTTGCGGACCAGCTGCTGGGTGATCGTCGAGCCGCCCTCCACCGGTTTGCCGCCGGCGGTCAGGTCCTCCCAGCCGGCGCGGATGATCGCCGAGGGATCGATGCCGCCGTGGCTGTAGAAGCGCCGGTCCTCGATCGCGACGGTCGCGTCCTTGAGGTCCTGCGGGATCCGTGCGCTCGAGACCGGCTGCCGGATGTTGTCGGAGTGGATCACCCCGATCAGGGAGCCGTCCGCTGCGTACACCTTCGAAACGGTCCCCTTTGAGATCGGCCTCAGTGAGGCGATAGAGGGCGCCGAGTTGTAGACGCCTATCAGCCACAAACCGGCTACGAGCCCGCCGACGGCGAGGGCGGACCCGAGAACCAGAATGACCACCAGGAAGGGGTTTTTCTTTCGGCTCGTCCGTCGATGCCGCCTGCGGGAGCGGGCGCTCATGGTGGGAGAAGGGTACTTAGGGGTAGCTCAGGGCGAGCCGAGCAGTCCCTTGTCGCGCAGGACGGATTGCGCGCGCTCCCGCAGCTCCGCCTCGTGCCCCTCCCGATCGACGCCGGCGTCTATCGCCGCCTTCACCTGCAGCCTCGAGCCCTCGGGCGTGACCTCGACCAGCCGGGCGGAGGTGACGTCGCCCTTCTCGAGCTCCTCGCGCGCCGCCTCGACGTCGGCGTCCAGGGGTAACCAGACGTCGACGGTGACCGGTGCGGCGCTGTTGCCCGCGGAGTGGTTGACGACCACGTCCGTCGCCACCTTCTCGTTGGGCACGACGATCAGGCTGCCGTCGCCCGCGTCCACCTGCGTGTAGGTGAGGGCGATGTCGGTCACCCTGCCGTGGACCTCGTCCCCGATCGAGACCAGGTCGCCGATCCGGATCGGCTGGGTGATCGCGAGCAGCACGCCGGAGACGAGGTTGGCGATCACCTGGCGGCCCGGCGAAGCCGATGATGATCCCCAGCACCGCCGTCGAGGCGAGGACGCCGGTGGCGAAGCGCTTGATCGAGGTGAACTGGCTGAGCGCCAGCGCCACGCCGATCAGGATGATGGCCAGGAAGAGCAGCCGGCGGATCAGGCGCAGGCGGGTGCGCGCCTCGCGGGAGAGCTCCCCGGTGTCGACCCTGGTGGTTGCCTTGACCGCGTGGCCGATCAGGACGCGGTCGACGATCACGGCGATCAGGATCGCGACGGCCAGCGTGATCGCCGCCGAGATCTCGTCGCCGTGCTCTTGCCAGAAGCTCTGGTTCGCGGCTGCCAGGACCATGAGGTTGGGCAGTATTAGCGGGATGACCCGCGCCGTGTTTCTAGATGCCCTGGGCACCCTGGTCGAGCTCGAGCCGCCCTGGCTCTCCCTGCGTGACCGCGTTCCGTCGGAGGTGAGCGACGAGCGCCTCGAGGCGGCGGTCCGCGCCGAGATGGCCTACTACCGCGATCACGCCCACGAGGGGCGGGACGAGGCCTCACTCGCGGACCTGCGCGAGCGCTGCGCCGCCCTCGTCTCGGATCAGCTCGGTGTGGAGATCAGCGCCGACGAGCTGGTCGAGGCGATCCGCTTCGACGCCTATCCCGACGCCGCTCCGGCGCTGCGAGACCTGCGCGAGCGGGGTCAGCGGCTGGTGGCCGTCTCGAACTGGGACTGCTCGCTTCCCGCCGTGCTGGAGCGCTGCGGGCTCGGCGAGCTGCTCGATGGGGCGGTGAGCTCGGCAGTCGCGGGCGCGCGCAAGCCCGACCCGGCCATCTTCGAGCCGGCGCTCGAACTCGCGGGGTGCGGGCCCGACGAGGCCGTCCACGTGGGCGACACACCGGAGGAGGACGTCGAGGGAGCTCGAGCCGCCGGCATTCGCCCCCTGCTGATCGCGCGTGACGGAAACCGGGGCGACATCTCCTCGTTAAGAGAGATCAGCGAGCATCTCTGAGATGGAACCGAACTACGCGGGCTTCTGGCGGCGCTCGCTCGCCTCTCTGCTCGACAACGTCACCTGGATCCTCTTCTTCCTGTGGATCTACGTCTGGCTCGTGAGCGGGGCCTTCCTGGCGAGCGACACGGCGGGCATCCTGGCGGTCTTGGTCTTCTTCTCGCTCTGGTTCAACTACTTCGCGTTCTGCGAGTGGCGCTGGGGCCAGACGATCGGCAAGAACGCCACCGGGATCGAGGTGCGTTCGATCGATGGCGCCCGGCGACTCACCTACGGCCAGGCGAGCATCCGCAACCTGCTCCGGCTCGTCGATTTCTTCGTGGTCGGCGAGGTGATGATCGCGGCGACCAGGCGCAAGCAGCGTCTCGGGGATCTGGCTGCGAAGACAGTCGTCTTACGACGCGCCTCGCGCACCGTCCAGGAACAGACCGCCTGATGGAGGCCGGCGTGGCACCCGTGCCCTGGACGCCGGGGACCACCTTCCGGTGGCTGCTCGGCGGGCTGTTGCTGGCAATCATCGTGCCGCCGCTGCTGGTGGCGCCGTTCGACCCGGATCTCGAGGGCGACGGAGCGCTGCTGGCCGCCCAGGCGATGTTCGACGGGCTGCTCCTCTTCGTTGCGCTCGGCGTCGCCTCGGACTGGAAGTTCAGGCCCCTCGGCAGGCCGCTGCGCCTCCTGGGCTTGCGGCCGTTCCGACTCTCGGCGATCTGGATCATGCTCGCGACCCTGGTCGCCTACTACATCGCGGCCGGGCTGTTCGCCAGCCTGGTGCTGAAGCCCGACCAGGAGGACATCGGCGGCGAGCTCGGTGTCGGGAACCCGAGCGTCGTGATCGCGGTGGCCGCGGTGCTGATGATCGTCCTGCTGGCGCCGATCGCCGAGGAGCTCTTCTTCCGGGGATTCGTGTTCGCCGGGCTGCGCACGCGCTGGTCGCTCTGGCCGGCCGCGATCACCTCGGGCCTTATCTTCGGGTCGGTACATGCGCCGACCGGAATCACAACCGTCGTCCCGCTCGCCGTGCTGGGGTTCGCGCTCTGCTGGCTCTACGACAGAACCGGATCGCTGTGGCCGTGCGTGATCGCGCACATGATCAACAACGGGCTCGCGCTGGCGGTGGTGAGCTGACAGCGGTCCCGGCGGTCACCGCTCGCGGACTGGCGAAGAGCTATGGCGAGCGCGTCGCGGTGGACGGCATCGACTTCGATGTCGAGCCCGGGATCTGCTTTGGATTCCTGGGTCCGAACGGGGCCGGGAAGACCACGACGATGAAGATGATCTACGGGCTCGCGACCGTCGACGGCGGTGAGCTCGCGGTGCTCGGCATGGACGCCACCCGGAGCCGGCGCGAGATCAAGAGCCGGATCGGGGTCGTCCCGCAGGAGACCAACCTCGACGCCGACCTGACGGTCAGGGAGAACCTGCTGCAGCAGGCGCTGCTACTTCGGCATCGATTCCGGCAAGGCGGCCGAGAGGGCCGCCGAGCTGCTCGAGTTCTCGCTGCTCGCCGACCGCGCCGATGATCGAATCCACGCTCTCTCCGGCGGGATGAAGCGGCGGCTGCTGATCTCGCGAGCGCTGATGGGCGACCCCGAGCTGGTCGTCCTCGACGAGCCGACGACCGGGCTCGACCCGCAGGCCCGGCTCGCCGTCTGGAACGCGCTCGACCGGCTCCGCCGACGCGGGGTGACGCTGCTCCTCACCACCCACTACATGGAGGAGGCGGAGCGGCTCTGTGACCGCCTGGTGATCATGGACGAGGGCCGGATCGTCGCCGAGGGCAGGCCCCCGGACCTGGTCCGCAGCCACGTCGGCCGGGAGGTGCTGGAGCTGAAGCTCGACGAGGGCTGTGACACAGACCGGCTGGTTGGCTCGCTGGACGGCCGCATCCAGGGCCACGATCTCTCCGAGCGGACCCTGATGCTCTACGCCGACAACGCCGAGGCCCTGCTCGAGGGGCTCGACCACGACACGTTCCCCACCGAGTCCGCTCTGGTGCGCCGAGCGACCCTCGAGGACGTGTTTCTGAGATTGACCGGCCGGAGCCTGAGGGAGTAGCCATGGCGATGCTCAAGGAGCCGGGCTACGCGGGCCTCGGGCCGCGGCTTCCGATGCGGGATCTCGTTCCGATGCCGCGCCTGGCCTTGGCTGTCTTCCTCCGAAACGCTCGGGTCTTCTCGAAGCTCTGGCGGGGGGCGCTGCTGCCCACCTTCCTCGATCCCTTCCTCTATCTCCTGGCGCTCGGCTTCGGGCTCGGCACCTACATCGCCCAGATCAACGGCATTCCCTACAAGGAGTTCATCGCGCCTGGCCTGATCGCGTCGGCGGCGATGTGGTCCTCGGCGTTCGAGACGACCTACAACGTCTACTTCCGGATGAACGAGCTGCGGCTCTACGACAACGTGCTCTCGACCCCGGTCGAGGTCCAGGACGTGGTGGCGGGGGACCTGGCCTGGAGCGCCGCCCGCGCGACGGTCTACGGGATCGTCGTCCTGGGGGTGATCGCGATCTTCGGCCTCGTCTCCTCGTGGTGGGCGCTGGCGATCCCGATCTTCGTCGTGCTCGGCGCGATCTGCTTCTCGGTGATCGGCTACACGTTCACGACGCTGATCCCGAAGATCGACCTCTACTCCTACTTCTTCACCCTCTTCATCACGCCGATGTTCCTGTTCTCCGGCCTGTTCTTCCCCTTCAACCAGCTGCCGGACTGGGTCCACGTGGTCGCCTGGTTCATGCCGCTCTACCACCTCGTCGAGATCACGCGCGGCCTCGCCACCGGCCCGGAGTTCTGGTCGGTCGTCGGCAACTCGGTCTGGTTGGCGGCCCTCAGCGCGCTGCTCTTCACGATCCCCGTCAGGGCGCTGCGGAAGAAGCTGGTCGCCTAGCCGTGACGCCGCCGGATCGGGCACAATGCCGCACGTGAATCGCCGGGGAGGACTCTTCATTGCGCTGATGGCTGCTGCCGCAGCGCTCGTGATCCCGGCTTCCTCGGCGAGTGCCGCAACTGGTCCGCCAAGCCTCGACCTGAGCGGGCCGAAGAGACCCGGCCTCCTCGACAAGGTGAACGCGATCGGGTCGCTGCCCGGGGCTCTTCCCGGCGAGAAGGTGACCGTCACCGTCGAGGCCAGCGGCCGGACCGTCGCGAAGCAGCAGCTCGACACGAGCAGCGGCAAGTTCTCGTTCCCGTTCGTCGTCAACGCCTGCTGCAACTACCAGGTGACCGCGACCAGCGGCGGTCAGAGCTCCACACCGCAGCGCTTCTCGGTCAGGGTGCCCAAGCACCTGGGCAAGGGTCCGATCACCCGCCTCTACAACGAGTCGCTGGTCAAGCAGGGCTACTACGTCGGCCGGAACGCCAGCAGCCGCTTCACGGGCGGAACTCACCTCGCCACCGCCGCCTTCCGCAAGGTCAACGGCATGGCGAGGAACATGCAGTACAAGCCGGTCATCTTCCGCAAGCTCCTGATGGGCCGCGGAGCGTTCCAGCCGCGCTTCCACTCGGGGCACCACGTCGAGGTCGACATCTCGCGCCAGGTGATGGCGCTGATCAACGGCGACCACGCCGTCGCGACCTTCCACGTCTCCACCGGCAAGTCCTCGACCCCCACCGTCCGCGGGACCTTTCACTTCTACCGCAAGGAGCCGGGGACGAATTCCCACGGGATGTACATGTCCGTGTACTTCATCCGCGGCTACGCGACGCACGGGTACCCCTCGGTGCCGATGCACGAGGCCGCGAGCCACGGCTGCGTGCGAAATCCGATCCCCTTCTCCGTCTACATCTACAACTGGATCAACCTGGGGGATGCGATCCACGTCTACAACTAGCGGCTAGCCGGGAGCAGCGCCGGCTCTACCCGGCCGGCACCCAGCCGCCGTCCACATGGATCACCTGGCCGGTGATGTAGCCGGCCCCGTCCGAAGCCAAGAACAGGACGGTCTCGGCGATCTCCTCCGGCTTGCCGAAACGCTTCAGCGGGTTCATGGCGATGGCCTCGTCGATGTGCTCGGGCGAGACTCCCCACTCGGTCTCCCATTCGCCTGAGATTGGCCCGGGGGCAAGCGCATTCACGCGGATCTCCGGGGCCAGGTCCCTGGCCAGCGTGGTGGTGAGGCCGCGGATTGCTCCCTTCGCGGTGGAATAGGTGACGGGAACGAAGTTGATCGCGTTGTCCGGGTTGATCCCGTTCCCGTAGGTGCTCGAGAAGTTGACGATGGCGCCGCCGCCACCTTCGAGCATCATCGGCCTCACGGCGTGACACATCCGCATCGCTCCGATCACATCAACCTGAAGGAGGGCGCTCGCCGCGGCGGTGTCCAGCTCGCTGAATCTCACCGTGTCCGCCTCGTCGAGGCGGCCGGCGGCGTTGACGAGGACGTCCAACCGACCGTAGCGCTCAACGACGTCGGCGACGAACGCGTCGACCGACTCCTGATCCGTGACGTCGAGGGAGCCAGAGTGAGCCTGCCCGCCCCGGCCCTCCAGTTCCGCCACGACCTCCGCGGCCTGGGAGCGAGAGGAGCGATAGCCGATCGCAACCGAGGCGCCCTCCGAACCGAAGCCTCTGGCGACAGCTCCACCAAGCGTCCCTCCGCCCCCGGTGACCACCGCGACCCTCCCCTCGAAGCGCCGCCCATCATTCCATTGAGCATCCATGGCTCTCGAGCGAGCCTATACCGAGCCCGGGCACTCCATACGATGCCGCGAACGTGGCATCGGACCTCGATAAGGCGCGCGAATCGCTGCTCGCCGAGCTGCGGGAGCACGCGCTCGTGATCGGCGAGGTGACGCTCGTCGAGCGGGCAGACGGCCCAGTACTACGTCGACGCCAAGCGGGCCCTGCTGCGGCCGCCCGGCCTATCGCGCGGCGGGCGAGCTGATCGCCGCCGAGGCCGCCGAGCGCGGGCGCCACGGCCGTCGGCGGGATGACGATGGGCGCCGACCCGCTCGCCTGCGCGGCGATCGGATCCGACGGCGGGCGACGGCCTGGTCGCCTTCTTCGTGCGCAAGGACCGCAAGGAGCACGGCCTCCAGCGCTGGATCGAGGGGCCCGAGCTCGAGCGCGGGCACGCGCTGCCTGGTCGTCGAGGACGTGGTCACCACCGGGGGTCGACGGTGCGGGCGATCGAGCGGATCCGGGAGGAGGGCCTCGAGGTCGCGGGCGTCGTATCGCGTCGTCGACCGCCTCGCCGGCGGTGCCGAGGCGATCGACGAGGCCGCGGCGGGCGCTCCCTACCGGCCGCTGGTCACGATCGACGAGCTCTATCCGGACCGCCCGGACGCATAAAACGGGTTGCGCTGACGCGCCCTCCCGCATTACGCGAGGATGCCCGGCTCATGCGCGCCGGAGATTGACCCGCCGGGAGGTACTGATCGCCGCCGCGGTCGGGGCCGTCCTGCTGGCGGTCGTGATGACCTGGCCGCTGCTGATCCATCTCGGCAGCGTGGTCCCGCGCGACATCGGCGACCCGTTGGCGGAGGCCTGGCAGCCCGCCTGGGGCGGCCACGCGCTGCTCCACCAGCCGCTCCACTTCTTCGACGCCAACCGCTTCTGGCCGCTCAAGGACTCGCTCGCCTTCGGCGACGCGCTGATCGGCTACGCGCCGACGGGGATCATCGGCAGCGGCCCGCACGCGGCGATGGTCCGCTACGACCTGCTCTTCCTCTTCGCCTACGCGCTCGCCTTCTTCGGCGCCTACGTGCTCGCCCGCGAGCTCGGCCTGAGCCCGGCCGGCGCCGTCGATCGCGGGCGCGGCGTTCGCCTTCGCCCCCTACCGGCTCGAGCAGGACGGCCACCTGCAGGTGATCTCGAGCGGCGGGATCCCCCTGTCCATCGCCTTCGCGGTGAGGGGCATTCGCCTGCGCCGGCCGTGGTGGCTCTTCTGGGCGTGGCTGCTCGCCGTCTGGCAGGTGTCGATCGGCTGGGTGCTCGGCCTGCCCTTCGCCTACGGGATCGGCGGAGCGGTGCTGATCGCGATCATCGCGTGGCTCGTCCGCGGGCGGCCGGCGCTGCCGCGCAACATGCTCATCGCGAGCGCGGCGGGGCGCGTCGTCTTCGTCGCGATCTCCTACTGGATCGCGCATCACTATCTCTACATCGCCGACAACTATCCGGCCGCGAAGCGAAGCCCTCACGAGGTCGCGGCGTTCTCCGGTCCGCTCAAGGTGTTCCTCACCGCCCCCGAGGAGAACTGGGTCTGGGGCGCGGCGACCGCCGGCTTCCGCAACAGCCTGACGACGCTTCAGGAGAAGACGCTCTTTCCCGGGCTCGTCGATCGTGGTGCTCGCGCTGGTCGGGCATGTTCTCGAGCAGCCTGAGCAGGCGCGTCCGAATCGGCCTGGGAATCGGGACCGTGGCGATCCTGGTTCTCCAGCTCGGCTTTCGCGAAGAGGGCGGTCTGCTCTGGCCCTACCGCGTTCTCTATGACGTGCTTCCCGGATGGGACGCGATCCGGACCCCGGGGCGGCTCGCCACGTTCTCGACCCTGACCCTGGCGCTGCTCGCGGCGGCCGGCGCGGAGGCGGCGATCCGCGCGGTGAGGAGAACGCCGCTTCCGGCCTGGTCGGGTGCGGCTGTCGCCGGGCTGCTCGCCCTGGTGATCGTCACCGAAGGGCGGAGCCTGCCCTTCGACCCGTTCGACAACCAGGCGATGCCCGAGGTTCCGCCCGCCCAGGCCTCGACCAACGAGATCCCGACGCCGCAGCTTCACCTTCCGGCTCTCACCGCGAAGGAGAACCGCGCCTACCAGCTGGCGTCGACCGACGGCTTCCCCGACATGGTCAACGGCCGTGCGAGCACCAATCCCGCCGTCGTGCTCGACCTGGTCAAGCACATGGCGAACTTCCCCGACGCGGCGACCGTCCGCGAGCTGCAGGACTACGGGGTCCGGACCGTGATCCTCCACCTCGGCCTCACCGAGGGCACCCCGCAGGCGGGAGCCGCACGCAAGTCGATCGAGCGGCCTACCGCTGACCGCCTGCAGGCTGCCCGGGCTGATCGTCTACGAGGTCGGCTCGTCGAACGCGAGCCCGCGGCCGAGCGCCGGCTCCGGTGCCGGCGCCGCGGCCTGCGACTTCGGCTGAGTCCTGCCCTCGCGCAGCCGGAACGCGGTGATCGTCAGCAGCGAGAGCAGCGCACCCGCCGCGACCAGCCAGAGGGCTGACATGTTCCCTCGGTTCGAGGAAGCTGATCTCGTACTTGGCCAGCGACGGCGCGATGGCCGCGACACACGCCCAGCCCAGCACGGCGGGAACCGCCAGTCGGTAGTCGGCGAACATCGTGGCCGGCGTCGCCCGCACGGCGAGGACGATCGCGATCAGCGACCGCCGCGAAGAACGGCGCGAGCGCCAGCCAGGCGTTGGTCACGCCGAAGGCCGTGAGGACCGTGTGCTCGAGGCGGCCCTGGACGAGCCAGTCGGCCCAGGTGCCGATCCCCTGCTTGCCGATCAGCGGGTAGGTGAGCGTCCGACCACGATCATGAAGAGAGCGGAGGGGATTGCCAGGCCCAGCGTCAGGGCGGGGAGGCGCTTGTAGGCGTAGGCGAGCCCGATCGCGAGGAACGGCAGCGCGGGGATCAGGAACCGCGGTCCGGGCGTGCCGCCGCCGAAGGGCAGCCAGTAGCCCGAGTTGTAGATGAAGTAGACGGCGGCGACCGCGAGGATCGTGTTGGCCTCGGCCCGATGCTTTGCGCCGCATCATGAAGACGCCGACCACGGCCATGACGACGATCGGCGTGAGCACGATCAGCCCGCGCCCCGCGAAGAGCAGGTCCGTGGCGCTGTCGAAGCGGGGCACCGTGATGCCGAAGAAGCCGTCGCTGTTCAGTCCGAGCACGTCGTGGCCGCTCCTCCCGGGGAAGGCGACCGCGTCGCTGTAGGCGAGCTTGAGCGGGTTGCCGAAGGCCCAGGTGTTGAAGGCGAGCATCGGCGCGGCGCCCAGCACCGCGCCGGCCGCGTAGGCGCGCCGCGCGGCGCAGCCGGTCCGAACGCCTCGCCAGCGCGTAGACGATCAGCAC
Organism: uncultured Solirubrobacterales bacterium; assembly: GCA_963825825.1. Classification (GTDB taxonomy): domain Bacteria; phylum Actinomycetota; class Thermoleophilia; order Solirubrobacterales; family 70-9; genus DASUPK01. Next base: position 152,442 of record CAWGUT010000001.1, on the reverse strand, counting down.
GACCCCGACCAGTCCCGGTCTGGAACTCGAAGGTGACGGCGAGGCCGGCGAGCAGTCCGGCGGCGAACACCGTCGAGCGCCGCATGGGGCCGTCCCTCTCCTTCATCAGCAGGCAGAACGCCGCGAAGGCGAGGGCCGCCGAGATCACGTGCGAGAAGAACTCCGCGGAGAAGGTCATGACGATCGTCGCCAGGCCGAGCGTGATCGCGGCCGCCGTCCCGTAGCCGGGCACGAAGCGGTCGGCGGCCCAGCGCACCCCGAGCAGCAGCAGCACGCCGGGGATCACCGCGGCGATCAGCGTGAGCGCCCAGACGATCGGCGTCTCCTGCTCGACCCGCGCCTGGACCCGCAGGCCGCGCTGGACGTCGTAGCCCGTGTTCTCGAGCGGCACGACGCTGTCGGGATGCCACTTGGGGTGGGCGGGTCCGCCGCTCGTTCTCGACGGCGGCGCGGGCGAGCTTGTCGCCGCCGAGCGCCTTGATCGCCATGTACGGCAGCGTGGTCAGCGCCGCCGTGCCGGGGCTCTTCACCGAGTAGAAGTGCCCGTCCATTCGTCACACCCAGGCCTTGTCGTTGGTCTCCCAGTGCCACTGGTCGATCTGCGCCTGGCCGTCGGCGAAGGCGCGCACCTGCCCGAAGTGGCCCAGTCTGCGCCCAGCCGAGCTGGTGGATGACGATGCCCCAGGCGAAGCCGAGCGTGACGATGGCGGCCACGCCTGGTCGGCGATCGGAGTCGATGCGAGGGCCTCGCGCAAGCGCCTCATGAGGGTCGGCGATTGTAGAGGGGAGATCTCCGGGTGTTCTCAGTTCGCCCAGGGACGCGGCAGAGCGCCATCGTCCAGGGGATCGGGCTGCGCACCTCGACTACCTCGAAACGCTCGCCGAGAAACCGCTCGAAGCCGCGCTTCGACCAGTGGCTCAGGTGTCCGGGAGTGTTGCCGAGCGCCCCGACGTAGGACAGCCGGGCCAGGTTGAGGGCACGCCAGAGCGGCTCGCGGGGGACGCTGGCGATCAGCCAGGGCCGCGCCAGCCCGGCGAGCACCTCCAGCGCCCTGGCCGGGTCCTCGAGATGCTCGAGCACCTCGCAGCAGACGACCAGCTCGGCGGCGTCCCGATCGGGGTCGAGCTCCTCGACGGGGGTGGCCTCGAAGTCGATCTCCACGCCGGCCGCCGCTGCCCGTCGCTGGCCTCCTCGAGCACCTGTGGGAAGGCGTCGGTGCCGCGCACCCGGATCCCACGGCGTGCAAGGCGGATCGAGAGCTCCCCCTCGCCGCAGCCGACCTCGTGCGCCTCGCGGGCGCCGGTCCGGTCGACCAGCTCGTCGAGATCCGACATGAACCCAGCGACCAGGCGCCGTGAGATCGGGTTCGAGGTCCCGTACTTGTCGTAGACGTTCCCGCCGCGCTCGGCGTCGCGTGCTCACCGCGCGACGGTGGTCTCGATCGTCTCCACGGTCAGCGGGCGCTCGACGGCCAGCCGCTCGTAGTGCGTGGGCGCCACGCCCGCCTCGAGCTCGAGCCGCCTGACCCGCTCGTAGACACGCTGGGCGATCGCCCGCTGGCCGGCGAGGGCGTCGCCGATGATCCCGAGGGCGAACATCTGAACCGCGGCCAGCAGCAGCACCGCGCCGAGGATCAGCGACTGGATGTGGCCGCTGCGGTCGCCGTTCAGGATCCAGTCGAGCAAGAACGGGGACCAGGCCGCCAGCGCGAGCGCGCCGAAGACGAGCGCGAGGAGCATGAACACCCGCAGTGGCTCGTACAGCGTGTAGGCGCGGAAGACCGCGAACGCGTTGCGCCGGATGTACGACGAGGTCGATCCCACCAGGCGCGACTCGCGATCGGTCGGGTTGGTGGAGATCGCGACGTCCTCGAGGGCGACCGACATCTTGCCCGCCTGGATCAGGCTCTCGAGCGTGTACGTGTAGCGGGAGACGACGATCAGCTGAAGCGCCGCCTCGCGGTTGTACGCGCGGAACCCGGAGGTCGTGTCGAGCACGTCGGTACCGGAGGCACGCCGGACGACCCAGCTGCCGAGGCGCTGGAGCAGCTTCTTGGTCGGGGAGAAGTGATCGATGCTCTGCACCTGCCGGTCGCCCACCACCATGTCGGCGCGTCCCGCCATGATCGGCTCGACCAGCCGGGGGATGTCCTGCGAGCGGTACTGGTTGTCGGCGTCGGTGTTGACGATCACGTCCGCGCCGAGCTTGAGCGCCGCGTCGAGGCCCGCCTGGAAGGCCGTGGCGAGCCCCTTGTTGGTGGTCAGCCGGACCAGGTGGTCGACGCCGTTGTGGCGGGCGACCTCGACCGTGCCGTCCGTGGAGCCGTCGTCGACGACCAGCCACTCGACCCGGTCGAACCCGGCCACCTCGCGCGGCAGCTCGGACAACAGCTGCGGAAGCGATTCCTCCTCGTTCAGGCAGGGGATCTGGATGATCAGCTTCATCGGGGTGATCGTAGGGTTTGTTCGGCTATGGGCCGCATGTTGTCTGTTGAACGGATCGGGCACGGGCCACCGATCCTCTTCGTCCACGGCGACATCGTCGGGCCGTCGCTCACCTGGCGAAAGCAGCGTGAGCTCGCCGAGCGCTGGACGCTGATCATTCCCAGCCGGCCGGGCTTCGGCGCCAGCCCACCGCTCGAGCGCAACGACTTCCAGGTGGAGGCGCCGATGTTCGCCGAGCTGCTCGGCGAGGGCGCGCACCTGGTCGGTCACTCCTACGGGGCGGTGATCGCGCTGCTCGCCGCGGCCGAGCGGCCGGATGCGGTCCGCTCCCTGACCGTCTCGGAGCCCGGCTGTCTGCGGGTCGCCGAGGGCACGCCCGCGGTCGACGAGATGATCGCCAACGGGGAGCTCCTCTTCGAGAACGCCTCCTCGATCCCGTCGGAGGAGTTCCTGCGCCTCTTCCGCGGCGGCGCCGGTTCCGCGTTCGGCACGCCGGACCAGCTGCCCGAGGAGCTGCTTCACGGCGTCGAGCTGCTCAAGCGCGAGCGGCCGTCCTGGGAGGCCGACATCCCGCTCGAGCGGCTCGCCGCCGGCGACTTTCCCGGTGCTCGTCCTCTCCGGCGGCCACTCGCCTGCCTTCGAGGCGGTCTGCGACTCCCTGGCGGAAGCCCTCTCCGCGGAACGGGCGGTGATCCCGGGCCGCGGACACACCGTTCCCTCCACCGGCGAGCCCTACAACGAGCGCCTCGAGGCGTTTCTGTCGGCGGCCGAGGGCAGCTGAGCCGCAGCCCTCCCGCTCGGCGGCGAAGCAGGCCCAGATCAGCGGGACGCCGGGCCGGCCAGCCCGATCACGCTTGCCGATCCTCCCGCGGCTCGATCATCAGGGCGCGCGCGACGGCGAGCACCTCGCCTCCCCCGGAGACGACCGCCGCTCCGGCGAGCCGCTTGCGCCCGTCGACCGAGATCGGCCAGGACATGACGACGTGCTCCTCGCCGCTTGCTACCGGCGCGTCGATCCGCGCCGCCATGCGGCCGAGGAAGCTCATCGGCAGTTCTCCGTCCCTGTAGACGGCGAAGTAGGTCGGGCAATCCATGACCGCCCAGACGAACTCCGGAAGCACACGTCCCGCCTCGTCCGCCGTCCACTCCGGCGGCGTCCACGGCGACGCGACCAGCTCGCGGCCGCTCACGGTCCCGGCGAACACCCCGAGGGCTCCTCGCGCGCCGGCCCGCAGACGAAGCAGTGGCTGAAGAGGCCCTCGGTCGACCCTCGGTAGCGCTCCCTTGCGGCGCGCGCCTCGTCCAGGCTCACAGCGTCGGGGACCTCCAGGTCGAGCTCCGGCGCCGAGCACGCCCTCGGCGATCAGCATCTCGCCGTCGAGCACCCGGACCGCGCCGTCCTCGCGCCTCACCTCGAGTGTGGCGTCGAGCGGGACGGGACTCCTCAGCGTGACCTCGGCCGGGCTCTCGACGAGCTCCGCGATGACGGCCGAGCAATAGCCACCATGACCACTTTGAAGGGGTCCGTTGAAGCGGCGTGGTACCGACAGGGTCTCCGCCACGCGCTGACTATTCCACGCGGCGGCGCCGCGGGCCGCCTCGCGGCCCGTGATCTACTTGTGCTTCTTGCGGGTCTTCTCAGCCGCGTCGACGACGTCGCCGACCTGTTCGCCGAGCGAGCGAACCTGGCGTGCCGCGTCCATGACTGCGTCGAGATCGACTTTGCCGAGGTCGACGTTCTTGAACGACTTCGGCAGCGACACGCTGCGCAGCCCGTTCAACGGCCGACGGAGCTGGTCCCGGCTCTTCAGCGCAACGCCGCCGGCGATCCCGGCGAGGGCGGCTCCGCCGGCCAGCAGTGGCGTCTTCGCCTTCGAGGCGAGCTCGGCGACCTTGCCGCCGGCCTTCGCGACCGCGCCGTTCGACGAGCGTCGTTCGCCGGGACGCGTCGGGACTGCGCGTGTTCTGCCGCGCGGGCTGCTCCGCGGCTCGACCGGCTGCTCGATCGACTCGACGCGTGCTTCGAGCCGTTCGCGGAGCTCTGGCTCCGGGAGCTCTTGGACGAAGCCGCTTCCGCTTCTCGATTTGTTGAACTCGAGCGGCTCCGGGTTGACCGGCCGCTCGAGGATCGCGTTGTCTGGGCCATGGTTATCGCCTCTCTTTGACGTTGGCTTCCGTGCCAGCTGCGCCTTTCGCACCGGCGGTGTGCAAGACGGGTTACCCGCACCCGGACGTGTTTGAACAGCGAGCTTACGAGGTAAGCAGGGGCACAGGCTGAGGGATTCGCCGAGTGCGAACGAGTGAGGAGAGAGGGCAGGATGCCCCAAGCGAAAGTCCGGATCCAGCAGCAAGAACAAGTCCCGCAGTTCTTCGCCCGAAGTCGTCTCGTCGAAGTCGAAGAGCCGGTCCTCGTCCGGCAACAAATCTCCCAAGTCGAGACAGGTCGAGCGCGACTCCTCGACGTCAGCGCCGCGGGATCCGAGCAAGCATCGCTCCAACGGCCGCGGCAAGTCAGGCGGGCGAAAGCGCAAGCGCGAGGAGTATCCGGACTACTCGGTCTTCAACCCGGACGACGTCCCGGAGGGCCCCGATGTCCTGGTGGACGTCCCTGTGGTCAAGGTCGACAAGATCGACATCGAGGTGGACGACCTGCAGGCGCGGGTCGCCGTGCTGGCCAAGGTCCGCAAGATGGTCAACATCAGCGTCGGGGCGCAGGTGGGCCTCGGCCAGGTGCAGCTGAAGATCGAGGGCGTCGAGGCACAGGCGCTGCTCAAGGCGCGGCTGGACAATGTCGCGGGCATTCTGGAGCGCGTCCTGCTCACCCTCGACCGGAACCCGGAGCTGCTCGAGGGTATTGGGCACGCCGTCGAGGAGGTCGGGGGCGGCGCCGGGCACCTGCTCGACGAGTCCGGCGACGCCATCGAGGACGTCGGCGAGGGGGCGGGGAAGGCCGTCCCCGAGATCGGCAAGGGAGCCGGGCTCTGCGCTTGGAAACGTCGGCGAGGGCGCCAACCGGGCGCTCGGCGGAGTGGGACAGGGCGCGAAGCAGGCCCTTCCCGAAATCGGCCAGGGCGCTAGCCAGGCACTCGGCGAGGTGGGCCAGGGCGCCGGCCAGGCGGCGCAGGGCGTCGGTCAGGGCGTCCAGCAGGGAGTCGAGGGCCTCGGCCAGGGAGCGGCGCAGGGCGTCGAGGGTGTCGGCCAGGGCGCCGGCCAGGCCGCGCAAGGCCTCGGCCAGGGCGCCGGCCAGGCTGCCCAGGGCGTCGGTCAGGGCGTCCAGCAGGGAGTCGGCCAGCTCGCCGGCCAGCAGGGCCAGCAGCAGCAGCAGCAGCAGCAGCAGCAGCAGCAACCCCAGCAGCAGCAACCCAGCAGCAGCAACAACAGCAGCAGCAGCAGGCATCCAAGCAGCAGCAAGGCGGAGGAGGCGGATAGTGGCCACCAAGTCGAAGAAGTCGAGTTCCTCGAGGCGGCGGTCCAGCTCCAGCGGAAGCAGCTCGCGACGGAGCCGGTCGAGCTCCAGCGGAAGCAGCTCGCGACGCAGCCGGTCGAGCTCCAACGGCCGCTCCACGTCACCCCGCGCCGACGCGCGATCCGCGTCGCAGAAGACTGAGAAGTATCGCTTCGCCAAGAACGTTGAGGGCGAGGCCACGGTCGCCGAGCGCGAGTACCGCGACTATGCGACCTCTCCGCTCGCGGAGACCGGCCAGGACCCGGACATCCTGCTCGATGTCCCCGTCGTCAAGGTCGACAAGATCTATCTCAAGGTCGCCGACCTCGATGCCCACGTCGCGCTCAAGGCGCAGGTCCTCGACCTCGTCACTCTCGATGTCGGCGTCGACGTCCATCTCGGCAAGCTCGAGATCGACATCGAGGGAGTCGAGGCGCAGGCGCTGCTCAAGGTTCGGCTCGATCAGGTCGGCGCGATCGTCGACCGAGTATTGACGACGATCGACCGCAACCCGGAGCTGGTCCAGAGTCTCGGCGAGGCGATCGAGGACATCGGTGCCGGCGCGGGCGACATGGTCGGCGAGGCCGGCGAAGCGGTCGAGGAGGTCGGCGAGGGCGCCGGCAAGGCGCTGCCTGAGATCGGCAAGGGCGCGGGTGACGCAGTCGATCAGGTCGGACAGGGCGCCGGCCAGGCCGTCGGCGACGTCGGCGAGGGCGCCGGCGAGGCCGTCGGCGAGGTCGGCGAGGGCGCAGGCCAGGCGGTCGGTGAGCTCGGCAGGGCGCCGGCCAGGCCGTCGGAGACGTCGGACAGGGCGCCGGCCAGGCCGTCGGCGACGTCGGCGAGGGCGCGGGCCAGGCCGTCGGAGACGTCGGTCAAGGCGCCGGCCAGGCCGCCGGAGAACTCGGACAGGGCGCCGGCCAGGCCGTCGGCGACGTCGGCCAGGGCGCGGGTCAGGCGGCCGGCAACCTCGATCAACTCGTTGGCGGCGTCGGGCAGACCGTCGGACAGGCCGGCGAAGGCGCCGGTCAGGCGCTCGGCGGGCTGACCCAGGGGGTCGGCCAGGCCGCGGGCGGCGTCGGTGAGGCCGCAGGCCAGCTGGGCCAGACCGCGGGTGACGCGGTTGGCGGCGCCGGCCAGGCGGCCGGAGGTCTCGGCGAGGCGCTCGGAGGCCTGACCGGCGGAAACGGCCAGGAGGGCGGCGGGCCAGGAAGGCGCGGCTCAGGGCCAGAACGGTGCCGAGGCCGGCGGTCAGGGCGAGCAGGACGGCGGAGGCGGGATCACGGCGCCCAAGCTCGCCAAGGAGGCCGCCAAGATGGTCGCGAAGGAGATCGGCGCGGCCGCAAGCGATGAGGCGAAGGACTTGGGCCTGGCTGCCACCCGCAAGGTGCTGGAGCTCGGCGAGCGGCGGCGCCAGAAGAGGGCCGAGAAGCAGAACGCGACCGAGGCAGCGCTCAGGCAGGCCTCTGAGCTCGGCATCGACCTCGACGAGATCGAGGGGAGCGGTGCCGAGGGACGGATCACCGTCCGCGACGTCAAGCAGGCGGTCCAGGACGAATGAGCGGCGAGCGGAAAGGGAGCTCCGAGCCCGATATCGAGATCGGGGCGGCCGCCAAGGCCCGCAAGCTCCGATTCCGGAGCAAGCCGAAGTCCGATGTCGAGTTCCACGGCGGGACCCGGTTCCGGACGGACAAGGGTGTCGAGGAGCTCGAGCTGGAGACCGACGAGCAGAGCGAGCGGCGCAATCTGCCCGACGAGGTCGAGCCCGGAGTCACCTACCGCAACGTCGAGGTGGGCTGGGCTGCGAGGGCGCGAGTGCGGACGCCGGACGAGGAGGGGGACGAGGAATGAACGACTTCATGAAGCGAGTCACCGCCGACCGGCTCGGCGGAGATCGCCCTGGCGCACCCCGTGCGCTCGGAGCTGCCGCGGTGGTCGGCACCGCAACGGCGGTACTCACCTACAAGCTGCTGCGGAAGTAGCGGACCACCGGAAGGAGCTGACTGATGCGGAGCAAGGGACGAGACAAGGCGGGCGGCACCCTGGACAAGGTCCGAGGCCGGATCAGGGAGGCGACCGGCGCTCTGACCGGCAGCGACCGCAGCCGGATCAAGGGAAGCGCTCGCCAGGGCGAAGGGAAGCGCGCGGAAGAAGCGCGGACACCTGCGAGACATGCTGCGCAAGTAGGAAGGAGCACCGATGACTGAGCTGGCGAAGATGACGCAAAACGCCGTCAAGGCGGCAACTGACAAGAACGGACCGCTCTCCGACCCGAAGAAGATGGCCGTAGCGGGCATTGGCCTTGCCGCGCTGCCGCGTGGCCGTCGAGGCGGTCGCCAAGCGGGTGGCGCCGAAGGTCTCGGACCTCGGCGACCAGGCCAAGGACAAGGTCTCGGACGCCGCCTCGGGCGCCGTCTCGAGTCTCGGCGACCAGGCCAAGCAGGCCGCCAAGGGCGCGGTCGCTTCGAAGGTGCCCGGCATGTCCGCGAATGGCGGCGAGGGCGAGGGACTGCTCTCGAAGCTGAAGCCCGGCGTCGAGCGACGACGAGGGCGACAATGAAGGCAAAGCCGCGCCTGGCCAGGGCGGAAGCGGACGGCGGATGCCGATCCAGCAGTCCGTGGACGTGGCCGTCCCGATCAAGGTCGCCTACAACCGCTGGACCGGGTTCGAGGATTGGCCTGAGTTCATGCACCGCGTCGAGAGCGTCGATCAGGCCGATGACACGACGCTCTCGGTCTCGATGAAGGTCTGGGGGATCACCCGGCGGTTCGAGGCGGAGATCGTCGAGCAGCGCCCGGACGAGCGGATCGAGTGGAACGTCAGCGAGGGACTCGCCCACACCGGCGTGGTCACCTTCCACGAGCTCGCTCCTCGCCTGACCAGGGTCGAGGTGAGCCTGGACTTCGAGCCCCACGGCATCCTGGAGAAGATGGGTCGCGGCATGCGCTTCGCGAAGCGCGCGGTGCGCGCCGACCTCCATCGCTTCAAGGCCATCGTCGAGCTCGACGAGGAGGCCGAGGATGGCTGGCGCGGGACGATCGAGGACGGCAAGGTCAAGCGCCGCACCGAGCGCAAGCCCAGCCGGTCCCGCAGCCGCAGCTCGAGCAGCAACGGCGGTCGCAGCCGGCGGAAGTCACAGAGCCGGAACGGTTCGCGGGCGTCCTCCTCGCGCGGGAGCTCGCGCAGCCGCTCGAAGTCCTAGCTCCTCGTCTAGGTCGTCTTGACGACGAACACCGAGCAGTCGGCGTTGTGAGCGACCGACTTCGGCACGCTGCCCAGCACCCGTCGGTGCATGCCCTTGTTGCCGATCACGAGCACGTCCGCGTTGCATTCGTCCGCCAGGCGCACGAGCACGTCGGCGGGGTCGCCCTCGTCGACGAGCGTCGTGCATTGGATCCCCTGCTCGTTCATCTCGTTCTCCGTGCGGGTCAGGATCTCGCGTAGCTGGGCGGCGGGGTTGTAGGCCCACTGCGCCTCGTCGGTGCCCGTCGGCGGGGGGTCGTCCTTGAACGCGCTGAACAGGACGAGCTTCGCTTCGAAGCGCCGGGCGAACTCCGCCGCCTGCCGGACCGCCTCGGAAGCGGTCTCTGACCCGTCGGTCCCCACTGCGACGGTTGCGATCACGGGGAAGTCCTATCACCCCGCGCGTTCACGGTGGTGTGAACCTCGAGGAACGCCCCGAGCAGGATTCGAACCTGCGGCCTACTCCTTAGGAGGGAGTCGCTCTATCCAGCTGAGCTATCGGGGCGGGCGCCGGTTTCCGCTGCATATCCGCGATTCCGCGAGTCGGCCGCTCCGCCAGCGGTTCCAGCGTACTGGGTTTGGCCAAGGCGCGAGGCGCCCTGTAGCGGAAGGCGGCAAGCAGGTCAGCGGCTGCGTCTATGCGCCGCGGACCGCCGGGATGCTCGGCCTTAACTGCGCCTACAAGGACGAGATTCCTCGCCGGCTTTGCCACCGAGGCGGAGCGGCGATCTGAACCGGCCACGGCTGCGCAGCCAGGAGCAGCGGGAGCCGACGATCTGCCCGCTACGGTCGGCCTATCTCGACCGGGCAGGGCCGCGGCGGCCTCTACTCGACTCCGGCCAGGACTCCGCGTCAACCTGAAGGACGACGAGATCGACGGCTCGATCGGCCTCGGCGAAGGGATCCTCGATCGCGACGGCATCCGTGATCCGATGCGCGAGTGACCCGAGCTCCGAATGCCGGACCATTGAAGCTGCGCCCGTCGACCGTCTCCTCCGAGCATCGCTTCCCGTCCAGCCGTCTCTCTCGTGGCGACGCTCCCCGGCTCAGTCGACGGCCGAAGAGGCCGTCTTCGGATGCCCTCTTCGGCCGCCGGGTTCGCTGATGCCGTGTGTCGCCGGGAGCGCCGAATCAGCGAGAGCGCTCCGCCCGCGGCCCTGGACCTCGTCACACGATGCGAAATTCGCAAGCATCGCCGAGATCAATGCGCCAGCGCTCGACCTCGAAAGCCGAGCAACCGGATGGGCCGCTCGTGCGCCGCTCGTACTTGCTCCTCGCGGATCACGGGGGGGCGCGCGGGTGGTCGCGGCGCTACTCCTGCGACTGGATCTCCGTGCAGCCGGCGGCTTCGAGGGCCTCGATCCCGAGCCCCACAGCCGAGACTCGCGATGCGGGAGCCGAGATTCGAATCGACTGCCGGTCCTACGGCTCGATCGACGAGCCGGGCCGCGTCACCGAGCTGCTCGATCCTCCAGGCCTAGATCCCCAAACGTGGAGTCCTCGCCGCCCCCAGCGCGTAGGCCGGTGCCTGGAGCGACAAACAGCGCGACGGTACCGGCCTCGGGTGCACCTCCAGCATCAGCGTCGATTCGACGTCGCTTGGAGTCGCTCCATGACCTTCCAAAGAGCCTCGAGATGCGTCACGCCAGCGTATCTCCGGACCGAGCGAGGCGGTGCCGCCCGCGGCAGCCGACGCTGATCCATGAGCCGTCGGGCCGGCGTCCTCACGTGTGCATCGCTCGTTCGAGCGGGCCAGCTGCGACATCCCGCTCGACCGCTGACGCCCGATGCCTTGAGCGCTACTCGGGCTCCTCGTAGAGGCTCTCGGCGGCGAGCTGCTGGCGCCTGGTTGCTCCAGATCTTGACCTCCAGGTAGAGCTCGTCCGGGAAACCCCTTGACGGCGTCGAGCGCGATCAGCGTGAAGCGCTCGTCGCTGACCGGCGTCTGGTCGACGACCTCCGCCTCGAGCTCGGCGGTCGCGGCCTTCGCGCCGGGGATCAGCGGCGTTCCCCAGACCAGGGTGACGTCACCGCGGCGATCGCTCTCGCCGCGCCAGGTGCCGATCACCTCCTCGTTCAGGTCGATCATCCAGTCGGGGTTCTGGTCGGCGGTGACGTCGGTGAAGTCGGCGCGGGCCTCGAAACCGCCCGCCTCACCGCCTCGCCCTCCGCCGGCCGGACGAAGGAGACGAAGCCGAAGTACTCGCTCGGCTCGGCGGCACCCTCGACGGGCGCCACGGCCGGGACGTAGACCCGGCCGCCCCAGCCGCGCTCGGGGAACCAGGTGACCTCGCCGGGCGCCCCACCGGCCTCCGCGACGTGCGGCTCGCAGGCCTTGGCGAACTCGTCCCGCAGGCGCTGCCCCCAGCGGCCGTAGGGAAGTCCCTCGACGGTGGCGTCGGCGATGAAGCGCGGAATGGGACGGCGAACCGGCGGCACGGGCAGGGGACCCTACCCAAGCGCCTCGCGCAGCTCCGCCGCCGCCCGCTCGGGCGGGAAGACGTTGAGCTCGACGCCCGTGGACATCTCGAAGCCGGCGCGAATGCCGATCCGCGGCGCGAGGTCGAGGTGCCAGTGGAAGGTCTCGGCGCCGCGCGGCGCCGTCAAGGTCCAGGCGTTGAACTGCGGGACGGCGTCGAAGCGCGCCTCGAGCGCTCGCAGCGCTGTGCGCAGCATTCCCGAGCCCCACCTCGCCGTCCTCTTCGAAGCTCGGCGCCGGGTTGCGGGGGATGATGCGGAGCTCGAACGGGGAGCGCGAAGCCCAGGGGCAGATCAGCAGGGCGTCGTCGTCGATCGCCACCAACCGCTCGCGCCGGCGGACCTCCTCGGAGGCGATCTCGGCGAGCAGGTCGCCGCCCATCGTGTGCTGGTTGTAGGAGGAGAAGCGCTCCCGCTCCCTGGCTACGGCCACCGGGACGAAGCCAAGGGCGTAGAGCTGGGCGTGGCTGTGCTCGAGCGAGGCGCCGGCCTCCCGGCCCTCGTTGATGATCAGCTGCACGTACGCAGCCCGCTCCGAGTAGGCGCGCATCCGCTCGCGCCAGCCGGCCAGGGCCGCGGCGAGCTCGGCGTCGTCGAGCTGGCCGAGCGAGGTCCAGTGCTTCGGCGAGTTGACGATCACCTCGTGGAAGCCGGTGGCGACCGACGCGCTGAAGAGGTTGGGCTCTCGCCCGCGCGAGGTGGCTCGCAGCGGATCGCCGACCGCCGCGAATCCCTCGCCGGCCTCGGCGCCGGCGCGGGGGCGCGGTCGGCGCATCGTCCTCCCAGGTCTGCGCCAGCGCCGGATAGAGGTTGGGGACCGCCCGAACCCGCCAGCCGGGAGTGTCCGGGCCGCCGCCGCCCGGGCGATCCGCCCAGGTCTCGGGCGGCGTGCGGTCCTCGCGCCCCTCGCAGAAGGGGCAGTTCTCGGCCGCCTTCGGATCGGGCTCGGTCCCGACCCCGCGGAAGTCGAAGGGCCGGTCGGCGCGGGCCGGCGAGAGGATCGTCCGCAGGCCGGTGAGCTGGTCGAGGCGGATCTCGGGCTTCGGCCTCTGGTCCGCCACCGAGCGCCTTGCGCATCCGCACGTGCTCGATCCCGGCCTCCAGGAACGTTCGCCCTCGGCGACGTATCCGTTCGCGGCGTAGAACGGCTCGGCTCGGCGCTGAGCGTTCAGCGACCATCTCGGCGCGCGCCTGCGCTCGCCCCTCGTCGCTCGGCACCGGCCAGCAGCTTCGCCGCCGACCCCGAGCCTGCGCAGCCGCTTCGTCCACCGCCATCCGCTCGAGCTTGCATTCCCCCGCCGCCGGATCCCGCAGCCGGCAGGTCGCGATCACGCCGGACTCATCGAGGCCGATGATCTGGGTCGACTCCTCGTCGAGGTCGTCCAGCTCCTCCTCGGGGTCCACCCCCTGCTCCCCGCACGAAGACCCGGATGCGCAGGTCCCTCGCGGCCTCGATCTCCGCGGGGTCACGGGTCGTACGTACCGTGACGTCAGCGTCGGTCACAAACACCACCGACGGTAACAGTCGGCGCTCAGGTTTCCGACTTCTTGGTCAGCTGCTGGAACGCGTCGATGAACTCGATCGGCAGCGGGAAGACGATCGTCGTGTTCTGGTTGACGCCCATCTCGAGCAGCGTCTGCAGGTAGCGCAGCTGGAGGGTCGCCGGGTTCCTGGAGATGATGTCGGCGGCCTGAGCGAGCTTCTCGGCAGCCTGGAACTCGCCCTCGGCGTTGATGATCTTGGCCCGTCGTTCACGCTCGGCCTCGGCCTGGCGCGCCATCGCCCGCTGCATCTGCTCGGGGATCTCGACGTCCTTGATCTCGACGGTGCTGACCTTGACGCCCCAGGGCTCGGTCTGCTCGTCGATGATCTTCTGCAGGTCCTCGTTGAGCCGCTCGCGCTCGGAGAGCAGCTGGTCGAGCTCGGCCTTGCCGAGCACAGAGCGCAGCGTGGTCTGCGCGATCTGGGAGGTGGCGAGCAGGAAGTTCTCGACCTCGACGATCGAGCTGTTGGGGTCGATCACCCGGAAGTAGGCGACCGCGTTGACGCGGGCGGGAACGTTGTCGCGGGTGATCACCTCCTGCGGCGGAATGTTGAGCGTGACGGTCCGCAGGTCGACCCTGACCATCCGGTCGATTATCGGGACCAGCAGGATCAGCCCGGGGCCCTTCTGGGCGATCAGCCGCCCGAGCCGGAAGATCACGCCGCGCTCGTACTCCCTCAGCACCCGGACGGACGAGCCCAGGAAGATCAACACGAAGAACGCGATGACAACGACGACGCCGATCGCTACCGCCATGGGTCAGGCCCCTTTCTCGACAGTTGCCTGGTCTTGGTCGGCGACGGGTTCCACCTCGAGAGTCAGGCCGTCCACCGCCTTGACACGGACTCTATTGCCTGGACCGATCTGGTCAGCGCCCGTCGCCCGCGCCTTCCAGAGCGCGCCCTGGATGAAGATCTGACCCTCCGGGTCGAGCGGCTCGCGCACCTCTCCCACCGACCCGACCAGCTCCTCTGAGCCTGTGCGCACGGGCTCGTCCCGGTGCGCGGCCAGCGCCTTGCGCGAGGCGAAGACGACGAAGCCGGCGAGGATCACGCCGGCGACCACGATCGCCGCCACCGGAAGGTCGTGGCCCGCGTCGCGCCAGGCGAAGCCGGCGCCCACCAGCGCGGCCACCCCGAGCAGGCCGAGGACCGTCGTCGGCGCGTGTGCCTCGGCGATGAAGAGGAGCAGCGCCAGCGCGAGGAGGGCGATCGCCAGACCTTCCATGAGCTCCATTATCCGCCTGACGCGTACCTGTTCACGTCCGCGACCAGATCCGACTCGTCCTGATAGACGCCCGGGTGGGTGAACACGAGCTTTCCGGAGCGGTCGTAGAAGCTGGTTGTCGGGAAGGCCTGCGGCGGCCCGCCGAGGTCCTGGGCGATGTGCAGATCCGGGTCTGTGTAGGAGGGATAGGGCAGGGGCAGCTCGGAGAGGAAAGTCCTGGCGGAGCCGTCGGAGTCGTTCGAGTTCACGCCCAGGAAGGCGATCTGCCCACCGCGCTTCTCTGCGAGCGACTGGAACCAGGGGAACTCGAAGCGGCAGGGACCACACCACGACGCCCACTTGTTGACCACCACCGGAGTCCCCCGGAGCTGCTCGAGGCGGGCGTCGAAGGCGTCGGTGCCTCCCTCGAGCAACTGGTTCGCCTGCGAGCGGATCGCGGCCAGTTGTGGTGGGGCCCCGGAGATCTGCGCCTTGGCCTGATCGGCGGTCAGGCGGGAGTCCGGGTTGCCGTTATTCGCCCCGCAGCCGGCGATGGCGAGGGCTGCGAGCACCGAAATCAGGGCGAGAATCGTGCCTACGGCCCTTGGGCGTGGCTTTGATTTCACATTTAGGGAATACGGGTCGGTGATCAAGAGTGCTTTAATTCCTAGCGGTCCATCAAGTTCCTGGACCCAGGGAGAGCCCGGAACGGAGAGCCGTATCTCGGGTGTCTTCCGCGATCAGGCCAATTGCGCCTCGCCATCTTTGCGTTTTGGCGAGGAGCGGCAGATCAAGAGCCTCAGATGGCTGAAGAGACCAAGGCAGCCGCCAAAGCGGCAAAGGCGCCTACGAGCGCCGACATCGAACGTGCTCGCGAGTTCGCCCGCGAGCCCTTCCTGCTGGAAGGAGAGAAGCCCAAGGACCTCGCTCCGGGGACGCCCCGGCGGCGAGCGCTGGACGCCGCCCTCGTCGAGATCGACGAGGGACGCGAGGCGCCCTCGATCGAGTGGCGGCGCGACTTCTCCCTCATGCTCGGCCTCGAGCGGCTGCTCTCCGAGGAGACCCCGCATCTCGCGGACGGCGCCGAGCTCTCCGCGCACCAGGTCGACGCCCTCTCGGGCACGCTTGCGGCGCTGATCGCCGACGTCCAGGAGCGGCTCAACGGCCACGCCTGGACCGGCAACGGAAACGGCACCGCCCCGGCGGCCGCCCCCGCCAAGGACGACGCTTCCGACAACGGGGCCGCCTCCGATGCGGAAGAGGAGGACCTCGACGAGGAGGAGGCCACCGAGGAGGAGGAGGCCGAGGACTGGGTCGAGGACGAGGACGAGGACGTTGTCGAGGAGGTCCCGGAGGACCCGGGCGCCAACCGCCGCTTCTGGTTCGAGCACGCCACCGGCTCCGGGAAGACCGTCGCCGCCGTCGGCTTCATCGAGGCCTCGCGGACGGGCGGCATCCTGATCCTCACCCACCGCCGCAACCTGGTCGATCAGTTCATCGGCGAGATCTCCGACCGCGGCTACGCCGACCGCCTCTCGCCGCCCCTGCTCGACGGGGCCGACCATCCCTACGGCCCGGTCACCGTCGAGACCTACCAGTGGTTCGTCCGCAACGCGGGCCGGATCTCGGACGCCTACTGCGTCGTGATCTGCGACGAGGCCCACACCGCGCTCGGCGAGAAGACCAGCGCCTGCATCCGCGCCTGGCCCGGCCCGGTCTTCATCGGCATGACCGCGACAGGCGCGCTGATCGCCCGCCACGTCACCGATCTCTTCCCCACACAGACTTCCCGCTTCGACCTCGCCCAGGCCGCACGACGCGGAGTGATCGCGCCGCTGCGCTGCGTGCGCATCCCGCCGGGCCCGGGTGTGAGGACGATCGCCAAGGTCCCCCTGCGCAAGGGCGAGGTGGACCAGGACTTCGACCAGGAGGAGCTCGCCAAGCTCCTCGACCAGACGCCCTTCAACGTCGCGATCGCCGACCTCTACCGGTCGCGGTTCCGCCGGGTGCCGGGAGTCGTCTACACCGCCGGCGTCAAGCACGCGAACAACGTCGCCAAGGCCTTCCAGGACGCGGGCATCAACGCCCGCGCCGTCTCCGGTGAGACGCCGAAGCGCGAGCTCGCAGAGATCCTGGCCGGCTTCGAGCGCGGCGAGGTGGACGTGCTCTGCAACGCGATGCTGCTCGCCGAGGGCTGGAACTCGCCCAGGGCGACGATCTGCATGCACCTCGCTCCGACCGCCTCCCGGCGCGTCTACCAGCAGCGGGTCGGCCGCGTCACCAGGCGCAACCCGGGCAAGGAGGCCGGCCTCGTCATCGACTTGGTCCACCCGGCCACCACCCACGACGAGACGATCATCACCCTCCACAGCCTGCTCGACCGCGACGTCTATCGCGGCGGCGCGATCGTGGTGGGCCCGGTTCGCCGCGGCCGCGGTCGCCGGGTCCGGGTCGAGAAGCGCGTCGTGCCGGTCTCGGACGATCCCAACCGCCGCCTGCGCGTACTCGAGCGCGAGCTCTGGCGGATCGCGGTCGAGAACCTGAATCACTCCGAGCAGCACGTCTGGGCTGCCCTCGCCGGGGCCCGGGTCAACCCCTCCGGCTGGCGGCGCGCCAAGGCGATGCTTCAGAACGACCAGACCAAGGAGCTCCGCCGCCGCTTTCTGCTCACCTGCGTGCAGCGCAACCGCAACCAGCAGCTGCGCGTCAAGGCGCTGACCGAGATTGCCGCGCTGCGCGATGCGGATGCCTTCGACGACGCAATCGACACGATCGGCACCTGGCCGCGGGACGATCGGCGCGCCGGGACCAAGGTCATGCTGGAGGCGCTCGCCGAGCGGCGGATCGGCCGCCGCGACCAGGCCCAGGCCTGGGTCTGGCGCCTCGCCGACTACACGCGCGACCTGCACGAGGAGTACGCGGTCCAGCGCTGGCCCGAGACGAAGCGCCTCCTCGGCCTGCTCGTCAACTCATCCGGGCGAGCCCACGGGCGCAACGCGCGCCGGCTGGTGCACGCATCGCGCAACCAGGACCGCCGTCTCGCCGCGGCTCTGCTCGCCGCCGGCATCGCGCACACCCCTGAGGGGGAGGAGGTCCTGCGCGGGGCCCGGATGCGGGCCGCCCGCAAGCCCTCCGCCGTCGCCCGCGAGCTGCTTCGCAACTTCCCCAAGTCGGGGGGCCGCCGCAGGCGCCGCAAGCGCAAGGGCGGCTCGCGGGAGAACGGCGCTTCGGAGAAGAACGGCGCCCCGATCAAGGCGAATGGCGAGCAGATCGAGGAGCAGGACGTCGAGGAGCTCGAGGCAGTGGGCGAGAACGGTGGCGCTCCCGAACCCGATGAGGAGCTCGAAGCCGCGGAGGCGGCGGACGAGAGTTAACTCTCGACGGCGAGGTGGACCTCGCCGGCGCCGAGGCTGACTCGCTCTCCGTCGGTCTTCTCCACGACGAGGTGGCCGCGCTCGTCGATCTCCTCGGCCACGCCGTCGCCGCCGTCCCAGGAGATTCGCCTGCCGCAGAGCGCGTCGCGGGCGCGGTAGGCGCTCAGGACCTCGTCGTCGCCGGCCTCGAGCCAGCGGATGAGGGTCTCGTTGAGAGCTGCCAGCGCGCGGCGGACACTCGGGGCGCCTCCGGGCGGCAGCCCTTCCTCCGCCTCCGTCGGGAGGAGCGAGATGGCCGTTGCGCTGAGCTCAGGCGGGAACTCGTCCTCGGTGATCGCGACGTTGAGTCCGACCCCGACCACTGCCCAGCCCTCGTCCGGACGAGCCTCGACCAGGACGCCGGAGACCTTGCGCTCCTCGATCCAGATGTCGTTCGGCCATTTGACCTGGCAGCGGACGGGAGCGACGGCCTCCGCCGCCTCGCAGACCGCGAGCGGCACCGCGAGCGGCAGGAGCGGCGAGTCGGCCGCGGCAAATGGCTGGACGAGCGCCGAGTAGAGCAGGCAGGAGCCCGGGGGCGCGAACCACGCGTTGCCCCGCCGCCCGCGCCCGCCGTCTGTTCGTCGGCGGTGACCACCAGCCCGCCGGGCGCCCCGGCCGTCGCGAGCTCCTTGGCGCGCTCGTTGGTGGAGTCCGTGCGCCGGAAGTGGCGGTGGGGGTGTCCGAATCCAGTCACTTCAGTGGCCGGAGCGTGACCTCGCCGTCGGGCGCGAGATTCATCAGTCCCGCGGCACTCCCTCCGCCCACCGCCAGCGCGAGCGCCCCGGAGGAATCCTCGAAGAGGAGCACCTCGCCTGGATCGACATCGGCGAAGGTCCGGGCCCAGACTCCCTCGAAGCGGCCGTCCGGCGCACGAACCTCGATCGCATCTCCGGGACTCAGCGGCCCGTCGACCAGCATCGGGGCGTCGAGGTCGAGGGTGACGTTGCCGTAGCCGTCCACATGGATCGCGTGGGCGACGACCCGATCGGAGCGGATCTCAGGGGTGGGGAGGTCGAGCGTTACCAGTGAGGTGGGATCGATCGACTGGCCCGCTTCCTCGAGCCGCGCGCCCAGGGAGAGATGTGCGGCCACCGGCGCGAACAGGTCACGGCCGTGGAAGGTCGCCGAGACCGGCTCGAGGCGGAAGGGCGAGCGCGAGAGCTCGACCGCGTCGAGCGCGCCCCCGAGGCGGTCCAGTGCCCGGGAGAGGAGGCCGTTGTCGGGGCCGACAAGGAAGCGGCCCTCGGCAGCGGCGACCGCCACCGCCCGCCGCGCCGAGCCCACCCCCGGATCGACCACCGCCAGATGCACGCCCGGCGGGCAGGACGGAAGCGCGTTGGCGAGCAGGATCGCCCCCTGGCGGACGTCCTGGCGCGCTACCCCGTGGCTCAGGTCGATCAGCGGGGCGCCGGGCGCGATCTGCGCGATCACCGCACGGCAGACCCCCGCGAACTCGTCCTCATAGCCGTAGTCGGAGAGGAAGGTGATCGGCCGCGGCGTCGCCACGGCCGGATCCTATGTGGCGCTACTTCTCGGCCACCGCGTCCAGCAGGGCGCCGACGAGCCCGTCGATGTCGTGACGCTCGGCCTCGACGTCCACCGTGAGCCCCGCCTCGCGGGCGGCCTCGCTGGTGATGGGGCCGATCGAGACCACGCGGGCGTCGCCGGGGACCCCGTTCTTGCCCGCCGCCTCGACGAAGTTGCGGACGGTCGAGGACGAGGTGAAGGTGATGAAGTCGGCGTCGCGGGCTCGCTCGAGCGCCTCCGGGTCGGGCTCCTCGGCGACCGTCTCGTAGAGCGTGACGACGTCCACCTCGGCGCCCTTCTTGCGCAGCGCGTCGGGAAGGACCTCGCGGGCCTCGGCGGCGCGCGCGATCAGCACCGGCTTGCCAGCGAGCTGGAGCTGATCGAGGGCCTCGACGAGCTCCTCGGCGACGAACCGCTCGGGCACGATGTCGGCGATCACGCCGAAGGACGCGAGAGCCGCCTCCGTCCCGGCGCCGATCGCCGCGATGCTCGCGTTGGCAAGCGCGCGGGCGTCGCGGCCCTGCGCTGCCATCGCCTCGAAGAGCAGGTTGACCCCGTTCGGGCTGGTCAGGCAGACGAGCGCGTAGCTGTGGATGCTCTCCACCGCGCGGCGGACCTCATCGGTGTCGATCCGTGGCTCGATCCGGATCGCCGGCAGCTCGATCGGCTCGGCGCCGAGGGCGTCGAGGCGCCGGGCGAGCTCGCTCGCCTGCGCCCGGGCGCGGGTCACGACGACTCGCTTGCCGTGCAGCGGCCGGCCCTCGAACCAGGCGATCTGCTCGCGGCGGGCGGCTACCGGGCCGACGACCGTCACGGCGGGCGGCTTGATCGCGGCCTCCTCGGTGGCCTTCGCGATGCCCTCCAGGGCTGCGGTCACCGTCCGCTGCGCGGGCAGCGTGCCGCGCTCGACCACCGCGGCCGGCTCCGAAGGGTCCCTTCCGGCGCCGATCAATGACTCCGCGATCCGCGGCAGCGCCTTCACGCCCATGTAGAAGACGAGCGTCCCAGGGAATCGCGCCAGGGCCTCGAAGTCGAGGGTGGAGTCCTCCTTCTCGGGGTCCTCGTGGCCGGTGACGAAGGCGACCGCCGAAGCGTCGTCGCGGTGGGTGACGGGGATGCCCGCGTAGGCGGGGGCCGCCACGCCGGCGGTCACGCCGGGAACGACCTCGAAGGGAATGCCCGCGTCGGCGAGCGCCTCGGCCTCCTCGCCGCCGCGCCCGAAGACGAAGGGGTCGCCCCCCTTCAGCCGGACGACGATCTTGCCCTCGCGGGCGCGCTCGACGAGCAGCTCCTCGATGCCCTCCTGCGGGACGCTCGCCGCGCCGGGCTCCTTGCCGACGTAGAGGATCTCGGCGTCCGGGCGGGCCGCCGCCAGCGCGTCCCGGGGAATCAGGCGGTCGTGGACGATCACGTCCGCGGCAACGATCAGATCGAGCGAGCGGATGGTCATCAGGCCCGGGTCGCCCGGACCGGCGCCGACGAGGTAGACGATGCCGGGGCCGTTCGTCATCATGAAACGGGTCGCTCCTCCGACTTTTAGGGTCGCGCTGCGCGCCCCCCAGCGCCCTCGCATATCCGCCATCGACTCCGCTCTCCGCAGGATGTCCTCGGCCCCCGCCGCCTTCATCCGGTCGGCCAGGGCGACCCCGAGTCCCTCCGGGTCCGAGGCGTCCTCGTCCAGCTCATCGCGGAGCCACTCGCTTCCGTCCGGCAGCCCGCAGAAGGCGCGCAGGCGCATTCGCCCGCCGGCCTCGAGCGTCGCATTCGCGCCCAGGGGCGTGTTGCAGCTCGCATCGAGTGCGGCGACCAGGGAGCGCTCGGCGCTCAGCAGCCCGAGTGCGCCCCGGTCGGTGATCGACTCCGCCGCAGTGGTCGCGCGATCGTCGGAGTGCCGCGACTCGATTGCGATCGCTCCCTGGCCGGGTGCCGGGACACAATCGTCGGGCTCGATCGCGAAGGCGATCTCCTCGGCCCGCCCCAGCCGCCGCAGGCCGGCGGCCGCGAGCACCAGGCCGTCGAAGTCTCCCGCCTCGTACCGGGCGAGCCGGGTGTCGACGTTGCCCCGTAGCTCGACCACCTCCAGGTCGGGCCGCCGGGCGAGGATCTGGGCGCGGCGGCGCAGGCTGGAGGTGCCGATGCGCGAGCCCTCGGGCACCTCGCCGAGCGAGTCGACGTGGCCGATGAAGGCATCGCGCGGGTCCTCCCGCTCGGGCACGCCGGCCAGCTCCAGGCCCTCCGGCAGCTCGGTCGGCAGGTCCTTGGCCGAGTGCACCCCGAGGTCGACCTCGCCGTCGAGCAGCGCCCGCTCGATCTCGCTGGACGAAGCGCGCCTTGTCCCCGTCCGCGCGTCAGGGCCCGTCCCAGGCTGAGTTGTCGGAGGTCTTGATCGGCACCACCTCGGCGCCGCCGAGGGCCTTGGCGACCGCGTTCGCCTGGGCGAGGGCCAGGGCGCTGCCGCGCGTCCCGAGCCGGAGCGGCCGCTCAGCCACGCTCGCTGCGACGACGCCTCTCGTCGAGGGAGGCGACGTCCGCGCCCTCGCCGGAGTCGGCCTCGGGCTCGGTTCCGGCGTCGAGGCCGAAGAGCTCGCGGAGCGCGCTCACCTGCAGGTAGGCGTCCTCCCGGTCGGCCGCGCCCTTCAGCCGCACGGTGGGCTCGTGGAGGAGCCGGCTGGCGATCGCGCGGGCGAGCATCTCGACCCGCTCGCGGTCGGTGGCCGAGAGGCTCTCCCAGCGGGTGGTGTTCTCGGCCAGGACCTGGGAGACGATCGCGTCGGCGCGCTCACGAAGAGCGGCCACCGTCGGCATCACCTCCTGGGCGCCCATCCAGCGCTCGAAGCGGCTCAGCTCGGAGTCGAGGATCCCGCCGGCGCGACGGGCCTCCGCCTCGCGGCCGGACGCATTGCGCTCGACGATCGCCTGAACCTCGTCGACGTCGTAGAGGCTGACACCCTCGATCTCCCGGCATTCCGGATCGATGTCGCGCGGAACCGCCAGGTCGATGAGCAGCAGAGGGACGGGATCGCGCTGGCTCATGATCAGCTCGAGCTCGGAGCGCTCGATCAGGTGGTGGGGGGAGTTCGTGGTGGAGACGACGATGTCCGCCCTCGCCAGCTGTGCCGGCAGCTCGTCGATCCGGACCGCCTTGCCACCGAAGCGCTCGGCCAGCGAGATCGCCCGGTTGTAGCCGCGGTTGGCGATGAAGACGGCGTCCGAGCCGCGAGCGGCGAGGGCGCGGGCCGTGAGCTCGGAGGTCTCGCCCGCTCCGATCAACAGGACGCGGCGTTCCGAGAGATCGCCGAGGTTGCGCTGGGCGAGCTCGACGGCGACCGACGGGATCGAGACGCCCTTCTCCCCGACCGCCGTCTCGGTCCGGACGCGCTTGCCGGCCGAGAGGGCGCCGCGGAACATCCGGTTGAGGATCGGACCGCTGGCGCCCTCGACGAGCGCAAGCTCGTAGGCGCGCTTCACCTGGCCCTGGATCTCGGCCTCGCCGAGGATCGTCGAGTCGAGGCCCGCGGTGACCCGGTAGAGGTGCCTCGCGGCATCGGCGCCGCGGAGCGAGTAGAGCGGGCCGAGCAGCTCGGTCGGCGGGATTCCCGGCCTCCCTGGCGAGGACGCCGAGGCCCGCGGTCTCCGCCTCGACCGAGTCGGTGGCGACCAGGTACAGCTCGGTGCGGTTGCAGGTGGAGAGCGCCGCTGCCTCGCTGATCGGCTCCTCCGAGACGAGCGCGTTGAGCACGCCGGCCGCCCGGCCCTCGGTGAGCGCCAGCTGCTCGCGCAGCGCGAGCGGTGTGGTGTGGTGGGAGACGCCGAGGGCGAGCAGTCCGCTCATCGCGCGGCCTCCTCCCGGTGCGTTTCCTCGCGAACCGACTCGACCTCCTGTTCGCGGTCACGGAAATGACCGACGTCGTGTTCGGCCGGACGCCGCTGCCGCTCGGCGAGCTCCGCCAGCGAGCCGAGCTCGCGCTGGATCCGGCCCAGCTTGGCGGCCATGATCGCGACGTAGATCAGCAGGAGGAGGAGGAAGACCAGGTACGCGCCGCCCACGTAGCGGTCGGCCGATCTCGAGCGCCAGCGGGATCACGCAGTCGCCTCCAGTGCCCGTCGGATCCGCTTCAGGTTCGCTGAGGCAGCCTTCGAGTCGAGCTCGAACCAGACCAGGGTGGCCCAGAGCAGGGCCATCCCGGCGAGGCAGACGAGGAACGGGAAGAGCATCGAATCCGGCAGACCGCCGGCCGAGGAGAAGGTGCGCGGATGGATCAGGGGCTGCGCGAGGCGCACGGCGAGGAAGTTGAGCGGCACGAAGGCGCCGGCGGTGATCGCGAACACGGAGGCGTAGCGCGCCTGGCGGTCCCGGTCCTCGATCGCGTAGCGCAGGGGGTAGTAGGTCGCGTAGAGCAGGAAGACGATCAGGAAGCTGACCAGTGTGGGCTCCTTCCACTCCCACCAGACGCCCCAGGAGCCCTTCGCCCAGATCGCCCCGGTGAGCAGAACGGCGAGGCCGAAGATCACCGAGATGTGGATGGAGACGTAGGAGCGGGCGTCGTGCTTCGGGTCGCCCGTGCGCAGGTGGCGGATCGCGTGGATCGCGGCGACGATCCAGCCGCACAAGGCCACTGTCGCGAGCGGAACGTGCAGATAGAAGATCTTCTGGATGAAGCCCTGGTCGGCGTCCTCGGGGGCGGCGAAGAACGCCAGCGCGTAGCCCGCGGCCATGACCAGGACCGTCGCGGTCGCGAGGCGGCGCAGCGTTATCGATTTGAGGGCGTTGGCCATCCGGGGTCCCCGGCTAGTCGTCCAACAGGAAGTCGAAGGTCGCGTAGCCGACCAGGAGGAAGATCAAATCGTAGAGGCCGAGCAATCCAAGCCATGTACCGAACCGCCCGTAGTCCGGGCCCCCCGCGGCCAGCAGGTGCTCGCCCGCTCCAGCCGCGGCGATCACCAGTGGCACCAGCAGGGGGAGCAGGATCAGCGGAGCCAGCAGGTCCCGCGCGCTCGACATCGTCGCGATCGTGGAGATCAGCGTTCCCGTCGCCGCCAGGCCGATGTCCGCCAGCAGCAGGATGAGCGCGAAGGGAAGGAGCCCGGAGGCGGAGTCGAGGAAGAAGAGGGCGAAGATCGGAACCGCGACCAGCTCGAGGGCCACGAGGTAGATCACCAGTGCGCTCGCCTTGGCCGCGAAGAGGACGGTCCGGTCGACGGGCGCCAGCCGGACGAGGTCGAAGCCGCCCTCCTCGCGCTCGGCGACGAACAGCCGATTGATCGCGAGCAGCGCTGCGAACAGGAGCGTCGGCACCAGGACCCCGGCCGCCAGCTCGCCGTCGAGGCTGGTGCGATCGAGCCCGAAGCGGAAGATCACGAACGCGGTGACCGCGAAGAGCGCCATCGCCGGCAGCGAGCGGAAGGTGCGCAGCTCCACCCGCAGGTCCTTGCGCAGCAGTGCGGTGAAAGCGGTCACCCCAGCTCCAGCACGAAGTCGGCGTCTTCAGTCGCCGCGCCTCGATCGTGGCTGACCGCCACGCGCGTCCTGCCGTTTCCAGCGGCGATCAGGGGAGCGATCCGGCGCCGTGCCTCCGGGTCGAGATGGGCATCCGGCTCGTCCAGCAGGAGCAGCTCCGGCTCGTGGAGCACCGCGCGGCAGATGTCGATCCGCTGCTTCATCCCCGCGGAGAGCTCCGCTACCCGGTCGTCCGCCCGGGTGCTCATGCCGACCGCATCGAAGAGGGCTTCGATCCGCGCTGAGATCGCCTCCGATCCGAGTCCGTGGAGAGCGGCGGCCAGCTCGAGGTTCTCGCGCGGGGTCAGGTCCCGGTAGAGGATCGGCTCGTGGCCGAGATAGCCGACGCGCCCGCGCAGCAGGTGGGTCTCCTTGGGCAGGGTGCAGCCGAGCACCGAGACCTCACCCGAGGTCGGGCGCAGCAGCCCGGCGAGGATCCGGAGCAGCGTCGACTTTCCGGATCCGTTCGGGCCGAGGACCGCCACGCTTTCGCCCGGGTCGACTCGAAGGTCGATCCCGTCGAGGGCCGTGCGATCGCCGAAGTCGCGCCGCAGCCCGGCCAGCTCGATCGCGGGATCCAGAGCGCGGTTCCCCTCGCGCGTGGGCTCAACCACCGTGCGTTCCATCAGACGAGCGAATCTAGCGGTGTAAGGCGGAAGGAGCGCCTAGGCGCGCAAGCAGTACCCGTAGGCGTTAGCCGCCCTTGCGCATCGTTCGGCGCGTCACCTCGAGCAGCGGCCGGATGCCCTCACGCAGGGCCTGCAGGCGATTTCCGTTGCGGCTGTAGAGCAACTGGGCCGAGTAGCGAATGGCGTCCGCGAGCTTGCGGTCATACGGCTGCCACCACATGTCGCGCGTCCATCCCGGCTCCCAGGCGAGCTGCTTGATGTTGACGCACTCGTAGAAGCCGAACTTGGAGTGCGAGCGGCCCAGGCCGGACTCCTTCACGCCGCCCCAGGCGCAGACGCAGGCGCCGTGCGAGAACGAGTGGTCGTTGATCCAGACCATCCCCGACTCGATCTGGTGCGCCATGCGCTCGCCCTTCGCGCGGTCCTTGGTCCAGATCGAGGCCCCGAGCCCGAACTCGGAGTCGTTGGCGAGCTCTATCGCCTCCTCCTCGGAGTCGACCGTGACGATGGGGAGCACGGGCCCGAAGATCTCCTCCTTCATGATCCGCATCTCGTGCGTGACGCCGGTGAGGACGACGGGCGCGATGAAGCTGCCCTTCATCCCCTCGACCTCCGTGGGGCCACCGGTGAGCTTCGTGGCCCCGTTCTCGATCGCGTCGTCGACCAGCTCGTTGACGATCTTCGCCTGATCGGTGGAGACCATCGGGCCGATCTCCGTGGTCCACTCGCGCGGGTCACCCACCGTGAGCCGCTCGGTCTCGCGGACGACGCCTGCGACGAACGCATCGGCGACGTCGCGGTGCACGTAGACGCGCTCGATCCCCGAGCAGGTCTGGCCCGCGTTCGCGAAGCCGCCCCAGACCGCGCCGGAGATCGCGTTGGCGAGGTCGGCGTCGGGACAGACGATCTGCGGGTCCTTGCCGCCGAGCTCGAGCACCGAGCCCTTCATGCGCTTGGCGCACTCCACTCCGACCTTGCGGCCAACCTCGACGGAGCCGGTGAAGAAGATCTTGCCCGCCGTGGACTTGACCAGCGCGTCGCCGATCCGGCCGCCGCCGTGGACGGTGCGCACGAGGCCCTCCGGCATGCCGGCCTTCTCGAAGGTCTGGCGGATCCGGTCCCCGATCAGCGGGGTAAGGCTGGCCGGCTTGAGGACCACGCCGTTGCCGGCCATCAGGGCGATGGCAACCTCGCCGAAGGGGATCGACCACGGGTAGTTCCACGGCGCGATCACGCCCACGACCCCGATCGGCTCGAAGGTGAGCTTGGCGCTCTTCGACTTCAGGAAGAGCGGCATCGAGAGCTTCTCGTCGGCGAGGATCTCGGGGCCGTTGTCGGCGATCCACTTCAGGGAGTCGATCGTCGGCAGCAGCTCCATCGTGTAGCTCTCCACCCGCGGCTTGCCCTGCTCGGTGGTGAGCAGCTCGGCGATCTCATCCAGGTCCTCGAGCAGAACGTCGCCCGCGCGGCGCAGGTAGCGGGCGCGGTCATCGAGCGAGAGCGCCGCCCAGAAGGGCTGCACCTCGGCGACGTCGTCGACGACCCCCTGCACCTTGGCCGGAGTGAGCGTCTCGACCGTCCCGACCAGCTCTCCAGTCGCCGGGTTGAACGACTCCAGACCATCCTTGGGCTTGGAGCGCTTCGCCGACTTCGCCTTCTTCGGCGACTTGGCAGGCTCGGCGCCGTTGCCGCTCCGGCCGTTGGCGCCTGACTTCCGGCCCGTGCTGGTCTTCCTAGAGCTCGCCTCCATCGCCTGCTTCCTCTCGTCGCTTGCGCTCGGTCGGAGGCGATTCTACGTGGGTACAGCGGCCTCCCGCCGAGGCCGCTGCTCCCTCCTCCCACTCTGTCGTCCGACGAAAGAAATGGAGGCCGAGAGCAATCCCCGAGCTCCCGGCCTCCGTGTCCACTCCCCGGCTTTTTACGCGCCGGCTCCGGCCAATCCGGCGGCGGTGTTTGTGGCCGCCGAACATGTATCTGCCAGAGCGTCAGACATCCCCCAGAACACGGACCTCTCCGAAAGGTTGCGCGCTCAGGGAGATGGGATTCGATCGCTCTTAATCTGCGGCTAACGCTTGCCGAGCAGCTCGCGCAGCCGCTCCAGGCGCTTGCGCAGCTCCGCCTCGAAGCCACGGTCCGTCGGCTCGTAGAAGCGCTCGTCGCGCACCGGCTCCGGCGCCAGCGGCTGGTCGGTGACGGCGCCGGGCTCGTCGTGCGGATAGCGGTAGCCCTCGCCGCGGCCGAGCTTGCGGGCGCCGGGATAGTGAGCGTCCTGGAGATGGGGAGGTGGCTCGGCGGCGCCGTGCTCGCGGACGTGCGCGGAGGCCCGCGAGATGGCGCGGGTCGAGGCGTTCGATTTCGGCGCGAGCGCGAGGTACGCGGCAGCCTGGGCGAGGTTGAGGGCGCACTCCGGCAGGCCGACCCGATCGACGGCCTGCGCCGCCGCGTTGGCGATGACCAGGGCCTGCGGATCTGCGTTCCCGACGTCCTCGGAGGCGAAGATCACCATCCGGCGGGCGATGAAGCGGGGGTCCTCGCCACCCTCCAGCATCACCGCGAGGTAGTAGATGGAGGCGTCCACGTCGGACCCGCGGGTCGCCTTGATCCAGGCCGAGATGTAGTCGTAGTGCTTGTCGCCCTGGCGGTCGTAGAGCAGGGCCTTGCGCTGCAGAGCGTCCTCCACCGCGCCGATCGAGACCTCGCCCTCACCGGCCGCCTGGGTGGTCTCGACCGCTCGCTCGAGCGCCGCCAGGGCAACTCGCGCGTCGCCTCCCGAGCGTGCCGCGAGCATCTGGAGGGCCTCGTCGGGCACCGGCGGCGCGTCCGGCAGGCCGCGCTCGTCATTCAGCGCGCGCCGCAGCAGATCCTCGATCTCCTCGTCGGTGAGCGGCTGGAACTCGTAGATCTGGGCGCGCGAGAGGAGGGCCGAGTTGACCTCGAAATACGGGTTCTCCGTGGTCGCCCCGATCAGCGTCACGAGGCCCTCCTCCACCGCCGGAAGCAGGGCGTCCTGCTGCGCCTTGTTGAAGCGATGGATCTCGTCGAGGAAGAAGATCGTCGGCCGGCCCGACGCGCGCCGCTCCTCGGCGCGCGCGATCACCTCCCGAACCTCGGCGCGCCCGGCGTTGACGGCCGAGAGCTCCTCGAAGGCGCCCTCGACTCGGGCGGCGATGATCCGCGCCAGCGTCGTCTTCCCGGTCCCCGGCGGCCCGTAGAAGATCGCCGAGTGCGGCTCACCGGACTCGATCGCGACCCGCAGCGCGGAGCCCTCGCCGAGCAGATGGCTCTGCCCGACGAACTCGTCGAGGTCGCGCGGGCGCATTCTGGTCGCCAGCGGCGCATCCCCGGGAGGGACCCCGGTGCGCGGCGTCTCGCCGCCGGTTTCGAACAGGCGCTCGGCCATGCCGTTCAAGTATGAACCTGCGCGTCTCGCCCTTCCTGTCGTCGGCGCGGGCTCGCCTTGGCCGGAGCGCCCCTCCTAGCCCTAAGCTGGCCCCATGGAGGAGGGCACCGCCACGACGGCAGTCCCCCAGGGCCTCGGCCCGTCCGCGGTCGAGCTGCTCGGCCGCCTGATCCAGACCGACACCGTCAATCCCCCCGGGAACGAGGGCAGGGCGCAGGAGTTCCTGCGCGAGCGGCTGACGCGCGGCCGGCTTCGAATGCGAGTTGCTCGAGGCGGAGCCCGGTCGCCCCAACCTCGTCGCCCGCCTGAGGGGAGCCGAGGACGGGCCGACGCTCGCCTTCCTCGGCCACGTCGACACCGTCCGCGCCGACCCCGAGGAGTGGAGCTTCGATCCGTGGGCCGGCGACGTCGTCGATGGCTGGGTCCGCGGCCGCGGCGCGCTCGACATGAAGGGCCAGGTCGCCGCCGAGGTGGCGGCCTGCATCGCTCTCGGCGAGAGCGGCTGGCGGCCTGCCGGCGAGCTGCTGCTCGTCCTGACCGCCGACGAGGAGGTCGGCGGCGGGCTGGGCGCCCACTGGCTCTGCGAGCAGCACCCGGACAAGGTGCGCGCCGACTTCATCGTCAACGAGGGCGGGGGCGAGTCCGTCGAGCTCGGCGGCCGCCGCCTCTACGCCCTGAGCGTCGGCGAGAAGGGGATCTTCCGGATGAAGCTGCGCGCGCATGGCCGGGCCGGCCATGCCTCCGTTCCGAGGATCGGCGACAACGCCCTGCTCAAGCTCGCTCGCTACATCTCGGCGCTCTCGGAGCAGCCGCGCCCGGAGCCCACACCGGTCGGCGAGGCGCTGCTCGAGGCGCTGACCGGCGAGCCCGTCGCCGGCGAGGAGGAGGTCAGGGCCGGCCTCGAGCGCCTGCGCGCCGAGCAGCCCCTGATCGCCGACTTCCTGGTCGAGCCGATGCTGGGCGTGACGCTCTCTCCGACGATCGCCCAGGCGGGCAAGAAGGCGAACGTGATCCCCTCCGAGGCCGAGGTGCTGATCGACTGCCGGGTCCCGCCCGGAGGCGGCGAGAAGGAGGCGCTCACAGCGCTCCGTGACCTGATCGGCGAGGGCGACTACACCGTCGAATTCAGCGAGTCGGTGGTCGGCAACAGCTCGCCGCTCGACTCACCGCTGGCGGATGCGATCCGCGAGTGGATCGACGAGGTCGACCCCGGGGCGGGCATCGCGCCGATCGTCATGCCCGGCTTCAGCGACAGCAATCCGTTCCGCAGCGCCTTCCCGGACGCGGTCGTCTACGGGTTCTGCCCCCACCGGGAGATCGACCTGCTCCACGCCGCGCCGCTGATCCACGGGGCCGACGAGCGGGTGCCGGCCTCGGACGTCGAGCTCTCCGCGAGCTTCTTCTACGAGCTCCCCCGCAGGATGCTCGGGTGAACGAAGTGAGCCAGAACGGCGACCGCGCTGCTGATCAGGAGAACGAGAACTACGTCCTGCGCCTGGGCGGGATGGCCCTCCGCAACGGGCTTCTGATCCACGGACCGACCTCATGGGCCGCGGCGGCTCGCGACGAGAACGGCGAGATCCAGGTCGCCTCCGGGCCGAAGCCCGCGCTGGCTCCCGAGCTCGCCGTGCGTGTGCCGCTCCTGCGCGGGCCGCTGAGGCTGGCGGAGGCCTTCGTCCTGATCCCGATGGTGCGCATGAAGCTGCGCGCCGCGCGACTGCCGTTCGAGGACGTCCGGGTGATCGCGGCGATGCTGATCGCCTCCACCGCGAGCCGGGCGCTCCGCCGACGGCGCTCGAGCGCCGCGAACGAGCTGATGCAGGCGGCGCTCGGGCTGGCCCCGGCGATGGTGGCGCTCAGCGACCGCAACCTGGCCGCCTACCACGGCGTCGAGCACAAGGCGATCGGCGCCTACGAGGCCGGCTCCGACGACCCGGCTTCCGCGACCAAGGAGCACGAGCGCTGCGGCTCCAACCTGGTCGCCCCGATGCTCGTCCTTTCCGCGGCGGGCCAGCTCCTGCTCGAGCGGACGCTCGAGCGGCCAGGGCCGGTCGCGCGGGCGGCGGTCGGGGTCGCGAGCGCGTCGCTCGCCGCCGAGATGTTCGCCTGGAGCGATCGCAATCCCGAGACCTCCGCGGCCCGCGCCTTCCACCGCCCCGGCCACGAGATCCAGCGGCTGATCGCCACCAAGGAGCCGACCTCGGAGCAGCTCGACGTCGGGGTCGCGGCCCTGCGCGAGATCCTCCGTGTGGAGCAGGAGGCCGAGGGCGAGAGGAAGCCGAGCGACCCCCTGCCCGCTACGTAGACTGCACGGCCCATGCTCGGCCGGATCGATCACATCGGCGTCGCCACAGATGACCTCGACGGGGCGATCGCCCTCTACGAGGGGACGATGGGAATGCCCGTAGCCCATCGCGAGACCGTCGAGAGCCAGGGCGTCGAGGCGGTGCTGCTCGACGTCGGCGAGGGGCACGTCGAGCTGCTGCGGCCCCTCGGTCCCGACACGCCGGTCGGCAAGTACCTCGAGCGCAAGGGGCCCGGGCTGCACCACGTCGCCTACGCGGTCGATGACATCGAGGGTGTGCTCGGCAAGCTCAAGGAGTCCGGCATCGACCTGATCGATTCCGAGCCGCGGATCGGGATTCGTGACTCCCGCGTCGCCTTCGTGCACCCGCGATCGACCGATGGGGTGCTCACCGAGATTGCGTCGAACTCGACGCAGACGTCGGAGTGGGCTCATTGATGGCCTCGGCTGAGCGAGTTTCGATCGGCTTCTCGGGCGGCGGCATGGTCGAGGTCCGGATCGACGAGGCGAAGCTCAAGGACCTGCGCAAGGCGCTCGACAAGGGCGATGGCTGGTTCGACATCGAGGCCGAGGAGGGCTTTGTGGCCGTCGACCTGCGACAGGTCGTTTTCATCCGCAGCGCCACGACGCCGCAGCGAATCGGCTTCAGCGGGTGAAGCTCCGCGGCCTGATTCTGGCCGCGGCAGCCGCAATCACCGGGGCGGCGCTCTGGTGGCGGAAGAATCCGTCCGCCTGTCCCTACTCGCAGCGCTTCTGGGTGGAGGCGCCGCATCCACTGATCACCCGCGCTCGCCTGAAGGAGATCCTCGACCCGAAGGCGGGCGATCGGATCTTGGAGGTCGGCCCGGGGACCGGCTACTACACGCTCGACGTCGCCGAGTGGGTGAAGCCCGACGGCGAGGTCGAAATCCTCGACCTGCAGCAGGAGATGCTCGACCACACGATCCGGCGCGCCGGCGAGCGCGGCCTGGTGAACGTGAACCCGACCCAGTCCGATGCGACCTCGATGCCCTATGAGGACGATTCCTTCGACGCCGCCTTCCTGGTCACCGTGCTGGGCGAGATCCCCGATCAGGACGCCGCGCTCCGCGAGCTCGCCCGGGTGCTGAAGCCGGGCGGCCGCCTGGTGGTCGGGGAGCTGCTCGGGGACCCGCACTACGTACGGCTGGCGCCCCTGCGGCTACGGGCGAGCGGCGCGGGCCTCGCCTTCGAACGGCGGGTCGGGAACGCCCTCGGCTACTTCGCCCGCTTCGCGACCCGTGGAGGCCCTTCAGCCGGTTAGCGGGCCGCTCGTCGCCCTCAGCGCCCTCCGATAGGCTCGCGCCGTCATGCACAGACGGGGTCCAGGAGGCGACGGGTGCCCGAGCGAGTAGATCCATCGCACATCATGCAGGTCGGTATGGGGTTCTGGGGGTCGAAGACCCTCCTGTCGGCGGTCGAGCTCGAGCTGTTCACCAAGCTGGGAGGCGGGCCGCTGACCGGTCCACAGCTCGCCGAGGAGCTTCGCCTCCATGCTCGCGCGATCCCGGACTTCCCGGATGCGCTCGTCGCCCTCGGGTTACTCGATCGCGAGGGTGAGGGGGACAGCGCGACCTACCGCAACACAGAGGCGACCGCCACCTTTCTCGACAAGGCGAGCCCCACCTACATCGGCGGGATCCTCGAGATGTCCAACGCACGGCTGTATCCATTCTGGGGCGATCTCACCGAGGCCCTGCGGACCGGAGAGCCCCAGAACGAGATCAAGCACACCGGCAAGCCGATGTTCGACGAGCTCTACGCCGACCCGGACAGGCTCGAGCAGTTCATGAACGCGATGACCGGGGTCTCAATGGGCGGGTTCCAGGCGTTCGCGGAGAAGTTCGACTTCTCGAAGTACGAGACGCTCTGCGACGTGGGCGGGGCCACCGGTCAGCTGTCGATCATCGTCGCGGAGCGCCATCCCCACATGCGCTGCACGAGCTTCGACCTGCCGGTCGTCGCGCCGATCGCCGAGCGAACGATCGAAGCCGCCGGACTGAGCGATCGCGTCAAGGCCGCGTCGGGTGACTTCTTCGCCGACCCCCTCCCGAAGGCTGACGTCATCACGATGGGGCTGATCCTCCACGACTGGAACCTCGAGCGGAAGATGCAGCTGATCAAGGCCGCCTACGACGCGCTGCCCGACGGCGGCGCGTTCATCGTCATCGAGAACCTGATCGATGACGCCCGCCGCGAGAACGCCTTCGGCATGCTCATGTCGCTCAACATGCTGATCGAGTTCGGGGACGCCTTCGACTACACCGGCGCTGACTTCGCCGGATGGTGCAAGGAGATTGGGTTCAAGGAGGCCGAGGTCCTGCCGCTCGCCGGTCCGGCGAGTGCCGGCATTGCGTACAAGTAGCTCTACTTGCTCGCCGTATAAGTCAGGACGCCGGTGTCGCAGGTCTCGGCCGGCCTCGGATTCCCAGCCGAATCCTCTCCCGCTCGCCTATAGAAGTGAGCGTGAACGGTGCCGGTGACCGACTTCTTGTGGACCTTGCCGGTGAGGATCATGAAGTTCCCGGCCACCTCCTCCGGGGTGTCGAGCTCAGGGTTCCGGTAGGTGCCGGAGAACTTCCGGTTCTTCTTGATCTTCAAGGCGTGGTTGACGGTGTTGTGGGTCGTGTCGGTGATGCCATCGTGAAATGTGCCAAAACACTGCGGCGGATCGCACACCCCGTTGAAGTCAAGACAGAGGGGCTTGCAGCCGTTGGACTCGAGGCAGGGCCCGTAGATGCCCTTCACCCGTACAACCCCGTCCGGGACGATCTTCGGAGTTTTGCCACGGAACACCACCTTCAACTCGATCGCCGGGACGTCCCTCGGGAAGCCGGTGTTGCTCGGGACAAACGGCTCGTTCACCGGTCCCTGGAACTTGACCGTCCCGCCCTTGCCCACCGCCATCGGAGGCGCGACCGCCAGCGCGGCGCAGATCGCCGCAAAGGTCGCGCAGGAAAGAAGCTTGGAGGGGAACTTGGCGCGCATGGCGGCTCCGGAGGTAGTGGGAATTAGAGGCAAACCGATCGGCAGCCCGCAGTCCACCGTAGAAGCCCGCACCCCAAGCTGGGCCTAGAGGGCGGCGAGCGCGGCCCAGAGCCGCTCCTCCGCGTCGAGGACCCGCTCGGCCTGGCCGCTCATGACCTTCCAGTGCTCGGGATCCGGCTGCTCCGGCTCGCTCGCGGTCCGGGCGGCGAGCGCAAGCCGCGTCCAGTCCTCGGCCGCCTCGGACGCGATCGCCGACTCCTCGTAGCCGGCCTCCTCCAGAAAGCGCGAGTACATCTTGCGGAAGTTGCCGCCGCCCGTCCCGCGGCGCTCGATCACCTGGTAGAGGAAGCGCGCGCACCACTGCCAATCCTCGGCGGCCTCCGGCCAGCCGCCGACCTCGGCGGCGAAGCGCCGCAGCGCGGGCAGCCCCTCGAAGTCGCCGAGCGGCGGCTCGAGCATCCGACTGGCGGCCCGCTCGATCGCCTTCGGGGCGTGGGCGACCAGGTCGTCGCGGTCGATAGGCGTTCCTTCGGGCAGGTCGATCGCATGGCCCTCGAGCGGGAAGATCGGCTGCTGTGAGTGCCGCGCCTCGCGCAGTCCCTCCAGCGAGGTGGTCTGCAGGTCCTCGAAGGCCGTGTCGGAGACCCAGGCGAGCTCCTCGTCGTAGCCGGCGAGCACGACCGCGTGGCCCGGGAAGTGGGCCGAGCGACCGTAGTGGTCGAGGTAGTAGAGGTCGGTGAGCAGCAGCACCGGCCTGCCCTCGTCGACGGCCTCGCGGGCCAGCTCCCAGGAGGCGTCGGGGTCGGCCTCGGTGCGCAGGCGAAGCGGGGCGCCGGTCAGCTCCAGGAAGTTCTCCTCGAGCCTCGCCGCCCGGCCGTTCGTGAACCGAGACGGGGAGTGCTCGTCGAGCACCACGTAGTAGAAGCAGGCGCCCGCGCCGAGCCCGAACGCCATCTCCTCCGAGATCTCGACGCCGTGGAAGCCGAGCAGATTGCGCAGCGCGGTCGAGCCGCAGTGGTTCCCGGGCACGTGCCGGTAGCCCGGCACCATCACCCTGTTCGCGGTCTCGGCCATCAGACGATTGAACCGTATTCTGCGCCGGTGCTCCGGGCCCTCGACAGCCGCCTGCTCTACGCGATGCGAACCCGGTTCCATGGCCACACGGCCGAGACCATCGGGAAGTGGCTGGGCCGGATCGGCGAGTACGGCGCGGTCTGGCTGGTGATCGGGATCGTGCTCGCCTTCGCCGACCCCGACAACGGCGAGGACTGGGTGGTGGCCGGAATCCTCGGCCCGGTCGCGATCGGGCTCAACTTCGTCGTCAAGCTGATCGTCAGGCGGCCCCGGCCGGTGCTCGAGGGCCTGCCGCCTCTCGGTGGCGCGCCGAGCTCGCTGAGCTTCCCTTCGGCCCACGCCACCTCCTCCTTCGCCTGCGCGACCGCGATGACGCGGATCGCCCCCGAGGCGGCGATCCTCTTCGTCCTGGCCGCCGCGATCGCGGCCTGCCGTCCGTATCTCGGCATGCACTACCCCTCCGACGTGCTCGGCGGGGCGCTGCTGGGCACGGGTCTCGGCCTGATCGCGCCCCTCTAGGTGGATCAGTGCCGATGAAGATCGGGATCGTCGGCATGCCCAACGCGGGCAAGTCGACGCTGTTCAACGCGCTCACCGCGGCCGGGGCCGAGACCGGCGACTACCCCTTCACGACGGTCGAGCCGAATGTCGCCGTCGTCGGGGTTCCCGACGAGCGTCTCGAGAAGGTCGCCGAGACGCTCGGCTCCTCCGAGGCGGTCCACGAGACGATCGACTTCCACGACATCGCCGGGCTGGTCAAAGGGGCCTCGCAGGGCGAGGGGCTCGGCAACCAGTTCCTCGGCTCGATCCGCGAGACCGACGCGATCTGCCACGTGATCCGCGCCCACAACGCGGGCTCGGTCGCCCACCCCGAGGGGCGGGTCGATCCCGTCGCCGACGCGGAGCTGATCGAGACCGAGCTGCTCGCCGCCGATCTGGAGTCAGCCGAGCGCCGCCTGGAGCGGGTCACCAAGCAGGCGCGCTCGGGCGAGGCCGAGGCGGTTGCCGAGCGGGAATGGCTGGAGCGGGTCGTCGAGGCGCTGTCCGCCGGACGGCCCGCCCGCGAGGTGCCCGTTCCGGAGGCCGCGCCCGGACGCCCTGCGCAAGCTCTCGCCGCTGACCGCGAAGCCGGTCCTCTACGTCGTCAACGTCGACGAGGGCGTCACCGAGGCGCCGCCCGAGCTCGTCGCGCACGCGCGAGCAGATGCAGGCGAAGGTGGTGGTGATCTCGGCCCGGGTCGAGGCCGAGCTGCGCGAGCTCGACCCAGGCGAGGCCGAGGAGATGCGCCACGAGCTCGGCATCGAGCGCTCCGGCCTCGAGCGCCTGATCCGCGCCGCCTTCGAGCTGCTCGACCTGATCTCCTTCTTCACCGCGGACACCGGCAAGGAGGCGATGGCTCGGACGCTCGCGCGCGGCGGCACCGCCTACGACGCCGCGGGCCGCGTCCACACCGACATCCAGCGCGCCTTCGTGCGCGCCGAGGTGATCGCCTGGGACGAGCTGGTCGACGCCGGCGGCTACGCCGCCGCCCGGGACCGGGGAACCCTTCGAATCGAGGGCCGCGACTACGTCGTCCGGGACGGCGACGTGGTGCACATCAGGACCTAGCCACGGACGCTCACTAGAGTCGCGGCGATGAGCGCACCTCGCCCGACCGGTGACCGGCTCGCCGTGATCTACGGCTACAGCCTCCCGGAGGGCGCACACCCCGTGGAGGGAGATCGGGTGGAGGTCGACGCCGGCGGCGCCAGGCCCGTGGAGGCGATCGACGCCGGCGAGGTGGTCGGGCTGCCCAGGCACGGCCTCGACCGCGCGCGTCCCAGCCCATCTGGTCGACCATCACGCCAACGTCCGTGCCCTCTGCGAGCTCGGCTGCGGCCGCGTGCTGGCGCTGGGCTCGGCGGGCAGCCTCCGCCTCGATCTCGAGGTCGGGTCCTTCGTCTGTCCCGACGATTTCTACGCGCCGGAGACCGCGCCGACCTTCTACGACGACCCGCGCGGTCACTCGGTGCCCGGCTTCGATCCCGGCTGGCGCAAGCGCGTCCTGGATGCGTGGCGCGGAGCCAGCGGAATGGAGCTGGTCGACGGGGGCGTCTACGCGCAGACGATCGGGCCGCGGTTCGAGACCCCGGCGGAGGTGCGGGCACTGGCCAGGGTCGCCGACGTCGTGGGCATGACCCTGGCGGCCGAGACGGTGCTGGCCGGAGAGGCCTCGCTCGCCTACGCGGCGATCTGCTCGGTGGACAATCTCGCCAATGGGCTCTCGGATCAGCCGCTGACCGTCGAGGACTACCAGCGGGGGAGGGACCTGACCGCGGAGGCGCTGAAGGCTGCGCTCGAGGCCGTGCTACCCGCGCTCGCCACGGGAGCGCCCAGGTGAACCTCGCCGTCACCGGCGCCCTGCTGGACGGCCAGGCCGTGGGCCTGCGCTCGGAGGACGGGCTGATCGCGGATCTCGGGCCGTCGGTGGAGCCGAGTGCCGGCGACGAGGTGATCGACGCCGAAGGGCTCCTGCTCAGCCCGCCGATGGTGAACGGCCACACCCACGCGGCGATGACCCTGTTCCGCGGCTTCGGCGACGACATGCCGCTGATGGAGTGGCTGCGGACGAGGATCTGGCCGGCCGAGGCGAAGCTCCACCCGGACGACGTCTACTGGGGCACGCGACTCGCCTGCCTGGAGATGATCCGCTCCGGGACGACGCGCTTCTTCGACATGTACTGGCACGGAGCGGAGGCGGCGCGGGCGGTGGTCGACGCGGGCCTGCGAGCGGCGATCTCGACCGTGATGATCGACCAGCTCGACCCGGCCAAGGGCGAGTCGATGCGGGCTGAGGTGCTCGAGTCCCTCGATCGCATCGCGGAGTCCGGCCCCCGCGTCTCGCCCAGCCTGGGCCCGCACGCGATCTACACGGTCAGCTCCGAGTCGCTCGCCTGGCTCGCGGAGGTCGCCGCGGAGCGTGAGATCAGCCTGCAGATCCACCTCTCCGAGACCGAGGAGGAGGTGAGGGACTGCATCGAGGCGCACGGCAAGCGGCCGGCTGCCTACCTCGACGAGCTCGGCTTCCTGGGTTCGCGGACGGTTCTCGCTCACGGCGTCTGGCTCGACGAGGACGAGCTGGAGCTGATCGCGGCGCGCGAGGCCACCGTCGTCGCCAACCCCGCCGCCAACATGAAGCTCGCGGTCGGAGGCGTGCTGCCGTACCCGGCGGCGGCCCGGGCCGGCGTCCGGCTCGGGCTCGGCACCGACGGCGTCTCGTCGAACTCCAATCTGGACTCCTTCGAGGAGGTGAAGCTCTTCGCTCTCTCCCAGAAGCACGCCAGCCGTGACTCCTCGACGCTGCCCGCCGACGAGGCCCTGGCGATCGCGCGGGGACTGCGCTCACCGGCGCTCGGCGGAACGCCGCTCCAGGTGGGCGAGCCCGCCGACTTCCTCCTGCTTCGCGCCTCGGACCCCGAGCTCTCCGCCGGGGACCTCGACGCGGACCTGGTCTACGCGGCCGGCGGCTCAGTGGTCGACACGACCGTGGTTGCCGGCCGCGTCCTGATGCGCGATCGGGTCGCGCCCGGCGCCGATGAGCTCGTCGCCGAGGTGCGGGCGCGGGCCGCGCGCCTCACCGCCTGACGACCGATAGCGTCCACGCCGTGCGCACCCAGGCGAGGTTCCCGGAGGTCCCGGAGAAGGCTGGGCACTACGAGAGCTTCTACCTGAAGCTCACGCAGCCCGGCGGCGGACGGGGCGCCTGGATCCGGCACACCGTCCACAAGCGCCCCGGCGAGCAGCCGACCTGCGCGCTCTGGTTCGTCCTCTTCGATGCCGATGCGGCCGGGCCACGCGCCACCAAGCGCCAATTCGGTGCCGAGGAGCTGGGCGCCGACCCGGAGACCTACATCCGGGTCGCGGACGCGACCCTGACGGACGGCCGCGCCGCGGGCCGCGTCGAGACCTCCGCACTGGAGGCCAGATGGGACCTGAGCTTCTCCGACGACCACGAGCCCTTCCACCATCTGCCGCGGGACTTCCTCTACCGCGCG
This sequence comes from uncultured Solirubrobacterales bacterium, assembly GCA_963825825.1. Classification (GTDB taxonomy): domain Bacteria; phylum Actinomycetota; class Thermoleophilia; order Solirubrobacterales; family 70-9; genus DASUPK01. The sequence continues at coordinate 113,194 of CAWGUT010000001.1, read as the reverse complement.
CCGCTTCCCAAGACCAAGTTCCTGAGTCCGTACCCGGACGCGGTCTTCAATGGTCAGATCGAGCTCGATGGCGAGCCCATCGAGGTCGAGGGGTGGCGAGGGATGGTCGGCCACAACTGGGGCGCCGAACACGCCGAGCGCTGGGTCTGGGTTCAGGGCTCCGGATTCGAGGGCCGCTCAGCCGAGGACTACTTCGACATGGCCGTCGGCCGGATCAAGGTGGGCGGCGCGACCACGCCCTGGGTCGGCAACGCGATGCTGATGTTGGATGGTGAGCCGCACCGGCTCGGTGGCTTCGGCCACATCCCGAGCACGCAGGTCTCGGAGGAGCCCACTGCGGCGAGCTTCGAGCTCAAGGGCAAGGGGGTGGCCCTCAGCGGTCGCGTCAGCGCCCCGGCGAAGGACTTCGTGGCGTGGATCTACGCCGACCCCGTTGGCCCCGAGCACACCACGCTGAACTGTTCGATCTCGGACCTCGAGCTCCAGGTCGAGCTCGACGGTCGCCCCGCCGAGACCCTCGAGGTCTCGCGGTCCGCGGCATACGAGTTCGGTAGCCGCGACAAGGACCACGGCATCCCTCTGCAGCCATATCCGGACGGTTGACGGCTTCGCCATCAAACGGGTCGCGCTTACGCGCGCCCTCGCATCTCTACTTCTTCTTGAAGAACGCCCAGGTGTCTGGCAGCCCGAGGGCGTCACGGAGCTGCGGGCCGTTGACGGTCGCAGTGCCGCCGGTGCCGATCAGGTTGGCGCTCACGATCCGCGGCGAGGTGCCGCGCTGGGTCACGGCGATGTTCTTCAGCTTGCCGCGCAGGCCGATCGAGTGCAGCGCCGAGTTCATCCGGCCGAGCGAGAACTTCCGCTTCCAATGCTCGTACGGGGAGCCCGCCTCGGCCTCGAAGGGATCGTCGACGCCGCGCAGATAGGGGATCGCCGGCTGGCCGAAGCCGAGCGAGGAGAACTCGTTGTTCTCCGTGTGGCCTCCGGAGGTCGAGAAGAAGAACGTCTGCGCGATCCTGCCTCCGTAGAGGACGACCTGCAGGTGCGTCGCGTTCACGGCCTGGTCGGTCTTGGCGGTCTCCGCGGCAACGCCTCCGTATGCCTGGCTCCGGGTGTCGTCGTAGAGGTCGAAGCTGCCTCCGCGAATTCCGGTCGAGAGCCCGTAGGACCGGGCCGCCACCGCCTGGGCCTTGAGTGCCTCGGTCGGCCAGGACGAGGGCGACTCCTTCGAGACCACGCCCCGCACGTAGTCCTCGATATCCACGACGTTGATGGCCTGGAGCGAGCTTCCCGACGCCCTGACCTCGAGCGAGCCGCGGTAGGTGCCCTTGCCGGCGAGAGTGACGGCGGGTGCGCCGGCTGCGGTCATTGCGGCGCCGCAGCGGGCGATCCGCCTGCCCTTCTTCGACCGCAGCACGACGCCGGGGCCCTTCCGATTGGCGAAGTAGGCCTTGCCGGGGTTGAGGCCGGTCCCGCAGGCCGAGCCGGCCCCGCTGAAGGAGACGCTCCGGGCACCGTCGCGCAGGAGCACCCGCACCGACCGGTCCGAGGTCGTACCGATCGTGGTGCCGGTGTAGTAATGCGTGAGGATCTGGTCGTACCTGAACCCGTGCGTGGCGTAGCCGTAGGCGCCGTACTGGCTCATTCCGACTCCGTGGCCGAAGCCGGCGCCCTTCGACCACCCAGGCTCTCGCCTTGACCGCCTTGTGGGCGCTTCCGCCGCGGACCAGGGCCGAGGCGGTCGCCGGAAGGGCGAGTGCGAGCAGCAGCGCCGCGAGCAGGATCATCCGAGTCCCCCGAAGCATCGCCCCTGGATAACGGCTCCGGCGGCGGGAAGTTGCGGAGGACTAGGCTTTGGGTAGGCGAGTTTCGAAGGAGAGACGATGGCGACCGAGACGATTCAGGCGACCGATCACAAGCTCTACGTCGCCGGCGAGTGGATGGAGACCGGCGAGTGGTCCGAGGTGAATTCGCCCTACGACGGGACCCTGATCGGGCGTGTCCCGAAGGGTGACGCCGCGCTCGTCGGAAAGGCCGTCGAGGCCGCGCGCGCTGCCTTCGACGCCGGCGAATTTCCGGCCCACGAGCGCGCCGCGGTCCTCGACCGCGCCGCCGAGCTGGTCGGCGAGCGCGAGGACGACCTCACCATGACGATCGCCGCCGAGGCCGGCAAGCCGGTGAAGACCGCCCGGGTCGAGGCGCAGCGCTGTGTCTCGACGATGCAGTTCTCCGCCGTCGCCGCCCGCACCCTGACCGGCCACACGGTCCCGATGGAGGCCGGCGCCGCGGGCGAGGGCAAGCTCGGCATCGTCATCCGCGTCCCCTACGGCGTGGTCGGCGCGATCAGCCCCTTCAACTTCCCGCTCAACCTGGTCGGGCACAAGCTCGGGCCCGCGATCGCCGCCGGCAACGCCATCGTGCTGAAGCCCGCCGGCCAGACGCCGATCTCCGCGATCAAGCTGGCGGAGATCCTCTACGACGCCGGTCTTCCCGAGAACTGGCTGCAGGTGGTCTGCGGCTCGGGCTCCGACGTCGGCAACGCGATCGTCGAGGACGACCGCATCGGCGCGATCACCTTCACCGGGTCCGCGCCGGTCGGCTGGAGCATCCGCTCGAAGGCGCCGCACAAGAAGGTCAACCTCGAGCTGGGCTCGAGCGCTCCGCTGATCGTCAACGAGGACGGCGACTGGGAGACCGCCGCGGACAAGGCCAAGCTCCATGCCTACTCGCACGCGGGCCAGAGCTGCATCTCGATCCAGCGCATCCTGCTGCACGAGTCGATCGCGGACCAGTTCACCGAGCGGTTCGTGAACAACGTCGAGTCCCTGGTCACCGGCGACCCGATGGACGAGAACACCGACGTCGGGCCGGTGATCTCCCAGGACGACCGCGATCGCGTCAAGGAGTGGATCGACGAGGCCGCCTCGCAGGGCGGCGAGATCCTCACCGGCGGCGAGCTGGTCGACGAGGACCGCTGCATCGCGCCCGACGGTGATCCGGGGCGAGCCCCGCGAGTGCCACACCTGGAAGGACGAGATCTTCGGGCCCGGTGGCGACGATCCACACCTTCAAGACGTTCGACGAGGCCCTGGAGATGGCGAACGACTCCCGCTACGGCCTGCAGGCCGGCGTCTTCACCCGCGACGTCGGCAATGCGAAGAAGGCCGGCGAGACCCTCGAGTTCGGCGGCGTCCTGGTCAACGAGGTGCCGACCTTCCGCACCGACCAGATGCCCTACGGCGGCGTCAAGGACTCGGGCAACACCCGCGAGGGCCCCGCACTACGCGGTCCGTGAGCTGACCGAGGAGCGCCTGGTCACCATCCAGGGCTAGCGTCGGCAGCAGGCTCCATCAGCTGGAGCGGTCCAACCACGGGCCGGGCCTGAACGCCCGGAGTGCGCGGGTGCATTGCGCGCGTGAGCGGATCAGCTCGTGCCGTCCCGTCCCGACGTCGACGAAGACGACGTTGGAGTACGGCTGGAGCTTTGCGGTGCCCTCCTCGGTGAGCGCTGATCCTGTCGTAGAGGGGCGTCGCCAGGTAGTCGATCGCGACGCCCTTGGGCGAGCAGCGAATCGTCGAGCCCCTGAACACTGGATAGCGTGTCGATCGTCGCTCGAGGTCACCAGGCGCGCCGCCGGCTTGAGGTCGTAGTTGGTGTCGAGGACGGGCACCCCTCGTGCGGTCTCCGCCGGGAAGCCGAAGACCAGGACGACCGCGCCATCCGCGGCGTGGGCCCGCTCGACCGCGGCAAGCACCCTCGGCTGGAGGTCGGTGGAGCGCAGCCAGTGGTCCTGCCACGGAGGTCCTGGATCCCGTAGGCCGATCGCGACGGCGACCGCGCCCGCGGCGGCGAGCAGGTACCCGTTGCGCCCGCAGCAGCGATCCGGCCGCGCGCAGCACCGCCCAGACGAGCACCGCCGCCGGATAGAGCGCGAGGATGTTGACCCGGTCCTCGATCCCCCGGAAGGTCGGCGTGTAGAAGGCCTGCGGTATGAAGGCCGCCCAGCAGAGCGCGAGGGCCCCGAGCGCGACAACGGCGACCACCGGCCAGCGGATGCCGGGCCCCGCCTCGCCCTGACCGGGACGGCGCGCGAGCGCAGGGCGGCAAGCGCCAGGACAGCGAGAGCGACGCCGATCACGATCGCGGTGAATGCCGGCGTGATGTCCGCCGGGACCCTCAGCCGGGAGCAGCGATCCCGCGATCAGCGTCGGCGCCCTCCCGAGCATGTCGGGCACGTGGCGAAGCTGCGCGCGCGAGGGTCTCGCACGTACTTGTTGGTGTTCTCCCGCGTGTAGATCGCCGCCGCGGCGACCGCCGGGACGTCGAGCGCCATTCGAGGGAGCGCGCGCGCGCCAGCCGCCGAGCCACGCATACGCGATCCAGGCGAACAGCGCGAGGGCGGTGGTCACCTCGTAGGTGAGGATGCTCGCGACGTAGCACGCCGTCGCGGCCAGATGTATCAGCAGACCGCGGGGTCCCTCGACGCGCAGGCCGCGCAGGGCGATCAGGAAGCCGGCGAAGAGCAGCAGGACGGCGAAGTTGTTGAGCGCGCCGGTGGGCCAGAACCTGACCGAGGACGCCCAGGGGAAGAGCAGCGCCAGCAGCGCGATCGGGATCGCATCCCGGGGTGGGAGGCGGAGCCCCCGGAGGACGAAGTAGAAGCCGAGAGTGCAGCCGGCGTCAGCAGGGCGGCCACGAGGTGATACCGGGCCGGATCCGTGCCGAGCACCTGGTAGGAGCCGATCAGGAGAATCGCCAGGAGGGGCTTGCTCCCCGAGGATGTCGAACTGCCGCGAGAGCGCTTCGGAGAAGCCGTAGGTGGTGCCACTCCCACTGGAGCGCCCAGTCATCCGAGTAGAAGCCGGCGTCGGCGACCTGCCGGACGACGATCAACAGCCAGACTCCGATCGCCGCCGGGATCGGCGGCGTACCGCGGCGAGCCGCACGATGCCGAGAGATCAGTCGTGCGGGCGCGCCATCTTGCGATGGTCGAGCGCCTCGTCGAGGATCTCCTCCTCGACTCCCATCTCGCGCGCCACCTCGCGCAGCGGCCGGCCTGAGGCATGGGCCTCCTTGACGATCTCGGTCGCGCGGTCGTAGCCGATGTGCGGGTTGAGCGCGGTGGCGGTCGCGAGCGTCGCCTCGGCGTGCCGCTCCAGCATCTCCTCGTTCGGCTCGATCCCGCTGACGCACTTCTCGTCGAGCGTGCGGGAGGCGGCGGCCAGCAGCTTGATCGAGTCGAGCAGGTTGCGCGCGATCAGCGGCACGCGGACGTTGAGCTCGAACTGCCCCTGGCTGCCGGCCATCGTGATCGCGGTGTCGTTTCCGATCACCTGGTCGGCCACCTGGATCACCACCTCCGGGACCACCGGGTTGACCTTGCCGGGCATGATCGAGGAGCCCTTCTGCAGCTCGGGCAGCACGATCTCGGCGAGGCCCGCCCGGGGCCCCGAGCCCATCAGGGCGAGGTCGTTGGCGATCTTGAGCAGCGAGACGGCGACGGTCTTGAGGGCGCCCGAGAGCTCCACCAGCGCGTCGCGGTTGCCCTGCGCCTCGAAGGGGTCGGCGGGCTCCGAGATGTCGAGGCCGGTGTCGGCGCTGAGCTTCTCGCGGACCTTGGCGGCGAACTCGGGATGCGTGTTGAGCCCGGTGCCGGTGGCGGTGCCGCCGAGGGGGATCTGCCCGACGCGGCCGAGCGTGGAGCGCACCCGCTCCGCGCCGAGCCGGATCTGGGCGGCGTAGCCGGAGAACTCCTGGCCGAGGGTGACCGGGACCGCGTCCATCAGATGGGTCCGGCCCGCCTTGACGAGGTCGGCGAACTCGTCGGCCTTGCGCTCGAGGGAGGCGCGGAGCTCGTCCAGCGCAGGCAGGAGATCGGAGTGGACCTCGCCGAGGGCCGCCAGGTGAACGGCGGAGGGAAAGACGTCGTTCGACGACTGCCCCATGTTGACGTGGTCGTTCGGGTGGACTCCGTCGCCCGCGAGCTCGGCGATCACCTCGTTCGCGTTCATGTTCGACGAGGTCCCGGAGCCGGTCTGGAAGACGTCGATCGGGAACTGGTCGTCGTGCTCGCCGTTGGCGACCTCGTCGCCCGCCTTCGAGATCCGCTCGGCGAGATCGGAATCGAGCTGTCCCAGCTCGGCGTTCGCGCGCGCCGCGGCCGCCTTGATCCGGCCGAGCCAGTGGATCACCGGCGCGGGGATCGGGTGACCGGAGATCTGGAAGTTCTCGACCGCCTTCGTGGTTTCGCCGCCCCAGAGCTGGTCGGTGGTCTTCGCCTCCATCTCTGTTCGGAGGCTACCTAGCCGGAGCGCTGGCCGGCAGCGTAGCCGCGGCCGAAGGCGCGCTCGAAGCTGGCGGGCAGGGTGCCACCGGTTTCGCTGAAGCGCGCCGAGGCGTTGAGGCGCCTGACCAGGTCGGTGTGGATCGGGTCGGCGCCCTTGCTCACCGCTCCGATCAGGTAGCCGAGCTCGACCGACGCAGGGCCCGCCGGGATCCCGCCGGGCCTCGGCGTTCAGCTTGGTCGCGGCGACGATCATCTCCTGGCCGATGCTGGCGAGCTGCCCCGCCTCCTGCTGAGGCACGAGGCAGTCGGAGATCGGCGTCGTGCTGCCGAGCAGGACCGGTGCCGGAGCGCGCTCGAGGGCCTTCAGGTACGCCTCGTTGCCGACCAGGCAGGAGGCGGGGGCCTGGTCGTCCTGGCTGCTGCCGCAGCCGGCGATCGAGCAGGATCGCTCCGGTCAGCAGGGCGGCGGCGACTCGCTCGAGCACCCCCTGATCGTACGTACGTCCGCCGCGGGCCATAACTTGATCACTCGTGACCGACGAGGCGACGCCCCTTCGCCCCATCGATCCGCTGGCCCACCGTGCGCTGGAGGCACTGGTTCGGGCCCAAGCGAATCTCACTCGCCGCCTTGCCGCGGACCTGGAGAGGATCGGCGTCTCCGCGACCGGCTTCACCATGCTCGTGCTGCTGACCACCGCGGGAGGCCGCCTGGAGCTGCGGACAATGCGCCGCCGACTCGGCGCCTCGAAGGCGACCGCGACGGAGGTGCTCGACACCCTGGAGAACCGCGGCTTCGTCCTCCGCAGCCGCCTGGAGAGCGACCGGCGGGCAGTGGCAGTCGCGCTTACACAGGCCGGCTACAACCTCGTCACCCACGCCTTCCCGGCGCATGCCGAGCGGGTGCGGGAGGCATTCGGCGTGCTCGACGAGGTGGAGAAGCGGCAGCTCGCGGACCTCTGCCGCAAGCTGGACCGCGCCGCCTAGGGCCGCTCTAGTACTCAGGGGGCCGGCGCCGGGGCGGGGCCGGATCCCCGAGAGTCGGGATCGGGCCGGCCGCGGACGAAGGTCAGGTAGAGCCCGAGGATGAAGCCGACGGCGCCGACGATCATCAGGATCAGGCCGACGGTCGGGATGTCCACGGCCTTCCAGTTGTCCTGCACGGCGTAGCGCAGGATCGCGCCGACGGCGATCAGGAATAGGGATGAGCCGATCGTCATGCCTGGATGCTGCTCGCCTGGGCGAGTCCTAAACCCATCCGGACGAGTATCGAACCGAGTTGTTCAACAGAAGGAGGTCGCAATGGAGCAGCGACTCAGCCTGATCACGCTCGGCATCTCGGACCTGGACCGCGCCCGGCGCTTCTACGAGGCGCTCGGCTGGAAGACCGGGGCAGAGGAAGGCGACGACGTCGTCTTCTTCCAGGCCGGCGGGATGGTGGTTGCGCTCTGGGGCCGCGCGAAGCTCGCCGAGGACAGCGCCGTCACCGACTCGCCCGGCTGGGGAGGCGTCACCCTGGCGTACAACACCCGCTCGACGGATGAGGTCGATCGGGTCATCGAGGAAGCCCGCAGTGCGGGCGCAACGATCGGGCGGGAGCCGGCCGAGACCTTCTGGGGCGGCTACTCGGGTGTATTCATCGACCCCGACGGCCATCCGTGGGAGGTCGCGCACAATCCCCGCTGGACGATCGAGGACGACGGCGCGCTGACGCTCCCGAAGGACTGACCGGCCAGCGGAGGCGGGCAGCCGGTGACTGCCAGAATCCGGCTCTGTGGCCGGATTTCGACCGGTAGACCCGAAGCAGTCCTTCCCCGAGCTCGAGGAGCGGATCCTCGAGCGCTGGCGCGAGCGCGACGTCTTCCATCGCTCTCTCGCCAACCGCGAGACCGCTCCCCTCTGGGGCTTCTACGAGGGCCCGCCCACGGCAAACGGGCGCCCCGGCTCCCACCACGTCCTCGCGCGCGTCTTCAAGGACATCTATCCCCGCTTCCGGACGATGACCGGCAACCGGGTGCCGCGGAAGGCCGGCTGGGACTGCCACGGGCTGCCGGTCGAGCTCGAGGTCGAGCGCGAGACCGGCATCACCTCCAAGGAGGAGATCGAGGACTACGGCATCGCCGAGTTCAACCAGCGCTGCCGCGAGTCGGTCTTCCGCTACGTCGAGGAGTGGAACCGGCTCACCGAGCGGATCGGCTTCTGGATCGACCTCGACGACCCCTACGTGACGATGACCAACGAGTACATCGAGTCGGTCTGGTGGGCGCTGCGGCGGCTCTGGGACGACGGGCGCCTGTACGAGGCCTACAAGGTCGTGCCCTACTGCCCGCGTGACGGCACCGCGCTCTCCTCGCACGAGGTCGCCCTCGGCTATCACGACGTCGAGGACCCAAGCGTCTACGTGAAGCTCCCCATCAAGCAGCCCGCCCCGAACGACGCGATCCCGGAGTCCCCGGTGGAGCCCGGCGACAAGCTGCTCGTCTGGACGACCACGCCCTGGACCCTGATCACCAACGCCGCGGTCGCGGCCGGGCCCGGAGATCGAGTACGTCCGTGCCCGCCTCGGCGATGAGGTCTTCGTGCTCGCCCGGGATCGAGTCGAGCACGCCCTCGGCGAGGACGCCGAAGTGCTCGCGCATTTCCCCGGCGAGGCCCTCGCCGGCACCACCTACGAGCCTCCCTTCGACTACATCACCGACTACGGCCCCCGCGGCCACACCGTTCTGCTCGCCGACTTCGTCACCACCGACGAGGGAACCGGGCTCGTGCACACCGCGATCGCCTTCGGTGAGGACGACTTCCGGCTCGGCGAGGAGTACGGGATCAAGCTGCAGAACCCGGTCGACGACCGCGGCCGCTTCGACGAGCGGATCACGGACTTCGCGGGCCGCTTCGTCAAGGAGGCCGACCAGGACATCATCAAGGCGCTGGAGGCCAACGGGAAGCTGCTGCGTGCCGAGACCTACCTGCACGCCTATCCGCACTGCTGGCGCTGCGACACCCCGCTCCTCTACTACGCGAAGTCGAGCTGGTACGTGAAGACCACCGAGGTCCGCGACCGGCTGCTGGCGGCCAACGAGGAGATCGGCTGGCACCCCGAGCACATCAAGCACGGCCGCTTCGGCAAGTGGCTCGAGGGCAACGTCGACTGGGCGCTCTCGCGCGACCGCTACTGGGGCACGCCGCTGCCGATCTGGGAGTGCGATGCCGCCGACTGCGACGAGCGCTTCTGCGCCGGCTCCATCGCGGACATCCGGGAGCGCGCGGGCGAGGTCCCCGAGGACCTCCACCGCCCCTACATCGACGAGCTCAGCTGGGGCTGCGAGCGCGAGGGCTGCGACGGGACGATGCGCCGCGTCGTCTCGGTGATCGACGCCTGGTTCGACTCGGGCTCGATGCCCTGGGCCCAGTTCCACTATCCGTTCGAGAACGAGGAGCTCTTCGAGGAGCGCTTCCCCGCCGACTTCATCTGCGAGGCGATCGACCAGACCCGCGGCTGGTTCTACACGCTGCTCGCCGAGGCGGTCCTGCTCTTCGACACCTCGAGCTACCGCAACGTCGTCTGCCTGGGCCTCATCCTCGACCCGGAGGGCCAGAAGATGTCGAAGAGCCGCGGCAACGTGGTCGAGCCCTGGGACGTGATCGATCGCCACGGCGCCGACGCCTTCCGCTGGTACTACTTCGCCTCGCAGCAGCCCTGGGCGGGCTATCGCTTCTCGCGTCGAGACGGTCGGCGAGGCGGTCCGCCAGTTCCTGCTCACGCTCTGGAACACCTACGCGTTCTGGGTGACCTACGCGAACGCGTCGGGCGTCGAGACGGGCGAGCTGCCGTACGAGCCCGAGTGGACGTCGAGTGGGGAGCTCCGAGAGCTCACCGAGCTCGATCGCTGGGCCGTCTCGCGGCTGCAGCGCACGATCGCGGAGGTCCGCGAGCAGATGGAGAGCTTCGACTGCACGACGGCGGCCCGCGCGATCGCCGACTACACCGAGGAGCTCTCCAACTGGTACGTCCGCCTCAATCGCCGCCGCTTCTGGGACGGCGACACAGCCGCGCTGGAGACCCTTCGCTTCTGCCTCGGCGAGACGGCCAAGCTGCTCGCCCCCTTCACGCCGTTCATCGCCGAGGAGATCTACGCAAATCTGCACTTCGGAGAGGAGACGGGGCTGTCAGCGCCCGTCGACGAGTGGACCAACGAGGAGCCGGACTCGATCCACCTCTGCGACTACCCGGTGGTCGAGGAGAAACTGATCGACGCCCAGCTCGAGGCCGGCATGGACGCGGTCCGCCGCACCATCGAGCTCGGCCGCGCGGCGCGGGCGCAGGCGAAGGTGAAGCTCCGCCAGCCGCTCCGCAAGGCGGTCGTCGTCGCCTCGGAGGCCGAGCGCGAGGCGATCGAGAGGCTCGCCGACGTCGTCGCTTCCGAGCTCAACGTCAAGGAGCTCGACTTCGTCCGCTCGGAGGCCGAGCTCGTCTCCTACCGGGTCCAGCCGAACTACCGCTCGCTCGGGCCGCGCTTCGGCAAGAACATGCCGCAGGTCGCGGCGGCCGTCGAGGCGCTCGACGCCGGCGGGGTCGCCGAGCAGCTCGAGGCCGGCGCCGAGGTCGGCATCGCCATCGACGGCAAGGAGCACACCCTGAGCGCCGACGACATCAATCTCGTGATGGAGCCGCTCGAGGGCTACCAGCTGGAGGCGGAGGCCGGCCACGCCGTCGCGTTGGAGCTCGATCTCGACGACGAGCTGCGCCGCGAGGGGCTGGCGCGCGAGGTGGTCCGCGCCGTCCAGGAGGCCCGCAAGCAGGCCGGCCTGGAGGTCTCAGACCGGATCTCGCTCGAGCTCGGCGGCGACGACGAGCTGCTCGAGGCGGCCCGCGAGCACGAGTCCTACGTCGCCGGCGAGACCCTCGCGACCTCGGTCGGTTATGGCGCCGACGGGGCGGGCGAGATCGCCACCATCGAGGGCCGAGAGCTCCGCATCGCCGTCAGCAAGGCCTGAGTGGCGTCGACGGAGATAGCCGCGGTCGTCTTCGACCTGGACGGCGTCCTGCTCGATTCCGAGGCCGCCTGGGTGAAGGTGAAGAAGGAGTTCACGGAGGAGACCGGCGGCCACTGGAAAGAGCAGGCGCAGTGGGACATGCTCGGCATGAGCTCGATCGAGTGGTCCCGGTACATGCACGATGAGCTCGGGGTGCCGGTTCCACCGGAGCAGATCTCCTCCGCGGTCGCCGACCGGCTCGCACAGCAGTACCGGGAGCAGCTCCCACTCCTACCGGGCGCGCTCGAGGCGGTCCGCTCGCTGGCGCGAGACTGGCCGCTGGGATTGGCCTCCTCGTCGAACCGGAACGTGATCGACCTGGTCCTGCAGGAGGCGGGTCTCGCCGACGCCTTCGAGGCAACGGTGTCCTCCGAGGAGGTGGGCGCGGGCAAGCCCGCTCCCGACGTCTATCTCGAGGCCGCGAAGCGCCTCGGCGTCGAGGCGGCCGACTGCGTGGCGATCGAGGACTCCGCCAACGGCATCCGCTCCGCGCACGCGGCGGAGATGGCGGTGATCGCGATCCCCAACCGGGACTTCCCGCCCGACCCCGAGGCGCTCGCGCTCGCGGACGTCGTGCTCGACTCGCTCGAGGAGCTCAACCCGGAGCGGGTTCGCTCCCTGCGGGCCGTCTGATCTCGTAGGACAGCCCGACCATTCCGCTCGAGAAGGTCCGGGCCCCGAGCAGCTGCATCGCCCCGCCCAGAAGCCGCCGGTCGAACAGCGGCTTGCCATTGCCGAGAACGACCGGGACCACCGTCACCTCGACCCGGTCGAGGAGGTCGTGATCGGCGAACTGCGACGCGACGTTCCCGCCGCCGACGATCCAGATGTCGAGCTCACCGGCGGCCGCACGCATCTCCTCGATCAGATCCGGGACCTGTGCGTCGACGACCCGTACGTCGACGCCCTCCCCCTCGGGACGCTCGAGCTCCCGCGTGCTCAGCACCCAGGTCGGCTTCCCTGCGTAGGGCCAGCCGCGTCCGTGCGCGAGCACCCACTCGTAGGTCACCGAGCCCATCACCAGCGCCCCGATCCCCTCGTAGAAGGCGTCGTAGCCCGCCTGGCCCTCGTCCGAATCGGCGCCCTCGTAGGCGCCCTCGTATCCGGTCAGCCAGTCGATCGAGTCATCGGACTCGGCGATGTAGCCGTCCAGGGTCGATGCGGCGTAGTAGCGGACCAGGCTCAAGCAAGCACGGGCTCGAGCTCAGACTCGAGCCGCGCCTTCGGCCGGGCGCCGACCAGGCGGGTCGCGACGTCGCCGTCCTTGAAGACGATCATCGTCGGGATCGAGAGGACCTCGTACTTGGCCGCGGTCTGCGGGTTCTCGTCTGTGTTCAGGCTGACGATCTTGAGGTCGTCGCGCTCGGAGTCGATCTCCTCGAGAACGGGATGGACCACGCGGCACGGACCGCACCAGGGCGCCCAGAAGTCGACGAGCACGGGCCCGTCCGCCTCGAGCACGTCGGACTGGAAGCTGGTGTCGGTTACGTCATCAAGCTTGCCCGGCACGGTTGGTCTCCTCGGTAGCGGTTGTTAGCGAGGTGCGACAGCGTACCGTCATAGCAGTCTAGCCAGGGGTCGAGCAGTCACTTTAGAAAGTGAAGCAGCTCACCAGCGCCGGAACCTCATCGCGGGAACGCGCCACATTGCCTCGGCGACGATCGACCGGCTCATCTTCGAGGTGCCATCGGCTCGATCCCTGAAGACGATCGGGATCTCGACCACCCGGAAGCCGGCCTTGATCGCGCGATAGGTGGTCTCGACCTGGAAGGCGTAGCCCCGCGCCTCGATCGTGTCGAGGTTGATCGACTCGAGCACCTCGCGGCGAAAGCACTTGAAGCCGCCCGTCAGGTCCCGGACAGGCAGGCCGAGTGCGAGACGAGCGTAGGCGCTGCCGCCGCGGCTGATGAACCTCCTCATGGGTCCCCACTCCGTGATGCCCCCGCCCGGCACGTAGCGCGACCCGATCACCAGGTCGTAGTGATCGGCCGCGCCGATCAGCTTCGGCAGGTAGGCGGGATCGTGGGAGAAGTCGGCGTCCATCTCGACGATCCGCTGGGCGCCGGCGTCGAGGGCGACGTGAAAGCCCGCCAGGTAGGCGGGTCCGAGCCCCTCCTTGCGGGGACGGTGCAGGACCGAGACCGACTCGTTCGAGTCAGCCAGGCGATCGGCGATCTCCCCGGTGCCGTCGGGCGAGTTGTCGTCGACCACGAGTACCCGGCCGGAGTCGGGCAGCTGCTCGAGGACGGCGATCGACGATCCGCTCGAGGTTCTCGGCCTCGTTGTAGGTCGGCAGGATGACCCAGGCGTCCTCGGACCCCGGGGCGGCGTCGGGCACGGCGGCAAGATAGCCGCCCCCACTAGCTTTCGATCATGCGCAACGCGGAGATCGCCGCCGCCCTGCGGGAGCTCGGGATCCTCTACGAGCTCGACGGGGCCGACCGCTTCCGGGTGCTGGCCTACAGGGAGGCGGCTCGCACGGTGGCCGAGAGCCCGGTCTCGATCGAGCAGCTCGCGGAGGAGGGACGCCTCACAGAGCTGCCCGGCGATCGGCAAGACGCTGGCGGAGAAGATCGAGACGCTGATCGAGACCGGGAGCATCCCCTCGGCCGACAAGCTGAAGGCCAAGTTCCCGGCGACCCTGGTGGAGGTGACGCGGGTGCCGGGGCTGGGGGCGAAGACGGCCCGCCGGATCTACGACGAGATCGGCGTCGAGAATCTCACCCAGCTCAAGGAGGCGGCCGAGCAGGGCCGGCATCAGCGGGATGCGCGGCCTCGGCCCGAAGACCGAGGAGAACATCCTCTCCTCGCTCGAGGGGGTCACCGAGGACGGCATCGGCGAGCGCCTGCTGCTCTCGAACGTGCTGCCGATCGCGGAGGAGATCCGCGCGCGATCTGATGGAGCTCGGGGTGGCGAACCGGATCGAGATCGCCGGTTCCGCCCGGCGCTGGACCGAGACCTGCAAGGACCTCGACCTGATCGCGACGACGGACGACGCGGCGGGCCTGGTCGAGGCACTGGCGACGCATGGCCTCTCGGCCGAGACTCGAGCCGCGGCGGGGACGTCGCCGCCAGCGTGCTCACCCATTCCGGCCTCAAGGTCGATCTTCGGATCGGCACCGAGGAGACCTTCGGTGACCTGCTCCAGCACTTCACCGGCTCGGCGGAGCACAACGTCGAGCTCCGCGAGCGGGCGCTCCAGCGCGGGTACTCGGTCAGCGAGCACGGCGTGGCCGAGGTCGAGGGCAAGAAGGTCCATCGCTTCGCGGAGGAGGCCGGCGTCTACGAGCTGCTCGGCCTTCCCTACATCGAGCCCGAGCTGCGCGAGGGCCGCGGCGAGATCGAGGCGGGGGACACCGGGGAGCTTCCCGACCTGGTCACCGTCGACGACATCCGCGGCGACCTCCACTGCCACACGACCCTCTCGGACGGGCGAAACACCTCGAGGAGATGGCGGAGGAGGCGCGGCGGCGCGGCTACGCCTACCTGGCGATCACCGACCACTCCGCGAGCCACGGCTTCGGCAACGACGTCACCGCCAAACAGCTCGCCAAGCGGATCGAGGAGATCCGTGCCTGGAACGAGTCGGCCCCGCGGGGCTTCCGACTGCTCGCCGGCTCCGAGGTGAACATCGGCACCGACGGCTCGCTGGACTACCCGGACGAGCTGCTCGCCGAGCTCGACTGGGTGATGGGGAGCGTCCACACCTCGTTCAACATCTCCGAGAAGGCGATGACCGAGCGGGTGATCGCGGCGATGGAGAACCCGCTGGTCGACTGCATCGGGCATCTCACCGGGCGCCTGCTGCTGCGGCGCGAGCCGTATGCGGTGGACATGACGCGGATCGCCGAGGCGGCCGCGAGGACCGGCACGATGATGGAGATCAACGGCAACCCGAACCGGCGGGACCTCAACGAGCACAACGCCAAGCTCGCCGCCGAGGCGGGGGTGCGGATCGTCTGCACCACGGACGCACACGGCACCGAGACGCTGGCGAACATCCGCTACTCGGTCGCCACCGCACGCCGGGCCTGGCTCAGCGCCGATCAGATCGCGAACACGCGCACGCTGGCGCTCGTTCGCGCCGCTGCGGAAGCGGGCTAGGAAGTGAGGCGGCTTCGGCAGCTTCGCGCTCGCCCGGGCGCCCGCAGGCCGTCGATGACGATCTCGACCAGCCTCGGCCAGCGGCCGGCGGCCGGGCCCATGCTCCGCCGGGGTGATTCGCCCGAGGCCGCAGGCGATCATCGGGATGTCCTCCCACTCGAGGTCCTTGCGGAGGTCGCCCGAGCGCTGCGCCCGCTTGACGAGCTTGTCGCAGAGCTCGGTCGAGACCCACCGCGTAGGCCGAGGCGCTCCATCACCTCGGGCCGGGAGCCCATCACCTCGCAGAGCCCGCGGTCGTCCGCCTGGATCTGGGCGGAGAAGCGGATGAAGTCGCAAAGGCCCTCCCATGGATCCTCGGCCTCGATCCCCTCGCGCGCCTTCTCGGCGAGCCGCTCGAAGCGCTCGGCGGCGAGCGCCGCGATCAGGTCTTCCTTGGTGGGGAAGTGGCGGTAGACGGTGCCCGACCCCGACCTTCGCCGCCTTGGCGACGTCGGGCATCTGCGCGTCGAGGCCCTCATCGGCGAAGAGCTTCTTGGCGGCGGCGATCACCGCCTCGCGGTTGCGGCGGGCGTCGGCGCGGAGGACCCGCGTCGACGCCGTTCTTCTCCGGCCGGGGCTTGGACTCTGTGACGGTTGTCATTGGGTCTCGTTCCCCTTCGCGGCGATTCTGTACGACGTGTGTCGATGCTCACTCTGCAAACGGAATCGAAATTCCGTATAGTTCTAAGCGAAACCGGAACTCCGGTTCCGAATCAGAGCTTACATGACGAAGATGTCCATTTCGAGAAACCCCGTTCGTCGTCTAGGTGAGACCGGCCAGCGGAGCCGGGAAGCGACCGAAAGGAGTCAAGGGGGATGAAGACCACACAGGAATATCTTGAGCGAAGGTGGACCGCACTGATCCTGCTCTGCGTCGCGCAGTTCATCGTGGTGCTGGACGCGTCCATCGTCAACGTCGCCCTGCCGAGCATCGGCAAGGGGCTCGACTTCTCGGAGGAGAACCTCCCCTGGATCGTGAACGCGTACGTGATCGCGTTCGGCGGCTTCCTGCTGCTCGGTGGACGGGCGGCGGATCTCCTCGGCCGGCGCCGGGTCTTCATGACCGGTCTCGCCGTTGTCGGAATCGCCTCTCTCGCGGCTGGCTTCGCCGCGACCCAGGGACAGCTGATCGCCGCGCGCGCCGCGCAGGGGCTCGGTGCCGCCATCGTCTCCCCGTCGGCTCTCTCCATCGTCACGACCCTGTTCAAGGACGGGGCTGAGCGGAACAAGGCGCTCGGCGCCTGGGGGGCCGTCGCCGGCTCGGCCGGCGCGGCCGGCGTACTGCTCGGCGGCATCCTGACCGACGGACTCGGCTGGGAGTGGGTCCTGTGGGTGAACGTCCCCGTCGCCGCGATCGCGCTCGCGTTCACGCCCGGGCTGATCCCGGAGAGCCGGTCCGAGTCAGCGACGCGTCACTACGACGCGGCCGGTGCCGTGAGCATCACCGCCGGCCTCTCGCTCCTGGCATACGCCTTCCTGGATGCCAGCAGCTCCGGCTGGGGCTCGACCAAGATCGTCAGCCTGCTGGCGATCTCGGTGGCGCTGATCGCGACCTTCGTCGCGATCGAGCTCCGCTCGAAGGCGCCGCTGGTCCCGTTCCGAATCTTCCGGCTGCGGACCCTGACCGGCGCGAACGTCGTGGGGCTGCTCCTCGGGGCCTCCCTGTTCTCGATGTTCTATTTCATCTCGCTGTACATGCAGCAGGTCCTGGGCTACAGCGCGATCCACGCGGGCCTCTCCTATCTGCCGCTGGCCGTCACGATCATCGTCGCCGCGGGCCTCGGCGGACAGCTGGTCACCCGCTTCGGCTTCAAGCCGATCCTGGCGGCGGGAATGCTGTTCGTCGCCGCGGGCCTGCTCTGGTTCAGCCAGGTCTCGGTGGGCGGCGGCTTCCTCACCGACGTCCTCGGTGCCTCGCTGCTGGCGGCGATCGGCCTCGGGTTCGGCTTCGTGACCTCGACGATTGCGGCCGTCTCCGGGGTGGAGGAGCGGGAGCAGGGCCTGGCGAGCGGGCTGATCAATACCTCGCAGCAGATCGGCGGGGCGCTCGGCCTCGCCGTCCTCTCGACGATCGCCACCTCCCGCACGGATCACGTGATGGCGGCGGGTAATTCGACGCTCCCCAACGCGCTCAACGAGGGATTCCAGAGCGCCTTCCTCGGCGGCGCCGTGATCGCCCTGCTGGGCTTCGTCGCCACGCTGGTCCTGATCCGGACACGCGACAGCAAGGCGCACGTGGAGATGGCGAACGCCGCCGCGGGCGCCCCTGACGCGGACCGCACCGGGGCCGCCCCCGTGAGCGCCTAGGCCGATTCCACCGAACGTCCCGGGGTTGCCCTCAGACGGGGCACTCCGGGACGTTCGCGTCATCCCTACGCCGCTTTCATGCCGGCGCCGTCGGAGGAGGGGGCGGATGCCCCGGCGGCGGGCGGTCTCGCCGTAGCCCCGGCGTGCGGATCAGGCTGACGGGCTGGAGCGCCGAGCCCGGCTCGACGTAGAAGCGCACGCCGTCTCGCTCCTCGATGGCTGACACCGCTCCCTCCCGCGCCCTCCACATCAGGGCGGCGGCCAGGGCAAAGCCGGCGCCCACGGCCGACACGCCCGGAAAGACGAACCCGAGCCCCCCGGCGACCACCGCGAAGGCGCCGATCGGCCAGAGGCGGGCGAGCGCGGCCCGGGCCGGGTTGCCGATCTCCGGCATCGCCGTGGCCGTTCGGGCCTGTGCGAGGACCGGTCGCATCGCCTCCGCCGCCTGCGAGGGGCGACCGAGGATCAGCCCCCCGACCAGCGCGATCAGCCACCAGCCGAGGGCGACGAACAGCGTCAGGGTGTCACCGGTGGTGCCGACGACGATTGCGGTCACGGCGGCCAGCACCGTCGCCGCACCGGCAGCGAGCAGCACGGTCGTTCGCAGCAGATCGACAGAAGGCCATCTCGCGGCGACATTATTCGGCCAGCGCCTCGAGCACGCGCACGAACCCCTCGGGGCCGGGGACCGTCAGGTCCGCCGATTCCGAGACCTCCGGTGGGGATTCGTCCGAGGCGACCGCGATGCAGACCGCCGTCTCGAGCTCGCCGTCCTCCTGGAGCGTCCGCAGTGCGGCGAATGCGTCGACGTCCGTACGGTCGTCTCCGCCGTAGAGGGCGTGGTCGATTGACTCGGCGGCGGTGTTTGTGGCCGCCGAATGTGCCGGGATCAGCGCAGCGACGGCGATCCCCTTGTTGATCGCGACGTTGGGGCGGATCTCGAGCACCTTGCGTCCACGGTGGGGGACGAGGCCCTCCCACTCGGCCTCGCTGGCGATCTCCTGGGCGAGGGACTCGGCAGCCGTCTCGTTCGGGGCACCGCGCCAGTGCAGGGCGACGATCGCGCCCTTGTCCTCGATCCTGATCCCGGTTCGCTCGAGCTCCTCCCGGTCCAGGCCGCCTACGAAGCGGGGGGCGTCCGCCTCGTGTCCCTCCAGCGAGGGATCGGGCCGGGGCTCGGTGTCCCCGGGCAGCAGCAGCTCGAAGCCGTGGTTACCGGAGTACGCGAGCTCGTCGAGTCCGACCACCCGCCGCGCGTCCAGGGCGCGGCGGCCGCTCAGGCAGCCGACCAGCGCGTACCGCTTCGCCAGGGCACGGAGCAGGCTGCGCGTCCCCTCGGGCACGCCGGCCGCGGACGGGTCGTTCTCGATCGGCGCAATCGTCCCATCGACGTCCGTGAGGATCGCGGAGCGCTCGGGCTGCTCCCGAAGCGGGGCGATCAGCGAGGCGAGCCGGCCTCCTTCGAGGTCGCGGTCCTCTGCGCTCCCGCCGGTCACGCGCTCTAGTATCGCCCGCCATGCCGACCCCGGCCGTCACGTCCCCCACACTCAAGCTGGCGGCGATCGGGACGGCCGGTGGGATCTTCAGCGGGCTGCTCGGGGTGGGCGGCGGGAGCGTGATCGTTCCCCTGCTGATCATCTGGCTGGGCTACGGAGCCCGGGAGGCGACCGGCACGAGCATGATGGCGATCGTGGTGATCGCGGCCGTCGCGGTCACCCTGCAGGCCTTCTACGGGAACGTCGATCCGCCGAATGCCGCGCTGGTGGGTGTCCCCGCGATCGCCGGCGCTTTCGCCGGGACGGCGCTGCAACAGCGCATCTCGGAGCGCTTCATTTCCCTGCTCTTCGCCGCGCTCCTGGTCGCGATCGCGATCGAGCTGATCGTGCCGTGAACGAGATCGCCGCGGCAATTCTCGGCTTCGCGGGCGGCATGGTCGGCGGCCTGCTCGGCGTCGGCGGCGGCGTTCTGTTCGTCCCAGCCCTCGTGATCTTCATGGACGAGACCCAGGTGAGGGCGGAGGCCACCTCGCTGCTGGCGATCGTTCCGGTGGCGATCGTCGCCGTCTGGCGCCAGCTCGGCTACGGCAACGTGCGGGTTCGGGACGGCCTGGTGATCGGCGCTCTCTCCCCGATCGGGGTGGCGATCGGCGTCGTGACCTCCAACGAGATCTCCCAGCGGGCCCTCGAGCTGATCTTCGCCGGGCTCGCGCTGGTGATCGCCACGCAGCTCGTGATCCGCGCGCTCAGGCCGGCCCGCGAGCCACGCTAGAGGCCCTGCTCGAGGGCGCCCTTGACGCCGGCGTCGAGGGCGTTCAGCCGGTAGAGGGCCAGCGCCTCAGGGATGGCGAAGCCGCGCCCGCCCGAGGCCCCTCGCCCTCCTTCTGCGCCGTGGTGGGAGAGCACGCAGTTGAGAAGCGCCGCGCGGCGGTCTGCCGGCAGATCTCCCGCGGCCGAGCCGATGATCTCGGCGCCCAGGGCCAGGTGGCCGATCAGGCGCCCCTCCTCGGTGACCCCGAACTCCGCTCCGTAGGTGAACTCACGCGTCTTGCCGACGTCGTGGAGGAGGGCCGCGGCCATCAGGAGGTCCGAATCGAGGCGCGGGTGGAGCTGGCAGACCTCCAGGAGCAGCGTTCCCATCGCCACCGTGTGCTCGAGCAGCCCGCCGACGTAGGCGTGGTGGCCCGCCCGGGTGCAGGGGGCGCGGCGGAACTCCGCGGCGACCGGATCGGTGAACAGGATCCGCTCCACGACCTGGCGCAGCGCCGGGTCGTGGACCTCACGGGTCAGGTGCTCGAGGAAGCCCTCGAGCTCCTCGGCGTCACGGTATGCGACGGGCAGGAAGTCGGCCGGGTCGAGCTCGGCCGGATCGATCGACTGGATGTCCTCGACCTCGGCCACCAGCTCGCCGCGGAAGCGCTCGACGCGGCCGGAGACGCTGATCGCGTCCCCGCGCTCGAACCGCCCGGCGAGACGATCGACCTCGCGGAAAGCGCGCGCCGGGATCGATCCACTGCGGTCGCGCAGCTCCATCGAGAGGTAGATCGAGCCGTTGCGGGCCGAGAGGCGGTCCTTGCGGACGCACGCATAGACGCCGCTGAAACGCTGGCCCGGCCTGAGCTCGGCGATGCGTGTGGTTGCGGCAGTTGCCTCCACCAACCGTTGAGTCTCCAAAGTCGACCGGACACGTCGGGCCCTCCGACTCGCTAGTCTCGAACGATGGACGCGCTCGCTTGGGAGGCTGCGCCACCAGATCTCAGATCCCCCGTCCTCGTCAGTGCATTCGCTGGCTGGAATGACGCCGCCGGCGCCGCCACGACCGCGCTCACTACCGCCGCGGAGTCGCTCGACGCCGATCTGATCGCGCAGATCGACCCCGAGGAGTTCTTCGACTTCCAGGCCAACCGCCCGACGATCAGCATGACCGAGGGACAGACCCGCGAGATCGAGTGGCCGGGCAACGTCCTGCTCGCGTGCACGCCGTCCGGCGCGGAGCGCGATCTGCTCTTCCTCGCCGGCACCGAGCCGAACCTTCGCTGGCGGACCTTCGCCGACGGCATCGCGGAGACGGCCGAGAGTCTGGGTGTGGAGATGGTGGTCACCCTCGGCGCGCTGATCGCCGACGTCGCTCATACCCTGCCGGTGCCGATCACGGGTCTCGCCTCCGACGAGGAGATGGTCGATCGGCTCGGCCTGGCCCGCTCCAACTACGAGGGCCCGACCGGGGTCGTCGGGGTGCTCCATGACGCCTGTGGGCGCCGGGGCATCCCCTCAGCCAGCCTCTGGGCCGCCGTGCCCCACTATGTCGCGGCGGTGCCCAACCCGAAGGCCGCGCTGGCGCTGCTACGCCGGCTGGAGGGGCTGGTCGGCGTCGCCGTCGAGGCCTCGAGCCTCGAGGAGGAGACCGAGTCCTACGAGAGCCAGGTGAGTCGCGCGGTTGCGGCGAACCCGGAGATCGAGGAGCTCGTCAGGCGCCTCGAGGAGGAGCAGGCCGAGCGGCTGGACGTCGAGGAGGACGTGCCCTCGGGCGAGGCGCTGGCACGCGACTTCGAGCGCTATCTGCGCCAGCAGGGCGACGGCTAGCGCAGCGCTCGGCCTCGCCGACTAGCCGACCAGGCGCTCGACCAGCCGCCGAAGCTCGGGCCTGAACTCCTCGGCCGCCTTCGCCGGATCGTCCTCCCGCGCCAGAACCCGCTCACCGAGGCCGTCGATCGCCGCGACCACCAGGCTGGCGTCGGTCGCGGGTTCGGCGCTTCCCAGTGCCTCCATCGCGCCCACGACCGAGCGCTGCTCCGCGTCGCACCAGTTCTGGGCGGCCTCGCGGAGCTCGGGGCGTTGCCCGGCTTCCAGCCAGAGCTCGTACTCCGCGATGTATGCGATCCGGTCCTTGGCTGCCGCGACGAGGTCGTCGATCAGCCTGTCCGCCAGCTCCCGCGCCGACTTCACGGCGCGGAGCTCCTCGGCTCGGGCCGCGTAGCGCTCGACCTCGCTCGCGGCGACGTGCTCGAGCGCCTGCCGAAGCAGGTCGTCCCGGGACTTGAAGTAGTAGGTCGTCGAGCCGAGCGGGACGCCGGCCTCCTCGGCCACCGCCCGGTGGGTGACCGCCTGACGCCCCGAGCGGCCGATGACGCGCAGGGTCGCCTCGAGGATCTGCTCGCGGCGCCCCGCGGTTGCCTGATCCGCCATGTCGGTCAGGCTAGTTGGCACCGGAAAGGTTGAGCCCGACGACGCCGCCGATCACCAGGGCGATGCTGGCGAGCTTGAGCGCGTTGACGGACTCGCCGAGGGCCGCCATGCCGATCACGGCGACCGCCGCGGTTCCCACTCCGGCCCAGACGGCGTAGGCAAGGCTGATCTCGAGCTCGCGCAAGGCGAGTGCCGTCAGCCACAGGGAGGCCGCATAGGTGGCGAGCACCAGCAGGGAGGGGGCCGGGCCTGGTGAAGCCGTCGGTGTATCGCAGGAACACCGTCCCGACCACCTCGGTCGCGATCGCCGCTGAGAGATAGATCCACGCCAACATGATGTGTACAAATGTACCACATATCTGTACAAATGTACAGCTAGCGCGATCAGGCTTCTGAGGCGGGGCAGATCAGACGGAAGTCACACCACGAGCAGATCTCCGGTGACGGACGGGGCTCGAAGTCCTGCCCGAGGATGCCCTCCCCGACCTCCAGCACGACTCCTTCGACCCGCTCGAGGTCGTCGGGGGAGCCGCCGACGGCGACCTTCTCGTCGGCGAGGACGTACCAGTAGCTGCCGGCCGCTCCCTCCAGGCGCCAGGCCTCGCGGGCGGCGAGCCGGTAGATCGCGAGTTGCACGTCCGACTCCAGCTCCCGGGGCGGCTTGGGGTCGCCGGTCTTGTAGTCGATCAGCTCGTAGCCGCCGCTGGGCAGCTCGTCGACACGGTCGACGCGGCCCCGCAGGTGGTGAGGTCCGATCCGGAAGTCGAACTTGCGCTCGACCCAGCGCGGCTGAGAGCCGCTCGCGACCTCGCGCGCGTGGTAGCGGCGCAGCGCCTCGATCGCCTTCTCGCGGAACTGGAGCTCGTCGTCGGACTCTCCGAACCCGGCCCTGCGCCAGGCCACGGCGAAGAGCCCCATCAGCCGCTCCAGGCTGCCCGCATTGCTCGGTCCGGGTGCTGTCTCCGGGGTCGTGTCCGGCGAGGGCTGCTGGCCGTGGAAGCGCTCCAGCACCTGATGGATGACGATCCCGAACCGCTGGTTGATCGTCGTCTCCTGCGGAATGCCGAAGACCCGGGCGAACTTGTACTTCAGCGGACAGGTCCGGTAGAGCTCGATGTCCGTGGCGGACAGCGCCAGGCCCTCGCCGCGCCGCGGCAGGAAGGCCTCCAGCGAGGGCTCGTCGCGCTTGGCGATCAGCTCCCGCCGCCGCTTGGCTGCGCCCTCCTCGTCGAGCAGGTACGCATCGAGCCCGGAATCACGCAGCGCCGCCCGCTGCTCGGGCGAGATCGCCTGTTCGAGCAGGTCGTTGACGACCGCCAGGGAGTCGGAGACCGGCTCCTCGCTCGATCCCTGGATCAGCCCGGCGAGCTTGACCAGCTCGAGGAAGCGGGCAACCGCCCGGTTGACGTCGACGTAGGTGTCGAGCCGGGGTTCGCGCAGCTTGCCCCCGGCGCGCCAGGCCTCCTCGAGCACTTCGTCCTGGATCATCCGGTAGGTGGCCTGCAGGCCCTCGGCCGGGCCGAAGAGCTCCTCGCCGTGCTCCTGCTCGGGGGCCCCGAGCACGGCGCGGGCGTCCTCGTAGAAGGGCGACGGGCGGGCGTCTCCGGACTCGGTGGCCGCCGGCCTCGTCAGCACGAGATCCCGGGTCGCCCGTGTCATCGCGACGTAGAGCAGCCGCCTCGACTGCTCCTCGTGCGACGGCGTCGCGCCGCCGACGCCGGCCGGCACGGCGGGTGGGCCGGCGGGCGGAGAGCCGGGAATGACGCCGGCGTGCAGCCCGACGACGTAGACGCGCGCGAACTCGAGGCCCTTCGTCCGCTCCAGCGGCATCACCTTGACCGCATCGGCGATCGGCTCGTTCTGCTCCTCCGACCGGCGCGACGCCCGCCTCCGAGACCGCCACCAGGTAGCGGACGAAGTCGCGGTTCGAGCCCCCGGGCTCCCGGCGGGTCCAGGCCTCCGCGAGCTCGCCGAGGCGGGAGAGGTTGCGCAGCCGCTCCGCCGCCTCGGGGTGGGCGGCGAACAGCCGGTGACGGCGGAAGCCGATCCTCTCGATCAGCCGTCGCACGAAGACGTCGGCTCGCATCTCGCCCATCGCTCGGGCGGCGGCGCGGTGGAGCTGGAGGAACTCCCTGATCCGGTCTCGGGCCTCGGGCGGGATCTGCGGGCTCTCGAGCGAGGCCTCGAGTGCGGAGACCATGTCGAGCTTGCGGCGCCGGGCGATCGTCGTGCAGCGGGCGAGATCGACGGACCGCAGCTCCACGGGCGGACGGCTGAGGGCCCGCACCGCGGCGGCGGCGTCGGTCGGATCGGCCAGCAGGCGAAGCCAGGCGATCACATCGCGAACCTCGGGCCGCTGGAAGAAGGCGCCGGGGCCGGTCAGCCGGTAGGGGACGCGCCGCTCCTCGAGCGCCGCGGCGATCGCTCGGGCCGGGCCCCCTCCGCGCGGGACCGCCACGCAGATCTCCTCCAGCTTCACCTCGCCGGCCGCCAGCGCGGCCTCGATGTCGCGCGCGACAGCCTGGGCCTCGGCGCGCTCGTTGGTTCCGCACCAGAAGCGGACCCGGGTCGGCGGACCCGCAGCGCGGCGTGGAACCTCGGTTACCCGAGTGGCGGGTGCCACCACGGCATGAGATGCGTCGAGCAGGTCCCCGCCGTAGCGCCAGGTGGGCTCCAGGTTGAGATCGCGCGTTCCGATCGCCTGCCGGGCCCATGCCGATGCCGCATCGCACGGGCCGCGGCCCTGCTCGTCGTCGCAGGCGAGCACCGTGGAGGTAGAGCCCCGCGCGAGGGCCTCGATCAGCGAGCGCTCCGCTGGGCAGGCGTCCTCGAGCTCGTCGACGATCAGGTGCGGGAAGCGCTCGGCGATCGCGGCGGCGAGGGCCGGCCGCTCACCGAGCAGCCTGGTCAGCTCGAGGACGGCGTCGATGTCGTCCATCGCACCGGCCGAGCGCAGCATCGAGTCGTGGAGCTCGTAGATCTCCGCGAACTCGCGCTCCCTGGCGGCGGAGTCGCGCTCCGAGCGCGATCCGCCCGCCTGTTCTGCATGCCCAGCGACCGAAGCGCTCAGCCGTCACGCCTGCGGACTTGAGCGCGTCGATCCGCTCGACGATCCGGGCGAGCAGCCCGGCCGGATTTCCCCGGATCTCGTGCCTGCGCAGGGGCAGCTCATCGATCCGGTCGAGCAGCATGGCGAGGCGCTCCGCCGGGCTCAGCGACTCGAAGAAGGGGTCGATCTCGGCCTCCGTCGCATGCTCGCGGAGCAGCCGCGCGGCGGCGACGGGGTGGGTGTGGACGACGAGCTCCTCGTAGGCCGCCTCGATCGCCGTCTCGGCGCGCAGCCTGAGGTGGCGAGCCGCCGCGACCGACCGCGTCAGAGCGAGCGCCCGTTCACCCTGGCCGACCAGGCGGGCGAGTCGGCGCGCCAGCGCTTCGCTGCGGCCGCTCCCGGCCACGCCGAGGACCAGCAGCGCGCCCTCGTCGTTTGCGACGACGGCCTCCTGCTGCTCGGTCAGCCGCGGGGCCCCGTGGTCGCGCTCGTCTCCCATTCGAATTCAGGCTAGTTGATGCTCCCGCCACGTCGGTATATCTGGCGGGCCGCCGGAGGTCAATCGCTAACCTCGCCCGCGTGGTCGCCCATGTCTGAGGCCCCAGGGGGCGAGCCGGCGCAGGCTTCCGTCCCCGGCGCCCCGAGCGACGAGCAATGGACCGCCGCATGCCGCCGCGCCGTCGAGGTGCAGCGGCGGATCTTCGAGGAGCACCGCACCATCGCCCAGCGCACGCAGTACGAGGATGTCGGCGCCGGAGGCGACCGCACGCTCGCGATCGACCGCCTCTGCGAGGACGCTGTGTTCACCGAGCTCGAGGCGCTCCATGACCAGGGATACGACTTCACCGCCGTCTCCGAGGAGCGGGGATCGGTCACCTTCGGCGATGGCGATTCCTCCCTGCGGGTGATCATCGACCCGATCGACGGATCGCTCAACGCCCGCCGCACGATTCCGCTGCACAGCCTCAGCGTCGCGGTCGCGGACGGTGACTCCATGGACGACGTCACCTTCGGCTACGTCTACGAGTTCGGCGCTCGCGAGGAGTTCGTCGCCAGCATCGATGGAGACGCCCTGCTCGACGGCCGTCCGCTCGAGGTTGCCGCCGGGGAGGGTCTGGAGGTGATCGCGCTCGAGGCGACCAAGCCGGAGCGGGTCCTGAAGGCGGCGGAGCTGCTTCAGGGCCGCACCTACCGGATCCGCGTGCCCGGGTCGATCGCGGTGGCGCTCTGCTACGTCGCCGCCGGCCGCTACGACGGCATGATCACCACCCGCAACGCCCGCTCGGTCGATGCGGCCGCGGGCCAGCTGATCGCCAGATGCGCGGGAGCTGCCCTCGAGTTTGCGGGCGGCGGGCTGGCCGATGCCACCCTCGACCTGAGCGCTCGCTACGACGTCGCCGCGGCGCGAACCGCGGAGGACCTGCGCGTGCTGCGCGAGGCCCAGGACGCCGTGCATGCCTGAACGGCTCGTCGACTGGGCCCTCGCCGAGCGGCTCGCCAGCGCGCTCGCCGGCTCCGGCCCGGAATGGGACGGGTCGGCGAGAGGAGCTCCGCTCGGAGTCCAGACCGCGCCGCCCAGCTGGTCCGCCGCTATACAGGGCTTCGCCCCAAGGGGCGGCTTGCCCGAGGCCGAGCTGGTCGATCGAGCGGAGTGGGCGCGGGTCAACCTGGAGTCCTTTCAGCATCTCTCCGCCAGGGTGGAAGAGCACCTCGAGAACCGGGTCTCCGGCTCGAACGGCAGCCGAGCCTCGGGAATCCAGCGGACGATCGTGCGCACCGCGACCGGGGCCGAGGTCGGCCTCGCGGTCGGCTATCTCTCGCAGCGGGTGATCGGCCAGTACGACGTCGCGCTGATCGGCCCCGCCCGCGCGCCCAGGCTGCTCTTCGTCGGCCCGAACCTCTCCGCCGCGAGGGCCCGCCTCGACGTGAATCGCGACCTCTTCCTGCGCTGGATCGCGCTCCACGAGACGACGCACGCCGTTCACTTCTCCTCCGTGCCGTGGCTCCGCGAGCACGTCGGCGGCATCGCCGAGGAGCTCTTCGAGAAGGCCGCGGTCGAGGTGAAGCCGACCGAGATCCTCGGAAAGCTCGCCCGACTCAACCCGCGCGAGCTGCTCCGCTCGGTGAAGGGCGGCGAGCTCGCCACGCTGCTCCTGCCCGAGGATCAGCGCCGGCTGATCGACCGCCTGACGGCGACGATGACGCTGGTCGAGGGCTATGCCGAGCACGTCATGGACGCCGTGGGCGACCAGCTCGACCCCGGCTACGCCGGCCTGCGGCGCGCTCTCGACCGCGATCGCGACCGGCGGGGCCTGCTCGACTCGATCGTCTCCAAGGTCCTCGGCCTCGAGATGAAGCTCGCCCAGTACCGGCGCGGCAAGGCCTTCGCCGACGAGGTGGTGCGAGCCCACGGGATCCGGACGCTCAACCGGGCCTGGAGTGGGCCGGAGGCGCTGCCGCGTCCGGAGGAGCTGGACAGCCCGGCGGAGTGGGTCGAACGGGTGGGGGCCGCCCGCGAGAGGCGTCTTTTCGCGCTGTTCAGATAGCGCTGTAACCGAGTCCTCCAGGCGGGGTAAGAACATGTGTTCGCCAAAACATGTGTTCGGTGCTAGCCTGCCGAACTCGCCGAGAGCGACGAGTCCGACGTAAGCAACGCTGAAGGGATCAAGAGCCGAGATGGCCACCAAGACCAGCACCAAGACGCACAGACACAGACCCAGACCAAGACTGCAGCGACGACCGACGGCCGCAAGCCGTCCGAGCAGGCCCTGCAGGCCGTGGACGTCGCCATTGGCGCCGGCCCGACGGTCGCAGAGAACGTCCGGACCACCGCCGAGACGTGGACCAACTCCGAGGCGCGCTCGCAGGAGATCGATGCTCTCCAGAAGAGAGTCCAGACCCTGCGCAACTCCAAGGGCCGCAAGAGCGAGATCGAGACGCTGCGCAAGCGCCTCGCCTCCGAGCTCGAGAAGGCCGAGGCGAAGGGCGGGGACGTCCGCCGCCAGGTCACCGATCAGCTCGTCGGCCGGGCCCGCAAGGCGCGTGAGCGCGTGGAGCCCGTCTACCGCGAGCGGGTCGAGCCCGTCGTCAAGGCAGCGCTTCGAGCCGATCGTGAAGGAGCGGGTGGAGCCCGCCGTGAAGAAGGTGCGCGAGCGCATCTGATCGCTTAGCCCGGGCCGCTCTCGAGAGGTGGCGCGCCCGGAGAAGTTCCGCCCCACCATCAGGACGGGCGCGGAAAGCAGCAACCTCTCCTCCCTCGAAAACCGGGCCCTCGTGGCCCGGTTTTCGCGTGCGGGAACACCCTCCGGCGGGCAAGCCCCGGTGGTCCCTAGACTTTCAGGCGTGCCCACCAAGGAACAGATAACCGAGAAGCTCACCGCACGTGATCGACCCCGAGCTGCGCCGGTCGATCGTCGAGCTCGGGATGGTCCGGTCCATCGACATCCGCGACGACGGGCGGGTCGAGGTGGTCGTCTCGCTGACCACCCCCGGCTGCCCGATCCGCTCCCACTTCCAGCAGGCGGTCGCGAAAGAACGTCGCCGAGCTGGAGGGGGTCAACGCCGTCGACGTCGGGTTCGACGTGCTCTCGGATGGCGAGAAGTCGGACCTCCAGCAGAAGCTGGGTCGGCCGAAGCTGCCCGAGGGCGCGCTGGCGCAGGTGAAGAACGTGATCTGCGTCGCCTCCGGCAAGGGCGGCGTCGGCAAGTCCACGATGACGGCCAACCTGGCCGCCGCGCTTCACGCGGAGGGCCACAAGGCCGGGGCGCTCGACTGCGACGTCTACGGCTACTCGATCCCCAGGATGCTCGGCATCAACCGCAAGCCGGACGTCTCCCCCGAGCGCAAGATCATCCCGCCGGTCTCGCCCTCCGGGCCGCGCGGTCATGTCGATCGGCTTCTTCGTCGAGGAGAACGCCGCCGTGGTCTGGCGGGGGCCGATGCTCCACAAGGCGATCCAGCAGTTCCTCGAGGACGTCGCCTGGGATGAGCTCGACTACCTGCTGCTCGACCTGCCGCCGGGCACGGGCGACGTCTCGATGACGCTGGCCCAGCTCCTGCCGCAGGCGAAGATCGTGATCGTCACCACCCCTCAGCCGGCCGCCCAGAGCGTCGCCCGGCGCGCGGCGGAGATGGCCTCCAAGGTCGATCTCGAGATGCTCGGCGTGATCGAGAACATGTCCGCCTTCAACGGGCCCGACGGCGAGCGTGTCGCGATCTTCGGCGAGGGAGGCGGTCAGCTGCTCGCCGACGAGCTCGACGTGCCGCTGCTCGCCAAGGTGCCGCTCTCCAGCGATCTCCGCGAGCACGCTGACGAGGGCCGGCCGCTGGTGATCGAGGACCCCGACGCCCCCGCCTCGCAGATGATCCGCGAGGCCGCGCGCGGCATCGTCGCCTCCACGCCGGTTGAGCTTCCCGTGATGCAGGCCGTACCCGCCGCAGCGCAGCCGAACGGCGGCAGGACGAGCGGCACCGAGCTGCCGATGGTGCAGTAGGGCCGTGCCCACCCGCTGGCGGGCGACCGCCGCGGTCCTCGTCTGCGCCCTCCATCTAGCCCTCTTCGTGCCGACGATCGGCGACTGGTCGTCGATCCTGGTCAACGACTTCGCGCCGCAGGCCAAGGCCATCAAGGACGGCGACCTGCCCTACCGGGACCAGCGGATCGAGTATCCGCCGCTTTCGGTGCCGGTGCTGATCGCCCCGGCGTACTTCGACGACTCGACGCAGGGGTTCGTCGACGGCTTCATGTGGGAGATGCTCGCCTTCGACCTCGCGATCATCGTGCTGATCGCGCTCGCCCTGCCCGGAGAAGGGGGGCGCGTGCTCTCCGCCCTCGGCGTCTACACGGTTGGGCTGGTGACGCTCTCGGGGGTGGTCCTCGACCGCTCACTGATCGACTACGGCCCGCTCGCGCTGGATCGCTTCGACCTCGTGCCCGACGCTTCTTCGTGCTGGCGGCCGTGCTCGCCCGTGACCGAGAACGCTCCGCCACCTGGTCCGGACTCCTCTCGATAGGAGTCGCGATCAAGGCGTTCCCCCTCTTCCTCTATCCGGCGCTCCTCCGCGGCGAGAGGAACCTGCGGCGTGTGATCGTCGCCGGCGCGATCCCGCTCTTGGCCTGCGCCGCCGCAGTCATCGTGATGGGCGATGAGTTCGGCTCGGCGATCACCTACCACACCGAGCGAACCCTTCAGGTCGAGAGCCTCGGGGCGAGCGTCTTCGAGGTCGCTCATGTCCTGGGCGCCTCGGGGGTCTCGACCGGGGTGGGACATGGCGGATTCGAGATCTCCGCCTCGGGCCGCCACGGCCGCGCGCTGGCTCTCGGTGGTGATCGGCGCGGCGGGCTACCTCTGGCTCGTCTGGGCCGGATGGCGCTCGAAGGCGACCAACTTCGAGCTGGTCGCCGCCCTGCTCGCCGTGCTGGTCGTCTTCGCCCCGGTCCTCTCGCCCCAGTTCCTGCTCTGGCTGCTGCCCGTCTCCGCCTGCGCCTACGGGCTCGGCAGGCAGAACATCGTCCTCCTGCTCGCGATCCTCTTCACGCAGATCGAGCTGCAGCACTACGACGGCGTCGATGCACTCTCCGGCAGCTTCGTCTGGCCGCTGGCGGTGCGGAACGTCCTGCTGCTCGCCTACCTGGCGCTGGTGGCGGCGCCGATCGTTCGGGATGGTCGGAGGACTGGCGAGAGGACGGCTTCGCCATCAGATCGCGGCCGCAAGCGGCCGCCGCTGGCCGCTACGCCTTCGACTTGTAGTAGTCGAGGTTGATCTCGGTGTACTTCGTCCACTCCTCGGGGAGCTGGTCCTCGGCGAAGCACGCGTCGACCGGGCAGGCCTCCACGCAGGCGTCGCAGTCGATGCACTCGTCCGGGTCGATGAAGAGCTGCTGGACGTTGTCGTAGTCCGGCTCGTCCGGCGTCGGGTGGATGCAATCGACGGGGCAGACCTCTACGCAGGAGTTGTCCTTCTCGCCTATGCAGGGCTCCGCGATGACGTATGCCAAGGCGCGTATTCCTTTCCCGGGTCGTGGTTGCGATTGCGGCGCCCATCGGGCGCCGCGGGACGCGACATTTTAGGTTAGTGGGCCGCTCCGCGCACGAAGGTGGGCCCGTGCGGACGCGGCACACCGTGTGGCTACAGTCCGCCCGGTGATCCTGCTCACGGGAGCAACCGGCGTGGTCGGCGGAGAGCTCCTGCCGGTTCTGCTCGCCGAGGGCCACGACATTCGGACCCTGGTGCGCGATCCTCGGAAGCTCGGCGAGCACCGGGTCGACGTCCAGATCTCCCTCGGCGACATCGGCGACCCGTTCTCGCTCCGGCACGCGATGCGGGGTGTGGACACGGTCATCCACCTGGCGGCGACCATCCGCGACCAGCCCGGCGGAACGATCGAGGAGCTCAATGGGCTCGCCACGGTCCGCCTGCTGCGCGCCGCCGAGCGAGCCGGGGTGAATCGCTTCCTCTTCTTCTCGGCGATGGGCGCGACGGCCTTCCAGCGGACTCGCTTCTTCCGCTCCAAGGCGCTGGCGGAGCACGCCGTGGAGGATTCACCCCTCGAGACCACCGTGTTCGCGCCGTCGATCATCTACCGGCCCGGAGACCCCTGGATCACGCTGCTCCAGCGCTTCAGCCTGCTGCCCGCCGTGCCGGTCTCGGGTTCGGGCCATGCCCTCTACCAGCCGATCTGGGCCCGCGACGTGGCCCGCTGCGTCGCCGGCGCTCTCGACGGCGGCGGGGGGAACCCGGGCTCCAACGGCCGCTACGAGCTCGCCGGCCCCGAGCTGCTCTCCTACGACGACATCGTCGAGGTGGTCGTGGAGGCCAGCGGGCGCGAACGGCCTCTTGTTCACGTGCCGCTGCCCCTCGTGCACACCGGCCTGCGGGCGCTCGAGTTGCTCGCCGGGCCTTCGGTGTTCGCCACCTGGGAAGAGGCAGAGCTGATGGAGGTCCCGATGACCAGCGAGCGCGGCACGGCCGATGCCGAGCGCCTCGGCGTGGAGCCGCGGCCGATGGGCGGCGTGCTCGGCGCCCAATCCGGCTAGCGCACTAACTCGGGATTTCGAGGGCGGCGCGGAGAGCAGCGAGATCCTCTGCCCCGAAGACGATGCGATTTCGCGTCGCCACGTAGACGAGATCGAGGTTGACCCCGGCCTTCGCGATCTTGCGAGTCAGGTCGGCGAGGACGCCCGGCCGGTCCTCGACGTCCACAACCACGACTTGGCGCTCGCCGGTGACCGCGACGTGAGAGATCGCCAGCGCATGCTTCACCGCCTCGGCATGCGGCACAAGGATGTGGATCTCGGCCCGGTCGCCTGGCCCCACGAAGGTGGCCGCCGCGATGTTGACGCCTGCGTCACTGATCGCGGTGGCCACCTGGGCCAGCGCGCCAGGGGTGTTCTCGACGTCGATTACCAGGTCGACCGCCATCTCTCAGACCCCTGCCAGCCTACTTCCGCGCACGATCGAGCGAGGACCGCGCGGGGCGCTTTACCGGGCCATACGACCGGTAAAGCGCCCCGGACGCAGAGAGGCCCGGGAAGTCCCGGGCCTCTCGAAAGAACACTCGCCTGTTGCAAGCGAGGGTATCGCTACATCATCCCGCCCATGTCGGGCATGCCGCCACCGGGCATCGCGCCGGCGCCGTCCTTCTCGGGCGGCTCGGCCACGATCGCCTCGGTGGTGAGGATGTTCTTCGCGATCGACGCGGCGTTCTGAAGCGCCGAGCGGGTGACCATGGTCGGGTCGATGACGCCGGCGGCGACCAGGTCGCCGTACTCGCCATCGGCCGCGTTCAGGCCCTCGCCGGGCTTCAGGCCGCGGACCTTCTCGACCACGACCGAGGCCTCGAAGCCCGAGTTGTCGGCGATCTGCCGGATCGGCGCCTCGAGCGAGCGCTGGATGATGCTCGCGCCCGTGCGCTCGTCGTCGTCGTCGTAGGAGTCGAGGTCGATCGCGTCCTGGGCGTTCAGCAGCGCGACGCCGCCGCCCGGGACGATGCCCTCCTCGAGCGCCGCGCGGGTCGCCTGCAGGGCGTCCTCGACGCGGTGCTTCTTCTCCTTCATCTCGGTCTCGGTGGCCGCCCCGACCTTGACGACCGCGACGCCGCCGGCCAGCTTGGCCAGCCGCTCCTGCAGCTTCTCGCGGTCGAAGTCGGAGTCGGTCGTCTCGACCTCGGACTTGATCTGCTTGATGCGGCCCTTGATCTGCTCGGACTCGCCGGCGCCGTCGATGATCGTGGTGTTGTCCTTACCCACGACGACGCGACGCGCCTTGCCGAGCTGGTCGAGCTGGGTGTTCTCCAGCTTCAGGCCCATCTCCTCGGTGATCACCTCGCCGCCGGTGAGGATGCCGATGTCCTCGAGCATCCGCTTGCGGCGGTCACCGAAGCCCGGCGCCTTGACCGCGACGCCGGTGAACGTGCCGCGGAGCTTGTTCACCACCAGGGTCGCGAGGGTCTCGCCCTCGACGTCCTCGGCGATGATCAGCAGCGACTTGCCACCCTGCATCACCTGCTCCAGCACCGGCAGGATGTCGCGCACCGAGCCGATCTTCTGGTTGGCGATCAGGATGTAGGGGTCCTCGAGCACGGCCTCCATGCGGTCCTGGTCGGTGACCATGTAGGGCGAGATGTAGCCCTTGTCGAACTGCATGCCCTCGGTGAACTCGAGCTCCATCCCGAAGGTCTGGCCCTCCTCGACGTTGACCACGCCGTCCTTGCCGACCTTGTCGATCGCGTCGGCGATGATGTTGCCGATCTCGTCGTCGGCCGCCGAAATCGCGGCGACGCGGGCGATCTGCTCCTTGCCCGCGATGTCCTTCGACTGCTTCTCGCGGAGGTTCTCGACCACCTGGTCGACGGCCATCTCGATGCCGCGGCGCAGCCCGAGCGGGTTGGCGCCGGCGGCCACGTTCTTCAGGCCGTGGCGGACGATCGTCTGGGCGAGCAGCGTCGCCGTCGTGGTGCCGTCGCCGGCCACGTCGTTGGTGGCGGTCGCCACCTCGCGGACCAGCTGCGCGCCCTGGTTCTCGAAGACGTCCTCGACCTCGATCTCGCGGGCGATGGTGACGCCGTCATTGGTGATGGTGGGCGCTCCGAACTTCTTGTCGAGGACGACGTAGCGACCCTTCGGACCGAGCGTCACCTTGACCGCATTGGCCACGGCGTCGACTCCGTCCTGCAGAGCGCCACGCGCATCCTCGTCGTACTAAAGCTCCTTGTGAGCCATGTGTGTGTTCCTCCTTCCTAAGTGTTTGGCTAGCCGACCTTCGCGAGTACGTCCGACTCGCGCAGGACGAGCAGCTCGTCGCCGTCTACGGTGATCTCGGTGCCTCCGTACTTCGAGTAGAGGACCTCGTCGCCCTCGCTCACGTCGAGCGGGCGGCGCGTACCGTCCTCCTTCACCTCTCCGTCGCCGACAGCGAGCACCTTGCCCTTCTGCGGCTTCTCCTTCGCTGTATCGGGGAGGACGATCCCGCTTGCGGTCGTCTCCTCCTCCTCGACCGCCTGCACGATCAGGCGATCGCCTAGTGGCTTCAACTTCATCGGCATTTCCTCCTAGCTGGGTGGGTGTTTCTAAGTCTCTGGTGCGTTTTGGCACTCTCGATAGGAGAGTGCCAGCGCCCGAACTGATTGTAGCCAGAGGCTCGGCCTCGGCCGTCAGTCGATCGCCAGCAGCGGCGCCCCGAGCAGCTTCGGCCAGGCCCTCGGCCGCCGTTTCGCATCACGTAGTCGTGATTGACGGCGAAGATCGGGCGGGCCAGCGGCGCGAGCAGGTTCATCCAGGCGCGGGTGGTCCGCACGTTCCACTCATAGAGGACCGCTGTTACGCCGCCTTGCTCGAAGAGGCGCCAGCGGCCGACGCCGGCGAGCTCGCCGGAGGCGTCGCCTTCGAGCAGGTGGGGCCTCTCGACCCTGGTGGTCCGGACGAAGAACTCGAGCCGGTAGGGCAGCTTTGACTTCCAGACGTAGCGGCCGTACTGGCCGACCCCGTTCTCGTCGCCCTCCTCGAGCTTCTCGGCCTCCAGCACCCCCTTCCACCATCCCGGCCAGCGCTCGGAGTCGTAGATCGCGTCCCAGATCCGCTCGCGGTCGGCCTCCAGCAGCCACGTCGTCAGGAACCGGTACTCGCCCATCGCCTGAAATCTACGAGGCTGGTCCGTCGCGCGGTTCAGTTCCGAGACGGCGACTCGCCGTTCCCGAACTGCGTGGAGGGCCGCTCGACGATCTGGGAGAAGCGGATCACCGTCACGGTGTCCTCATCGGAGATCGGCCGCGTGTAGATCGTGGCCAGGAAGTCGACCGTCTCCTCGCGCCGGCGGAACTCGGGGTTGTCGTGCTCGACGTCGCGCGGCGAGACCTCCGAGACCTTCTTCACCTCGACGTCGTCGATGACCGCGGAGAAGATCTTCTCGCGCGGCTGATGGCGGTACCCGACCGTGATCCAGACGACCTGGCCGCGCTTGTACTTGCGCGATTTGTCGCCGAGGCGGATCGTGGCGGTCTTGCGGCCGCTGCGCAGCTGGTCGACGAAAATCGGCGAATAGAAGTTGAGCACGTAGAGCGCGTCGCTCACGGGCCGAGCCTACTTCAGTCCGGCGGCTGGAAGCCCTCGGCGCCGATCAGCGGAACGAACCGGCAGGGGCCGATCGTCTCCTGACGGAGGTCGCCGTTGTCCTTGATGAAGGCCGTGAGCAGGTCCGAGGAGCCCGTCGCGATGGGCACGACGAGCCGGCCCTCCGGCGCCAGCTGGGAGAGCAGGCTGTGCGGGGCCTCCGGCGACGCCGCGTGGACGGCGATCGCGTCGTACGGCGCGCGCTCGGGATACCCGCGGCTGCCGTCGCCCACGATCACCTCGACGTTCCCGATGCCGAGCTCGGCGAGCCTTTCCCGCGCCCCCTCGCCGAGCGCGGGGAGCCGCTCGATGCTGACCACGTGGTCGGCCAGATGCGAGAGCACGGCGGCCGAGTACCCGGAGCCGGTGCCGATCTCGAGCACCTTTTCGGGGCCGTCCAGGCTCAGGGACTGGCAGATCGCGGCGACCACCCAGGGCTGAGAGATCGTCTGCTCGTGCCCGATCGGCAGCGCCGAGTCGTTGTAGGCGCTCCGGCGCACGTCCTCGGGGACGAAGTGCTCGCGGGGCACGGCCGCCATCGCCCGGAGGACCCGTTCGTCGGAGATGCCGCGCCGGCGGAGCTGTCGCTCCACCATCGATGCTCGTTGCTCCGCGAAGTCGTCGTCGCGGCGCACTCGAACTCAGAAGATGTAGGCGTCCAGCCGCTCGGGCTCGATCACGGTGACCCGGCCGCGGCCGACCTGGACCACCCCCGCCCGCTCGAGCGCGGCGAGAAAGCGGCTGACGCTCTCGCGCGAGGTGCCCGCCATCTGGGCGAGGTCCGACTGGCGAAGCCGGATCGTGACCCCGTCCTTGACGAGCGGTGTGACCGCCTCTTCGGCAAGCAGCTGGTTGAGGACGCCGGCCACTCGGCTTGGCACGGTCTGGAAGGACTGGCGGGAGATGCGCTCGTTCGCCTCCCGCAGGCGGCGGGTGAGGGCAACGACCAGTTTCTCGGCCATCTCCGGATGGGAGCGGATCAGGTCGCGCATGTCGGTGGCGGGCAGCGCCAGGAGCTCGGTGTTCTCCGCCGTCTCGACGCTGGCGGAGCGCCGCTCGCCGTCGAGCATCGCCAGCTCGCCGAAGATCGCGCCGGGGCCGAGCGTCGCCAGCGTGATCACGCGGCCATCGGAGTGCTGGCGCGTGACCCGGCAGCTCCCCCTGCTGACGATGTAGCAGGCGTCGCCGGGGTCGCCTTCGTGGAAAACCCGCGTCTCACGCGGGAAGCTGCGGGGGATCGCCACCTGGGCGACTTGATCGAGCTCCTCCGGCGAGAGCTCCGAGAACAGCGGAATGCCCCCGAGGAGCTTGACGATCTCTTGCCTCGCTCCGCTCTCCATGCCCACTCCGATTATGGCCGTTCAGCCCGGTTGGCACTCGGGGCACCAGTACGTGGTGCGCGCCGAGTCGCCCTGCGCCCGGGAGCGGATTGCGGTGCCGCAGCGGGGGCAGGGCCTGCCCGCCGCACGATAGACCCGATGTGGCTGGCGGCCTGTCTCGACCGCCTCGAGCATCAGCTCGCGAGTTGCCTGAAGGACGTCGGCGATTTGCTCGTCGGAGAGTGACTCGACCGGCCTCGCCGGATCGATCCCTGCCTCGAAACAGCCCTCTGACTTGAAGATGTTGCCGATCCCCGCCACGAGCCTCTGACCGAGCAGCGCCTCGCCGAGCTCGATCTGAGGCGCGATCGCCCGCATCCGATCGACGACCGCCGCCGGATCGAAGTCGTCGGCCAGCACGTCCGGCCCGAGCCGACCCAGCCGCGGATCCCTCCGCAACTGCCCCTCGGTGACGATCCGCATCATCGACCCGCCGAAGTTGACGGCCTCGGCGCCGTTGCCCGTCGAGCGCGATCCAGGCCTGGGAGCCCGGGCGGCGCCAGCGCTCACCCTCGCGGTAGATCTGCCAGCTCCCGCGCATGCCGAGATGGCTGTGGAGGACGAGGTCGTCCTCGAAGTGAAGGAGCAGGTGCTTGCCGCGGCTTTCGACCCGCTGGAGTGCCAGGCCGTCGATCGAGGCGGTTGCGAGTCCCTCCGGCCGGCGCGGGCCAGGTGTTCGGACCGAGATCCGGCTGCCCCCCAGTGCGCTCTCCATCCGCCGCGCGATGCGGAGGATGGAGTCACCCTCAGCCATACCTAGGCGACCAGCTTGCGCGGCTGGCGGCTGAAGCCGGCTTCGATCAGGGCCGCCTCCATGCCGGAGCCGATCACCGGCTCGCCGTCGACACGCTCGACCGCGAGCTTCTCGATCTGGCCTGCCTGCGCGGCCTCGGCGAGCGCCCCGAGGCACTCGATGAACTCGCCATCGTCGATCTTCTGCAGCCGCAGGATCCCCTTGCCACCGCGCTCGACGTAGAGCAGCGGCTCGCCGTCGCGGAGCATCACGTAGGCGCCCGCCGTCCGGGCGGGGCGCCGCTGGCCCTCGAGCTTCGGCCAGGAGAGCGTCGCGCCGTACGGGTTGGCGGGATCGGTGGCGGCCAGGACCTGGAGTGAGCCATCGGCTCGCGGCAGGCTGCGCAGCCGCTCCACCGCCCCCGGGAGAGCGAACTGGGCGCCGCCCAGGCCCTCGACGAAGTAGCCCCGCCTCGCGGTACCGAGCAGCTCGAGGTTCTGGAGCTCGCCGTAGATGGAGGCGAAGCCGCCCGGGACGCTCTCGGCGATGGCGGTCTCGCGGGTGACGATCCCGTGCCGCTCGAGCATCAGCTCGGCCAGCGCGCGCGTCCGGGGGCCGGCGGAGGGAGCCTCGGCGAAGAGAGGCGCGGTGAGCGACCAGCGCCCGAGCACCGTCCCGGCGGCGGCGGCCCGGCGGCGGGCGAAGCGGCGACCGCCTCCCTCGCTCCGCAGGGCCGCCCGCAGACGCGGCGCACGCAGCGGAGCGAAGGCGTCGTTGGTCACCTCGCCCGACCACGCCAGGTCCCAGAGCCCCGCGTGGAGCTCCTCGGCCGAGCCGTCGAGCTCCAGCAGGTCGAGCCAGAAGCACGGCCCCTGTGCGAGTCGCTCGCGAATCGCATCGTGGATCTCTCCCTCGGGCCGATCGAGCTTCGCGTTCCCCGGCGGCGGCCCGGCGAGCCTGATGTCCTCGCGGAAGTAGAGGGCGACCTTGCCGTCGTTGCGCCCGAGGGCGCCGGCGCCGACCCAGACCAGCTCGCCGCTCGTGCAGAGCTCGTCCAGCCAGGTGGGGCTGTACGAGCCGAGGCGCCGGGGAAGAACGTCGCGCTCCCAGGTCTTCGGAGTCAGGGCGACTCCCTGGAGTGGGACCAGGGCCTCGCGGAGGCGGTCCGGCCCGGCACCCGAGCGACCGTGCGCATCGACGTTCTGCCAGCTGGGCAGGAAGCGGGCCAGCTCGCGCTGGTCGGTCGCCTCGACCTCCTGCCGCAGGCGCGCGAGGCTGGCGCGGCGCAGCCGTCGCAGGACGTCGGACTCGCACCATTCGCGGGAGGTGCCGCCGGGGAGGAGCTCGCCGCGGACGACGTCTCCCGATCGCTCCAGCTCCTTCAGCGCGGAGCTCGGGTCGACGCCGTAGCGGTCGGCGAGCTGCCGGGTGGGGAAGGGGACGTGCGTCGCCGCGTAGCGCCTGACCAGCGAGACGAGTGCGTCATCGACCGGCTCGAGGAAGCTCTCGGGCAGTCCGGCCGGCGGCGGCACGCCGAGGGCGTCGCGGTAGAGGCCGGCGTCCTCGGCGGCGATGTAGCGCTCCTCGCCGGCGATCCTGACGACCGCGGCGCGGCGCTCCTTGACCAGCTTGTCGAGCATCGACTTCGCCGAATAGCCCTCCTCGACGCGCTGTTCGCACTCCTCCGCGGTCAGGTCGCCAAGTCGGCGAAGGATCTGCTGCAGGCCGTCGCGGTCCTTGGCTCGCCCGGCCTCGGTCAGGTGCTGAAGCTGCTCTGCGACCTCCTCGAGCGCCTCCGGGTCGATCAGCTCGCGCAGTTCCTCCTGGCCGAGCAGCTCCGCGAGCAGGTCGCGGTCGAGTGCGAGAGCCGCGGCGCGCCGCTCCGCGTTCGGGGTGTCGCCCTCGTACATGTAGGTGGCGACGTAGTCGAAGAGCAGAGAGGAGGCGAACGGCGAGGCGGTCGGTGTCTCGACCTCGACCATCGTGATCCGGCGGGAGTGCAGGTCGCGGAGCAGGTCCTTGAGCGCGGGGAGGTCGAGAACGTCGCGCATCACCTCGCGGTAGGTCTCGAGGATCACCGGGAAGCGGGGGAAGTCCCGCGCGACCTCGAGCAGGCTCTGGGACTTGAGCCGCTGCTGCCAGAGCGGGGTGCGCTTGCCCGGCCAGGCCCGCGGGATGAGCAGCGAGCGGGCAGCGTTCTCGCGGAAGCGGGCGCCGAACAGGGCGGAGCCGGAGAGCTCGCGGATCACGAGGTCCTCGATCTCGTCCGGCTCGATCATCACCAGGTCGGCGGGCGGCGGCTCGTCGGCGTCGGGGAGGTGGATGACGATCCCGTCGTCGGACCAGATCGCGTCGGCCTCGAGGTCGCGGTCGTCCCGGATCTTGGCCGAGAGCGCCAGGCCCCAGGCGGCGTGCACCCGGCCGCCCCACGGAGAGAGGACGCAGAGGCGCCAGTCCCCGATCTCGTCGCGGAAGCGCTCGACGACGATCGCCTCGTCCGAGGGGACCACCCTGGTCGCGGCCTGCTGCTCGGTCAGGTAGTTGACGAGGTTCTGGGCGGCGAGCTTGTCGAGGTCGTTCTCCTTGGCGAGCTTCTTCGGGTCGGCGTTGACCGCCTCGCGGGAGAAGGCGCCGATCGCCTTGCCGAGCTCGGCGGGTCGGCCGATCCCGTCGCCGCGCCAGAACGGGACGGCACCCGGGGTGCCGGGAGCCGGCGTGACGATCACCCGGTCGCGGGTGATCTCCTCGATCCGCCAGGTGCTCGCCCCGAGCAGGAAGGTCTGGCCGGGCCGCGCCTCGTAGACCATCTCCTCGTCGAGCTCGCCGACGCGCCGCCCGTCCGGCAAGTGGACGCCGTAGAGACCGCGGTCGGGGATCGTGCCCGCGTTGGCGACGGCCAGCTGGCGGGCTCCGGGTCGGCCGCGCATCGTGCCCTTGGTGCGATCCCAGACGATCTCGCGGGCGCAGCTCGGCGAAGCGCTCGGAGGGGTAGCGGCCGTCGAGCATGT
The DNA here is from genome assembly GCA_963825825.1 of uncultured Solirubrobacterales bacterium. Lineage (GTDB taxonomy): Bacteria > Actinomycetota > Thermoleophilia > Solirubrobacterales > 70-9 > DASUPK01. The sequence continues at coordinate 71,966 of CAWGUT010000001.1, read as the reverse complement.
CGAGGACGTTCTCGAGCTGCTCGCGGGAGAGCTCGGCGAAGGGCTGCGCAGAGCGGACCAGCTTCTCGACCTCGTCGACCTCCCACTCGTCGAGCGCCGCCATCGAGACCAGGTGCTGGGCGAGCACGTCGAGGGGGTTCTGCGGGATCACCGTCTCCTCGATCTCGCCCGGTGCGCATCCGGCGGGCGACCACGGCGCACTCGAGCAGGTCGGCCCGGAACTTGGGGAAGATCCGGCCCTTCGAGACCTCGCCCAGCGTGTGGCCGGCGCGGCCGACCCGCTGGAGCCCGCGGGTGACCGACTTCGGCGACTCGACCTGGATCACCAGGTCGACCGCGCCCATGTCGATGCCGAGCTCGAGCGAGGAGGTGGCGACCAGGCAGGGGAGCTCGCCGGACTTGAGCAGCTCCTCGACCAGCGCGCGCTCCTCGTGGGAGAGCGAGCCGTGGTGGGCGCGGGCGATCTCGGGCGGGCGCCTTGCTCGCCGTTCTTCGCGTTGCCCGCGTGCTCGGTCGCGGGCAGCTCCTCCTCCAGCTCGTCGTTGTGCATCTCGTTGAGGCGCTTGGCGATCCGCTCGGCGGCCCGGCGGTTGTTGACGAAGACGATGGTCGAGTTGTGCTCGCGGACCAGCCGCAGCAGCTCCGGGTAGATCGCCGGCCAGATCGAGCGGGTGTTGGTGGCGGGGTCGAGCGAGGCCTCGATCGGCCCCGGGTCGATCCGCTCCGGGCGAGTGCTCGAGGCTTCGGGTGCGGCGTCTTGCCGGTGTCGGCCCCGTCGCGGCGCTTGTTCGCCGAGTGGGCTCGGCTCCACCATGTCCTCGACCGGCACGACGATCTCCAGGTCGAGCTGCTTCGGCTCGCTGGCGTCGACGATCTTGCAGTCGCGCCCGGCGCCGACCAGGAACTGGCCGATCCGCTCGAGCGGGCGCTGCGTCGCCGAGAGGCCGATCCGCTGGATCGGCTGCGTCCGCCGCCAGGTGGTCCAGCGCTCCAGCGTCAGCGCCAGATGCGAGCCCCGCTTGGAGGGCGCCACCGCGTGGATCTCGTCGACGATCACCGCCTCGACGCCGCCGAGGATCTCGCGGGCCTGCGAGCTGATCATCAGGTAGAGCGACTCGGGTGTGGTGATCAGGATGTCCGGCGGCTCGCGGCGCATCGCCCGGCGCTCGGACTGCGGGGTGTCGCCTGTGCGCAGAGCGACCGAGATCGGCGCGCCGATCCCCTGCAGCGGCGCGCGCAGGTTGCGCTCGATGTCGTAGGAGAGGGCCTTGAGCGGCGAGACGTAGACGATCCGCACCCCCGAGCCGAGCCGCTCGGGCTCCCGCGCGAGGCGGTCGATCCCCCAGAGGAAGGCCGCGAGCGTCTTTCCGGAGCCGGTCGGGGCGCAGATCAGCGTGTGCGCACCCGAGGCGATCGCGGGCCAGCCGGCCGCCTGGGCAGGCGTGGGGGCCTCGAACGACGCCTGGAACCACCTCCTGACCGGGCTCGGAGAAGGGCTCCAGGGGTGACTCTTGGGTCGCGGACGTACTCATGGCCAACCTACTGACCTTACCGATCGACCCACCCGGGGAAGCTGGCGCCTTTCCGACCTACGCGGGTCGGAAAGGCGCCAAATCCGCTGACTTCTGGCTAGGCCCGGCCCTCCGCGCCGGCGGGCGCCGACCGGTTCGACGTCCAGCCGGGGCAGCCGCCGCTCCAGCCAGTTGGGGATCCACCAGTTCCACTTGCCGAGCAGCTGCATCACCGCCGGCACCAGCACCATTCGGACGACGGTGGCGTCGAGGAAGATCGCCGACGCCAGCCCGATCCCGAACAGCTTCAGGAAGACCTCCTTCGAGGTGACGAAGGAGAGGAAGACGACGACCATGATCGCCGCGGCCGCGGTGATCACGCGGGCCGTCTTCGCGAGGCCGTCGGCAACCGCCCGGCGCGTGTTCCCGTCCTTCAGGTACTCCTCGCGGATTCGCGAGATCAGGAAGACCTCGTAGTCCATCGAGAGGCCGAAGAGGATCGCGAACATCATCACCGGCATGAACGGCGCGATCGGCACCTCGTGATCGATCCCGATCAGGTTGCTGAGCCCGCCGCCCGTTCGCCGCGAGCGTCATCACGCCGTAGGCGGCGCTCACCGAGAGCAGGTTCATCACCCCCGCCTTCAGCGAGATCAGCGGCGAGTGGAAGGCGACGCAGCAGGAGCAGGAACGAGAGCCCGACCACGCCCGCGATGAACAGCGGCATGCGGCCCGTCATGTAAGTGCTCTGGTCCTCGAGCGCCGCGGTGACGCCGCCGATCTTGACGTCGATCGCCGGTGCCCTCGACGGCGGCCGGGACGATGTCGTCGCGCAGCCGGTGGACCAGGTCCTCGGTGGCCTGATCCTGCGGCGAGCTCTTCGGGATCACGGTGACGATCGCCGCGTCTCCGGCCTGGTTGAACCGCGGCGGCGACGACGAACGCGACGTCCTGATCGGCTCCGCATCCTGTTCGCGAGCTGATCGATCGCCGCCTTGTCCGACGGGTCGGGAGCGTCGCGGCGATCACCACCGGGCCGTTCGATGCCGGGTCCGAAGCCCTCGGTGTTCAGGTCGTAGGCCTGACGGGTCATCGTGTCGGGCGGGTCGTTGCCGGCGTCCGGGAAGCCGAGGCGCATGCCCAGCGCCGGCGCCGCCAGCGCGAGCAGGATCACCAGCGCGCCGATCGCGAACGGCCAGGGCGCCGCTGCACCATGTGGCTCCAGCGCGCGGCAGGCGACTCGCCCGTGCCGTCGTCGGCCGTCCGTCCTCAGCGCGCGGCCGAGGAACGGAATCCGGAGCTTGTCGACCCTCGGCCCGAGATAGGAGAGGAAGGCCGGCAGCAGCGTGATCGAGGCGAGCATCACGGTCAGCACCGCGAGGCGAGGCCGCGATCGCGACGCCGTACATGTAGCTCAGCCCAGTCAGGACCAGGCCGAGCACGGCGATCACCACCGTGCAGCCGGCGATGATCACGCTGCGGCCGGCGGTCGTGACGGCCTCGACCACCGCGTCGTGGCGATCCTTGCCGTCCCTCAGCGCCGAGCGGAATCGGGTGAGGACGAGCAGCGAGTAGTCGATGCCGACGCCGATCCCGATCAGGCCCGAGACCGCGGTGGTCCAGTCGGGAACGTCGATGACGTTGGCGAGCAGCGGGACCAGGCCGGCCGAGGAGATCCCGAGGCCGACCAGGGCGATCGCCAGCGGCAATCCGGCCGCGACGACCGAGCCGAAGGCGATCAGCAGGACGATCGCGGCCCCGAAGAAGCCGATTCCCTCCGGGCTCGACTGGCTCTGCGCGGCGTAGATCGGATCACCGCCCAGCTTGATCTCGAGCCCGTTGCCGTCGTTGGCTTCGGCCGCATCGATCAGCTGCTTGCCCTGGTCCTTGGTGACGTCCCAGCCTGGGACGGTCAGCGGGAGAGTGGTGGAGCCGATCTGCCCGTTCTGCGAGAAGCGGACCGGGGCGTGGGGGGCGACGTGATCGACCTTCTCAGCCTGCGCGAAGAAGGCGTTGATCTGCTTCATCGTCAGCGGACTGTTGGCGCCGTCGGGGTCCTTCCAGACGACGTAGATCTCCTGGCCGGAGTAGCCGCTGAAGCGCGACTTGGTGATGTCGCTCGCCGCCTTCGAGTCTGAATTCGGCGTGTCGTAGTTCGCGTTGAACTCTCCCGCGAGGGAGGAGCCGACCCCGATGATCACGATCATCGCGACGATCCACCCGAGAACCATGCGGCCTCGGTGCCGGTACGAGATGTCGGCGAGACGGGTAAGGCGACGGGTCATCCGGGACTTCCCCCTTCCTGCGAGCTCGGTCCCGAGCTCGGGTCGATTCGACGGTGCGTTCTAGCAATCAAGATGCGGTTGCGTCTTCTCGGAACATGCTGAATTCGGTGTCTCGTTTCTGCGAGGTACGTCACTTAGACGGACGGCGCAGCGAAAACTCATCGGTCGCGAGATGCCAGCGAGGCCGGCATGCGATCCATTGGGGATGACCCTAGACCGGACCCGCGACGTTCCCGAACCCGATCAGCTCGCCAGGTCGAGCGACTCGCCGAGGCGCGGCGCGCTCCGGTCCCGCTCGGAGAGGATCGGGTCCGAGATCGGCCAGTGGACCGCGACCTCCGGGTCGTCCCAGGCGATCCCGCTCTCGAGGTCGGGGTCGTAGTAGCTGGAGAGCCGGTAGATGACGTCGGCCTCGTCCGAGAGGACGCAGAAGCCGTGGCCGAAGCCGTCGGGGACGAAGAGCTGGCGATGCTCGACGTCGTCGAGCTCATAGCCCTCCCACCGCCTGTAGGTGGGGGAATCCGGCCGGAGGTCCACGGCGACGTCGAAGATCCGGCCGCGAGCGCAGCGAACCAGCTTTGCCTGACCGCGCTGCAGGTGAAGCCCGCGCAGCACTCGGGCGGAGGAGCGGCTGTGGTTCTCCTGGACGAAGTCGACCTCGATCCCCACCAGCCTCATCGCCTCGGCGCGGAATGTCTCCACCAGGAAGCCGCGCTCGTCGCCGTGGACGTCGGGCTCGACGAGCACGACCCCCTCGATCTCGGTGGGCAGGCGGCGGAAGCTCATTGGCCGGTCCCCAGGGCCTTGCCGTAGTGGCGCTCGTAGTAGGCGCGGTACTCGCCGGAGCGGATGGGGGCCCACCACTCCTCGTTCTCGCGGTACCAGCTGACGGTGCGCTCGATGCCCTCATCGAAGGGCACCGCGGCTTTCCAGCCGAGTGCTTCGAGCCGCGCCGCCGAGAGCGAGTAGCGGCGGTCGTGTCCGGGCCGGTCGGTGATGAACTCGATCAGCGACTCGTCGCGATCGGTCAGGGCGAGAATTCGCCTGAGCACCTCGAGGTTCGAGAGCTCGTCGGGGCCGCCGACGTTGTAGACCTGACCGGGCTCGCCGCGCTCGAGCACGGCGTCGATCGCGTCGCAGCAGTCCTCCACGTACAGCCAGTTGCGCACCTGCATTCCGTCGCCATAGACCGGCAACGGATCGCCGGCGAGGGCGTTGAGGATGCAGAGCGGGATCAGCTTCTCGGGGTGCTGCCGCGGCCCGTAGTTGTTCGAGGCGCGGATGATCAGGGCCTCGGAGCCGTAGGTCCGGGCGAAGGCCGAGACGAGCAGGTCGCCGCCCGCCTTCGAGGCCGAATAGGGGGAGGAGGGGTTGAGCGGGGACTCCTCGGTGGCCGAGCCCATCTCGAAGTCTCCGTAGACCTCGTCGGTCGAGACCTGCAGGTGGCGAACCCCGGCGTCGCGGCTGGCCTCGAGCAGGACGTAGGTGCCGTAGACGTCGGTCGTGATGAACTCGCCGGGCGCCTCGATCGAGCGGTCGACGTGGGATTCGGCGGCGAAGTTGACCGCCGCGTCGCAGCCCTCGATCGCCGCCCCGACCGCGTCGCGGTCGGCGATGTCCGCTTCGACCAGCTCCCAGCGGTCCTCCGGGAGGCCGTCGAGGTTCTCGCGGCGGCCGGCGTAGGTGAGCTTGTCGAGGACTCGAACCGTGTCGTCCGGGTGGGTCTCCACCCGTCGCCGCACGTAGTTCGAGCCGATGAAGCCGGCGCCCCCGGCCACCAGGAGCTTCACGCCGCGTCCGCTCCCTTGTCTGCTCCATCGGAGCCGTCCTCCCAGGTCACGTCCTCGAGGGGCAGCTCGTTCTCACCGGTGATCTCCTCGCCGGCGGCCTCTCGCTCCTCGCGCTCCCGGGCGGTCCAACCGAGCACCGGCTGCCGGCGGGAGGCGCTCGATCGCTGCCTGCGTGGAGCATCCTCCGCCTCGACGTGGCCGCGCCGGGCCAGGTAGTCGGAGAGGCCCCGCTGCCAGGGCGGCAGCACGATCGGAGCCGACCGCCGGCTGATCAGCACAGAGTTGGCCGGCCGCTTCGCCGGCCGCTCCATCATGTCCGTGGTCGAGGCCATCACCCGCGTCACGACCTCCGCCTGCCTGAAGATCTCCAGCGCGAACTCGTACCAGGAGCAGCTGCCCTCGCCCGCCATGTGGTGGATGCCGTACGCGGCGCTGTCCACCAGGCGCAGCAGCCCGACAGCCAGGTGGCCCGTGTAGGTGGGGCAGCCGACCTGGTCGTGGACCACGACCACCGGCCCGCCGCCCTGGCCGAGGCGCAGCATCGTCTCGACGAAGTTGCCGCCGTGCGGTCCGAAGAGCCAGGAGGTGCGGACGATGAAGCTCTGCCCGTTGACCAGCGCCGTGGCGCGCTCGCCCGCGAGCTTGGTGCGCCCGTAGGCGTTGATCGGATCGGGATCGTCGGACTCGCCATAGGGCCCGCCCTCGCCGTTGAAGACGTAGTCGGTCGAGGGGTAGATGACCTTGGCGTCGACCTTCGCCGCGGCGTCGGCGACGAAGCCGGCGCCCTGCCCGTTGACGAGCGACGCCTCCCGCTCGGACTCCTCGGCGCCATCCACGTTGGTCCAGGCCGCGCAGTTGATCACCGCACCGGGCCGCTCGCGGGTGATCATCCGCTCGACCCTCGCCGGATCGGTGACGTCGAGGTCGTCGTGGCTGAGCGCGATCACCTGGTGGCGCATGTCCTCCGCGACTCGGACCACGTCGTGGCCGAGCATCCCATTGGCTCCGGTGACCAGGATCCTCATGGGATCGAGATGTCCGCGTTGTCGCCGACCAGGAAGCGCAGCGTCTTCGGCATTCCCTCGCTCCGGCTCAGGCTGACGTTCTTCCCGAGCAGGCTCGCCTCCATGCGTGCGTGCAGATTGCGGATGCTGGAGCCGGCGAGGACGATCGAGTGCTCGACCTCGGAGCCGATGATCACGACGTCTCGATCGATCGCCGTGTACGGCCCGATGTAGGAGTCCGTGAGCTGCGGTGCCGGCGCCGATGATGGCCGGCCCGCGGACGACGGTCCGCTCGAGCCTCGCGCCCTTCTCGATCGCGACCCGGCCCTCGACCCTGGATTCGGAATCCAGTTCGCCGTCGATCCGCGGTTCGATGTCCTCGAGAACCAGGCGGTTCGCCTCCAGCATGTCCTCGAGCTTCCCGGTGTCCTTCCACCAGCCCTTGACGATGTGGGATTCCACCCGGCGATCGGTCGCGATCAGTGAGTCGATGGCGTCGGTGATCTCGAGCTCGCCTCGGCCGGAGGGCTCGATCGAGTGGGCGGCCTCGAAGATCGACGGCGTGAACATGTAGACGCCGACCAGGGCGAGGTCGCTGGGCGGGTCCTTCGGCTTCTCCACCAGGCGGATGACGCGCTCGCCGTTGAGCTCCGCCACGCCGTACGAGGAGGGATCGTCCACGCGGGTGAGCAGGATCAGGGCGTCGGGCTCGGAGCGGCGGAAGACCTCCACGAGATCCGTGATCCCGTCGCGGAGGAGGTTGTCGCCGAGGTACATGACGAACGGGCTCTGGCCCAGGTACTCCTCGGCGGTGAGGAGGGCGTGCGCCAACCCGAGGGGCGCGTCCTGCTCGATGTAGGTGATCGAGGCGCCGAAGTCGGAGCCGTCCCCGGCGGCATGCCGGATCTCTTCGCCGGTCTCGGGGGCGATGATCACGCCGATCTCCCTGATTCCCGCCTCGACCAGGGCCTCGATCCCGTAGAAGAGCACCGGCTTGTTCGCCACCGGCACGAGCTGCTTGGCGGATGTGTGGGTGATCGGGCGCAGGCGCGTCCCGGCACCCCCCGAGAGGATCAGCCCCTTGAGGTCTTCCATGGGTGGTCAGGCTAACTACTGGGCACGCTAGTAGACGCCGCCCAGCTTGCGGTGGTCCCAGGTCGCGACCCGCTTCGGATGGAAGTGGATCGCGACCCGCTTCGGGGCCTGAGCGCGGAGGCCGGCGGCGGCATCGCCCTCCACCGACTCGATCCCCTCGCTGTAGCGAACCGTCATCTCCATCCCGTACTCGACGATCTGGTCGAGGTCGCGGATCAGCTCGGCCTCGGCCTCGATCTGAACGCCGCGCAGCTCTCCGTACTCGATGCCGGTCTCGATCAGCAGGGTGGCCCGCGGGTCCCGCTCCAGGTTCTTCACCTTCTGGGACTTGGCGTAGGTCCAGATCCAGATCTCGCCGTCTCGAGGGACGTACCAGAGCGGCATCAGGTGAGGCCATCCGCGCGGCCCGAGCGAGGAGACGACCACGATCCGCTCGTTTTCGATCAGCTCACGCTGCTCGTCGTCCGTGAGCTTGATCTGGTCGCGGCGAGACGGCACTTCAGACGGCGTCGGCCGGGCTGAGCACGAGGGTCTCGAAGGGGCCCTCGCCCGCCATCGGCTGCATCGTCCCCGCCTCCCAGCGCGGCTGCAGGTCGTCGTAGTGGGTGCTCCAGGCGTGCCCGGACTGGCCGGTGAAGGCCTGCCACTGGGAGCGCTCGGGCGACGAAGGGTCCGCGACCATCCGCCAGCTCGGCGCCCAGATCGCGTGGTAGGGATCGATCGGGTTGTAGGCGATCTGCGCGACGGTCTCCTGCGCGCCGCCCGGGTGGAGCGTGCGGTTGAAGACCCAGTCCGCGACCGGGTGGCCCGCTCCAAGAGCGTGCGGGAACTCGAGGGCGTGCACCCGGCCCCAGCGCCAGCCCTCGGGATCGGGCCCGAAGCGCTCCTCGAGGTCATCGAGCGCGCCCCGCAGGGCCTCGAGCGCGAGCTCGTCCCAGGAGCCGCCGATCAGCCCTTCGTCCGCCTCCCCCCAGAGGTCCAGCAGGTGGGACTGCCAGCGCCAGGGCGAGGTGACGTGGGCGATGAAGCCGTTGTCGGCGCGGTCGAGGTAGCGCTCGGCCAGATCGCGGTCGCCGATCGCCGCCCGGGTGAACTCGCGGGCCAGCCGAAGCATGAAGGCCTGGTAGATCGTCCCCGCGACGGTCCGCGGCCCCAGGGTGCGGTCCCAGCTCTTCAGGCGCTCGATCGCCCTGACCTCGCGCTGCGTGGTGGGCTGGAGACGGGCGAGGCGATGGACGACCTCGTCGCCGGGGATCGAGTAGAGGTCGGTCTGCATGCGGCGGAAGTCGTCGAGGTCGTGCTCTTCGCGCTCGATCGAGCAGCTGCTCGATCCGTGCCGCGCGGTAGCCGTCCAGCCAGTCGCTGGTGATGTGGTGGGGATAGGAGGAGTCCACGACCTTGTTGTTGGCCGTGACGAGGTAGCCCTCGTCGGGATCGACCAGCTCGGGCAGCTCGTCGTAGGGAATCCAGTCCTCCCACTCGAACTCGCCCGTCCATCCGGGCTTCGGCAGGTCCGGGCAGTCCCCCTTCCGCATCGGGATCCGGCCGACCATCTTGTAGCCGATGGATCCGTGCCGGTCCGCCCAGACCAGGTTCGAGACCGGCATGGTCACCTCGCGCAGGAGCTCCACCAGCTCCGGCCCGCTGCGAGGCTCGAGGACCCCGAGGTAGGCCTGTGAGATCGCGGGCTCGTCGATTCCGGCCCAGCGCAGCGCGAGCGGCTGCTCGTCGTCCGCGCCGAGCGCCTGGTTCACGATCGGGCCGTGGTGGGTGAGGCGGATCTCGTGCCGTTCAGCCTGGTCCTGCCCACGCACGCTGATCAGCTCCTCGATGATCTCGAGCGGCCGCTGCTCGCCCTCGAACTCGTAGCTCTCGTCCTCGATCCGCTCGACGAAGAGGTCCTCGACGTCCGCCATCACGTTGGTGAAGGCGAAGGCGACGTCGTTGTTCTGGCCCAGGGAGATACCCGGCAGGCCTGGGATCGAGGCGCCGCGGCAGAAGCGCCCGCCGAGCTCCAGGCCGAGCTCGTACCAGACACCCGGCATCCCGCTGGGCAGATGCGGGTCGCCGGCGAGCAGGGCGCCGCCGGTCTCCGAGCGAGCGGGCGTCACCGCCCAGTTGTTCGAGCCGCTGGCCGCCGCGGCCAGGCCGATCTGCTCGCGCACGCGACCGATCTGCTCCGCCAGTCGCAGGCCGTCGCCGTCGAATCCCTGCCCGGGATGGAGCACCACCGGGTTTCCCTTCGGGTAGGTGGGATCGATCTTCGCGGCGCGCTCCTCGCCGAGCTCGCGGACCAGGTCCGCACGGAGCAGCTCCCGCTCCCAGTTGGTCGAGAGCCCGAACGAGAGCAGCTTGCCCCCGGCCAGCATGTCGGCCGGGCGCCAGGGCTCGAAGTCGAGGCGGAGCAGCTGGAACTCGGCCGGTGGCGCCGACGCGATTCGCGCCGCCTCGTTGAGGCCGGCGCAGTAGGCGTCGAGCAGGCGCCGGAGGTCGGAGTCGAGCTCCGCTTCCTCGCGCAGCGCCACCCGGCGCAGGCCCAGCGTGCGCATCAGCCGGTCGACCGGGAGACCGTCGCGCCCGGCGATCTCGCTGACCCGGCCGGCGGTGACCCGGCGGTTCACCTCGCATTGCCAGAGGCGGTCCTGGCCGTGGCAGAAGCCCTGGCCGAACCAGAGGTCGACCGGCGTCTGGGCACGGACGGTCGGCATCCCCCAGCGATCTCGGACGATCTCTATCCGCCCCTCGAGGCCGCGGACCCCGAGATCGCCTCTGGTGCGGGGGAGTGGCCGGCGAAAGAGCTGCCACCACAGGCCGGCCGCCGTCCCGCCGAAGAGAGCCGTACCGATTCCCATCCCCTTGGCGCCGGTCCGCAGTAGGCGGCCTAGGTCCATACCCATCAACCCTTCATACCAGGGGCGGGGTCCCCCGGGTCACTCCCGCAGATCCGCAGGGAGGCGGCCCTCGTCCTGGAGCTTCTCGAGATGCGCCTGCATCGCGATCGCCGCGGCGCCCCGCAGCTCCTCGGGCACGTCGTCCCAGACCTCGGCGAGCAGGGCCGCTCGCGAGCGCTCGCCGCGCTCGATCGCCGCAACCAGTCGGTCCTCCCGCTCCTGGCGGTGGGCGATGTAGTCGGCGATCTTCGCCTGAGGATCGGCGACTTCGGGGCCATGGCCCGGATAGAGCACCGTGAGGTCGAGGCCCTGCAGCCGCCGTAGCGAGCTCATGTAGTCGGCGAGCGAGCCTCCGAACTCCCTCGGGCCGACGATCGTCGAGCCCTCGCCGAGGATCAGATCGCCGCAGAAGCAGGCGTATCCGCCGCCGTCCGCCGGCAAGAGGAAGGAGAGGTGCTCGGCCGCGTGCCCCGGTGTCGCGATCGCGGTCAGGCCGGCAACGGTCTCGCCGTCCGCTGGCCGCGTCGGCTCGATCCCGAGCGGCTCGACTCCGGCCAGGTGGTCGGCGTCGTCGTGGGTGAGCAGGACCGTCCCGATCCCCCCGCGGTCCGCCGCTGCGCTCCGGATCGCCTCGATGTGGGCCGGATCGTCGGGACCGGGGTCGATCACCACGGTCGGGTCCCGGCCGACGAGGTAGGTGTTGGTCCCCTCCAGGGTCATCGGCCCCGGGTTGTGGGCGGTGAGCCGCTCGACGTCAAAGGTCATCGCCCGGCATTCTGACCTGCTTGACAGGTGACTAAAAGGTCACATAAGTGCTCGCAGGAGTCGCAACTGTGATGGACGAGGACGTGGTCTTCAGAGCGCTGGCAGCGCCGACCAGGCGGAAGCTCCTCGACGAGCTCCGCCGCCGCGACGGCCAGTCGCTCAGCGAGCTCGGGCGGAAGCTCCCGATGTCGCGCTTCGGGGTGATGAAGCACCTCGGCGTGCTCGAGGAGGCGAACCTCGTGGTCTCGCGCAGGCGGCGGCCGCGAGAAGCTCCATTTCCTGAACCCCGTCCCCATCCGGCTCATCTACGACCGCTGGGTGAGCAAGTACGTCAGAGCCGCTGGCGGCGACGCTCAGCGGGCTAAAGAGAGACCTAGAGGAGGAAGAACATGGAGAAGTTCCCCGAGGCCGGAGCCGCGCTGCATCCCGATGACACCGCCGCGGTCTTCGAGATCTTCATCAAGACCACGCCGGAGCGGCTCTGGGAGGCGATCACCGATCCGGACTCAGCGGTCGCGGTACAGCTTCGGCGTCCGGACCGAGTCGGACTACACCGACGGCTCCGCCTACAAGTCGTCCGTGCCCGGCGTGATCGACATCGCGGAGGGCGAGAACGTCGAGGTCGACCCACCCCGCCGTCTGGTGCAGACCTTCACGGCGCTGTGGAGCGATGAGGTGAAGGACGCGGGCACCTCCAGGGTGACCTGGGAGATCGAGCCGGTCGGCGACGACTCCTGCCGGCTGACGGTGGTTCACGACCAGCTCGAGCCGGGTGCCAACGGCGAGCTCTACGGCGGCTGGGGCATGATCCTCTCCGGCCTGAAGACGCTGCTCGAGACCGGCGAGGACCTGACCACTCCCGGGTCGCTGCGCTACTCGAGGCGCCGGCCAGCACGCGGGTTTCCGTAGGGATCTGCGAAGGTGAGCCATGACAACCAACACACAGCTGCTCAACGGCGTCGACTTCATCGCCTTCCCGACGAAGGACTGGGAGGCCGCCAGGAAGTTCTACGGCGAGACCCTCGGGCTGCCCGTTCGGGAAGCAGTGGGGCGAGATGCCGGCCGGCGAGTTCGAGACCGGGACCGTGACGATCGCGCTGATGCAGGTCGATGCCTTCAACATCGACTTCAGCCCGAACACCACGCCGCTCGAGTTCCACGTCGACGACTACGACGCCGCCAAGGCGGAGCTCGAGTCGCGCGGCGTCGAGTTCGTCACCGAGACGATCGACAGCGGCGTCTGCAAGCAGGCGATCTTCCAGGACCCGGACGGGAACTCGCTCGCGATCCACCATCGGTACGCCGCGAGCTGACGACCGCATGAGCTTCGGCGCGCGGAGATGTCAGTCCTGCGCGGCTCCGTCATCGGCCAGGAAATCGAGCATCCGCCGCCAGGCGTCCTCGGACTCCTCGGCGAACTCCTCCTGCTTGCGGTCGAAGAAGGAGTGCGGGGCGCCGGGGTAGACGTGGATCTCGTGGTCGACCCCGGCAGCCGACGAGCGCTGACTCGAACTCGTCGACCTGCTCCTGCGGGATCGCCTGGTCGGCCCCGCCGAAGAGGCCGAGCACCGGACGTTCGATGTCGGCGGCCTGAGTCAAGACTCCGTGGCCGTCGAATCGGGAGGGGTCGAGGACGCCGTAGAGACCCACCACCCCGGCGAGATCCAGATCGGGACTGGCCCCGGCGACGAACGACAGCGATCCGCCGAAGCAGAACCCGACGGTGACCGGCGGACCGGCCCCGGTGCGCCGGCGGAGCTCCGCCGCCGCGGCGGCGAGATCGTCGAGCGCCTGGTCGAGCTTCACCTGCTCGCGGTGGGGCCGTAGTCGAACTCGTCGTCGCGCGGGCCGAGGCCGGCGGTCCGGCCGTAATAGTCGAAGGCGATCGCGTGGTGGCCGGCCTCCGCGAAGCGCTCGGCCAGCTCGATGTAGAAGCGGGTAGAGCCCGCGGACGTCCGGGATGATCACCACTCCCGGGCTCGTCGCCCTCGGGAGCCTGGGCGAGCGCCGCCGAGAAGGCCGTGCCGTCGTCTGAGGCTCGAGCGTCGAGCAGCTCGGCCGCAGCTCCTCCGGCGATCGGGCTGGCAGATCAGGTCAGGCGGGCAGCTCCGGCGGCCGCGAGTCGTAGTCGAAGCACATGCCGCCCGGGACCCTACCCAGGCGGTCGCGGCCTAGGCGGCCTTGACAGCGTGGCGCCGGCGTCGACCTCGAGCTCGTGCGCGATCGCCTCGCGCGCGGACTCGGGCTCGAGCACGACGAGCTCGCCGGCGCCCTTGAGGATCTCGCGCAGCAGCCAGTCGGTGCTGCCGTAGGGAACCTCGATCACGACCGCGCCGTCGGCGAGCTCCTCGATCACGGTGTGCTCCTCGCGCGCCCAGCGGGCGCGCTCGGGGGAGACCCAGACGCGGGCGACGTCGGCCGCGGGGACGTGCTCGCCCGAGAGCCAGCCGCCCTCGATCGCGGCGATCTCCTCCACCTCCGGCCGGGGCTCGAAGCTCTCCTTCGAGATCTCGGCCTCCTTGATCCGGTCGAGCCGGAAGTGGCGGACGTCCTCGCGGCGGCGGTCGTAGGAGGCGACGTACCAGCCCTCCGGGCCGTTGGCGAGCCGGTAGGGCTCGATCTCGCGCTTGGTGAACTCGTCCTCGTTCTCCTTGTAGTAGTGGATCGCGAGCACCCGGCGGCCCTCGATCGCCTTGTTGACCTTGCGCGCGACGTCGGAGTCGTCGCCGCCGGAGGCGGCGATCTCCAGGCCCTCCTCGGAGGGGTCGTGGCCGAGCGCCGCGACGATCTTCTTGCGGGCGCTGACCAGGCCGCTCTGCGGGAGGTGGTCGCCGAACAGGTCGATCGCCGCGACCAGCGCCTTCGCCTCGAGCGGCAGCAGCCGCGCCGGGCGGGCGAAGTTGTCGCCGTAGGGCTCGGCGTCGACCTCGATCTCGTCGCCCTGCAGCTCGGCGTAGAGCACGTAGGTGCCGCCGCCGAAGTTGACGACGTTGAGCAGGTCGATGTCGTCGCGGAGCTCCTCCTCGGTGACGTGCAGCCGGTCCTTGACGTCGGCGACCGGCAGGCGGGCCTCGCCCTTCGCGGACTCGATCAGCATCCCGGCGAGGGTCACCAGGCGGGCGAAGCGCTCGGGGCGGATCGAGGACTCGGAGCGCCCGTTGGAGCGCGCCGACGCGCGGCGCGCGGCGGCACGGTCCGGACCGACTTCGGCCGGCTCGAAGTCGGCGCTGTGGCGCTCGCGTGAGCAGCTCGAGCCGCTCGGCCACCTCGTCGGCGAGCTCGGGCGGGTCGAGCACGGTCGCGTTCTGGCGCCAGTGCAGCGACCCAGGCGACCATCTGGCGGCTCGAGGCGTACTCGGTCTCGAAGATCCGGCCCTTGCCCGGGCGAGCCGTCGCCGCGGCCCGGGTTGCGGAACTCGCCGTAGGCGCCGAAGTCGCGCTCGACCAGCCAGGCGACGCGGTCGCGGCAGGAAGATCTTCGCGTCGCCCTGGATCTCGCCGAGCTGCCACTCGGCGCGGCGGGCGTAGTCGCGGCGGTCGAAGTCCTCGGGCGGCGAGAAGTCGTGCTCGGCCTTCGAGGCGTAGGAGACCTTGCCGCGGATCCGCGAGAGGCGGAAGACCCGGATCCGCGTCCCGCTCGTGCGAGTGCCCGATCAAGTAGAACTGACCGCCGCGGTAGACCAGGTGGTAGGGGTCCACCTTGCGCTTCTCCTCGGAGTCCCGCTCGATCGTGTAGTAGGTGAACTCGATCGTCTTGCGGCGGGAGATCGCGGTCTCGATCTTCGAGAGGCGCTGCGAGACCTCGGCGCCGTCGGCCTTGGCGGTCATCCGCACCTCGACCGAGGACTGCTCCGGGGCGGTCAGCGGGCTCGGACGCCCCCACGAGACCTGCTGCAGCGCCAGCCGCAGCGGCTCCGCGTAGGCGAACTCGCCGTCGAGCAGATGGAGGGCCGTCTGCAGCGCCGCCAGCTCGTCGTCGCCGAAGCGGATCTCGGGCAGGTAGTAGTTCTCCGGGCGGCAGCGAGTAGAGCTCGGACTCGTAGCCCTGCAGGCTCTCGCCGGGCTTCTCGACCTGGAGCGTGATCCCGAGGCTCTCGAGCTCCGCGCGGTCGGCGTAGAAGCGGCGCGCGAAGGCGTCGTCGTTCATGTCGCTGTACCCCTCCACCTCGCGCTTGATCTCGAGCGCCGAGGTCGGCCTGCCCTGGGCCATGAGGTAGGAGATCAGCGAGAGCTGGCGGATCAGCTTCTCGGTGTCCTTGGCCATCGCGCGAGGCAGGATAGAGGCGACCCTGCGCCGCCCAATCCGCAGCTATTACGGATCAGAAATCCGATTGCGCAATTTGCGCGGGCGTTTGCGACCGGCTAGGCGGCGCGCGAGCCGAAGAAGGCCGAGGCGTCGATGCCGCGGTCGAAGCGCGACCAGCTCTCGCCGTCGGCGAGCTCCTTCTCCAGCCGGTCGAAGCTGCCGAGCTTGCCGCCGAGGTTGTCGATCGAGTGCACCAGCGTCGCCTCGCGGGTCGCGGGGACGACCGGCGAGCCGTGCTCGAGCTGCCCGTGGTGGGAGAGGATGATGTGGAGGATCGCCTGGGCGAGGTCCGGGTCGAAGCCCTCGATCCGCTCGATCTCGCGGCGCACCTTGTAGTAGCCGCGCGGGATCTCACCCTCGAGCCGGCCGGCGTCGGTCAGCTCGATCGCGAGCGGGTCGTCGTTGTAGGCCTCGGTCTTGCCGATGTCGTGGAGCATCGCGCCGGTGACCGCGATCTCGCGGTCGATGCCGGGGAAGAAGTTGGCCGCCGCGCTGACGGCCTGGGCGACCGAGAGGGTGTGCTCGAGCAGTCCGCCGGCGTAGGCCTGGTGGTAGTGCTTGGCGGCGGGCGCCTCGCGGAAGCGGGCCCACGACTCCGTCTCGGGCGCCGAAGAAGCGGTCGAGCAGCTCGCGCAGCGAGGGGTTCTGCACCGTTTCGATCAGCGCCCGCAGGTCGGTCTCGAGCAGGTCGATCGACCGCGTCGGGCCCTCCGCGAGCTGCTCGGCGTCGTACTCGCCCGGGCCGGCGGGGCGGACCGCGGCGAGCTTGATCTGCTTGCCGAACTGGGGGTGGATCGAGAAGCTGCCGGTGACCAGCACGATCGAGCCCGGAGCGCAGATCTCGAAGCACTCGGCGACGCCCTCCCAGGCGATCGCCGGGACCGTGCCGGTCTTGTCCGCCAGCACGACCCTGAGGAAATCCTCGCCGTTGCGCTTCTGGCGGCGCTCGCGCTCGCGGACGACGAAGGCGCCGGCGACCTGATCACCGTCGGAGAGCTCGCGAAGCAGACGCGCCTTGCCCGCCTCTTGCGCTTCGCCTGGGTTGCCGTTCTCGAAGAGCGTCTCTGCCATTCCCAATTGAAAGTAGAGGCGCATCCGGACCGAATTCTCCGGTCCGATCCGGCGACCAGACTGCTCCGCGATGAGCGCTGAGGCCAAGAGTGGCGTCGAGGCCGAGCCCAACGACGAGCTTCGGGTCTCGTCGCTCGAGCTCTTCTTCGATCTCGTCTTCGTCTTCACCATCACGCAGCTGACCACGGTGCTGGTCCACCGCCCGAACGGCGAGGCGCTCGCGCAGGTCGTCCTCATGCTGGCCGCGATCTGGTGGATGTACGGCGCGCTTCGCCTGGCTCACCAACGCGGTGCCGCCCGACCGGACGGCGCTGCGCCTGCCCCTGCTCGGCGGCATGGCTGGCGTTCTTCGCGATCTCGCTGACGATCCCGACCGCGTTCACGGAGGACGGCGTCGTCTTCGCCTGCGCCTACCTGGCGGTGATCGCCGTGCACACCGTTCTCTACATGCAGTCGGCGAGCTGGACGGTGGCCGGTGTCTGGAGCTTCGCGCGGATGAACCTGGTCGCCGGGGCGCTGATCCTGGTGGGAGCGATCATCGGCGGCGCGACCGAGTACGTGCTCTGGAGCCTCGCCGTGCCGATTTTCGTGATCGATCCCCGCGCTGGTCCCCGAGGAGGCCGGCTGGATCCGGCCCGACCACTTCGTCGAGCGCCACGGCCTGGTGGTGATGGTCGCCCTCGGCGAGTCCGTGGTCGCGGTCGGGATCGGCGCGTCGGGAGTCGACGATCAGCTGGCAGATGCTCGCGGTGGCGACCCTCGGGCCTGACCCTGAGCACGGAGCTCTGGTGGGTCTACTTCGTCGGCGACGACGAGGAGGCCGAGGGCGCCCTGCGCCGCGATGACGCCGACCAGGCGTCGAGTTCTACGCGACGAACGTCGCCTACTACTGGGCCCACCTGCTGATCCTGCTCGGGATCGTCTGCCATCGCCGCCGCGCTCGAGCGGGCGATCGGCCATCGCCTTCGACGCGCTCAGCTTCGCCCGCGCCCTCGCGCTGGGGGGCGGCACGGCCCTCTACCTGGCCGGCCACGCGCTCTTTCGGCGGGCCCTCGGCCTGCTCGTTCAAGCCCTGGCGGGCGGTTGCGCTGGTGCTCGCGCTCGGCGACGATCGCCGCTTGGCCCGGCGACCTCGGCGCTGGCTCAGCTCGCGGTGCTGGTCGCGGCGCTGGCCGCGTGCATCGCCGCCGAGGCCGGCGCCTTCGAGAAGACCACAGGTGGGCGATCGCAGACGCGGTTGCGCCCGTCCGACTTGGCTTCGTAGAGCGCCTCGTCGGCCGCGGCGAAACCAGGCAGCCTGGCGTAGGCTGGATTACGCCTGGCCGAGCGCCTTGCGCACGAACTCGAGGTCCGCCCGGATGCCCTTCGCCCCGCCCGGCGTCTCGACCACGACGGGCGGGCCGGCCGCCTTGATCATCTCGCTCAGCACCTCCGTACCGATCTGCCCCTTGCCGAGGTTGGCGTGGCGGTCCGCGCCCGTGCCGGGCGGGTCGCGCGAGTCATTCGCGTGCAGCAGGTCGATCTTCCCGACGATCCCCAGCACGCGGGGCACGGCGTCGGAGAGCTCCTCGCCGGCGGCGTGAGCGTGGCAGGTGTCGAAGCAGAAGCCGACCTCGACGCTCGAGTCGGCCGCGGAGACCGCCTCCCAGAGCTGGGCGAGGGCGTCGAAGCGGCGGGCGACCGCGTTCTCGCCCCCGGCCGTGTTCTCGATCAGCACGGGAACCTCGGACTCGAGCATCTCCAGCGTCCGCGGCCAACGGCCGACCCCCTCGGCGATGCCGTCCTCGGCGTAACCGGCGTGGACGATCACGGCGGCCGCGCCCACCTCCGCCGCGGCGTCGCAGGTCTGCTGCAGGATCTTGCGCGATCCGTAGCGGACGTTGTTTCGCGGCGAGCAGACGTTGATCAGATAGGGGGCGTGGACGTAGAGCGGCAGCTTCGACGCACGGAGCTCGTCGGCGTCCTTCCGCGGCGCGGGCTTCTCCCAGCCCTGCGGGTCCGAGAGGAAGATCTGCACGCAGTCGGCCCCGACCGCCTTCGCCTCGTCGAGCGGCTTCTGGGGGGAGAGGTGCGCTCCGACGATCCTCTTCTTCCGAGCCATCAGGCACAGGAGTCTCCCGGAATGGCTGCTCCGCATGCTGGGTTCCGGACCAGCGCTCCCTCTCAGCTGATGGCGAGGGCCAGAATCGAACTGGCGACACCACGATTTTCAGTCGTGTGCTCTACCAACTGAGCTACCTCGCCGGGAAGGCGCACAGGCTAGCGTCCGGGCCGTGAGGCCGAGCATCGTCGCGGGCGTCGCAGCGGTCCTCGTCGCCGCCTCCGTCTCGGGCGCCACCGAGCAGCCGCCGCAGCCGATCGAGACGGCGCTTCCGGCTCCGCACTTCGGCGTCGCGCGATCGGGGCCATTCTCGGCCGCCGAGCGTGCGGCGGGAACTGAGACCGCTCGGCCCCGAACGCCCCGGCGCTGGGCGCGCGCGGCTCTACCGCCGCTCGATCCGCGTGCTCGTCGCGCTCACCGACCCTCGAAGCGGGGCGATGATCGCCGGCGAGCGCGAGGGCTGGGACTACGTCTGGCCGCGCGACGCCGCCGCCGGGGCGATCGCGCTGGAGGCGGCGGGGCTTCGGGCCGAGGCAGCGCGGGTCGTCGGCTTCCTGGCGAGCCTCGACCTCGATCGGCGCCGCGCGCTTCTACCCCGACGGATCGCCGGTGCCGGGCCGAACTGCGGCTGGGGACGGGGAGGGCTGGGTCGCCGCGGCGGAGCGCGCACCGTGGCCAAGCGCTCGGCGACCGGGGCTGTCCTGCCTAGTGGTCGCCATGACGACCACAACTCAGGACAGTCCCGCTGGACTGGCGCGACCGCCAGGACTACGGCGAGAACGTCACCGGCGATCTGCTCGGCAACGCGATCGCGGCCGGGCGTACCGGCGGCCGAGATCCGCGGCCGCTTCGAGACCCCGCGCGGGCTGGTCAGGGAGGAGGGGGGCGACGAGCTGGACTCCTCGGCCGCCTGGGCCGTCACCGTCTTCCCCAGCCGGGTTCTCCGTGGAGCAGTCAGGAGAACGCTCCTTGGAGCTGGCCGCGGGATTCGACCCCCTACGGCATCCCCCCGATCGAGGGCTGGACTCCCGGCGAGGTCTGGACGGCCCCCACAGCCTGGTCGGCCTGGGCGCTCATCGAGCTGGGCGAGATCCGTGCCGCCGATCGGCTGCTCGGGGAGCTGCGCCGCGCCGAGACGCCGCACGGAACGCTCCCCGAGCGAGTGGATGCAGCGACGGGCGCCCCCACCTCGACCACGCCCGCTCGCCTGGTCGCACGCCTTCGCGATCCTGGCGCTGCGGGCCCGCTACCGGCTGAGCAGCCGTCGCCGGCGTGCCGAGAGCGGCCGCCTCGACCGCCTCCTCCGGGGTCTCGGCCTCGACGATCCCGAGGTCCGTGCCGGCCCGGTTGCGGAGCGTCCAGCTCTGGATCGCGACCACGGGCCGGCCGAGCTTGCGCGCGTAGGCGATCTCGGAGAGCGTTCCCCACTCGCCGCCGACCGCGATCACCGCCTGCCCGGAGGCGACCACCGCGAGGTTCCGGGCGTGGCCGTCCCGGTCGCGACCGCGTGGGTGACGTACGGGTTGGCGTCCGCGGGCGAGAGGGTGGGGAGGACCCCGAGCACCGTGCCGCCCGCCTCCGCGGCGCCCCTCGAGGCGGCCTCCATCACGCCGGTGAGCCCGCCGCAGACGAGCACCGCGCCCGCCTCGGCGATCCCGCGGCCGACCGCCTCGGCGTCGCGGAGGATCTCCTCGCTCGCCCTCGCCGGCGCCGATCACCGAGATCTGGACCCGCCGCGCCACTGACGCGAGTCTCGCAGCTAGCGAGATACTGGGTGCAGGTGTCGGAGGAGAACGTCGCGCTCGTGCGGCGCAACTACGAGGTCATCAACGCGATCGATCGCAGCGGTGAGCGAGTTCGTCGACCCCGAGGAGGTGGCGCCGGATCTCTGGGCGAGCCTCGCTCCGGACTTCGAGCTCCACGGCCGCCCCGATGTGCCCGACCCGAAGACCTACCGCGGCCGCGAGGCAACCAAGGAGTTCTGGCGGATGCTGCAGGAGGTCTGGGCCGAGCTGCGCTGGGAGCCGCTGGAGTTCACCGATCTCGGCGATGCGGTCGTGGTCGAGACCAGGATCGTGGCCACGGGCCGCGGCAGCGATCTGAGAATCGAGGCGGACGAGACGGATGTCTTCTGGTTCCGCGACGGAGAGCTCGTGCGGCTTCAGGGCTTCCCGACCAAGGCAGAGGCACTCGAGGCCGTTGCGGTCCTCAGCCGGCTGAGCGAGCCGGCTTCTCGGTCCGCTTTCCGCTCGGCCGAGCATCCGCCCCATCAGCTCGAGCGCGCCGCCCTTGTGGAGGTGCTCGTTGAGGTTGCCGCACTTCGGGCTCTGCACGCAGGAGGGGCAGCCGTCGTCGCAGGGGCACTCGCGGATCAGCCGGTCGGCGTCGCAGACCAGGCGCTCGAACTCCTCGTAGCCGCGCCGGGTGATCCCGACGCCGCCGGGGTGCCCGTCGTAGATGAAGATCGTCGGCGAGCCGGTCTGGTGGTGGATGTTGGTGGAGAGGCCGCCGATGTCCCAGCGGTCGCACATCGCGATCAGGGGCAGCACCGCGATCTGGCCGTGCTCGGAGGCGTGCAGGGCGCCGAGCAGAACCTCGCTCGGCAGCGCCGCCGCCATCCGGTCGGCGATCACGTACCAGAGCGCCTGGGTGACGAAGTCCTGCTCCGGGCAGGTCGAGCGCGACGATGTCGATCACCTTGTTGTCGCCGAGCCGCTTGCGCTGGTAGGCGATCACCTGCTCCGAGACCGAGACCGTGCCGAAGTTGAGCTCGACCCCGAGCGCCTGCCGCTGGGTCTCGATCCCCTCGATGTAGACCTCGGTCTCCTTCTTCACCTGGGTGTAGTAGTCGCCCTCGAAGGGCTTGACGATCGCCCGGCGGGAGCCGATGTCGAGCTCGGCGACCTCGTAGGAGCGGCCGAGGTGGAGGTAGATCGCGCCGGGGTGGACGGTCGAGAAGGCGCGCTCGGCCTCGACGTTGCCGAGCATCTCGCCGGAGGACGCGTCGACCACCGCGACGCTGTCGGCCGAGGCCGAGCGCAGCGCGATCCGCCCGGCGACGAAGTCGCCCGCTGCGGGTCAGGTAGCGCTCGCCGCGGCCGCGCCGCAGCTCGCCGGCGGTCACCAGCCGCTCGGCGCGCTCCCGCCAGCCCTCGCCGAGGATCTCGTCGTCGTCCGGGCCCGAGCGGCGCCTCGTAGGCGGCCGCGAGCAGGTGCTGCATCTGGATCTGCTCGGAGCGGTGGTCGAGGATCGCCGCCTCGACCGGCCGCTCGAGGAACTCGTCGGGGTGGCGGCAGAAGAACTGGTCGAGGGCGTCCTCGCCGGCGACGTAGACGGCGAGTCCGCGGCGCCGGCGGCCGGCTCGCCCCCACATCTGGCGCAGGCTGGCGACCGTGCCGGGGAAGTTGACGCAGATCGCCGCGTCGAGCTCGCCGACGTCGATCCCGAGCTCGAGCGCGTCGGTGGCGGCGACGGCGAGCAGGTCGCCCGAGGCGAGCTGCGACTCGATCTCGCGGCGCTGCTGGGGCGTGTAGCCGGCGCGGTAGGGGGCGATCCGCTCGGCCAGCTCGCCCTTGCCCTCCTGCGGGCGAGCTTCATCGGAGGCGAAGCGGTTGATCAGCTCGATCCCGCGCCGGCTGCGCATGAAGCAGATCGTCCGCACGCCGCGCGAGACCAGCTCGACGAGCAGGTCGGCGGCCTCCGAGACCGGCGAGCGACGGGTCATCGTGCGCTGCTCGATCACCGGCGGGTTCCACATCGCGATCTCGCGCCCGGCCCGGGGCGCGCCGTCGTCGTCGAGCAGCTCGAAGGGCAGTCCGGTGAGCCGCTCGGCGAGCTCGCCCGGGTTGGCGATCGTCGCCGAGGCCAGCACGAAGCGGGGCTCCGCGCCGTAGAGGCGCGCGACCCGCCGCAGCCGCCGCAGCACGTTGGCGACGTGCGAGCCGAAGACGCCGCGATAGGTGTGCGCCTCGTCGACCACCACCCAGCCGAGGTTGGCGAGGAAGTCTCCCCAGCGCTTGTGGTGGGGGAGGACCCCGACGTTGAGCATGTCGGGATTGGTGAGGACGAGGTTGGCCCGGCGGCGGATCGAGGGGCGGTCCTCGCGCGGGGTGTCGCCGTCGTAGATCGCCTCGCGCAGCCCGGGCGGCCGCAGCTCGCCGAGCTTGCGGGCCTGGTCCTGGGCCAGCGCCTTGGTCGGGTAGAGGTAGAGCGCGCGCCGCTTCGGGCTCCTGGGCGATGCCGTCGAGCACCGGCAGGTTGAAGGAGAGCGACTTGCCCGAGGCGGTGCCGCTGGTCAGGATCAGGTGCGAGTCGCGGGCGGTCTCGTAGGCCGCGGCCTGGTGGGAGTAGAGCGACTCGATCCCGGCGCGCCGGCAGCGCCTCGGCGAGCGCCGGGTCGAGCGAGTCGGGCAGGTCGGCGAGCTTCGCCATCGTCGCCGGCTCGGCGGACTCGGCGACCAGGCGCCCGTCCTCGCGGGCCGGGCCGAGCGCCGGCTCCCAGGCGCCGCCGGCGACCGCGGCGCTGCTAGCCAACCTCGACCCCGCGCGGCGCGTCGATGGCCGCGGCGATCCGCATCGCCTGCAGGGCGCTGGCGTCGTGCAGGCGCAGCAGGTCGGCGCCGGCTGTCGACCGCGAGCGCCGTGGCCGCGGCGGTCGCCCACTCGCGCTCGCTCGCGGGCAGCCGCTCGCTCCCAGGACCCGGCCAGCACCGCGCCGAGGAAGTCCTTGCGCGAGAGCGAGACGTAGAGCGGGCGGCCGAGCTCCTTGAGCTCGCCGAGCCGGCGCAGGACCTCGAGGTCGTCGCCCACGGCAGAGGTCGAAGTCGAGCCCCGGGTCGAGCGCGATCTGCTCCTCCGCGACGCCCCGTGCCAGCGCCGCCTCGATCCGCTCTGCGAACCAGCCCTTCAGGTGGTCGACCGGATCGTCGTAGCGCGGCGGGTCGCGGTCCTCGCGCGGCGGCCCCTCGATGTGCATGAGCGACCAGGCCGCAGCCGGTCTCCGCGGCGAGCTCGAGCATCGCCTCGGCGCCGCCGCCGATGTCGTTGATCGCGACCGCGCCGGCCTCCAGCGCCGCGCGGGCGACCTCGGCGGAGAAGGTGTCGGCCGAGATCGGCAGCTCGGTGCGAGCGGCGAGGCCCTCGATCGCCGGGACCAGCCGCGCGGCCTCCTCCTCGGCCGGCACCGGCGGGCCGCTGCGCGCCGCCACCGCGCCGACGTCGAGCATCTCGAAGCCCGCCTCGGCCAGCGCGAGCGCCGTCCTCGACCGCCTGCTCGGGCGTCCCGCTCCGCGCCCCCTCGAACATCGAGTCGTCGGTGACGTTGACGATCCCGACGCCGAGCGGGCGCTCGAGGTCGAGCGTCCGGTCGCTGAGCTTCCAGCTGCGAGAGCCACCGGCTCGAACGGTAGACCCCGCTACGGTTGGCGCGCCTTGGCCCTCCGCTGCGTCTACACCGACCTCGACGGCACCCTGCTCGGCCGCTACGGCTCGCTCTTCCGCGACTCCGAGGGCGAGTTCTCGATGCTCCAGGCGCGGGCGCTCGAGGCCTGCCACCGCGCCGGGGTCGAGGTGGTGATCAAGTCCGGGCCGCCGCGAGGCCTCGGTGCTGGAGGACGCCAAGCTGATCGGCTCGAGCTCCTACATCTACGAGGTCGGCTGCGCTGGTGGTGATCGACGGCGAGAAGACGGCGCTGGTCGGCGACCTCGAGCCCGACCCGGGCAAGATCGCTCGCCGAGACGATGGTCGACCGCGGCATCCCGGACGAGCTCTTCGAGCACTTCGCGGGCCGGCTCGAGTGGCACCGCCCCTGGCACCAGCAGCGTGAGCTCTCGCTGCTCTTCCGCGGCAAGGTCGACGTCGACGAGGCCGAACCGGCTGCTCGCAGAGCGCGGCCACACGGGCCTGCGGCTGATCGACAACGGCGCGATCTTCGCGCCGATGGAGGGGATCGAGGGCCCGGCGCACGCCTACCACCTGCTCCCGGAGGCGGCGAGCAAGGCGAACGCGGTCGCCTTCCACATGCGCGCCCGCGGCTACGCGCCCGAGGAGTGCATCGCGATCGGCGACTCGGTCGAGGACCTCGACGTCGCCGAGGTCGTCGGCCGCTTCTTCGTCCCCGCCAACGGCCCCGAGCGCGACCCCGCGCTGCGCGAGGCGATCGCCGGCCGCGCCGAACGTCACCGTCACCGAGGGGCGGATGGGCGAGGGCGTCTACGAGGCGATCGTCTCTACCCTGGCCGGCGCCTGATGAAGACGATCCACGTCACCCGGATCGATCGCCGGCGCCCGCCGGAGGCCGATCTTCGACCTGCTCGCCGACCACGCCAACTACGACCGCTTTCCGCGGATCAGCCGCTCCGAGCTGCTCCGCGAGGGCGAGCCGCCGCCGAACGGCGTCGGGGCGCTGCGCCGGATCAAGTCTCCGGCCGCTCCGACCTTCGAAGAGGAGATCACCGCACTACGAGCGCCCTACGCGGCTCGACTACCTGATCGTGCAAGCTCAACGCGCCCGTTCGAGCACGAGGGCGGCTCGATCCAGCCTCGCGCCCGAGGACGGCGCCGACGCAGCGTGGACTGGCGCTCGACCTTCCGCGTCCCGACGCCGCTGATCGGCGGGCTCCAGGAGCTGGTCTGGCCGCTCGACGCTCACCCGCGGCTTCCGCCGCGTGCTCGAGGACGTCGAGCGGATGACGAGAGCGGCCTAGCCGCCGCCGTTCTGGCGGCGAACCCCGTCCGCCGCAGCTCGAGCTCGCGCTGCTCGATCACCCGGTCGATCAGGCCGTACTCGGCCGCCTCGCTCGCCTTGAAGAAGCGGTCGCGCTCCATGTCCGCGTGGACCTGCTTCTTCGACTTGCCGGTGTGCTTGGCGTAGATCGCGTCCAGGCGGTCACGCAGGTCGAGCGTCTCCTTCGCGTGGATCTCGATGTCGGAGGCGACGCCCTCGAAGCCGCCGCTCGGCTGGTGGATCAGGATCCGCGAGTTGGGCAGCGCCATCCGCTTGCCCTTCGCGCCGCCGGCGAGGAGCAGCGCGCCCATCGACATCGCGATGCCGTAACAGATGGTCCGCACGTCGGGCTTCACGAACTGCATCGCGTCGTAGATCGCCAGGCCCGAGTACACGACCCCGCCCGGCGAGTTGATGTAGAGCGAGATGTCCTTCTCGGGGTCCTCGGACTCGAGGTGGATGATCTGCGCGACGATCAGGTTCGCGACCTGGTCGTCGATCGGCTGGCCGAGGAAGATCACCCGCTCGCCGAGCAGGCGGGAGTAGATGTCGAAGGAGCGCTCGCCCCGCGCACTCTGCTCGACGACCATCGGAACCAGCGGCATCGCGACCTCCTCATGGTGGTCGAGGTAAACGCAACCAATCGGTTGCATGAACGTACGCTAGCATAGGCAACCGTGAAGTTGCGAAACGAGGCACCGGTCGAGCAGGCCGACGAGAAGGCGCCCTGGGTCGAGCGCGAGACCCTGGTCGAGGCCAGTCCCGAGGAGGTCTGGGAGGCCCTGACCGACGAGGACCGCCTCGAGGAGTGGCTCGCCCCGGACGTGGAGCTCGATCCTGTCGAGGGCGGCGAGATCACCGTCCGCGACGGAGACGCGGAGCGCCATGGCACGGTCGAGACCGTCGAGGAGGCCGAGCGCTTCGCCTTCACCTGGTCACGGCCCGGCGAGGGCGAGAGCTTCGTCGAGTTCACGATCGAGGCGCTGCCCGGCGGCACCCGGGTGACGGTCGTCGAGACTCCGACGAATTCGGCGGCCACGAACACCGCCGCCGGATCTACCGCGATGGCGGCCGGCGGGTGGGGGCCACGCCTCGCACGCCTGCGGCGGTCAATGCGCTTCTCCCTCGTCGCTTGAGGGCACCGGCGCACCGACAGGTGGATTCGGTCTTCGGCGCACTCGCCGACCCGACACGGAGGCGTGTGGTCGAGACGCTTGCCCGCGGGGGGACGGTGACCGCGAGCGGCCTCGCCGAGCAGCTGCCGATCACCCGGCAGGCCGTCGCCAAGCACCTCTCCGCGCTGCACGGCGCCGAGCTCGTCACCGCGACGCGCGTCGGCAGGGAGACGCGCTACGAGCTTCGGCCGCAGCCTCTCGACGAGGCGGCCCAGTGGATCCAGACGGTCAGCGCGGAGTGGGACGATCGGCTCGACGCGCTGCGCCGCTCGGTCGAGAAGCGCGCTGGCCGGTCCAAGTAGGATCGGCGGATGGCCAAAGCCACCGTCGCAGAGGAGGAATACCTCCAGATCATGTTCTGGCTGGAGGAGGCGGGGCTGCCGATCAACGGCGCCAACATCGCGAGGGCGATGCAGCTCTCTCCCCCACCGTCCACGAGATGATCGGCCGCCTCGAGGGGGACGGCTACGTCGAGCGGGCGGACGACAAGTCCCTCAACTTCACCGACAAGGGGCGCCGGGAGGCGGAGGCCATCTCGCGTCGCCACCGGCTGATCGAGCGCTTCCTCACCGACGTCCTCGGCATCCCGTGGGACGAGGTGCACGAGGAGGCGGAGCGGCTCGAGCACGCGATGTCACCGGTGCTCGAGGAGCGCATGCTGGCCGCGATCGGCGACGCGAAGACCTGCCCCCACGGCCACCCGATCGTCGAGGGAGCGAGGGAGGAGGGCGTCCTGCTCGCGGACGTCGAGCCGGGCGCCGACGTCAGGGTGCTGCGCTTCGAGAACGAGGCGGAGGAGATCCTCCACTACCTGAAGGGGACCGGCCTCCACCCGGGGCTCGAGGGGAAGCTCGAGAGCACGGACGCCGACGAGGTCGTGATGAGCTCCGACGAAGGACAACATGCGGTCTCGAAGAGCGTCGCCGAGACCGTCTCCGTGGCGGCCGATCCCGCCCCGCCCCCGCGGCCGCCCCTGCCGGATCAGCTGGTCATCTCCACCGACCGCTACGGCCGGTAGTCGCGCGCTCAACCGGTAGTCGCGTCCGTTTACCGATTCTTAGCCGCAGCTTCAGGTACGGGGCGGAGACTTGCTGCTAGGCTCCTGAGGAGCATAGTCGAGTAAGTCACTCAACAAACGGGGGAAAGGCAAAGAAATGGAAGCAATCACCAGCAACACCAACATCCTGATCGCCGACCGGAATATCGCCGAGCGACGCCTCGTATCGATCGCCAGGGCGATCGAGGCTCACAAGAACGAGCAGAGGCGCAAGCCCTACCCGTCGCGGGCCGAGGACCTGAACCTCTACCGGCGCGCCCGCGAGATCCTGGGTCCCGTCAGCTAGGCCGGGACTCAGGCGGCCGCCGCGCCGGAACGGGTGCGCTCGAGCGCGCGCGCGAGGCGCTGGACGCCCTCGGCGACGTCGCTCGCCGGGACCGGCGCGAAGGAGAGTCGCAGGCTCGAGGAGCCGCCCTCGATCATGAAGTCGGGTCCGGCGACGAAGGTGACCCCCTCCTCCTTGGCCTCCGCCAGGAGAGCCTCCGTGTCGACGTCATCGTCGAGGTCCAGCCAGAGGAAGTAGCCGCCCTCGGGAACGACGAACCGCGCCTCCGGGATGTGCTCGCGGAGCGCGTCGACGAGCGCGTCGCGGCGCTCGCGGAGGGCGTCGTTCACGACCTTCAGGTTCTCGTCGAGGCCGCCCGAGCGGCAGAGCTCGAAGACGATCGACTCGGCGAGCATGTTGGGGGAGATGTAGGTCTCGTTGGCCCGCTTCGCCAGCGTCGCGATCTGCTCGACGGGCCCCACCAGGTAGCCGACCCGGACGCCCGGGCTGACCGACTTGGAGAACGACGAGGCGTGGATCACGCGGTCCGCGCCGTCCATCTCGAGCATCGTCTTTCCCCTCGCCTCCTCGAAGCAGATCAGCCGGTACGGATCGTCTTCGAGGAGCGTGAAGCCGTGCTCGGCGGCCTGCTTGACGAGCGCGCCTCGCTTCTCGAGCGAGAGCGTGCAACCGGCCGGGTTGTGGAAGTTGGGAATGATGTGGGCGAGCTTCACCGCTCCGCCGGCGGCCGCCGCCTCCACTTCTGCGGGGTCGACGCCGTCGTCCTCGAGCGCGCGCCCCGACGATGTCCGCGCCGGCCTGGCGCAAGAGCAGCAGCGTGCGGTCATAGGTGGGCTGTTCGACGACCACCCGGTCACCCTCGGAGACCAGGTTTCGGAACAGCAGGGCGGCCGCCTCCATCGAGCCGTTCGTGACCATCACCTGCTCGGGCTGGACGTCGTGGAGATCCGCGATCCACTCGCAGAGGCCGAGATGTCCGCGGCCGGTGCCATAGCTGAGCGCCTTCTCCCAGTCGGACTCGAGCGCCCGCGCGGCCGCTTCGCGCACCGCGTCGTGAGGAAGGATGTCGGCGCTCGGGGCGCCGCGCGCGAAGCTGATGGTCCGTTCGGCCATTGGCGCTTCGAGTATACGAACGGTGCCATACTCCAAAGCCCGGGGGATGAAGGCCGCCGATCGGTTCGGAATACTGTCGCTCGATGCCGGCGTCTCTCGAGTTGGTCAAGATCGCACTCCAGGCCTACGGCAGCGGCGACTCTGAGATCGCCCTCGCCCTCGCCGCTCCCCTGATCCGCTGGGACGAGCGTGCCTCGCGGCCGGACAGCGATCTCGTCTGGGGCCACGACAAGGTCCAGCGGGCGATGCGCCGCTATCTCGACAGCTGGGAGGAGTACCGCTTCGATCTCGAGGA
Organism: uncultured Solirubrobacterales bacterium; assembly: GCA_963825825.1. Taxonomy (GTDB): domain Bacteria; phylum Actinomycetota; class Thermoleophilia; order Solirubrobacterales; family 70-9; genus DASUPK01. The sequence goes on along the minus strand of CAWGUT010000001.1, from coordinate 42,495 downwards.
CGTCGCGGAGGTCGGGCCGGGCAAGGTCGTCGGCATCTGCCGCGAGCGCGGCAAGCCGAAGGACGGCACGGCGGTCGATCGCCGTTTCGGCGGGCTCTGGATCGTCGAGGAGGGCAAGATCACCGCCTGGGCGACCTACCTGACCCCGCGGGAGGCGGTCCGAGCCGCCAAGGAGCTGCAGGGCGGCCGCGTCGAGCCGGAGCAGGTCAAGCGGGTTCGCCGCCCCGGCGGAGGCCAAGCCCCTCAGGCCCGCTGCGGCCCCGGTGCAGCCGGAGCCGCGAAGCCGGTCGAGGCCGCGGTGCCGGAGCCCGAGCAGCCGCAGGTCGCTCAGCGACCGCGGAAGAGGGCGCTGACGAAGAGCGAGGAGCAGAAGCGCGCCGCCCGGGCCCGGGCGAAGCTGCGCAAGCGATCCTCGCGCCAGACCGCCTGATCGGTGCCTTCTACGCTTAAGTGCGATTTCAGAGACAGTCTGCGTTGCATCGAGCAGTACTCCGCCGGAGAGATACATGCGATGTCGCACGGCGACGTCGCAGCCATCGCCCTGCGGCGGCTACGACGCCTTGCCCCGCTCGCTCGTGCACGCAAGCCCGGCGCGGCATTGCACACTGGACTCGACCGGCTCCGGTGGCCGGCTGGCAGAGCAGCATCAGCCGGACCAACGGCTGGCGTTGCTCGGTACCGGCCCCTGAATCGCCGATCAACGGCATCACCGCTGGCATCGCGGCCGTCCGCAAGACAACTCTCGCCGCACTTCCATCTACCGAGACGGGAATCGGATTGCGCTCCGCTGGATCAGGACATCACCTGCCGCCCTGGCTCTGCGACACTGCAGCCTGCATCGCGCTGCTGCGTCGCAGTCGGCGGCATCGTTTCGTCGACAGCCTCGACCAGAATGGCACGGACAACACAGTGACCGGACCGCGTCATGAGCCGAGCGCGCCGCGTCACATCTGGTCCGACCGTGATTCCTGCGTCCGTCTTAGGACCCGATCGCGGGGGATCTCGACACAGCATCGGTCGACCCGACCGACGAACTCGAAGCCGTGAGCCTGTGCGGCGCTCTCGCCGGTCGAGACGGTATCGGCCTCGCGGCTCGCCTGAGGTCGACAACCAGCTCTTCTTCAATGCCGCCGTCGGACGCGATCTCCGTGAAGTCGAACGGATTCGCGCATCGGCCCGCCCGACCCTGAACAAGAAGAAGGGAACGGCCCGGCTGCCGGTCACAGTTCCAGACCCGGGCGGGCTCAAGGTCTCCGGCAAGGGTGTGACGAACAAGGCCAAGCTCGCGTCGAAGTGCGGTCCAGGTCCCCGGGGGGCCGGTGACGCTGGTGATCAAGCCCAATAGCAAGACGAAGCGGAAGCTGAACGAAACCGGCAAGGCGAAGGTGAAGGTGACCATCACCTACACGCCGACGGGCGTCAGTGCCGAACGCTCAGACGACGAAGATCAAGCTGAAGAAGAAGACCTGGAACTGGCCTAGGCCTTCGCGCCGATCGTCTCGGCGGCGAGCTGGGCGGTCTCGGTCGGGCTCTTGCCGACGCGGATGCCCTGCGCCTCGAGGGCCTGCTTCTTGGCCTCGGCCGTTCCCGAGGAGCCGGAGATGATCGCCCCGGCGTGGCCCATCTGCTTGCCGGGCGGCGCGGTGAAGCCGGCGATGTAGGCGACCACCGGCTTCGAGACGTTCTCGGCGATGAAGTCGGCGGCGCGCTCCTCGGCGTCGCCGCCGATCTCGCCGACCATCACGATCAGCTCGGTCTCGTCGTCCTCCTCGAACAGGGTGAGGATGTCGATGAAGTCCGAGCCGACGATCGGGTCGCCGCCGATGCCGACGATCGTCGAGTTGCCGAGGCCCGCCTGCTTGAGCTCGTTGCCGATCTGGTAGGTCAGCGTCCCGGACTTGGAGACGACGCCGATCGAGCCCTGCTCGAAGAACTGGGCGGGGATGATTCCGACGTTCGCCTTGCCGGGGCTGAGGACGCCGGGGCAGTTCGGGCCGATCAGCCGCACGCCCGCGTCCCGGGCCTTCCAGTAGATGTCGAGCATGTCGTGGACGGGGATGTGCTCGGTGATCGTGATCACCGTCTCGATCCCGGCGTCGATCGCCTCGTTCATCGCCGCGGCGGCGAACCGGGCCGGGACGAAGATCATCGAGGTGTTCGCGCCCTGCTCCTGGACCGCCTCGGCGATCGTGTCGAAGATCGGGATGCCCTCGACGTCCTGGCCGCCCTTCTTCGGTGTGACCCCGGCGACGACGTCCGTGCCGTAGTCGCGGTTGCGGAGCCCGTGGAAGGTCCCCTCGCGGCCGGTCAACCCGGAGATCACGAGCTTCGTGTCGTTGTCGACGATGATGCTCATCAGGCCGCCTTGGCGAGCTCGACGACCTTCTCCGCGGCGCCGAGCATGGTCTTCTCCAGGTGCAGGTTGGGGAGGTCGGCGTCGGCGAGCAGCCCCAGCCCCTCCTCGGAGTTCGTCCCGTCGAGGCGGACCACGAGCGGCACGCCGATCTCGACTCGCTGCGAGGCCTCGATGATCCCCTTGGCGATCTCGTCGCCGCGGGTGATGCCGCCGAAGATGTTGAAGAGGATCGCCCTGACCTTCTCGTCGGAGGTGATCACCTCGAGCGCGTCGACGATCGCCTCCGCCTTGGAGCCGCCGCCGGCGTCGAGGAAGTTCGCCGGCTTGCCGCCGGCCTGGGCGACGACGTCGAGCGTGGACATGCAGAGGCCGGCCCCGTTGCCGAGGATGCCGATGTCGCCGTCGAGCTTGACGTAGGTGAGCCCCTTCTCCTTGGCCATCCGCTCCTGGGGGTCCTCGATGAAGCTCTCCTCCATCTCGGCGAGGTCCTCGTGGCGGAAGAGGGCCGAGTTGTCGATCGTCACCTTGGAGTCGAGCGCGATCACGTCGCGGTCCTTGGTGACGACCATCGGGTTGACCTCGATCAGGGTCGCGTCGCTCTCGTTGAAGGCCTGGTTGAGCTTCACCATCATCTCCGCCGTCTTCTCGCGGGCGTCCTCCTCGACCCCGGCGTCGGCCACCAGGGTGCCCGCCTGGGCTTCGCCGAAGCCCTCGTGCGGCTCGATGTGGCGCCGGACGAGCGCGTCCGGGTCCTTCTCGGCGATCTCCTCGACGTTCATGCCGCCCATCGTCGAGAGCATCGCGAGCACCTTCTTGGCCGAGCGGTCGAGGATGATCGACGCGTAGTACTCGGCGTCGATCTCCGAGGCGCGCTCGACCCAGACCTGGTGGACGGTGAAGGGCCCCTCGCCGCGCGGCCCGCTGATTTCCATGCCGAGGATCGCGTTCGCGTGCTCCTCGGCCTGCTCGCGGTTCTCCGCCACCTTGATGCCGCCGGCCTTGCCGCGCCCGCCGATCTGGACCTGCGCCTTGATCACGCACGGGTAGCCGATCTCGTCGGCCGCCTCGACGGCGGCCTCGACGGTGTCGGCGACCCGCCCTTCGGGTACCGGAACCCCGTGGCGGGCGAAGAGCTGCTTTCCCTGGTACTCGAGCAGATCCAAGGCCGCGAGAGCCTACCTGAGCGCCGAAGTCGGCCGCTCGGGGAGGCGGGCGCAGCCGAAGGTTGCAAATTGCCATAATCCCGCGGCTCTCATGGCCCTTCCGAAGCTGAAAGACATCAAGTGGGTGACCACGGACTGCTACGGCACCCTGATCGACTGGGAGAAGGGCATCAGCGACGCCTTCAAGCGGGAGGCCGAGCGCGATGGCCTCACCATCGACGAGCGCTCCTTCCTGGACCGCTTCTTCGAGATCCAGGCGCAGATCATGTCCGGGTCCTACGAGCTCTACGCCGAGGTCCTGCGCAGGGCCGCGGTGCAGACGGCGGAGGAGATCGGCTGGACGATCGAGCCCTCGCGCGCCCAGTTCCTGCCGGACAGCATCGCCTCCTGGCCTCCGTTCCGTGAGGCCAACGCCGCCATGGACCGCCTCAAGGAGCGATACGAGATCGGGATCGTCTCCAACGTCGACGACAAGATGCTCGGCATCTCGCGGCGCCATCTGCGCACCGAGCTCGACATGGTCGTGACCGCGCAGCAGGTCCGCAGCTACAAGCCCGATCCGACCCACCTGCGTGAGACCGCGCGCCGCATCGGCGGCAAGAAGGGCTGGGTCCACATCGCCTCGGGCTACGAATCAGACGTCGGCCCGGCTCTGAAGCTGAACGTCCCGGTGATCTGGGTCAACCGCCACGGCGAGAAGCTCGAGGGCCGCAAGGCCCCCGACGCCACGGTCAAGAACATCCGCGAGGCCGCGGCGAAGCTCGGCGCCAAGTAGCCGCCCGACTCGGCGCTACTCGATCTTCGCGAGCAAATCCCCTGTGTTGACCGAGGCGCCGTCGGAGATCGGCAGCTCGGTGACCTTGCCCGCGCGATGGGCGGTGATCTCGTTCTCCATCTTCATCGCCTCGATCACGCAGATCAGGTCGCCCTCCGAGACCTCGGCGCCCTGCTCGACCGCGACCCGCAGGACGGTTCCCTGGAGCGGCGAGGTCAGGTCCTCGCTGGCGCCCGAGGTCGAGCCGCCGCCGCCTCCTCGCTCACGCTTGGGCGGCTTGCGCAGGCCGGCGCCGGGGTTCGCCGCCGCGGCGGCCGGCGCCGCCTCGCCGATCACCTTGACGTCGAAGAGCTTGCCGCCGACCTCGACCTGGTAGCTGCGCTCGGCCTTGCCGTCGGCCTCGGCCTCCTCGCCGCCCGGGGCGGGAGGGGTCTCGGGCGCGAGCGACTTGAGCCAGTCGGGGTCCTCGGTCAGGTCGCGGCAGGTCTCGCCGTTGGCCCACTGCTTGGTCGCCAGCAGGGTCTGGTGGAAGGGGACGAGGGTGGTGATCCCGCCGATCTCGTACTCGCCGAGGGCGCGCAGCATCCGGGCGGTCGCCTTCTCCCGGTCGAGGTCCCAGACGATCAGCTTGGCGAACATCGGGTCGTACATCGGCGTCACCTCGGACCCCGCCTCGACCCCGGAGTCGACCCGCACGCCCGGGTCCCGCGGGCTCGCGGTAGGTGGTGATCCGCCCCGGCGCGGGCGCGAAGTTCTTGTGGGCGGCCTCGGCGTTGATCCGGCACTCGATCGCGTGGCCGCGCAGCTCGACCTCCTCCTGGGTGATCGAGAGCTTCTCGCCCGCGGCGATCCTGACCTGCTCCCGGACGATGTCGAAGCCGGTGACCATCTCGGTGACGCAGTGCTCGACCTGGACGCGGGTGTTCATCTCGAGGAAGAAGTAGTCCTCGCCGACCTGGAGGCCCTCGACGGTCCCCGCGGAGCGATAGCCGACGGCGGCCGCCGCGTCGGTGGCGATCTTCCCGATCCGCTCGCGCATCTCCTCGTCGACCTGGGGCCCCGGCGACTCCTCGATCAGCTTCTGGTGGCGGCGCTGGATCGAGCAGTCGCGCTCGCCGAGGTGGATGACGTTGCCCTTCGAGTCGGCGAGCACCTGGACCTCGACGTGGCGCGGGTCCTCGAGGTAGCGCTCGAGGTAGACGGTCGGGTCGCTGAAGAACCTCTCTCCCTCGCGCGAGGCGCCCTCGAAGGCCTCCTCGAGCTCGTCCTCGCTCTGGGCGACGCGAAAGCCCTTGCCGCCGCCTCCGCCGGCCGCCTTGCAGGCGATCGGGTAGCCGATCTCCTTCGCCTGCTTCTTCGCCTCCTCGACGTCCTTGACCGGCTCGGTCGCGCCCGGGACGATCGGCACGCCGGCCTTCTGCATGATCTGACGCGCCTCGGTCTTCGAGCCCATCGCCTCGATCGCCTTCGGAGGCGGCCCGATCCAGGTGAGCTTCGCCTTCTCGACGGCCGCCGCGAAGGGGGCGTTCTCCGCCAGGAAGCCGTAGCCGGGATGGATCGCCTCGGCGCCGGCGTCCTGGGCGACCTCGAGGATCTTCTCGACGTTCAGGTAGCTCTCGGCCGGGCGTGGCGGGACCGAGCAGGAAGGCCTCGTCGGCCTCGCGGACGTGCGGGGCGTCGCGCTCGATCTCCGAGTAGACGGCGACCGAGCCGATGCCCATCTCCTTGAGCGTTCTCGCGACGCGGATGGAGATCTCGCCGCGGTTCGCGATCAGGACTTTCTCGAACATGGCGGCGGAGTATTGCGGAGCGGCCGCGAGCCGCCGGAGCGCGTCTAGTCCTTCGACGCCGGCCAGCGACCGGCGCTCGCGACTCGCGCTCCGCCTCTTCCTCGCGCTCGGCCTCGAGCTCCCGCTGCTCGGCGGGGTCGTGCTCGACCTCCTTGCGGAGGGCGATCTGGACCGCGAACAGAGCGGCGACCGCGACCGCGGCGATCGCCGACGACCCAGGGAACCAGGTCGGTGTTGGCCTTGTTCATGATCGTCAGGCCGGCGGCGATCAGGATCACGCCGAGCGCGCCCCTGAGCAGGCCCTGCGGCCACTTCACCGAGAGCTGGCTGCCGATGATCACGCCGGGGACCGAGCCGACCAGGATGTTGGCCATCAGCCCGTAGTCGACGTTGCCGCCGATCGCGTGGGCGATGCCCGCGGCCCAGAGCAGGATCGCGGCGTGGACGACGTCGGTGCCGACCACCTTCTGAGGCCGGAGCCGGTAGACGGTGAGCAGCATCATCCCGATCAGCGTTCCGCTGCCGGCCGAGCTCAGGCCGATCACGAAGCCGGTCGTCGCGCCGATCCCCACCGCGGCGACCTTGTGGCGGGTGTGCATCTCGAAGTCGTCTCGCTCCTGGATCTTGTTGGCGAGGAAGAAGCCCCGGAGCAGGGTCGCCGCGCCGACCACGAGCAGGCAGGCGGCGAGAATCGCGAAGACCGTCTCGTCGAGCTGGTCCCCGAGCCGGCGCTTGAGGATGTCGAGGACCCAGACGCCGAGGATCGCCATCGGCACGCTGCCGATCGCCATCCAGTAGACGAGCGGCATGTTCACCGTCTTCAGCTTCAGGTGCCGCCAGCTGCCGGCGGTCTTGGTGATCGCGGCGTAGGCGATGTCGGTGCCGATCGCGGTCGTCGGCTTGACGCCGAAGAGGAGGACCAGCAGCGGGGTCATCAGCGAGCCGCCGCCCATCCCGGTCATGCCGACCAGGAAGCCCACGCCGAAGCCGAAGAAGACGATCTTGGGATCCATGGGTTGAGGAGTCGGGCGGCGGCCAGTTGGACGACGGCCGCTTTTCCACCTTGTTCCCTTTTATGACCGAAACAGTCCTAAAAGGGTCGCGGCACGATAGCGGACCGCAGCTTTTCCCCCTAATAGCTGGGTTTTCTAGTGACGATTGGAGCTAACGCGGGCGGTCGGCGCGCTCAGTCGGTGGTGTTGCCCGACTCGGTGGGGGTGTCGCTTGCCGCGTCCTTGATGTAGACGGCGGTCGCGCCCGTGAACGCGTTGTCGAGGATGGCGACGGTGTGAGAGTCGGTCAGCCGGACCCCCGCCCGGCTGTTACAGCCCGTGGGCGCCGGTTGAGCAAAGGCGACCGAGTTCGAGCTCACGTCGATGTTCCGGATCTGCCTGAAGGCGAAGGCGTTGTTGGGCGTCAGGAACTGATTGCCGCTGAATGTGTAGCCGTCCCGGTAGAGCGCGGGCGGGCCAACCGGGGAGCGGATCGTGACCGGCGCCCGGCAGGGGTCGGGGGTGAGGATCCCGGTGTCGATCGTGGGCGCCGTCTGCACGTTGCCGATCACGCTCAGATCGCCAACCTGCGGATCCCCGCCGTGTCCGATGTTCACGATCACGCCCCAGCCGTTCGAGCCGAATGAGTTGTTCTGGACGGTGACGTGGCGCGCGATCTCACAGTCGTCGTCGGTCTCCAGGTCCACGTTCGCCCAGGCCACGGGGCCGATGGTCGAGTCCTCGAGCGTCACCTGCTCGGCGTCGACCACGGCCACCCCCTGGCGGCCGATCCGCTCGAGGGTGGCGCCGCTGATCAGCACGTTGCGGGCGCTCGAGGCGTCATCGCCGCAGGCGGGCGAGGAGGCCCCGCGCCACAGGTCGATGCCGTCGCCCCAGGTCTCGCGGGCCTTGACGTTCGAGAGCGTCATTCCCTGGGTGCCCTCGACCGAGTAGCCGTGCTGCCACTCGAAGCCCGCTTGGTAGGTCCCCTGCGGGTCCGAACCGCGGACCGCCATGTTGCGCACGGTGAGGTTCCTGCCGCCCACGAAGCGCCAGTTGGAGCGGTGGTCTCCGCCGAGCGTGAGAGCCCGGAACTCGGAGCCCTGTCCGTCGATCACGAGGTCGTTCCTGCCGGTGAGCGTGATCGTGCCGTCCTGGCCGTAGCACTGCTTAGCCCCGAACTGGACCTCGCTCCCGTCGGGGACCCTGGCCAGCCAGGCCATGATCTCGTTCTCGACCGGCGCCGAGCAGTCGCTCTGCGATGTCTCGCGGGCACCGTGTAGACGGGAGGTCCCGGAGTCGCCGGCACGGTCTCCGCCGGCACTGCCGCGGTGACCGGCCCAGGCTGAGTGACGGTCGTCGAGGTTCTCTTCCGGCATTTCCTCTTGTTCTTCTTACGGCACTTCTTCTTCGAGGTTTGCGCGTGATGGCCGGTCAGGCTGATTCCCGCCCGCAGCGATGAATCGCTCGGACCCCCACCCGAGAAACCGGCCATCACGAAGGCCGCCGCAACACGGCGACGGCGATGACGCTGATCCCCCCTGGTCGTAGGCTCACTGACTTCCCAGCTCGTCGACGAGAAGCAGGCTAACGGGTGACCCAGGCGCCCTTGTCGCGGGTCAGCTCGAGGACGTCATCCGGGATCTTGCCGTCGCGAAGGTCCGCGATCGTGACGTGCTCGAGCACGCGGCGCAGCGAGGCGCGGACCGCGATCCAGACGTCGCTGAGCCGCTCGGCGTTGCCCGGGTACTTGGTCTGCTCGGGGGCCTGGTCCTGGATGTTGGCGAGGGGGCCCTCGACGGCCCGGATCACGCTCGCCAGGGTGATCTCCTCGGGCGGCTTGGCGAGCCAGTAGCCGCCGCGCGCGCCGCGGCGGGCCCGCACCAGCCGGGCGTGCTTGAGCTCGAGCAGGATGTGCTCCAGGAACTGGAGGGGGATGTCCTGCGCCTCGGCCATCACCTCGCCCTTGACCGGCTCGTCTCCCGCGGCCGCCATCTCGACCGCGGCGCGGACGGCGTAGTCGGCTTTCGCCGAGATCCTCATATGCTCCCCCGCCGATGCTCGAACTTCAGAGCCATTCGACGGTGTCCGACGGCGAGCTGCCGCCCGCGGAGGTGGTGGCGGCCGCGGTGAAGGCCGGCGTCACCACGCTCGCGCTCACCGACCATGACGCGATCGACGGCGTCTCGGAGGCCGCGACCGCGGCGACGATCGCCGACGTCGTTCTGGTGCCCGCGACGGAGATGTCGTGTGTCCATGGGACGCTCGATGACATGCACATGCTCGGGTATTGGGTGGACCTCGATGCAATCGCGCCCGGCATGCGAGCGGGCGCAGCGCGAGCGGATCACCCGCGCCGAGGAGATCGTCGGGCGCCTCAACGAGCAGGGCGTCCCCGTGCGCTTCGAGGACGCGATCGCCGAGGCGGGTGACGCCTCCTCGGTCGGCCGGCCCCACATCGCCAAGGCCGCCGGGGTCGACCCGGAGGGCATGAGCGCCTTCTTCGAGGAGTGGCTCGTCCCAGGCGCCAAGGCGTTCGTCTCGCGCCGCTGGCCCTACGCCTCCGAAGCTGTCGAGATCATCCACGGCGCCGGCGGCGTCGCGGTGCTCGCCCATCCCTTCTGGGACATGAAGGACCCCGACGAGGTCGCGGCGATCGTCGACGGCCTCGCGCTCGACGGGGTCGAGTGCTTCTACCCCGCGCACGACCGCGCCCAGACCAAGTTCCTCGTCGATCTCTGCAGGGACAGGGGCCTGGCGGCGACTGCCTCCTCGGACTTTCACGGCCCCTCCCACAAGATGTTCAACTCCTTCGGCGCCTACTCGACCTATGACCTCGGCGAGCCGGAGCTGCCGCCCGACGGCCCTAAGCAGGCTGCGCGGCGGGGATCAGCTGGCGCTCCTCGAGCAGCGCGAGCGATCTTCGCGGCCGACTCCTCCGCGGACTCGTGCTCGGTGTCGAGCGTCGATCTCGGGGTTGAGCGGCGGCTCGTACGGATCCGAGACGCCGGTGAACTCCTTGATCTCGCCCTTGAAGGCCTTCTCGTAGAGGCCCTTGACGTCGCGCTCGGCGCAGACCTCGACCGAGGCCTTGACGAAGACCTCGATGAAGCGATCGCCCATCAGCTCGCGCGCCTCGTCGCGGATCTCGCGGTAGGGGGAGATCGCGGCGGTGATCACCGGAACGCCGTTGCGGGAGAGCAGGTCCGCGACGAACGCGATCCGGCGGATGTTGGTGTCGCGGTCCTCCTTGGAGAAGCCGAGGCCCTTGGAGAGGTTCTCGCGGACCACGTCGCCGTCGAGCACCTCGACCCGCGAGCCGCGCTCGCGGAGCTGGTCCTCGACGATCTTCGAGATGGTCGTCTTGCCGGCGCCCGAAAGCCCGGTGAACCAGAGTGTGAAGCCCTTGTCGTCAGCCATTGCCTTCCTCTTTGTATGAGTCGATCAAGATCTGAGCCACCTCGGGGCGGCTGAATTCCTCGGGCGGCAGCTCGCCGTTGCCGAGCATCTCCCGCACCTTCGTGCCGCTCAGGAAGACGTGGTCCTCTGAGCCGTGCGGGCAGGTCTTGCCCGACGCCATGCCCTCGCACTTGTTGCACCAGAAGGAGTGCTCGAAGAAGAGCGGCTGGATGCCGAGCTTGTCGATGTCCAGTTCGTCGAAGATCTGCTGCGCGTCGTAGGTCCCGTAGTAGTCCCCGACCCCGGCGTGGTCCCGCCCGACGATGAAGTGGGTGCAGCCGTAGTTCCGGCGCGCGATCGCGTGCAGGACAGCCTCCCGAGGTCCGGCGTAGTGCATCTTCGACGGGAAGACGCCGAGGATCACTCGGTCGTTGGGGTAGTAGTCCTCCATCAGGACCTCGTAGCAGCGCATCCGCACGTCGGCGGGGATGTCGCCGGCCTTGGTCTTGCCGATCAGCGGGTGGATGAAGAGCCCGTCGGTGATCTCGAGCGCGCACTTGGTCAGGTACTCGTGGGCGCGATGGATCGGGTTGCGGGTCTGGAAGGCGACGACGCGCTTCCAGCCGCGCTCCTCGAACGCCTTGCGGGACTCCTCGGCGGTGAAGTAGCGCTTCATGAAGGCGTCCTCGTGGTCGGGCAACTCATCGACCTCGTAGGTGCCGGCGATGCAGCGCGGGCCCTCCTCGTAGATCGCGGCGACCCCGGGATGCTCCTTGTCGGTCGTCCGGTAGACGTTCTCGGCCTCCGCCTCGAGGTCGCGCTCGAAGATCTCCGTGACGTTGAGGCGGCCGAGCGGCTTGCCCTCGTCGCTGGAGACCTCCACGGTGTCGCCCTCGGAGACATCGAGATCGGTCGCCAGGGTGATCGGGATCGGCCAGTACTGGCCGTCCGGCAGGGTCATGCTCTCGACGACGCTCTGCCACTCCTCGTGGCCCTGCGGGCCCCGGAGGGGAGCGAAGCCGCCGTTCCCGATCATCTCGAAGTCGGCGGTCTGGCGATCGGTCAGCTGCAGCGCGGTGGCGGTCTGGGTCATGGGATCAGGGAGGGGGAAAGTGGATCGGATCGGTCAGGAAGCGGGGCAGGTTAGCGGAGCGCGCCCTCGCGGCAGCGCCTACCCGTGGAGTCCGCACTCGGTCTTCTCGAGGCCCGCCCAGCGGCCCGCGCGGGCGTCCTCGCCGGCGCCCGGCTTCCGGGTGCAGTGGGTGCAGCCGATCGAGGGATAGCCCTGATCGTGCAGCGAGTTGTAGGGGACGTCGTGCTCGCGGATGTAGTCCCAGACCTGCTCCTCGGACCAGTCGGCGAGCGGGTTGAGCTTCCAGAGCCCGAAGCGCTTGTCCCAGGCGAACTTCGGCGCCCGGGCCCGAGTCTGCGAGTCCGAGCGGCGGATGCCGGAGACCCAGAGATCGACGGCGGCCAGCGCCGAGCGCATCGGCTCGACCTTGCGGATCCCGCAGCAGGCGTCCGGGTCGCGGCCCCAGAGCTCGTCGCCGTAGAGACCCTTCTGCTGCTCCAGGGTGATCGAGCTGTAGCGGTGGAAGTTGATGCCGTAGCGCTCCTCGAGGCGGTCCTTGGTCTCGTAGGTCTCCGGGAAGAGGACGTCGGTATCGAGGTAGAAGAAGCGCGCGTTCGGGTCGATGCTGTGCGCCATGTGGACGGTCACCGAGCTCGTCTTCTGGAACGAGCAGGCGATGTACATCCCGGGGTGGAAGGTGTCCAGGGCCCAGCCGAGCGCTTCCTGGGCGCTCGCGTCCTCGAGCTCCGCGGCCTTCTCCTCCGGATCGAAGCCGAGCCCGTCGAGCTCGGCGGCGGGCACAGCGGCGTGCTCGGTGGCCGAGGCCTCGTGGAGGATGCCCTTGCGGCCGTTCCCGTTCACCGTGGTGCCCGGGATTCCCTGCGTCGTCGTCGGTTCCATCAGACGGCGCACTCTCCCTCGCCGCGCTCGACCTTGTAGGGCTCGGAGCGGTTCCAGTCGATGAAGAAGAGGAGGTTCTCCGCGCTGAACTCGACGGGAAGCTTCAGGTCCGAGATCAGCTCCTCGAAGGCGTCGAAGCCGGTGCGGTCGACGAAGGCGTTGAAGTTCTCGCCGTCCTTGCGGTTCTCCTCGTAGTGGCGGATCCAGCGCTCGACCGCATCAGGGACGCGCTTGGCCGGCAAACGTGCCTTGAGGCGATGGCCGAAGACGACGTCGCCGCCCTCGAAGTTGCCGGCGATGTGCGGGATGTAGGCGGGGATCGTGTGCTCGCCCACCTTGATCGAGGCCCCGTAGAAGCCGATCGTGGCGATGTGGTGCTGCGAGCAGCCGTTGGGGCAGCCGCTCATCTTGATGTGGATCTGCTTGGTGAGCGGATCGGTGATCTCCATCTCCTCGAGCCGCTTCTGGAGCTCGTCGTTGAGCCCCATCGAGGCCGTGATGCCGAGCTTGCAGCTGTCGGTGCCCGGGCAGCTGACCACGTCGGTGACGGTGAAGGCGCCGGCCTCGGCGAGGTTCAGCTCCTTGAGGCGGAGCCAGAGGTCGTAGAGGGACTCGGGCCGGATCCAGCGCAGGACGAGGTTCTGCTGCACGGTGGTGCGGGCGTAGCCGCCGGTGAACTCGCGCATGATCTGGGCGAGACCGCGGAACTGCTCCGGCGTCAGATCGCCGCGGGTGACCTTGACAGTGGCGGTGACGAAGCCGTCCTGGCGCTGCGGCTGCGACGTTGGCGTCCACCCAGGCGTCGAACTCGCTCTGGTCGCCGTTGGGGCTGCCGTAGGACTCCGGGATGGCGGGGGCGTTGGACTCCTCGTCGTGGACGAAGAGGAGGTGGTCGATCGAGAAGTCGCGCTCGTTCACCCAGTCGCCCTCGAGCTCCTCGTCGACCAGCTCGCGGAAGGCGTCCATGCCGATCTTGTCGACCAGCACCTTGATCCGGGCCCGCATCCGGTTCTCGCGCAGCCAGTCCTGGCGGTCGAAGATCCGCAGGGCGGCCTCGGTGACCTTCAGGTAGTCGCCGTTGTCGAGCTCGACGAACTCGTAGAGGGTGGGCGCGACGCGGGGCTGAATGGAGGTGCCGCCGCCGATCTTGACCTCGACCCCACGAACCTCCTTGCCGTCGACCTCCTTGACCTTGGGGATGAAGCCGACGTCGTGGATCTCAGTGATCGCCCGGTCCGCGTCGCTGGCGCTGAAGGCCGTCTTCACCTTGCGCGGCATCAGCTGGGTGGTCGGGTGGCGCACGAAGTAGCGGGAGTAAGCCGCCGCGTAGGGGGTGATGTCGAAGGGCTCGTCGTCGGCGACGCCGGCCCAGGGATCGCCGGTCACGTTGCGGATCGTGTTGCCGCAGCCCTCGCGTGAAGAGAGTCCGGCCTGGCTGATCTGCCGGATGAACTCGGCGGCGTCCGCAAGGGGGATGTGGTGAATCTGGATGTTCTGGCGCGTTGTGATGTGGCCCTTGTTGAGCGGCGCGAACTGCTCGATCGCGTCCGCAAAGGCCTCCATCTGCTCGGGGCTGACGCCCCCATAGGGAAGCTTCACGCGGATCATCTGCACGTCGGGCTGGCGCTGGCCGTAGACGCCCTGCTTGAGGCGGAAGCCGATGAACTGCTCCTCGGTCTGCTCGCCGCGCAGGAAGCGGGCCGCCTCGGTGTCGAAGTCGTCGAACTCGCGCTCGAGGATCGGGATCACATGGCCGGGGACGTTCTCGTAGACCTCCGGGTTCTCGAGCGAGCCGAGCTTGCCCTTGCCGTGCTGCTTCTTGCGCCGGGTCCTGCTTGAGGGAGGCAGGGTCGACCGGCTTCTTCGCCTTCGGGGTGCCATTGGTGGTGGCGCCCTTCTTCTTATCGGGAGCGGATACAGGCTCCATTGGAAACCGGCCCTTCCTGATCGACGACGTGCCTTGCCCGGCGTTTACCGCCCGCCCAATCTAGCAAACCTGATCGAGTTTCAGGTGATTATGGCGCGCGGGGGTGCGCCCACCAGCTCTAGGACAGCTCCGCGTAGTTGAAAGTGCTCTGGCAGCTGATCCGCAGGCGCTTCGGTGCGGTGGTGGGCTACGGGCATGGCCGTGACCGGGACCTCGCTGGCATCGCCGGGGTAGTGCGGCAGCGTGACCGAGAACCTTCCATCGGCGTCGGTGGTCACAAATACGTGGTCGGGGCCGCCGAAGGCGGGGCCTTCCGGGGAGTTGACCTTGACCAATACGTTCGCCGTGCAGGCCACAACCGCCGGGCGCGGGCACTTGATCCGCTTGTCGTTGGAAGTGGACTCCGGTGAAGCAGTTGCGGATCGAGAGCCGACCGGTGATGGTGCCTGAGCCCGGTGGGGGCGTCGGGAGCTCGAGCCGGGTCGCGACCAGGACCTTCCCCGGCTTCGCATCTGCGGTTGGAACCAGGGCGACCGACAACGCCAGCGCTGCGCAGATCGAGACGGCGAGCGCTCTGCGGCACGAGATGGCCGGAAGCGCCGGTTGCATGTTGGGCACGCTACACCCGCGCCCATCCAGTTGGGACTGGATCCGCCTTGCGGACTACATCTCGCCGTGAACCGCGAGGATGTTGCCTGCCGGGTCCCTGAACCAGGCGATACCGCCCGCCGGCCCATTCCGGTCGATGCCCTTCTCGTCCTGGTCGAACCCGTCGTAGCGCTCGAAGCGTCACGCCCTTCGCCGCGAGCTCGTCGACCGTCGCTTCCACGTCGCCGACCGGGAAGTTGAGGATCGTGTAATTCGCCGGTGCGAGGTCGGGCTTCGGGTAGATCAGGATGGATCGATCGCCATCCAGACGAAGCTCCAGAAGCGGCTGTGGCGCTCCCACGTCGAGGTCGGCAATCTCCAGTCCAAGTGTCTCCCCGTAGAACTGCTTCGTCTCATCGATGTCCCTGACGGCGAATCCGCTGTACGCCTTGCTTGTGTCGAGCATGTCGACTCCTCTCGCTTTTGAGTTCACCCACTGAGACCCGCACATCATCAGGAATTCATCGCCCTGTATAGATCGACGGGTGACCGAGGTCCCGGTGATATCCGGTGAGGCCGTTCTCGCGGCGATCGATCCCTCCACGGCGATCGAGCGCACCCGCCGGGCGTTCGAGCGCTACGGCCGGGGCGAGTGGTCGATGCCGGCGAAGGTCTATCTCGACAGCCCGCCGCATGGCGACTTCCGGGCGATGCCTGCGCTCGGTGACGGGCTCGCCCTCCTCAAGTGGGTGACCTCCTTCCCGGGCAACAGCGCCAGGGGCCTGCCCGTGGTCCGAGGTGAGGTGCTGCTCTCCGACGCGGAGACCGGTGAGGAGCTGGCGGTGATCGAGTGCTCGTCGGTGACCTCGCTGCGGACGGGTGCGGCGGCCGCGGTCTCGGCTCAGGTGCTGGCGGCGGAGGGCGCCACCTCGGTCGGCATCATCGGCTGCGGGGTGAACGGGGCCTGGGCGGCTCGCTGCCTCGCGGCCGCCGGCTACGGGCCAGGGGTCTGCGCCGATCCGCGGGTCGATCCGGCCGAGGCGCTCGCCGACGAGCTTGGCTGGCGAGCCGGCGACCGTGGCGAGGCCGCCGCCCAGGACGTCGTGGTCACGGTGACGCCGGGAGAGGAGCCGGTGATCCTCGAGGCCGACCTGCGCCCGGGCCAGCACCTCGCGGTGCTCGGCGCCGACGCCCACGGCAAACAGGAGGTCGACCTGGCGGCGGTCGAGCGCTGCCGCCTCTTCTGCGACGAGTGGGAGCAGGCGAGCGCCGGCGGCGAGCTCGCCAACGCGGTGGACGCAGGACTGGCAACGCGAGACGACGTGACCCAGCTCGGTGACGTCCTCAACGGCGCGCCGGGCCGTCGCGCATCCGACGAGATCACCCTGTTCGACTCGACCGGCCTGGCGATCCAGGATCTGGCCATCTGCCAGGCGGTCTACGAACGCTGGCGAAACCGGGAGCTGCAAGCGCCCGTCGTCCCGCTCTGATTCAAGCAGCGGCGGGCGTTTGCCTTAAGGCGCTCGCCCGCCGCCACCTCTCCTCCCAAGCTCTAGTCGACGTCGGTGCCCTCGACCAGGAACGCAACCCGCACGTGGGCGCGCCACTCGTCGAGGTTCTCGCCGCGCAGGCCCGTAGAGACCACGTCGACCGCCCGGATGTTCCGCAGCGAGCTCTGCGCCTGCTTCAGCGCCTGCTGCGCTGCGTCATCCGAAGACTTCTTGGAGCTTCCGACCAGCTCAATGATCTTTACGACGGCCACGAGCCCTCCTTCTCCTCTCGGCGCGATGGGATTCGTCGCCGGTGTTCTATTCGAATCGAGCGCCTGAGGGCAAGTCCGCAAATTGCGTATCAGCGAGAAGCCCCATCCGCCGGCGAGCCGAGAATGGACCGAGACGCCCTCCCGAGCGCCGCCTCCTGCCAGCGGCTGCGCGGAGCCGCTCTGGGGCGCCGGCGCCGTCTCCCAGAGGAAGCGCTCGAGCGCCGCGGCGATCGCCGCCGCCTCATCGGGCGAGGCGGCGGCTCTGGATCTCGATCTGAGGCCGCGGAGGGTCTTTGCTTGCCGTTGCGGCCGGGCATGCGGGAGCGTACTTCGCGGCCTCCGCCGCTAGGCCTCTAGATGGGCAGCCGCTTCGCTTTCTTCCTGCACTTCTTGCGCGCCTTCTTCGACTTCTTCTTCTTGCACTTCTTCAGCGCCGCGGCCCGCTGGCCGGTGGGACCTGCGACTGCGCCTGCCGTGGGCGGGGCCGGGACAGCCGCCGCCGGGCCCTCGACCGTTGCCTTCCACAGCTCCGAGCCGGTCACCCCGTCTACCGCCCTGAAGAAGAGCGTGCCCGCGACATCGGTGAGCTGGGAAGGAGCGGATCCGTTTCCGGGAGCGGTGGTGTTGATCTCGCGGACGAGTGTCGCCCCTGTGCCGTTGCTCTTCCAGAGCTCCTGTCCCGCGAGCCCGTCGTCCGCGCGGAAGAAGGCGATTCCCCCGACGTCCGCGAACCCCGATGGGGACGAGCCGCAGGGCGCCGTCGTTGATGTCTGCGGCCAGATCCGTCCCCGCGCCGACCGGTCCGCCGTTGCTCTTCCACAGCTCCTGGCCGTTCACGCCGTCGCCGGCTCTGGAAGAAGACCAGGCTTCCGACCTTCGTGATGTCGAACGGGTCCGATGACGAGTTTCCGGGTTGATGTCGAGCACGGTGGTGCTCGCCGCGTCGTACGGCGGCACGCTCTTCCACAGCTCGAAGCCGTGTCTCCCGTCGCGCTGCCGTCATTCGCGCTGAAGAACGGTGCCGTTCAGGTTCGTCAGGTAGTCGATGTCCGAGCCGCCGGAAGCATTGATGTCCTTCACCTGCACCGCAGTGGTGTAGGGCGGGGCGATCTTGAAGAGCTCCTCGCCGCTGCCGCCGTCGGCATTGAAGAGGAGTGTGCCGTTGGCGTTGACGAGGGGGCCGGGATCGGATCCGGTGCTCGGCGTCGGGTTGATGTCGATCTTGCTGGTGGAGGCGGCGTCGTAGTTGGGTCGCTCGCTCTTCCAGATCTCGTAGCCACCCCCGTCGTCGGCCGCGAAGAAGAGGGTCCCGTTCACGTTCGTCAGGACGTTGGGGAACGAACCGGCGCTGGCCGGTGGTTGTGTTGATGTTCTTGACGATGTCCGTCGAGGAGTTGTCGTACGGCGGCACGCTCTTCCAGAGCTCATCTCCCGCTGCCGTCGTCCGCGCCGAAGAGCAGCGTGCCGTTGAGGTTGATCAGGTCGTGCGGGCCGGAGCTGCCTCCTCCGACGTTGATGTCCTCGACCATCAACGGACTGGTGAACGGTGGCGCGATCTTCCACAGCTCGTTGGCGTGGAACGAACCGCCGAAACCGTCCGCGGCGGAGAAGAAGACGGTCCCGTTGACGTCGGCGAAATTAGCCGGATTGGAGTCCGTTGCGCCGCGGCGATCTCGACCATCTCGGTGCCCCCGGGTCCGAGCGGACCGCCGTTGCTCTTCCAGAGCTCGGTGCCGTTGGTCCCGTCGTTGGCGGAGAAGAGCAGCGTGCCGCCGGCGTTGAAGAATGCGTCCGGAGAGGACCCCTGCGGACCCATTCGGATGTCCGCGACCTGGCTTGCCGTGGCGTCCCCGGGTGCGGCGCCGGCCGCATTCGCCCAGCGCGAGGCTGATCAGCCCCACGATCGAGAAAGGCGCAAACCGTGATCTGGCGCGCGCGTCCTTGCATGTACCCCGACTCCCTCGGATGACTTCGCAGCGGACACTCGCACTCGCCCGCGGCGCTGTCAACCCAGCCTCAGCTCCTAGAGCGGGATGTTCCCGTGCTTGCGCTTCGGCCCCTCGACGCGCTTGGTCTGCAGCGTGCGCAGGGCGCGAATCAGCTTCGGGCGCGTCTCGTGGGGCTCGATCACGTCGTCGATGTAGCCGCGCTCGGCCGCGGAGTAGGGGTTGGCGAAGTGCGCCTTGTAGTCGTCGATCAGCTTCGCGCGGCGCTCGTCCGGGGTCGGCGACTTGGCGAGGTCGCGGCGGTAGATGATGTTGACCGCGCCCTCGGGGCCCATCACCGCGACCTCCGCCGTCGGCCAGGCGAAGTTGAAGTCGGCCAGCATGTGCTTGGAGTTCATGACGTCGTAGGCGCCGCCGTAGGCCTTGCGGGTGACGACCGTGAGCTTCGGCACCGTCGCCTCGGTGAAGGCGTAGAGCAGCTTTGCTCCGTGCCGGATGATCCCGCCCCATTCCTGCGAGGTGCCGGGCAGGAAACCCGGAACGTCGGTGAAGGTGAGCAGCGGGATGTTGAAGGCGTCGCAGAAGCGGACGAAGCGTGCCGCCTTCTCCGATGAGTTGATGTCGAGCACGCCGGCGAGGTGCTTGGGCTGGTTGCCGACCACGCCGATCGGGTGCCCGTCGAGCCGGGAGAAGCCGATCACGATGTTCTGGGCGAAGTGCTCCTGGACCTCGAAGAACTCCCCGTCGTCGACGATCCGCGAGATCACGTCCCGCATGTCGTAGGGCTTCTGCGGATCGTCGGGGACGACCGAGTCGAGCTCAGGGTCCTCCCGGTCGGGGTCGTCGTTGGGCTCGACCCGCGGCGGCAGCTCGAGGTTGTTGAGCGGCAGGAAGCTCATCAGGTAGCGGGCGTCCTCCAGACACTGTTCCTCGTCGTCGGCGGCGAAGTGGGCGACTCCCGACTTGCTGTTGTGGGTCATCGCGCCGCCGAGCTCCTCGAACTCGACCTCCTCGCCGGTCACCGTCTTGATCACCTCGGGGCCCGTGATGAACATGTGGGAGGTCCCCTTGACCATGAAGATGAAGTCGGTCATCGCGGGCGAGTAGACGGCGCCGCCGGCGCACGGGCCCATGATCAGGCTGATCTGCGGGATCACGCCGGAGCACTGCACGTTGCGGACGAAGACATCCCCGTAGGCGCCGAGCGAGACGACGCCCTCCTGGATGCGCGCCCCGCCCGAGTCGTTGATGCCGATCACCGGAGCGCCGACCTTGGCGGCGAGGTCCATGACCTTGACCATCTTCTCCGCCATCACCTCGCCGAGCGAGCCACCGAAGACCGTGAAGTCCTGGGAGAAGACGAAGACGGTGCGGCCGTCGATCGTGCCGTAGCCCGTCACCACCGCGTCGCCGTACGGGCGGCGCTTGTCCATCTCGAACTCGTGTGTGCGGTGGCGGACGAAGGTGTCGAGCTCCTCGAAGGACCCGGGGTCGAGCAGCTTCTCGATCCGCTCGCGCGCGGTGAGCTTGCCCTTCTCGTGCTGCTTCTCGACGGCCTCGTCCGAGCCGGCGTGCATCGCCTCCTCGCGCAGCTCGCGGAGGTAGGCGAGCTTCTCGTCATGGGTGACCGGGTTCTTCTCTCTCATGGCGGCGATTCTACGGTGAGGACGAAGGAGCGCTCGAGGGCATTCGCGCCCCGATGGCCTCACGGGCGAAGCCGATGGCGTTCGCTGCCTGTGAGGTGACGGCGAGAGCTGCCAGGGTGGGGCGCCCGGTGCGCCCGTTCGAGGACCAGACACGCCGGGAGAGCTCGCCGTAGAAACCGGGCTCGACCTTGAAACGTGTCTGATCCCGCGCCGCACGACCACGGTGAATCGTCCACGCGCCTTGCCCATAGCCGTAGTGCTGGCGCCAGAACTCTCGCAGCGTCAGCTCGCGCATGTGCCGGACGACCGCCCGCGGGGCGCTGACGAAGCGTCGCCCTGACCAGAACCACCGGTCGCAGAGCTCGCGGTCCTCGGCGTGCCGGAGTCCCTCGTCGAAGCCGCCCAGGCGGCGAAGCTCCTCGGCCGGAAAGGCGAGGTTGATGGTGGCGTAGAAGCGTGCGCCGCCGGGATCGCGGTTGAAGTGCGCGTACGCGGCCTCCAGGACCACCTGGCTGCCGGCAGCGCAGCGACCTGTCGCGCCGTTGACCACCCTCCCTCCGGCTGCGCAGCCGGGGTTGGCCTCGAGCGCATCCTGGAGAGCGCGCAGCCAGTCGCTATCCGGCTCGCAGTCGTCGTCCGTGAAGGCGATGAACCTTCCTCGGGCGGCCTCGATGCCGGAGTTGCGTGCCGCCGCTGGCCCCTCCGCTTCAGTCGAGGCCCGCCTCAGCGACGGGCGGCCTTCCCAGGAGGAGATCACGCGATCGGTGTCGGGACCACCGCCGTCGTTCACCACCACGACCTCATATCCGTCAGGCGGAAAGTCGAGGCTCGCCAGCGCCGCCAGGCAATTCTTGAGCCGGGCAGCTCGGCCCATCGTCGGCACCACCACCGAGAAGACGGGCGTGTCGGCGCGACTGCTCACTGCTGAGTGCCCACCGCTGGACCCTCAGGTGGGCGTCGCCGAGCTTGCAACGTAGATGTCTCGGTGGATCTCGTACTTGGCCATGCCCTGCACCGCGTTGCCGCCGCCGGCCACGTAACCGGTCAGCTCGCCCAGGGCATGCGCGATCAGAGACGCCAGCATCATCGGCAGGACCCCCGGGAGCAGGTCTCTGCGTCCCCTGCGCCTCAGCTCGCGAAGGATCCGGCTCAACCGCAGGAACGGAATCAGGGGCGAGGCGGCCGCATAGAACGCCCGGCGCGCGGGGTGCCAGGTGCGGGATCTGAGACCGCCGAACGTCCGCCCGTTGTGGAAGTGCTCGACGATCCCCGGGATGGGGCGGGTGATGTTGCGGTGGTTGACCCTGGCGCGCGGCTCCATGTACAGCTGGTGGCCGGCGTCGCGAAGCCTCCGATGCAGGATGGACTCGGACTCGAACAGGCGAGGCAGGTCGTCCGCATACGAAAGAAGCAGCGCTCGCTTGTACGAGGAGTTGTGCCCAGGAAGGTCGGCGGCCGGACCCTCCGTGGCGGGCGCGACCCAGGGGCTGTAGTCGACCAGCAGGTTCGCCCAACTCGCGGTCGCCTCGGGATTGTCGTTGCCGATCTCCGGGCCGACCCCGGCCCACGGTCCCTGATGCGCAGCGATCAGGGCCTCGGCCCACCCAGGCTCGGGGAAGCAATGTGTTTCCGCCAGGGCGACGACGGGGGCTCGGGCCTCGAGGATGCAGAGGGCACGACCGGCCGGGGTCCCGACAGTCGGATCGAAATCCAGCAGGCGAACCGAATGCAATCCGCCCACCACTTCGGCCAGTTGGTTGTCGAAGCTCTCCTCCGGGCCCGCCAGCACCAACTCGATCCTGTCGGCGGCAGTCTGGGCGCGCAGGTGGCAGAGCGTCTCGAGGCAGGACTCGAGGCCGTCCGCGACGAGCACCACGGAGAGCTCCGCGTCAGCATCCCCGCTCCGCTCGCCTCTCGCGATCGGATCCCTTGATTGAGCGCGGGCCACTCAGCTCGCCAGTCTATGCGTCACTTCCCGGACGGGCACCGTGCTCCCGGTCCGGGAGGCGTCCAGCACCGCTTCGAGGATGCGGGTGGCCTCTCGGCCGTCTTCGAAGTCGCACTCGACCGGCCCCCCGCTTCGGATCGCTTCCGCGAAATGGCGCCACTCGATCTGATACGTGGCCCTGAAGTCGCCTCCCCTGCGCAGGTTCGGCAGGGCCGCTCCAATGCCGGAGAGGAAGCGCGCCGGACGTCGGAGATGCCGCCGAATGTCGCCGGGGGTCGCCCCGCGGGGCATCGTCTCGACGGCGTCGAAGGAGTAGAGGGAAGCCCGTAGCCACGCCTCCGAGCCGTAGACGGCGAACCCGTTCTCCTGCCCCGTCACCGAGCAGCTGGCGG
Organism: uncultured Solirubrobacterales bacterium; assembly: GCA_963825825.1. Lineage (GTDB taxonomy): Bacteria > Actinomycetota > Thermoleophilia > Solirubrobacterales > 70-9 > DASUPK01. Next base: position 19,839 of record CAWGUT010000001.1, on the reverse strand, counting down.
TCGAGATCTCGATCCCGCCGTCCGTGGTGGCGGCAATTGCGGCGCTTACCGGGCCCATCTGCGGATCGTCGGCCGCCGGTGCCGTGCAGGCGATCTCCTCGATCTCCTGTCCGAGCAGGAATCGCCAGAGGTCCAGATGGTGGATCGTCTGCATCGCGAGCATTCCGCCGCCCCTCGCAGCATCGGCGCGCCAGCGCGGCATCGCTCCGGCCAGGCTCGGTGACGCGGTGGTGCTGGTCAGGAGCCTCGGATCGCCCAGCGCACCCTGCCGGATCAGCTGCCGGGCGCTGCGCACGTGGCGGTGCCAGCGGAGGTTGAACCCGACGATCGTCCGGACGCGGGACGCCGCGGCTCTCTCGACCAAGAGGTCGCAATCGCTCACCGTGAGCGCGAGCGGCTTCTCGACGAACACGTGCTTGCCGGCATCGATCGCCGCGAGCACGATCTCCGTATGCAGGTCACTGGGCGCGGCCACGCAGATCACGTCGATCGAAGGATCCGCGAGCAGGTCGCGGTAATCGCTGCTCCGGCGGCTGATTCCGAAATGGTTTCCGGCGGCGCTCAGCGCCTCGGGGCTCGGGTCCGCCAGGGCGACCGCCTCGGCCTCTTCGATCCGGGCGAGCGCCGAGAGGTGGAGGTCAGTGCCCGCGCGGCCGCAGCCGATCACGCCGACTGTCAGGGGAGAGGCGATGCCGCGAGCCTATCCGCCGCGTACGGCCTCTAGAAGAACGCGCCGCCGCGGTACTCGCCGAAGACGTCGCGCATCGCGTTGCAGACCTCGCCGATCGAGCCGCCCACGCGCAGCGCCTCCTTGATCGGGGGCAGGAGGTTGCCGTCTCCGCGCGCCACCTCGCGGAGCTCCTCCAGCCGCTGATCGACCGCTGACTGGTCGCGGTTCTCCTTCCACTTCTCCAACCGCGCCAGCTGGCGCTTCTCCGCCTCGGGGTCGACCTTGAGGATGTCGACGTCGTCGATCTGGTCCGTGACGTACTTGTTGACTCCGACGATGATGTCCTGGCCGGTCCGGTAGCGCTCCTGGTAGGAGATCGCCGATTCCTCGATCTCCTTCTGGATGAACTCGAGCGCGTTCACCGACCCGCCGAGGTCCTCCACCTTCTTCATCAGCTCCCAGGAGCGCTCCTCGACCTCGTCGGTGAGCGACTCGATGAAGTAGGAGCCGGCGAAGGGATCGACGGTGTCGGCGACGCCGGACTCGTGGGCGAGCACCTGCTGGGTGCGGAGCGCGATCCGCGCGGAGCGCTCGGTCGGCAGCGCCAGCGCCTCGTCGAAGCCGTTCGTGTGCAGGGACTGGGTGCCGCCGGCGACCGCCGCGAAGCCCTGCAGGGCGACGCGGATGATGTTCACCTCGGGCTGCTGCGCCTGCAGCGTGACGCCGCCGGTCTGGGTGTGGAAGCGGATCATCTGCGCCTTCTCGTCGCTGGCGCCGAACCGCTCGCGCATGATCTTCGCCCACATCCGCCGGACGGCCCGGAACTTGGCGATCTCCTGGAAGACGTTGTTGTGCCCGTTGAAGAAGAAGGCGAGCCGCTGGCCGAACTTGTCGACGTCGAGTCCCGCGTCGATCCCGGCTTGGACGTAGGCGATCGCGTTGGCGAGGGTGAAGGCGACCTCCTGGACTGCCGAGGAGCCCTTCTCTCGCATGTGGTAGCCGGAGATCGAGATCGTGTTCCACTTCGGGACGTTCTCGTTGCAGTAGGCGAAGATGTCGGTGGTGAGCCGCATCGTCGGCTCGGGGGGGAAGATGTAGTTGCCGCGGGACACGTACTCCTTGAGGACGTCGTTCTGGACCGTGCCGCGCAGCTGATCCGCGGGGACTCCCTGCTCCTCGCCGACGAGCTCGTAGAGCAGCAGCAGGATCGCGGCGGGGGCGTTGATCGTCATCGAGGTCGAGACCTCGCCGAGGTCGATCTGGTCGAAGCAGATCCTCATGTCCTCGAGCGTGTCGATGGGCACGCCGGTGCGGCCCACCTCCCCGGCGCAGAGCGGGTCGTCGGAGTCCCGGCCGAGCTGGGTGGGCAGGTCGAAGGCCATCGAGAGCCCGGTCGATCCGTGCTCGGTCAGGTAGCGGTAGCGCTCGTTGGTGTCCTCGGGGCTGGCGAAGCCGGCGTACTGGCGCATCGTCCAGAGCCGGTCGCGGTACATGCCGGGATGGATGCCGCGGGTGTAGGGGTACTCGCCGGGCTCGCCGAGCCGCTCCTGCAGCCCGGGCGCGACGTCGTCCTCCTCGTAGAGGCGCTTGATCTCGATCCCGGAGTCGGTGATCCGCCGCTCGTCGTCGGGGCCGACTACGGGGGCGATGTAGCGGTCGAGATCCTCCTCGAGCGCGGCCTGCTGGCGCTCGGGCTCTGGCGCGCTGTCTGGCCGAGTGGCCATGCCGAAGGATAGATTCGCGACCCCCGGCCGCATCGACCGGGGGTCGCGTGACCGTCGGTCGCTCGGATAGAGGTTCTTCTTCAGCTTGATCTTCTTGGTGACGACGCTCGACGCGCCACCGTCGGGCGTGACGGTGATCTTCGCCTTTACCGTCGCCTTACCGGTGCTGTGAGCGTCTTCGTCCGTCTCCCTTAGCTTGCATCGAGCTTCACCGTGCCGGGCCGCAAAGGCCACGGACTTGGAGGCGAGGCGGGCTTCGACGCCCTTGCATCGATGTAGTCAGCGTCGCCACCGTCACCGGCAGCCGAGCGGTTCCGTTGTTCTTGTTCAGCTTCGGCGCCTGCAGCGCGTGTTGACTGGCGCGGTGACGTTCAGCGTCCACCCCCGAAACCGACCTCGTCGCCGCCGACCTGGTCCTCGATGAACAGGCTCCAGGTCCGTTAGCGGGCTTGCCGCTGAACAGGTTGAGGTCGGCCGGGTACGCCGGGCCGGCCGGGACCGGTGGGCTCATCGGCTCCATGTCCGCGCCTCCTGGCTCGGCCGGTAGGTGGTCGACACGGATAGTCGTCCACGTTGAGGCTGTTCGCGGACGCCTGGTCGAAGGTGATGTTGATAGCCGGGTCCGGCGTGCCGGGCAGCCACCGACGTGACCCATGAGCAGCGAGTTCGTCCCGCTCGGGCCGACCAGGAGCACGGCGATGTCGTCCGGGCAGCTGTGCGAGAAGCCGTTGAGCGTCGCGGTCACCTTCTGGACATTGCCCGCAAATCCAGCTCACGTTGATCGTGGACGGGTAGGGCGATCCACGGTGTTGTCGGGGATATTGATGAATCCCGATGTGAATTTGTCGTCGCCGCCGATGCGCTTCCGCCGGCGACACCCAGCGCGACGAGCGCGGTTGCGAACAACAGTGCGAGCCGCCGCGGCGGCCCAGTGATCGATACGTCATGAGCTAGTTCCTCTCCCGCGGTTCGGCAGTTGGCTCAGAATGCCCGAGCGACTCTATCAGGGGGGGGTCGGCCTGTCAAGGCCCGTTCGTCCACGAAACTCGGTGCCTGGCCCGGGCTAGAAGCCGAAGAAGCGGCGGAGCTTGCCCTGCTTCGGCGGGGTGGGCGGGGTCGCCTCGGCTCGGGCGTCCCGGGCTCGCGGCGCTCCGGCTCCGGCGTCTCTTCCGCGGGCGGCTTCGGATCGGGCGATGGCGCCTCGAGCGGCGGATTCGGCGCGGTGGGTTCGCCCATCCCCTCGAAGGGCCGCTTCTGCGGGGTGGCGAGCTCCTCGAGCACGGCGTCGAGCCAGCCCTCGAGCTGGGTGGCCTCTGTCGCCGTTCTCGGCCTTGAGCTTCACGTTGGTGCCCCAGCCCTTCTCGGCCAGCTCGACCTCGATCCAGGCATCTGCGCCGTCGTCCGACGCCTCCCAGCGCAGGATCGACTCGGGCCTTCGCTCGTTGACCTTCACCTCCGTCGCGCGCCCGACCAGGGCGCACATCAGCCCCTGCATGCGGTCGGGCTGGTCGATCAGCTCCCAGAGCTCGGGCGGCGACTTGACCAGCGTTCTGCTTGCGCTCTTCATGCCCCGCCCTTTCGCTCCACCGGGGCGCCCTCCTGCCGCTTATCGATTTTGGGCGAGATATGTCTCGACCGCGGCCGCCGCGCGCGGGCCGGCATGCCCATCCCAGAGCGGGATCTCGGGTGGATCGGCTGGCGGCTCGGCGCCGAGCACTCGCTCCGGGCCGCCTCGCGCAGCGCCTTCGGGTCGACGCCGACCAGCTCGTTGGTGCCGAGCTCGATCGTGATCGGCCGCTCGGTCGTGTTCCGGTAGGTGAGGCAGGGAGTGCCGAGAACGCTGGTCTCCTCCTGGACCCCGCCCGAGTCGGTGACCAACAGCCGGGCCTCGGCCTCGAGGCCGATGAAGTCGGCGTAGTCCATCGGCTCGACGAGCGTGACCTTGCCCGAGGCGGAGGATCCCATCCCCTCGAGCCGCGCCCGGGTCCGGGGGTGGGCCGGGAAGATCACCGGCAGCGACTCGGCGAGCTCGCCGAGCACCTCCATCGTCGGCCCGAGCAGCTCGGGGTCGTCCACCAGCGCCGGGCGGTGCAGGGTGACCAGCACGAAGTGCCGCGCCTCCAGCCCGTTTCTCTCCAGCAATGCCGGCCGGTCGACTCCTTCGAGCAGCCGGAAGAGGCTGTCGATCATCGTGTTGCCGACCAGCTGGACCCCATCGCCGGTGATCCCCTCGGCGGCGAGGTTCTCGACCGCGTCCTGGGAGGTGCAGAGCAGCAGATCCGAGACCCGGTCGGTGACCACGCGGTTCACCTCCTCGGGCATTCCCCAGTCACCGGAGCGGAGACCCGACTCGATGTGGGCGACGGCGACCTGCAGCTTGGTCGCGGCGAGCGCCGCCCCCATCGTCGAGTTGACGTCGCCCGACACCAGGACCATGTCGGCGGGATTGGCGAGCAGATCTGCCTCGACCCCGGTGAGCACGCCCGCGGTCTGCTCGGCGTGGGTGCCGGAGCCGACCTCGAGGTTGGCGTCGGGCTCGCGCATGCCGAGGCGCTCGATGAACCCTCCCGAGAGCGCCCGGTCGTAGTGCTGGCCCGTGTGCAGCACGCGGACCGAGATCCCCTCGGATTCCTCGAGCGCGGCGATCACCGGAGCGGCCTTGACGAAGTTCGGTCGCGCCCCCACCACCGCGAGCACTGAGGCAGTCACAGCGCGGCAACCTAGCGGGCCGGGGGCTGGATTGCCTCCGGTAGGGTCATCCCATGGCCGGCAACGCAAGCGGCGCCGTTGTGGTCACGGGTGCCTCGTCCGGCATCGGCCGCACCACCGCCCTGCAGCTCGATGCGGACGGCTACCGCGTCTTCGCCGGCGTCCGCAAGGAGGCCGACGCGAGGGAGCTCTCCCAGGACTGCTCGGACCGGCTGACGCCGATCACCCTCGACGTCACCCACGCCGGCCAGATCGAAGCGGCCAGGCAGCAGGTCGCCGAGGCGGTCGGGGATCACGGCCTGGTCGGACTCGTCAACAACGCCGGCGTGGGCGGTGGAGGCCCGATCGAGTTCATGCCGCTCGACGAGCTCCGTCGCACGCTGGAGATCAACCTGATCGGCCAGGTCGCGGTCACGCAGGCCTTCATCCCGCTGCTGCGCCGGCCGAAGGGGACGATCGTCTTCATCGCTTCGATCGGCGGCCGGGTGGCAAGCCCCTTCATGTCGCCGTACAACACCTCGAAGTTCGCGATCGAGGCACTGGGCGAGTCGCTGCGCCACGAGCTGCGGCCCTGGGAGATCGACGTGGTCGTCGTCGAGCCGGGCTCGATCGACACCGAGATCTGGAGCAAGGGGAACGACCAGCTCCGCGAGAGGCTGGAGGAGATGCCGGAGGACGCGCGCCGCCTCTATGGCCAGCAGATCAGCCGCTTCGGCGAGGTGCTCAACGAGACCGCCAGCCGCGGCATCCCGGCGGAGAAGGTCGCGGAGGTGATCCACAAGGCGATCGCCTCCGAGAACCCGAAGCACCGCTATCTGGTGGGCACCGACGCGAAGATCGGGGCCCGGCTCAAGGGGACGCTCCCTGACCGGACCTTCTCGAAGCTCGCGGCGCGGCAGATGAAGATGCCGACGGACGTCCCGCCGGAGTAGCCGCGCCCCATTCAAGCTTTAGTGCTCTGCTTTTTCGAGACGCCGCGTCTCGTCCAAAGCGCTACTCCGACACCGCACGGATGAGTATCGCTCGCTCGGCGCAAAAGAACTCGAGCGTGTACGCGGGCGGACAGTCGTTCCCGACCTTCCGCCCGCGCCTCTCGACCTACGGGATCACGATGTCGAAGCCAACGTTGTCATCCGGGGCGGCCGCGATGGTCCCGGACGTCGGGATCCGCTCCGTCCTGACGAAGAAACCGGTGTTTGTGGCGCCGCAATTCGTGTTGCTCTGAGCGCTTGCGTTGCCCTCCGGATCGTTCGTCTCCGAGTAATCCACCGAGACGGCGGCTACCTCCAGCCTGGCGTCGATGCCCGTGGCCACCACGCAATATTGGCCAACTCCCAGATAGGTGACGCTCGCGATTCCCTTCTGGCGGTCGAACGTGCAAGGCTGTGGCGCGGGGTTCACGCCGCCAGCCACCGGAGCCACGCGGGCTTACCTCCGCGTAGGCGCGTGCGGTCCCATTGGTGCCGTTCGTTCCATTGGTGCCGTTGGCGCCGTTGCAGGCGAAGGTGACCCCGCTGGCGGCGGTGAACTTGGAGCCGCCCCGGCCGCCGCAGTTGCCGGTGCCGGTCGGCTCATTGGCGCTGGCCACCGACTGTCCGTTGGTGCCATTGGTGCCGTTCGTGCCATTGGTACCGGGGTTACCCTGAGGACCTTGCGGCCCGGTGACCCCAGGAGAACCGGGGGGACCCACCTTTCCGGCAAGCTGCTTCGTGACCTCCTTCTTCACCAGCTTCTTCAGCGAGGGACCGCCGAGCGCCGGCGATGCGATCGCCAGCACAGCGATCAACGCGAGTCCCGCGAACACGTACCTTCGCCTCATCGAATCCCTCCTCCGTTAACTTCTGGACGTGCCGCGACCCTAGCCGCTGAAGGGATGTCAATGCAAGCATCGGGCCAGGCCGCGGGGTCTCTCGTAGCCCGAGCGAAGAGCGGGCCCTTCCTACCGATGGTGCGCCGTCCACCTGGCGCTGGACTAGGGACTGTGGGAATGCTCCTGGCACGCGAAGGGAGTCACCCGGCCCGGCGTCTCGAGGATCGGCGTAGGCTACCGGCCGTATGACGAAGGCCCGCGATCTCGCACTCGAGACGCTGCAGCTCGAGCAGGACGGTCGGGTGCTCACGGCGCGCTTCTCGAACCCGCCGCTCAACTTCATGACCACGGTCTTTATCCGTGAGCTCGAGCAGCTGACGCGCACCGTCGATCGGGACCCGACGGTGGGCGCGGTCGTGCTCACCGGTGGCCTCGAAGGCCGCTTTCTCACCCACCTAGACGCGCACGAGCTCGCCGGGATAGGGGATCTTCCGCACCCGAAGCTGCCGATGCAGGCGGCGGAGGTCGTCGTGCTGGTGCTCAACTCCGTGCTGCGGCTGCCGGGGGTGGCCAGCCTGCTCGAGCGGTTCGGCGGAGCTCCCGGCAAAGGGATCGTCATGGGCCACCGCTGGAAACGGTTGACCCTGCGCATGAACCGCTCCGCCGCGGTCTACCTCGCGGCGATCAACGGCCCCGTGCTTGACGGCGGGCTAGAGATCGTTCTCGCCTGCGACCTGCGCTACGCCGCCGACGCCGCGCACCTGCGCATGGCCCAGATGGAGATGCTCGTCGCCTTGATACCGGGCGGCGGCGGGAGCCAGCGAATGCTGCGCATGCTCGGCCCAGCCCGCGTGCTCGAGCACGATTTCGAAGGCGTTCCGCTGACGGCACAGGGGGCGCTCGAGCACGGCCTGGTGCATCGGGTCGTGCCCGAGAAGCGGCTCCTCACCGAGGCCCAGGCCACCGCCGCGCGGCTCGCGCGACGTTCGCCGACCGCGGTAGCCGCGCTCAAGCGCTGTCTCTACTTCGGTATGGATCGCCGCCTCAGCCGTGCGCTTGACCTGGAAACCGCCGGGTTCCTGGCGGCCGGGTCGACGAAGGCTGCGGGCGGCGCCCTGAAACCCTTCATCGAGGACCTGGAGCGTCTCGACGACACGCCGTTCCTCGCCGACCCCGGGCCATGGATCGACGGGACGAGGTTCGATCAGGTGGATGAGTGACGCTCGCCCGTGCGGGACTGCGCGTAAACCCAGCTCGAGGCCAAAGCGCGGTTTGAATACACCGGTGTGCCAGAAGCGGTTGTCGACGTATTTCGGAAGACGCGTGAAAGCGGAAGCCTGACTCGCCGCGAAAGCGGGAGCGCCATTCACGGAGTGATCCAACCTCGGATACTCCAGGCCGGGTTGCGTAGCATTTCCGGCATCAGCTGGCGGACCACAAGGGAGCGGCACCCGCTCAAGCGACTCGGAGGGGCGCTGTGCCTCGCGGCTTTGTCGCTGTCAGCATGCGCCTCGTCGGCGCCTGCATCGGTGACGATCGGGCAGACGGCCCCTCCGACGGCCAATTGCACGAACAATGCCGACCAGCTGCAGCCAACCGTGACCTCGGGCAACGGCTATGTGGTGCCGGCCACGGTGCGAACTGGACGATCATCTCGTGGAGCACCCAAACCGGCGCCGGCGCGGGGCAGATGCTGGCGATGAAGGCCTATCGGGCACTCGGCGGAGCGACCTACATGGTCGTCGGTCACGATGGCCCTCATCCTCTTGCCGAAAACACCCTGAACACGTTCCCGGCGAGCGTCCGCGGTGAAGGCCGGCGACGTCCTCGGACTCAGCACCCCCACCCCCCGGTCAATCCCGGGTGCGTCTTCGCAGTTCCGGGAGAGAGCTACCTGTTCCGCAGCGGGAATCTGGCCGACGGCGCGCAGGGGGACTTCACCCCATTCGATCGCCGCCTGGACGTCTCGGCCGTGGTCACGCCCACCAACTCGTTCGGCCTCGGCAAAGTGAAGCGAAACGAGAACAAGGGCACCGCGACGATCACCGTCGAGGACGTCCCCAACCCCGGCGAGCTCGTCCTGTCTGGCAAGGGCGTCAAAAGAGCGAGTGCCGCTGGGGGAGCGGTCATCGCCAAGACTGTCACCGCCCCCGGCGACGTGAAGCTGAGATACGGACCAAGGGCAACAAGAAGAACCTGCTGAACGAGACCGGCAAGATCAAGGTCAAGCCCAAGATCACCTTCACCCCGACCGGGGGGACCCCAACACACAGTCGAGAAAGCTGAAGCTCACGAAGCGTTAGCGGTCGGCTTCTCCTTCGCGCGAGATGCGAGCGCCAGGTCGAAGACCGCTCCTTTCCATGCAAAGCGGATGCCGCTTTTCGTCCAAAGCGGCTATTTCAAGAGGCTGCCGTTTCGGCAGCACAGAGTTCCGCATCAGGTGAAGCGACATCGGGATCTACGCTCCGCGCAAAAGTGAGTGCGGCCTTTGTGTAAGGGCTTGCCCCCCATCTCGAGGGCCGATAGGTTCCGCCCGATCCAATCGGCTCGGGGTTGTTCTCCCCGCATGTCCGAACACAAGAGTGCTTGCGTTAGTCAGCTCATCCTCGTCTCGCGATAGCGCGATCCGCCCGAGCGAGCTACATGGCGCAAAACAATTCAACTCGACCGACCTCGACGCAAGCCCTATTTGCCGTCATTGGGCTCTTGCACTAGCCTCGGCGTCTTAGGCTTTCTCACATTTGTGGCGGCGTATGCTTCGCGTTATCGCAGAGCAAACCTCTCAGGTACTTACCCGGTTGGTTTGCTCCGCGCTCCGAGTTGCTTGCAACTGGCGCTGACCAACTGTTCGCCCCTGCGGTCGCCGCCGGCGTTGCCGGACTGATCGTGCTGACTGCCTTCGTCGCTTGCCGGCACCTTGGCCGCCCAAGAGGTCTGGCTGTCGTAGTTGGCCTCCTCCTGGTCGCTGGCCTGCTCTTCGCTGCGTATTACTTCTGGAATGAAACGGGCAATGACCGGCTGTTCGGGGTCACATTTTTCATCCTCTTAACCGGTTTGGCCTTTCTCGCTCTTCTCACCTTGAGGGACGGGATTGTTCCCGGTCGCGTCTCGGTCGGCGGGTCGTGGTGATTGCCCTCCTGATTCTCGGTCTGATCATCATCGCCGCTGACATCTTCTGGTTCCTAGGGATCAAGAAACCACCTAACTATGATCACGTTAAGACGGTCGCCTTAAGTCGTTAACCACCCTGCTCATCGCTGCGGCGTGATCCACTGGCTCGCTTCGCGCCCTTATCTACCAGCCCACGTCAGTGGCTCCAAGCTCGGTCTTATCCTAGCGCTTTGCTCGTCTCGATTCTTTCTACAGCGCCCTGGAAACCTACGCCCACAACCTGTCCTACCCCAGGTTCGGTCCAGCCGTGCTTCGAAAATCCGCCTCCGACGTTCCGGGATCTTCCTCGGTCAGCCCTCAACCACGATCCGTATCGGAATTCTCCACCCTGCCTTGCACCTGCTGGAGATCCTGAGGGGAACCCAAGGTTCAACGCACGCTTACTTTCGATTCCTCGCAGCGACACCACTGCCATTGCAGTAGGGGGAATCATCCCCGTCAATGAAGCCGAGCTAGTGGCGCCTTGTCTGCTCGCTTCACTTCAGCGACTCCAGAGCGAGGCGGCGCCTACGGTTGCTGAGACCCTCCCTTGATGCCTGCACAGCACTCCCGGGCCGAGTCGAAATCGCCGGTTTCCATCAAAGCGGATAGCCGCTTTTGTCCTAAGCAGCTGTTTCGAGCTACTCCCTCGCTGAAGCCAGTACGAGCGACCCTGCCAGCCGGTTCACTGTGCGACCCGACGCAGCCTTCGTCCAAACCGTCACGATCGGCGCGTCGTTCGATCCTCAGAGGCTACCCCGTCAACGATTTCAAGGCGAGGATGCGATCTCCACCTTCTCCTCCGACATCGCCCACTCAGTATTTCTCGGCGGATACTGCTTTCCATGCAAAGCAGCGGTTTCAAAGTGTCCGCGAAGGTCAGCGGAACCTCGCGGCGGGGTCCTTCGGGGCCGCTCGCCCGACCTTCCATGTTGGCTTTGAGGTTCAGAGTTGACGCGCCTACCGAATATTTGGTACACAAGGCAGGTAGGGCGGATTGCGTGCGCTTCGTCCGGCGCGCCGCGACTCGAAGCGAAAGGGAGGCTTGATGAACAACGGCGGTCGGCGGATCATAGGCATCGTCTCGCTGCTCGCGCTGGCCGCGCTCCTCGCTGCGCTGAACGCCATCCCGGCCACGGGCCAGGGTGGGCGCGGTCGAGCCGCCGCTCGCCACGTCGAGCAACGTGCACTTCCTCGACGCACATCCCGGGCACCGCCGCGGGGATGAACTTCAAGGACCACTACGCCTACGTGAGCGGCTGGGGCGGCATCACCGTGCTCGACATCGCGAAGGCCGACTCGCCGCAGCTCGTCGGGGCGCTGCCGCTGCCCCACTTCGAGAACGAGGACGTCGACCTGTGCGGGAACACGCTGATCGTCGTCAACGACCGCGAGGCGCAGGACCTCGGCTCGGTCATGTACGTCGTCAGCATCGCGAACCCGACCTCGCCCGTCGTCAGCGCGATCCTGCCGCTCGGCCTGACCGGCAGCGGCCGCGGCTCGGGCCACATCGCGAACTTCGTCAAGCCCGACTGCTCGCAGGTGTGGGTCGACGGCGGCGACCACGTCGAGGTGGTCGACCTCACGATCCCGAGCGCGCCGAAGTCGCTCGGCAAGTTCGAGTCGGCCGCGTCCGCGAGCGACGCTTCAAGGTCTCGCACGACACCGAGCTCGACAGCACCGGCACGGTCTGGAACGTCGGCGGCGGCGGCGCCGCCGGCTACCGGCTGACCGCCGACCCGCTCGCGCCGCAGCTGCTCGGGACGACCGGCGAGGCCGGGCGGAATCCCTCGCCCTACAACGACTTCATCCTCCACAACTCGCAGCGGCGCGGGAAGACGCTGCTCGTCACCGAGGAGGACTACATCGACACCGACGAGGTCCCGCCCGGCGGCTGCCGCGGCCAGGGCAAGTTCGAGACCTGGGACCTCTCGCGGCTGAAGAGCGGCGCGATCACGCCGCACGGACACCTGGGAGACGGAGCTGAACGGCATGTTCACCGGCGGCGCGGTCGACTCGAAGGCGCCGGTGACCGTCAACTGCTCGTCGCACTGGTTCGACGCCAAGGACGGCGTCGCGGCCGTCGGCTGGTACGAGCAGGGCGTCCGCTTCCTCGACTACCGCAACCCGACCGACATCAAGCAGGTCGGCTACTACATCCCGGCCAACGGCTCGACGTGGGCGGCGTACTGGTCGCCGACCGACCCGAAGGGCGAGATCGTCTACACGGCCGACGCCTATCGCGGCGTCGACGTGCTGCAGGATCGACGGCGGCGGACGGACGGGCAAGAAGGTGAAGGCGCCGGTCCGCGACGAGTGGTTCGGCAGCCCGACCGCCGACTCCGCGTCGTTCCAGCCGCATCCCGACGTTCGGCTTCGTGTGCCCGGTGCTGAAGGCCGCAGTCGCCCACTGCCGTAGAGCGCCAGGTTTCGGGCGCCAAAGCTCACGCCGGCGAGGAAGGGGTCGCGCCTAGGTCCCGAGCCACTCCTTGACGCGGCCCGGCGTGCCGAGCCCGGAGAAGTCGCCGTCGTCGATGATCCGCTCGGCCGCCTCGATCGCGCCGTTGACGGCGGACCAGGTGAGGCCGCTGCCGACGCTGACCCGCTGCGCGCCGGCCTCGGCGAGCTCGCTGAGGGTCAGGCCCAGCCGGCCGAAGGCGAGCACGTTGACCGGCTTGGAGACCGCTTCGGTGACGGCCTTGATCTCCTCGGCGGTGACCAGCGCGGGCGCATAGAGGACGTCGGCGCCCGCCCGCTCGAAGGCCTGCAGGCGCGCGATCGTGTCGTCGAGGTCGGGATTGCCTCGCAGGTGGTTCTCGGCGCGGGCGGTGAGGGTGAAGGGGAAGCCGAGCCCGCTCGCCGCCTCGGCCGCGGCGGCGATCCGCTCGGCGGCCGCCTCGAGCTCATAGAGCGCGCCGCTGTCGCGGTCGTAGTCCTCGATCGAGCCGCCGACGGCGCCGGCCTCGGCCGCGCGGGTGATCGCCCGAGCGGCATCATCGGGCGCGGGCCCGTAGCCGTTCTCGAGGTCGACCGAGACGGGCAGGTCCGTCGCCTCGGTCAGCGCGGCGATGTGCGCGGCGATCTCGTCGAGCGTCACCGTCCCGTCGCCTCGGCCGAGGGTGAAGGCGAAGCCTCCGCTGGTGGTGGCGAGCGCCTTGAAGCCGAGACCGGCGAGCACCTTGGCGCTGCCGGCGTCCCAGGGGTTGGGGATCACGAACGGCGGGCCCGTGTGCAGGGCGCGGAAAGCCTCGCCCTTCTCTTCCTGACTCAGGGCCACGCCCAGGGTTATACGCGGGGCAGGGTGTCGATGCTTGCCGAAGCGGGGTAGTCCTGCTCCCCCGGCAAAAGAGAGAGGAAATGGCGAAGACCAAGGCAGACAAGGATCTCTACGGGCGCCTGCGCGACAGCGGCATCCGCAAGCGCGTCGCGAAGCTGGCCGCCGAAGCGATCCCGGCCAAGGGCCAGAAGAAACCGGCCCGCGCGAATCGGCTGGCCGATCAGCTTTCGGCGGCAGCCGAGACGATCAGGGAACGCGCCGGCGGCGGCTCGCGCAAGCGCTCGGAAGCCGCCAGGAAGGCTGCGCGGACCCGGAAGGCCAAGGCGAAGAAGCGCAGCGGCTCGGCGAAGAAGGGCGCTCGGGCCCGCGCCAAGAGCTAGGGCTTCATCTCGCCCAAGCGCTCCAGGTGCTCCCTGGAGAGCTCGTTGGTCGTGCGGAGGAAGTCGATCACCCGCTCGAGCTCCTCGGCGGTGAAGCGCCCGCCGAGGCGGGCTGCCCAGTCGGCTGCCACCGGCCCCCAGATCTTCTCCGCGCGGGCGTAGAACTTCGGCGTCACCTCGAGCTTGACGCGGCGCCGGTCGGCCGGATCCGAGACGCGGCGGGCGTAGCCGGCGCGCTCGAGGCGGTCGACCACCCCCGTCACGGCGCCCGTCGTGAGCCCGGACTCCGCCGCCAGCTCCCCGGCGGTGAGCCCGCCGCTGTTCTCGATGATGTTGATGCAGTGGAGGTCGGTGCGGTTCAGGCCCAGCCGCTCCGCAGCGAGGTTGTCGAAGGCGCTGTCCAGGTTGCCCGCGACGCGGAACTCGCCGATCAGCTCCGCGATCAGGTCCTTCTTCTGTCTTCGGGCGGCCGCCACGATGATCTCTTATCTACTAAGATATTTAGCACGTAAGTAACTCATCAGGCAAGGGGCAGCTTAGACCCCTCCGCCGACCGAAAGGAGATCGCGATGGCAACCGAGATGCGACTGGAGCTGGTGCAGGTGCCGGTGTCGGACGTCGACCGGGCGAAGTCCTTCTACGTCGAGCAGGCCGGCTTCAACGACGACCACGACCACCGGGTGAGCGACGAGATCCGCTTCGTCCAGCTCACCCCTCCCGGGCTCCGCCTGCTCGATCGCCCTGACCACCGGCGCCCACGAGATGGAGCCCGGCAGCCTCGATGGCCTGCAGCTGGTCGTCGAGGACGCGCACGCCGCGCACGACGAGCTCGCCGAGCGCGGCGTCGAGGTCAGCGAGGTCCAGGACTTCCCCTGGGGACGCTTCGTCTTCTTCAGCGACCCCGACGGGAACGGCTGGGCGCTGCAGCAGGTCCAGTATCCGGGTCGGCCGCTGCCGTAGACGCCGGCGCTAGCCCGGCTGGCCGACGAGGCGCTCGACGCCGGCCTCGTCGATCGTCCGCTTCAGCCCGTCGCGGAGGGAGACCTTCGGCTCCCAGCCGAGCAGGTCCTTGGCGCGGGTGATGTCGGGCTGGCGGATCTTCGGGTCGTCCACGGGCAGCGGCTCGAAGACGATCTCGGAGCGGGACCCGGCCACCTCGATCACGGTCTCGGCGAGCTGCAGCAGCGTGTACTCGTCCTGGTTGCCGATGTTGACCGGCAGGTGGACGTCGGACTCCGCCAGGGCGACGAGCCCTCGATCTGGTCGTCGACGTAACAGAAGCTCCGGGTCTGGCTGCCGTCGCCGAAGACGGTGAGCGGCTTGTCCTGGAGCGCCTGGCGCAGGAAGGTCGGGATCGCGCGGCCGTCGTGGGCTCTCATCCTCGAGCCGTACGAGTTGAAGGTCCTCGAGATGCAGGTGTTGACGCCCTGCTGGCGGTGGTAGGCCATCGTCATCGCCTCGGCGTAGCGCTTGGCCTCGTCGTAGACGCCGCGCGGGCCGATCGGGTTGACGTTGCCCCAGTAGTCCTCGGGCTGGGGATGGATCTCGGGGTCGCCGTAGACCTCCGAGGTCGAGGCGACCAGGATCCGGGCCCGCTTGAACTTCGCCACGCCGAGCATGTGGTGGGTTCCGTAGGAGCCGACCTTGAGCGTGTGGAGCGGCAGCCGCGCGTAGTCGATCGGGCTGGCCGGCGAGGCGAGGTGGTAGATGAAGTCGACCGGCTCGTCGATCTCGACGAACTCGGTGATGTCGTGGTTCCAGAAGGCGAAGTTCTCGTCGCGGATGTGCTCGAGGTTCTCGAGCGTGCCGGTGTCGAGGTTGTCGATGCAGATCACCCGGTGCCCGCGCTCGAGCAGGTACTCGCACAGATGCGAGCCGAGGAACCCCGCCCCTCCGGTGACGACGCAGGTGCTCATCGCGGCGGCGAGGATAGCTCGGGATCCCGGGCCGACGCGCAGGCCGACTCGCAGCTAGGAGCCCGTCTGCACGGTCGCCCGCCCGAAGCCGAAGCCGATCTTCTTCACCCTGTGCTTCCGCTTCACGCCCTGGACGTCGATGTGGATCCGCTGGTCGTTGGCCAAGGCGACCGGCTCGGCGGGTGGAGGGGTCGAACGGGTCGGTGGCGATGTTGTAGGTGCTCGGCATGACGAAGGTGACCACCGCCTCGCCCCTTGCCGTCGGTGCGGAAGGGCGGCGAGCCGGGCGCGGGGCGGACCGGCGCCAGGTCGCAGAAGTAGAACTCGCCGCACTGCAGCGTCGTCGGCGGCGCCTCGATCGCCATCTTGAAGTCGGTCCGCCGCGGCATGTGGGAGACGGCGACGGTCTCGGGCTGCCCCGGGGTGACGAAGCCGTCGGAGGCCACGCGGGTCTTGAAGAGGACGATCTTCGTCCGCTGCTTCGCGAGCGGCTGGGCGGCCTGTTCTGCGCGCCGCGGTGCCGGCGACGCGCAACGCCAAGAGCCAGGGTCGCCAGCGCGATCGCTCCCCTCCCGACGGACATGGGCTGACTATCGCAGGACGCCGCTCGCTCTCACAAGCGACGACTGCGTTGACAACGGTGGTGACAGCCACCGCGCAATTTGCGGAGCTTTTTCCGAGACGGCCGTACGCAAATTGCGAACACGGCCGCTGGCGGGACGGGGCGAGTCGTGGCAGTTTTCAGCTCACCTCGATGTGCCGGAGGTGAGCCGTCTGGGTCTGTTGGGAGGAACAACCGCTGACGCTGGGGTCGAGGAGCGATCCGCGGACGATGCCATGCGCAGAACCCGGCCACCGCGGAGTCCCGTCGCCGGGCCGCAAGTGCCTTGATCGACAGCCACGACGCCGTCTTCAGGCGCACGGCTCGTCGCTACTCCATCTGCGCCGACGACTCCGAGGACGCCTACCAGCGTGCCCTCGAGATCCTGCTCACCAAGGCCCCGCCGATCGAGGGCGATGCCCTGGTTCGCTGGATGCAGACCGTCACCAAGAGGGAGGCCCTGGCTGTCCGCCGCCAGCGCGAGCGGCTGGTGGGCTCCCCGCGCGGCGCGGGTCCCGACGATGACGCCGATCGGGACCCGCTCGAGTTCATTGCCTCGGAGAGCCCGGGCCGAACGACAGAGCTTGCTCGCCGCGAGCGCGTTGCCCGGAGCGGCGAGGCGCTCCGGGCGCTCAAGCCACAGGAGGTTCGCGCGCTGACGCTGAAGGCTCAGGGGTACTCCTACGCCGAGATCGGCCAGATGACGGGCTGGTCCTATACGAAGATCAACCGCTGCATGGCGGAGGGGCGTAAGCGCTTTCTCCAGGCCTTCGCCGACATCGAGCAGGGACGCCGCTGCGAGCGAGCTGGCCGACGCGCTCTCCGAGCTGGCGGACGGAGAGAGCGCGAATGGGTCAACGGACGCGGTGGAGTTCCATCTGCGGAGTTGTGCCACCTGTCGGGCAAAGCTCCGGGCCTACCGCGCTGTTCCGGGCAGGGTTTTCGGCCTGGCCCCCGCCGGACCGATCCTCGATCAGACGATGCGCGGCGGCCCGCACGAGTGGATCGCCGAGCGAGCCGTAGCCGCCGTCGACAAGATTCGGGAGACGGGCTACTCGATCCTCGCCCGCGGAGGCGGTGGAGGTAGCGGTGAGGCGGCCGCCCTCGCCACGGCGGGCGGGACCCGAGGAGCGGGTGTCGCGGCTGTCGCGAAAGTCCTCGCGATCTGTGGAGCAACTGCCGCGGGCGGGGCTACCTGCGTGGCGACCGGGCTGGTGGATCCGGGAGCGGCGGGAGACGGGTCCGGGGCAAATCACGAGCGGCCGGCGGTCGAGCGGCCCGCGAAGCCGGTGGACTCCGAAGTCGTGAAGGAGGAACCGACGGAGCAACCACCGCCGACTCAGTCTCCGGCCGTGTCGAAGGAGAGTCCTCCACCTCCCGAGGAACAGCCCACCCCGGTACAGCAGAAGACGCGGCAATTCAGCTTCGAATCTGGCTCGGCTCCCTCGACCTCGAGCAGCACCAGTGGCGGCGAGTTCGGTGGCCCGTCAGGCGGTGGTGGCGGCGGATCGGGCGGGGGTGGGCGAATCCAGTGGCGGCGGATTTGGAATCGAGGGGTGAGGCAGGGATGACGCTCCCGACTGACAGGCCTTAGGGAGTCATGGCGTCGATGAGGAGACCGCGGATGAGCAAGCTCGGGGAAAACGCCGCGATGGACCGTAGCACGCCGGCGCTGCGCATCTTCGTCGATGGTTCTGCTGGCGTTTGTCCTGATTGCCGCGAGCTCGCTCCGCTGGCGCTCGCGGCCGGCTACACCGTCGTCCAGTGTGTGCCGGCCGGAAGCCGTGGGCTATACCGATCCGACATGGACCCGTTCGGCTCCAGCGGTTTACAGCATCTGGGCAGCGGATGCGGCGGTGCGCGACTGCGGGCCTGGAGACAGACCACGAGGTATATGGCAGCCCGCTGGCTGCAAGAACGGAGACCGTTGGTCTCGCCTGGCGGTTTTCCGCTCCGCGCGACCGAATGTCCGCTCAGCGAAGGCGCCTCGTTATGCATTACGGCGACAACGGTGGCTTTCGCGGCCGCCTACTTCGAGGGCAACGGCGCACCGCCCATTTCGGGTTCCCGACGGTGGGAGGCCGGTCGACTGCAGTCTCTTACCGCCACGGCCACCGGACGCCCATGTTTTCGAGGTCCGCTCTGCAGTGCTTCAGGTCACCCCGAACTGCCACAGCGACTGGTCATATGTTTGGACGACCAACTTCATCGCCGCAGTTCGCGACAAGGTCGGCGCCGGCATCTTCAGCGACCGGCTCCCTTCTACGGTGGGGTGGTCCGCGGCGTGCAGAGCCTACACACAACCGAGACCGACGGTGGGGGAGGCGCGCGCACAGTGAATATCTTCGTGAACGGCATTAGGTCCAAGGCTGTTGATTTCTGCCCGCCCGACTACGGCGGCAGCTATACGGCCTTGAAGCCCTGCCCCGATTCCTCAAATCAACAGCTTGCGATCGATACAAGAGAGGGATCCCGGGTAGACCAACGGACCGAATGACGTCCTGATCTGTTCAAACGATGTCGGTGGGGGAATGTGTCGTCACCTTGCGTTCGGCGCACCGTTCAGGTCGATAACTCATGTCCCGGATCGGGCGGTACAGCCGCTGCCGATCTCGACGCCGGCGCTGATATTGGCGGCGAAGCTGAAGTCTCGCGCCACGAGTCACATCGAATGTCCAGCCGGTGATCCGCGGTTCGCTTCGTGACGACGCTGGCAGTCCTATTTTCGGGGGCAACCCCCCTTTTTTTTTTTTTTTTTTTTTTTTTTTTTTTTTTTTTTTTTTTTTTTTTTTTTTTTTTTTTTTTTTTTTTTTTTTTTTCCCCCCCCCCCCCCCCCCCCCCCCCCCCCCCCACCAAACCCATCGAGCCCGGCGCGAGGCTATCCCAAGACTCGTTAGCCTTTGAGCCTTTGCGAACGGAGGACGCAGCTCGATTCTCGGGACGTGTCCCAGGGCCCAACGCAGAGGGAAGAGCGGTCGCAATGCAGGCCCGGGTTGGCCGCAAGTGGCGCACCTTCAAGGTGCTGCGGTTTCGATTCCGATGGCCGCTTTCGAGGCAAATATCGCTTTACGCAGACTCATGGTCGCGTGCGGCTACGTGTTCCGAGCACTTGTGAAGCGTCAGGGCGGCTATCCGTACGAGCCCGGTAGTTCGCGCAAGCGGAATGCTCGTAGTCAGTGGCTGACTACCTGTTTCCCCCCAAGCTTCCTCAGCCTGTGTGCTGCAATTCGCCAGTTTGCTTCCCACGGTGTTACCGTTTATTTGCCAGCTTTCGCCTCTCAGGCACATCGCGTAAGCGATCACATGGGTGTCCAGACCTGAACCTTGCTGGACGTACCACCCGTTCTCGCCTGGACGTGATGCGCCTAAGTTGTCGCCCGCTAGGGATCCAGCCACCACCAGCAAGCAGTCTCTCCTCGACGCGAGCACGGCGCGAACGCCCGCGTTCTGCCATGCCTTGCACGATTCGCGTGCCCGCCAAGTCGCGGGCGGTGACGTTATAGGGCTTGATCGAACTGCTCGTGACGGTGTTCTTCGCAGCATTGCTGCCGGCGATGGCCGTCGTGCCTCCGGCAATCGCGAGTACCAGGGCCAAGCTGGAC